>NZ_JOCB01000032.1 GCF_000718775.1 Streptomyces sp. NRRL S-31
GCCCGCGCCCCCGGCGCCGTCCACGGCCCCGCCCGTCGGCCGGCCGGTCCGGCTGACCAAGGTCACGCTCACCAAGGCGGCCCCCACCGTCTCGCTCGCCAAGCAGGGCGGCACCTCCGGCGCCCTGCGGGTGAACCTCAACTGGCAGACGCGCAAGGGCCGCTCGGGCTGGGGCGCCCGGTGGGGCGGCCGGCGCGAGCTGGACCTCGACCTGTGCGCGCTGTACGAACTCGCCGACGGCCGCAAGGGAGTCGTACAGGCCCTCGGCAACGCCTTCGGCTCGCTGCACCGGCCGCCGTACATCCACCTCGACGGCGACGACCGCACCGGATCCGTGGCGAGCGGCGAGAACCTCACCGTCAACCTCGACCACAAGGACGACTTCCGGCGCATCCTCGTCTTCGTCACCATCTACGAGGGCGCCCGATCCTTCGCCGACCTGCACGCCACCGTCACCCTCCGGCCGCAGCACGGCGCGCCCGTCGAGTTCTCGCTCGACGAGTGCGCCGTGGCCTCCCCGGTGTGCGCGCTCGCCCTGATCACCCACACCGGCGACGACCTCGTCGTCCGGCGCGAGGCGCGCTACCTGGTCCCGGAACGCGGAACGAGCCCCCAGCGGGCCGTGGACCGCGCCTACGGCTGGGGCATGAACTGGATGCCCGGCCGCAAGTGAGCGGGCTTCAGCCCTCGTCGGGCACGGCGTCCGGGCGGGCGTACGTCCGGCCCTTCCAGGCGGCCCCGCGCCCGCGGTAGTGCTGTACGGCGGAGTCCACCGTCATCAGCAGGTACAGGAACGCGGTGAACGGCAGCAACGGGGCGAGCCACAGCGGCTGCCGGTAGTAGCGCAGCATCGGCAGGTACGTCCCGGCCATCACCGCCCACGCCGACGCTCCCACCAGCGCGATCGCCGTACCGCCGCCCGCCGCGCCCACGACCACGGCGGCCGGCGGCACCAGGTACACCAGCGCGAGCCCGGCGACCGTACCGAGGAGCAGCAGCGGCTGGTGCCGCAACTGGGCGTAGGCACTGCGCGAGACCATCCGCCACAGGTCGTGCAGGCGCGGATAGGGGCGGACGCTGTCCACCCGGTCCGCCAGCCCCAGCCACACACGGCCGCCCGCCGCCTTCACCGCGCGCGCGAGCGCCACGTCGTCGATGACCGCGTGCCGGATGGCCTCCGGGACGCGCGCCCGCTCCGCCGTGTCCGCGCGCAGCAGGACACAGCCGCCCGCCGCCGCGGCCGTCCGCGATCCCCTCCGGCCGATCCGGCGGAACGGATACAGCTGGGCGAAGAAGTACACGAACGCCGGGACCACGAGCCGCTCCCACAGGCTCGCCACCCGCAGTCGCGCCATCTGCGACACGACGTCGAAGCCGCCGGTGCGGGCCGCCGCCACCAGCTCGCGCAGGCTGTCCGGCGCGTGCGCGATGTCCGCGTCCGTCAGCAGCAGGTACTCGGGGCCGCGCGCGCGTGCCAGCCCGATGCCGTACCGCACCGCCCACAGCTTGCCCGTCCAGCCCGCCGGCGGCTCACCGGGCGAGTCCACCGTCAGCGGCAGCCCGCCGTGCCGCCGCGCCAGCTCGCGCGCCAGCTCCCCGGTGCCGTCCGTGCTCCCGTCGTCGACGAGGAAGACCTCCGCCCGCCCCGGATAGTCCTGCGCCAGCAGCGACGGCAGACTGGCGGGGAGCACGGCGGCCTCGTCCCGGGCCGGCACGACCACGCAGACCGACGGCCACTCCTCCGGTTCCCGGCGCCGGGGCAGCCGGACGTCCGTGCGCCAGAAGAAGCCCTGGCCGAGCAGGAGCCAGCACCAGGCGGCCAGCGACACCACGGTGATCCACAGAAAGGCGCTCACGGCGGCAGTCTGCCCCACCCGACCGGCCCACAAGGGCGCATCGACTATCGTGGCCGGGTGAAGATCGCGCTCATGGACTCCGGAATCGGCCTGCTTCCCGCCGCTGCCGCGGTACGCAGGCTGCGGCCCGACGCGGACCTCGTGCTGTCCTGGGACCCGGACGGCATGCCCTGGGGACCGCGCACCCCGGAGGACATCACCGAGCGGGCCATCGCCGTCGCCGAGGCCGCCGCCGCCCACGAGCCCGACGTCCTGATCGTCGCGTGCAACACCGCCTCGGTGCACTCCCTGCCGGCGATGCGGGCCCGCTTCGAGCCGCGGCTGCCGATCATCGGCACCGTACCGGCGATCAAGCCCGCCGCCTCGGGCGGCGGACCCGTCGCGATCTGGGCGACCCCGGCCACCACGGGCAGCGCCTACCAGCGCGGACTGATCGAGCGCTTCGCCGACGGCGTGACCGTGACCGAGGTGGCCTGCCCCGGCCTCGCGGACGCCGTGCACCACGCGGACGAGGACGCGATCGAGGCCGCGATCGCCTCGGCCGCCGCCCGCACGCCGGACGACGTGACCACGGTCGTCCTGGGCTGCACCAACTACGAGCTGGTCGCCGAGCGCATCCGCGCGGCCGTCCAGCGGCCCGACCGGCCGCCCCTCGTCCTGCACGGCACCGCCGGAGCGGTGGCCGCCCAGGCGCTCCGCCGGATCGGCGTCGAACCGGCCCCCGCCGCCGCCGGCGACACCAGCCTGACGGTGCTGCTGAGCGGCCGCGCGGCGACGCTCCCGGACACGGCGCTGTCCTACGAGGAAGGCCGCTTCCTGAAGTCCGTCTGCCCGGTCCGCTGACCGGCGTGCGAGGAACGGCCGACCGGTCCGGCGTGCTCCGCCCGGGTTGGTCACCCTGCGCTACGCCCTACCCGCGCAACGAAACCTGAGTAACCTCATAAAGCATGAGGGACCACCCCGACGCCGACGACAAGCTCCGCCCGGACGTCTGGACGGGACGGGCGACCAACCGGGTCCAGTGGCTGCTCGCGCTGGTCGGCGCCGCCTGCCTCGCGCTCGGCATCGAGCTGGCCGTCGACTCCGCCTGGACCGCCGGTGTCGCCCCGCTCGTGATGTCCGTCGTGGGCTGCATCGCGGCCGGCCTGCTGGTGCTCTTCGGCACGCTGGCCTTCGTCCACGTCGACCTCAAGCTCGACCGGGAATCCCTGGAAGTGCGCTGCGGCCACATAGGGCTGCCGCGCCGCCGCATCCCGCTCTCGCACGTGGCCGGTGCCGACTTCGCCGCCCTCGTCACCCCGCGGCAGTGGGGCGGCTGGGGCTACCGCTGGCGCCCCGAGAAGGGCACGGCGGTCGTCGTACGCCGAGGCGAGGGCATCGTGCTGAGTCTGTGGGACGGCCACACGTTCACGATCACCGTGGACAACGCGGAGTCCGCGGTACGGGTCATCAGGGACCGCCTCCGCACGATCAGACCGGGAACGGCCGGCTGACCCGGAGCGTTCCCCCGTCGGGTCGGTGCGGCTGGTCCTCCCCGCGGGCATCGGCTGTGACGGGCGCCCGGGGAGAGCCCGCTCGGATGGCGCCCGCACCTCCGTACCTCCGTACCTCCGTACCTCCGTACCTCCGTATGGCCGGGAGCGGCGCTCAACGCGTCCTGCAGACGTGCCCGGCAGGCGCGCCCGGCGGGGAGATCCGCCGACGTCGGGCCGCGTCGTGCCCGGCGGCGGCACTCAGCGGGCGGGTGCCGTGACGCCGCCCGTGCCGCCGATCCCGCTCGCGTCGCCCGTGCCGCTCGCGTCGCCCGTGCCGCTCGCGTCGCCCGTGCCGCTCGTCCAAGGCCGGGCGGTGGCCCAGCCCGCCAGGAGGCCGGCGCCCGCCGTCACCGGCGTGCAGCTCAGCGCGTCGCTCACCGAGGCGAGCGCGGCCAGCGCCGTCAGGGCCGCGCCCGCGGTCAGCGCGACCGGTGTCGGGCGCGGGGTGCGCCACAGGGCGTACAGGACCCAGCAGAACACGGCGACCAGCAGGAACACCCCGATCAGGCCCTGCTCGGCGGCCTGTTGCAAGGGGGCCGAGTGCGGCCCGCCGTCGACCGGTGACGACCCCGCCGCGGCCCCGCCCAGCTCACCGGAGCGGCCCGGGCCGACTCCCAGCACGCTGTTGCGGCCCGCCAGCCGCAGGGCATCCTGCCAGCGCGGCACCCGGTACGCGGCGAACCGGTCGTCGAGCGCCCCGGCGAGGCCGTCGGGCAGCGCCTCCGCGGCCAGTGCGGCCAGTGCCCAGATACCGGCCGCCACCAGCACCGCCGCCGTCGCCGATCCCGCCAGCCAGACACCCCGGCCGCGCGCCGAACCCGCCGCCAGCGAGCACAGCAGGACGGCCGCCCCGGCCACGCACCCGGCCGCCGACCCCAGCGCGACCCCGGCCGGCACGGTGGCGCAGGCCAGCGTGGCCAGCCCGATCCGCAGCGCCGGTACGGTCGTCGCCCAGGCGGCACAGCACGCGGCCCCGGTGGCCAGCGCCGGTCCGGCCGCGTCGCCGAGGCTGCGCACACCGTAACGGCTCCTGACCGGTCTCGGGGCCAGAAGCGGAGGAACGGCATGATTCCACCAGGTACCGACGCGCGCTCCGACCCGAACCGACGGACCTCGCGACCCCGTGCCCCGGGGACGCCGAGCGGAGCCGGGCACTCGTCGCCGGCCCCGGAGAACAGGCGCTCACCAGCGACGACCGGCGGTGTGCCGGCGCCGGACCGTGCTGTCGGCGGCGGCGACGGCCGCCGTACACTCACCCGGGTGACCGTCACCGCAACTTCCGTGGACCAGCCGGACCAGCTCCGGCCGCGTCCCGCCGCGCCGGCCGGCCGCCGCCGACTGCTGCGCCTGGTCCCGGCCGCCGCCTCCGTACTCTGCGGAGTGCTGCTCTACGTCAGCTTCCCGCCCCGGACCCTGTGGTGGCTGGCCCTGCCCGCCTTCGCCGGATTCGGCTGGGTGCTGCGCGGCCGGAGCTGGAAGGCCGCCCTGGGCCTCGGCTACCTCTTCGGGCTGGGCTTCCTGCTGCCGCTGCTGGTGTGGACCAGCGTGGAGGTCGGGCCCCTGCCCTGGCTGGCCCTGGTCCTGATCGAGGCGGTCTTCGTCGCCCTGGTCGGTGTGGGCGTCGCCGCGGTCTCCAGGCTGCCCGCCTGGCCGGTGTGGGCCGCCGCCCTCTGGACGGCGGGCGAGGCGGCACGCGCGCGCGTGCCCTTCAACGGCTTCCCCTGGGGCAAGATCGCGTTCGGTCAGGCGGACGGCGTCTTCCTGCCGCTCGCCGCGGTCGGCGGCACCCCCGTCCTGGGCTTCGCGGTCGTCCTGTGCGGATTCGGGCTGTACGAGGTCGGGCGGCTGATCGCCGAGCGGCGCCGCACCCGGACCGTACGGCGCGCCGCCGCGACCGCCGCGCTGCTGAGCGTCGCCGTGCCGGTGGCCGGTGCCGTCGCGGCCCGTGCGCTGGTGAGCGACGCGGCGGAGAACGGCACCGCGACGGTGGCGCTCATCCAGGGCAACGTGCCGCGCGCCGGTCTGGAGTTCAACGCCCAGCGGCGGGCCGTGCTCGACTACCACGCGCGCGAGACGCACAAGCTCGCCGCCGACGTCCGGGCGGGCAAGGCCGTCAAGCCCGACTTCGTCCTGTGGCCGGAGAACTCCTCCGACCTCGACCCCTTCGCGTACGCCGACGCCGCCGACGTGATCGAGCAGGCGGCCAGGGACATCGGGGTGCCCGTCTCCGTCGGCGGTGTCGTGGAGCGGGACGGCAAGCTGCTCAACGAGCAGATCCTGTGGGACCCGGTCAAGGGCCCGACGCAGACCTACGACAAGCGGCGGATCCAGCCCTTCGGCGAGTACCTTCCGCTGCGCTCGCTCGTCGGCGCGATCAACAAGGACTGGACCGACATGGCCCGCCAGGACTTCAGTCCGGGCGACAAGCCGGGCGTCTTCGACATCAAGGGCACGAAGGTGGGCCTGGCCACGTGCTACGAGGCCGCCTTCGACTGGGCCGTGCGGGACACGGTGACGCGCGGCGCGGAGATGATCTCCGTGCCGAGCAACAACGCCACCTTTGACCGCAGCGAGATGACGTACCAGCAACTCGCCATGTCCCGCATCCGTGCCGTCGAGCACAGCCGCACCGTGACCGTGCCCGTGACCAGCGGCGTCAGCGCGGTGATCATGCCGGACGGGCGGATCACCCAGAAGACCGGCATGTTCGTGCCCGCCTACCTCGTCCAGAAGGTGCCGCTGCGCACCTCCACGACCCCCGCCACCGAGTTGGGCATCCTCCCGGAGATCGCCCTGGTGCTGGTCGCCGCGGGCGGGATCGGCTGGGCGATCGGGTCCGGTCTGCGCGCCCGGCGCGCCGGTGACGCGTAGCCGCCCGCCGCCGTACGCCGCCGGGTGTGCGCTTGCCATACGTCTGCCTGCGCCTGCCGCACACCCGGTGTCTGCCGCATACCGGGTGTCTGTCGCACACATGGTTGTCTGCGGACACCGGGCGGCCGGCGCCGCTCAGCGCGGGGCGTCGTCAGGCCCCGGAAGCGACCGGTGCCGGGCCGTGGGCCGCTAGGGTCGGAACCATGGCTATCCCTGATTTCCTCCGCACGCTCAGGGTCTTTGCCGGGCAGCAGTTGCTCTGGCTCCCCGGGGTCACCGCGATCGTCTTCGACGACGAGGGCAGAGTGCTGCTCGGCCGGCGGTCCGACACCCGCAAGTGGTCGGTGATCGGCGGCATCCCCGAGCCCGGTGAGCAGCCCGCGGCCTGCGCCGTGCGGGAGGTCCACGAGGAGACCGCGGTGCACTGTGTGGTCGAGCGGGTGGTCCTGGTCCAGGCGCTGGAGCCGGTCACCTACCCCAACGGCGACATCTGCCAGTACATGGACATCACCCTCCGCTGCCGGGCCGTGGGCGGCGAGGCCCGGGTCAACGACGACGAGTCACTGGAAGTCGGCTGGTTCCCGGTGGACGCGCTGCCCGAACTCCACGAGTTCGCCCTCTTCCGCATCAAGCAGGCCATGTCCGATGCACCCACATGGTTCGACCCTATGACTGTCGGCTGAAGTATGGGTGATTGCCATATGTGGTGAGTGTGGGGTTCCGCTTAGGGTCGGCACATGACCTCGTCCACCCCCCTCCCCGGCCTCGGCCCCGGTTCCCGAGTCCAGCCCCTCGCCCTCGACCTCGACGGCCGCACCGCGCTCGTCACCGGTGCCGCCAGCGGTATCGGCCGCGCCTGCGCGCTGCGACTGGCCGCCGCCGGGGCCGAGGTACGTGCCGTCGACCGGGACGCGGCGGGCCTGGCCGACCTGGCCGACCATGCGAAGCGAGCGGGCGACCTGGCGGGCGGCATCGTCCCGCGCGTCGTGGACCTCACCGACCTGGACGCGGCCGAACGCGCCGCCACCGGCGTGGACGTGCTGGTCAACAACGCCGGACTGCAACTCGTACGGCCTCTGGAGGAGTTTCCGCCCGAGGTGTTCCACACGGTGCTGACCGTGATGCTGGAGGCGCCGTTCCGCCTGATCCGCGGTGCCCTCCCGCATATGTACGCGCAGGGCTGGGGCCGGATCGTCAATGTGTCCTCCGTCCATGGTCTGCGGGCATCGGCCTTCAAGTCCGCCTATGTGGCCGCCAAACATGGTCTCGAAGGACTGTCCAAGACGGCCGCGCTGGAAGGCGCTCCCCATGGGGTGACCTCGAACTGTGTGAACCCGGCCTATGTGCGCACCCCCCTGGTCGAGCGGCAGATCGCCGACCAGGCACAGGCGCACGGCATCTCCGAGGACCGCGTCCTGACCGAGGTCCTGCTGAAGGACAGCGCGCTGCGGCGGCTCATCGACCCCGAGGAGGTCGCCGAGGCCGTGGCCTACCTGTGCAGCCCGCAGGCGTCCTTCGTCACCGGCACCTCGCTCGTCCTGGACGGCGGGTGGACGGCCCACTGACCGGCCCGGCGGCACCCGCGCCGGGAGTTTTCCACAGGCCTGCCGGGCCGCGTGGCCGATACGGAATCCTGTGACCATGTCCCGCGATCACCTGAAGCCGGCACCCAGCTCCAGCGCCGAGGCCCCGTACTTGGAGCTGCTGGCCCGCGACGCCTCCGTCGAGGCCTATGAGCAGCCCGTCCTGCTCGCCCGAGCCGAGGGCGAGCCGGCCGGCCGGATCGCCGCGCTGGAAGAGGCCAGACTGCTCGCCCTGCGCGTACGGGCGGAGCTGGAGGGACGGCGGCGGCGCGAGGCGGAGCTGTCGGCGCTCTTCGAGACCGCGCACGACCTCGCCGGGCTGCGCGACGTGGACGCCGTCCTGCAAGCCATCGTGCAGCGCGCCCGCTCCCTGCTCGGCACCGACGTCGCCTACCTCAGCCTCAACGACCCGGCACGCGGCGACACCTACATGCGGGTCACCGAGGGCTCCGTCGCCGCCCGCTTCCAGCAGCTGCGCCTCGGCATGGGGGAGGGGCTCGGCGGACTCGTCGCCCAGACCGCGCGGCCGTACGTCACCGACGACTACTTCCAGGACGAACGCTTCCAGCACACCCACGTCATCGACGCCGGCGTCCAGGACGAGGGCCTGGTCGCCATCCTCGGCGTCCCCCTGATGCTGGGCCCGCACGTGATCGGCGTGCTCTTCGCGGCCGATCGGCGGGCGCGGGTCTTCGAACGCGAGCAGATCGCCCTGCTCGGCTCCTTCGCCGCGCTCGCCGCCGCGGCCATCGACACCGCCAACCTGCTCACCGAGACCCGCTCCGCCCTGGCCGGCCTGGAGCGCGCCAACGAGATCATCCGGGACCGCAGCGGCGTCATCGAACGCGCCTCCGAGGTCCACGACCGGCTCGCCGAACTCGTCCTGCGCGGCGGCGGAGTCCACGACGTGGCGGCCGCCGTCTCCCGGGTCCTCGACGGCACCGTCGAGTTCGCGGAGGCCACGGCGGCACCCGGCGAGGCGCTGGAGGCGTCCCGCGCCGAGGGACACGCGGTACGGCACGGCAAGGACTGGATCGCCGCCGTGGCGGCGGGCGGCGAACTCCTCGGCGCGCTGGTCCTGCGCGGCCACCCCGGCCTCGACCCGGTCGACCAGCGCACCCTGGAGCGCGCGGCGATGGTCACCTCCCTGCTGCTGCTCGCCCGCCGCTCCGCCGCCGAGGCCGAACACCGGGTGCGCGGCGAGCTGCTGGACGACCTGCTCGACGCCCGCGACCGGGACCCGCGCCTGCTCCGCGAACGAGCCAGCCGCCTCCACGCCGACCTGGACGCCACCCATGCCGTCCTCGCCGCCCGACTCGACGGACCGGCGGCCGACGCCGACGAGGAGGCTGCGGCCCGCCGCCGGCTGTGGTCCGCCGCGTCCCACCTGGCGGCCACCCGGCACGGACTGGCCGCGGCCCGTGACGGCGGCACGGTGCTGCTGCTGCCCCTCCGCGCCGGCGACACCGCCGCCGAGGTGGCCCGCCGCACCGCCCGTCACCTGGGCACCGCCGTCCACCAGCCCGTCACGGTCGGCGCCTCCGCGCCCGTCACCGACCTCGCCCGGCACCCCGAGACCGTGGCCGCCGCCTATGCCGAGGGCCGCCGCTGCCTGGACGCGCTGCACCTGCTGGGCCGGGTGGGGGAGGGCGCGGCGGCCGAGGACTTCGGCTTCCTCGGGCTGCTCCTCGCGGGCGAACGGGACATCGCCGGCTTCGTCGAGCGGACCATCGGTCCCGTGGTCTCCTACGACGAGCGGCGCGGCACGGAGCTGCTGCGGACCCTGGACGCGTACTTCGAGGGCGGGATGAGCCCGGCGCGCACCAAGGACGCGCTGCACGTCCACGTGAACACGGTGGCGCAGCGGCTGGAGCGCGTGGGCCGCCTGCTCGGCACGGACTGGCAGACCCCCGCCCGGGCGCTGGAGATCCAACTCGCCCTGCGGCTGCACCGGCTGGCCGCACCGAGACGACTCTGACCGGCCCCTCGGGGCCGGTCGGAGTCGCCGCGTGCGGGGCGCCGCGGAGGTGCTCCGCGGCGCCGGTCAGACGGTCCGCGCCCCGGCGGCGGGAGCCGCCTCGGCGGACGCGCCGTCCGCAGCCTCGACCTCGCCGAGATCCCGGTGCCGCGTCTCCCGCGCGAAGCCCACCGCGGCGAGGGTCAGCACCGCGGCGGCGATCACATACAGCGCGATCGGGGTGGAGCTGTCGTAGTCGGAGAGCAGCGCGGTGGCGATGAGCGGGGCGGGCGCACCGGCCGCCACGGAGGCGAACTGGGCGCCGATGGACGCGCCCGAGTACCGCATCCGGGTCGCGAACATCTCGGCGAAGAACGCGGCCTGGGGCGCGTACATCGCGCCGTGCAGCACCAGCCCGACGGTCACGGCGAGGATCAGGTACCCGAACGACCCGGTGTCCACCAGCGCGAAGAACGGGAACATCCACAGCCCGACGCCGGCCGCGCCCAGCAGGTACACCGGCCGCCGCCCGACCCGGTCGGACAGCGCGCCCCAGGCCGGGATGACGGCGAAGTGCACGGCGGAGCCGATGAGCACGGCGTTCAGCGCGGTCTGCTTGGAGACACCGGCCGAGGTGGTGGCGTAGACGAGAATGAACGCGGTGATGACGTAGTAGCTGATGTTCTCCGCCATCCGGGCGCCCATCGCCACGAGCACGTCCCGCCAGTGGTACCGCAGCACGGACACGAGCGGCAGCTTCTCGTCCTCCTCGCCCCGCCGGGCCTCGGCGCGCTCCAACGCCTCCTTGAAGACGGGCGATTCGTCGACGGACAGACGGATCCACAGACCGACGAGCACGAGCACCCCGGAGAGCAGGAACGGAATCCGCCAGCCCCAGCTGCCGAAGGCGTCGTCGGACAGGACGGCGGTGAGCAGCGAGAGCACACCGGTCGCGAGCAACTGCCCGGCCGGCGCGCCGGTCTGCGGCCAGGAGGCCCAGAAGCCGCGCCGTCGCGCGTCCCCGTGCTCCGAGACCAGCAGGACGGCGCCGCCCCACTCGCCGCCGAGCGCGAAGCCCTGCACCAGCCGCAGCACGGTGAGGAGTACCGGAGCCGCGCTCCCGACGGTGGCGTGTGTGGGCAGCAGCCCGATCGCGAACGTCGCCCCGCCCATCAGCAAGAGACTCAGCACCAGCAGCTTCTTCCGCCCCAGCCGGTCACCGTAGTGCCCGAACACGAGCGCGCCCAGCGGGCGGGCGGCGAACCCGACGGCGTACGTCAGAAACGACAGCAGCGTCCCGACCAGCGGATCGGAGTCAGGAAAGAACAGCTTGTTGAAGACCAGCGCGGCGGCGGAGCCGTAGAGGAAGAAGTCGTACCACTCGATGGTGGTCCCGATGAGGCTGGCGGCGACGATGCGGGGAAGGCTCGCGGGGGGTGGGGGAGCGGTTGCTGCTTGGGCTGCCATGTGCGCCACTTCCTCGTGTGCGGTGGGGACGGGTACGTGTCGGCACACGGTAGGAAGATGCAGGTCAGGGGCACATGTGGTGGGGCACCATAGTTCGAGGCGCTGCTATGCGTGCGCCCACCATGCCGGTGCGGGGAGGGGCGATTCAAGGGCTCGGAAGTGGTCGAGACCAGCGCTGTCCGGTGCGCGCAGTTGGGGGTGATTTGACGGTGTGGTGCTGACTCCCGTGCTGGTTCGGTGCTGACTGAAAGCCCACGTCATCACCCGTGCTCACCCATCCCGTCCTGACTTGGTGCTGACTACGCTCCGTTGAACTCGGACATCTTGGGGCCGATCGGCTCAGGGTCGTTGCGTGGTAGGCGACTTGAATGAGAGGTCGACCCAACTTTGCCGCTCGGCAAGGCGTTGCGCGTGCGCGTGGTCCGCGTTCGGCCCAGCAGATTCTTCGGCTGCTGGTGGTACAGCATTCATGGCGTTGTGACCAGGGGGAATGAAGATCGTACTCACTCTGACTGGGGTCTTGGCCCGTGTATGGTCCGGATCTCGTTCTTGATCGGTTGGGCGGGCGTAACTCGCGCAGAAGTGCTGCACTTCAGGCGCTCATGGGAGAGCGAAGGCCAGCTTGCGGTTGTGGCGAACCCGGATTGGCGGCGTGGCGGTCGCCTGAGGGCGAGGGGATCGCAATTACCGTCCCTGGGCGCGGGCAGTGATCCGTGCGGGTTCCGCGCGAGTGTGGGTGAGTCCGAAAACGGCAGTGTGGCGTCGTGCCCGGGTAAGGGCGACGTACAGGGAACGATGCTCTTCGCCTTCGAGGACGAGGCTGCTGTACATCGGGTGTGGGGAGCAGATGGCTGCGCCTGCCTGGCATGCAGGCCGAGATGGGAGCATACCCGCGGGTGCGGGGATGCTCCCGCGCAGAAGGCCCGCCGGACTGCCAGGCTCGGATGCTCCTCGCGCTCGCGGGGATGACTCCCCGAAACGGCGTTCAGGATGAGTCTGGGGCTGTGCGTTCTCTACAGCGTGGTCATGGTCCCTGAGGCGGAGGGGTTGAGGTAATGGCGAGATATACGGTGGCTCTGCACGGTCACGCGGCGCTGCGCGTCGAGGCGGAAGCGGAGTCCGTGCAGGAGGCCAACCGCCTGGCGGTCGCGAAGGCGCCGAAGGTCAAGTATGTGCAGAGCCGGACGCCGGTGACGACGAGCAGGCTGGAGGGCCGAAGTGAGCGAGATCAGGCGCGACGAGTGGGTTGGGATGACCAAGTCGGCCAGGAGGTACGAGCCGTTCTGGGAGAGCGTCCGGGAGGCGGAGGCGCAGGGTCGTCCGGTGATGCACGTCGTTAAGGTCGGCAAGTTCATCATGCAGGCGTCCACGGACATCGAGCTGGCCAAGCTGTTCGCGGAACACCAGGTCTTCGACCAGGATGAGGTCGGCGAGTTCGACTGGGTGCCGGACGAGTTCGAGGTGCTGCATCTTCGGTTCAAGAACACGCGGACCGGGGAGTGGGAGTCCACCATCCAGTCCATCTCGACGGTGCCGGCGCTGCCGGAGGCGCCGAAGTGAGTGAGCCGCAGGTCGATTGCGTGCGCTGGAGAGCGGCCTGCTGCGGCGGGCTCTTTTAGAGGTATGTGATCCCGTGCTGCTTGGGGGTGACCGTGGCACGGCGGAAACCGTGGGAGGTCAGTGACGAGCTGTGGGCGATGATTGAGCCGTTGCTGCTGAAGCATGAACGACGGTTCCGGCACCCGGGGCGCAAGCGGATCGATGACCGCCGGCCGAGCGGGGTCTCGCGGATGTTGGCCTCGCGGAAGGCGGGGGCGGCCGAGGCGGTCATCTCGGTCTCGATGTGGCCGGGGTGGATCGTGTTGACGCGGATGCCGCGCGGGCCGAGCTCCAGCGCCGCCGTCTTCGACAGGTCCCGCAGTCCGCACTTGCCGGCGGTGCAGACGACCGGGTAGTGGGCGGTGAGGGCCGCCGAGGAACCGACGTTGACGATCGAGGACCCGGGTGGCGTCAGCGGGGCGAGGTGCTGGATGCCGAGCAGCGGGCCGGTGACGTTGACGGCGTGCACCCGGGCGAAGTCCGCGGCCGCTACGTCGCCTAGGCGGGCGCGCCAGGTGATGCCCGTGTTGTTGCCCAGGCCGTGCACCTGCCCGTACGACGGGCGTCGGCGCGGCTGGTTCCTCGTTCACCCAAGCACTGTCCGAGACGAGCGGGTACGTAGCCACAGGGCTTGCGAAACGCTACCCGACCACTCGCCACCCTCGGCGTCACGTGTTCGAACCGGACGGATCACCAGAACGACGCCGCCCTGCGCTGGGACCAGGTCTGCCGGCTCCTGACGGCGAACGCGAACCCCGTTCGAAGCAGACCGAGCACACGAACGCATGGGGAACGGCCAGCCACATAGCGTTTTCGCAGGCGGAAGCACACAGCCCCGTGCTCTGGCGCACAAGGCGTCCGCCAGGGGGACGGCCGGCGACTGGTCAGGCCGACCGAGTTCGCCGCCGACGGTGTGGACCATGCCGACCGGATCCTCACAGCAGCGGCAACTGGCTTCGGTGGCGAAGAACCCCGTGGTCAGTGGTGACAGGTTGATGCGTCTTTCAACTGCAAGGCGGTGAGCAGTAGTTTCCACACTCTATCGGCCGTGGCAGGTGAGCGTCCCGGTGCCCCCCGCTCTGCCGCGAACGACAGCCCATAAGCGACGGTCAGTAACAGGTGGACCACTACGTCCGGTGGCTGAGCGGCCAAGGGTGAACGGGGGGTGTGCTGTTGCTGGGCATGGCGGGTGGCGGTGGCCATTTCACGGCGGATGCGGTCAAGGAGGTTGGGCGCCCCGCCGACAGGCATGGTGCAGTCCGCGGCCAGTCTCAACGCCGCCCGGAAGCGGACGTCGTGCTTCATTTGGCGGCTTACGGCCAGTACGAGGGCGCGCAGGGTAGTTTCGGGCGCGCAGGAGGCGGTGATGGAGCGGCCGATGCTGCTCCATGCCTCTGCCGACTGGCTCACCAGCGCGTCGGCGAGCGCCTTTTTGGAAGGGAAGTGCCCGTACAGAGCACCCTTCGTCATGCCTGTGCGAACGGCGACCGTCGCCAGATTGGTACCTGCATAGCCGTGCAGGGCGAACTCTTCGGCCGCCGCGTCCAGCACCTGGTCCCGGGTGCGCATCGCCCTTGCCTGCTTCACCAACGCCTGAGTCCTCTCAAGGCCGTGAGCTAACGTTCCATAAAACATACCATTAGGAAGGTATGTTAGTTGGGGGGGGGCAGTCGGCGCGTGGGGGCAATGTTCCGGGTCATGGCAGGAAAAGTGGGCGCGCGGTGTCTGCTGCGCGGCGGGGTTTCGCTGTTACGCCGCAGGCGCCGAGCTCCCGCTGATATGGGGAATCGACGGAGAGCCAGGGCGCGGCCGCGACGGTGGGCGAACAGCTTCGTGCTCTTCCAATGCGGCGGTCCGGACCGGCTCCGCTTTCCCCGGTCATCGCCCTGCCAGGGCCGGGCTAGAGCCGACGTGACGGCATCATGGCGTCACCAACGCTCCTGCCGCCGAGGGGCGGCACCTCGGCCGGAAGCGAGCGCGATGACCTGCGGGCCGTATTGAGCGGATGTGTCGTGGTGCTGTGCGCGTGCGATGCGGGGCCCTGCGTCGGCGGGTAGCATCGGCCAGTTCGACGCCTGAGCGTGGCGTGCCAGCACTGGATCCGTGCCGACCACGACCGGGCTTCCCACGGCTTGCAGCATGTCGAGGTCGCTTCCGTGATCTCCGTAGGCAAAGCAGTCTGTGGTCGGCACCCTCAGCTGAGCCATCACTTCGGTCACGGCCTCGGCCTTGGCTTCCCCGACCATCGGGTGAGCCACCTCGCCGGTCAGAACGCCCTGAGCGTCATCGAGTTGTTCGGTACACAGGATCCGGTCCGCACCGAGATCCTCCGACAGGGGCGTGAGCAGCGGTCGGGCCGAGCCCGAAATGAGGACGATCATGTGACCGGCCCGGCGGTGCCGGGCGAGTGCCGCCAAGCCGGCGGTGATGTAGCCGTCCGGCCGCATGCGGTAGGCGTGGTACCAGTCGCGGCCGGCCTTCTGAAGCCGCTCCAGAGGAACGCCGGCGTAGCGCCGGTAGTACGCGCGGTTCATTTCGGCTCGGCTCGCCCCGCTGCGCTGCAGCGCCGCCAGGTCGATCTCGCCGCTGCGCAGTCGCTCGATCGGCTGCCCGGTCTCGTCCTCCCACAGACCGTGTGGCACCCGCTGTGCGAAGTCGAGCAGGCTCTTCGCGGTGATCAGCGTCTCGTCGACGTCGAAGAAAGCGATGTGTCGTATGACGACCGGTCGGCTCACGGCTGCGCGGCGTTCGTGCCGGAGTGCGGACATCAAACCGTATGCCCTTCCGCGTGTGGTGCGGTCATGGCTGGTCTGCCTGGTGAGCCGGCCCGCCCGCGTGACGCCGCGGCCGAACCGGCGTCGGTCGACGGGTCCGCACTGGCGAAGAGCGCGGGCGTGTACGCGTTGGCCGCTGCGTCGACGCTCAGCGCCGCGTGCGCGACAGCCGTGGTGATGTCCCGCCAGTGGCGCTGCACCGGGTCGCCCTCTGCCCGGCCGCGCGTTCCGGAAGCGCGCAGTAGCTGGTCGACGGCTTCGGAGCACAGCTCCACGGCCACAGCGGCGTCCCGCTGTCCCTCGGCGACGAGGAGGGGGGTCACTGGTGCGTGGTCGGCCCGGTCTGCCACTTCCCCCAGGAGCAGGCCTGCGGCACGTATGCGTGCTGATGCTCTGGTCAGGGTGAGGGCGTGGGAGGCCGAGGGTGGGGTGGTGCGCTGTTGGCTTGTGGCGGCGCGGGTCCAGGCGTCGAGGGCTCCGTGGGCCGCTCCCAGGACCGGAAGGGCGAACATCAGCGCGGCCACCATGGGGTAAGGCACTGTGTGACAGCGGGCCGAACCGGGCCGGGGGCGCAGCAGGTCGGCCAGTGTGCAGGTGCGGTGGCGGGGGACCAGCACTCCGTGCGCCTCGACGGTGTTGCTGCCTGTTCCGCGCATGCCGAGGGTGTGCCAGGTGTCGGTGACTGTCACTTCGTGCCTTGGGACGGCGAACAGGCGATGCCGCTCGAGATCGTTCCGGCCTGGCGTCCGGCTCGCCAGAAGCACCCAGTCGGCGTGATCGACGCCGCTGGCGAACCCCCAGTGACCGGCCAGTCGCCAGCCGTCCGACTCTGCGTTCGCCTCACCCGAGGGGGGCATGATAGCCGCGGCGATACGGGCATCGGGCGAGGAATGCCACAGATCGCACTGTCCTTGTTCGGGGATATACGATGCCAGTCGTCCGTGGGCTGCGTACAGCGTGGCGCACCAGGCGGTGGCGGCGCAGGTTGGGCGAGCATGGTCGCCGCAGTGAGCAGTTCGCCGAATGGCCCGGCGCGGCCGCCGAAGCGCCGGGGGACGAAGTGACGCGGGAATCCTGCGTCGGTGACCGCCTGTGCGACGTCGACCGTGAGCTGCCGCTGCGTCTCATGGAGTTGACGGTCCCGGTCCGCGAGGGCCGCGGCGCGTGCCACTGCATCCCGGGAGAATGCTTCGGAAGACGCGGTCATGAGGTCACCCTTGCCCGGTCGCCGCGGTGTGGGACTGTGCACTCGGGCTTGTTCGTCCCGGCTGTCGCCGTGGTGACGGTGGCGGTGATCAGCGTTCGGCCGCCTTGCCGGGCGGTGAGTTGCAGCATGCGCATGTCGGATGCTGAGGAATGTCCGCAGGAGGCGGGGAGGGCAGTGAGGGTGACAGGGGAGTTGAGTTCGCCGAATGTCTGGTAGGAAGCTGTAGCGGCTGTGAGGATGCACTGCCGTGGGGCGGAGGATCCGGGCGCGGGTAGGGCGAGGGCCGTGGCGGCCTGACGGCAGGCTTCCAGCAGCGCCATGCCGGATATGTGGTCCGATTCATGGTCGAAGAGCACCGGATGGTCCCGTCGTAACCGTAGCTGCCAGGTGTTGTCAGGAAAGCCGGGGGCGGTGGCGAGCAGGACGTGCAGGTCGTCGTGGAAGCCGACGGCCTCGGGAGGCAGGGCGGTCGTTGCGCTGGCGGGGACCTGAGGCGCAGAACGTTCCGCCCGCCTGTTGCGGTCGCGGATCAGCGCGTACCGCCGGGGGGTAAGACCTCGAAGTGAATGCTGCAGAGGCCGCGTTGCACTCCGGCCACGTGCACGTCGGTGCTCAAAGCCATGGCCAGCCGGCGCGGGTTCGTGCTGGTCCTCGTGCTCGTGATGTCCAGGACGACAGGCAGCGGACCGGGGCCCCAGGCCGGGAGGTCGAGCTCGAAGTTGAGGTTCGACAGTACGAAATGGTGGCCCTTGGGCACGTCGTAGAAGGTGTGAGAGAGGTGAATCGCTGACTGCCGTACGGTCTCCGCGACGAGAAGAGGGTCGCAGGGGCTCGATGTCGCGCGGTGGGTGAGGAAGGCGTCCCGGGGCCAGAGGGCGGCGACAGCGAACCGGTTCTGCCCCAGTGGCCGTGCGTCGGTGAGCAGTACTTCTGCCGCGGCGGCCTTGTGCACCGCGGCCGGCGGCAGGCAATGGGCGAAGGAGAGCGGGCAACAGCCGCCGGGTAAAGGGGTGGGGGGAGTGGACGGTGAGGGGCGGTCGGTGTGGTTCATGGGGCGCTACATCTCCCGGTGTGTCCTCATGCGGGACCACCGGCTGGCTTGCCGCGCTGCAAGGCAGCCGGGATCGATGATCACCACAAGAAATATACCTGCGAGAAGGTATCCTGCAACGGGTTTCGTGCCGGCTCCAGCCAAAGCAGCTTGGCACCCGCAGTGTGAGCACACATGGAGGAAGGCAGCCATGACGAGCGTCCAACCGCCCACGGCTTTCGCGGCCCGGCGCAACGTGCCCCGCGGACCTCACCCGCAGCAGGAGCGGTCGATCAGGACCCGGGCCCAGATCCTGGGGGCGGCGTCGGAGATCTTCGCGGCGCGCGGCTACCGGGGAGCCTCCGTCAAGGACGTCGCCGAGCGTGTCGGCATGACCAAGGGAGCGGTGTACTTCCACTTCCCCAGCAAGGAGTCACTGGCCATCGCCGTGGTGGAGGAGCACTACGCGCGCTGGCCCGCGACTATGGAAGAGATCCGCGCCCAGGGCTTCACACCGCTGGAGACGGTCGAGGAGATGCTCCATCGCGCGGCGCAGGGCTTCCGTGACGACCCTGTGATGCAGGCCGGCGCCCGGCTCCAGAGTGAGCGCGCCTTCATCGACGCGGAACTGCCGCTGCCCTACGTGGACTGGACCCACCTGCTGGAAGTCCTACTACAGGATGCCCGAGAGGTCGGCCAGTTGCGGCCGGGCGTCGACCCCGCGGCAGCGGCCCGCTCGCTGGTGGCCGCCTTCTTCGGCATGCAGCATATCTCCGACAATTTGTACCAGCGCGCGGACATCATGGAACGGTGGCAGGAACTGCGGGACCTGATGTTCTTCGCGCTCCGCGCCTGACGAGCAACATTCGGAAAACTGGTGGTGCCGCTGATAGGAGAATCTCACTCTTCTCCCCGCTCTACGGTGCCGATTACGTTCTCTGTATGATTGCGGACACCGCGACAACCAGTGCGCGGGCGGAAGACCCGGTCGCAGCGTTGCGTCTGTTCTGTTTTCATCATGCAGGCGGCCGGGAAACGGCATTCCTCGGATGGCAGAAGAGACTCGGAGCGCGGGCGGAGGTGATTCCCGTCCGGCTGCCCCGACCCGAGGACGTCTCTCCGGAGGGACCAGGCGGGAGTGGAATGTCGATGGCCCAGGTAGTGGCGGCCATCGACCACGACATCGGCCCTCTGCTGCGGCGGCCCTTCATCTTCTACGGACACAGCATGGGCGCCCTCGTGGCATACCATCTCACCCGCCTGCGTCAGTCCTGCGGCCGGTCCCTGCCGGAGCGGCTACTCGTCGGTGCCTACCCGGCACCTCATCTGCCACACCGGCTCGCCGACTGCGCGCACCTGCCGGACGAGGACCTGCTCGCTCTGCTGCCGCCGCAGCCCGCGCTCCACTCCCACCTGCTGCACCAGGCGCCCGGCCTGGCGGCAGCGGCTGCGGCACGGTTGCGCCTGCACCTCGGCCTCTGTGACAGCGTCGCACCGGCGGAATCGAACCGTCCGGAGTGCACCGGTCACGGCTTCCCGCAGCGGGTAAGTGACCCGCTGCGCTGTCCGGTGGACGTGTTCACCGGGATCAGCGACCCGCTGGTGACCGTCGCCGAGGCCGCCGCGTGGCGGCACCACACCCGCGCAGGCTGCCGCGTACACCGGCTTCCCGGCGGACATTTCTTCACGCGCGAAACCCCGGAGTCGAAGGCCGCCTTCTTCAACCGGCTGTGCGCTGTGCTTGCGAAGGCATCGGAATGGGCGGCCGACGGGTTGTGGCCCGCACCTGTCACCGTCGCTTCGTAAAAACGCTTCCCTCAACACTGGAGGACGTTCATGTATCCCGAGACGCTCGGATTCGGTGCTTTCCTCTCCCCCATGCATCCGCTGGGCGAGGACCCCACGCTGCAGTTCCAACGCGATCTCGAACTGATAGAGCTCCTGGACCGTCTCGATTACCGCGAATTCTGGATCGGTGAGCATCACTCCATGGGCTGGAACACCATCGGCAGCCCTGAGCTGATGGTCGCGGCGGCCGCCGAGCGGACCCGCCGCATCACCCTGGCCACCGGCGTCATGACGCTGCCCTACCACCACCCGTTCATGGTGGCGAGCCGCGCGGTACACCTCGACCATCTGACCCGTGGCCGGTTTGTGCTCGGTGTGGGCGCGGGCGGCATCCCCACCGACGCCCGCATGATCGGCCGTGAGATGAGTGAACTGCGCGCCATGTTCGGCGAGGCGCTGGAGGCGGTCGTCGCACTGATCAACGGCGAGGAGCGGGTGACGAAGAAGACGTCGTGGTTCACGCTGAAGGATGCCAAGCTTCAGCTGTCCCCGTACCGCCCGTCGGGGCTGGAGATCGCCGCCGCCAGCGTCGCGTCCGGCAACAGCATGCGGCTGGCCGGACGCTACGGCATCAGCACCGTCTCGTTCGGCGCGCCGAGGCCGGGCCACCCCCGGCCCGACATGCGGGCCCAGTGGGCGTATGCGGAGGAGGCGGCAGCCGAACACGGCACCACGGTGGACCGCAGGAACTGGCGGATCACCCTGCCGGTGTACGTGGCCGAAACGCGCGAGCAAGCCCTCGCCGACGTCCGGGAGGGCTATGACCGCTGGGCATACGGATACTGGGGCGACATCCGCGGCCTCGACGTCAGCGTTCCCGGCGTCAAGCGTGCACACGCTCTGGAGGCTGCCGTGGAAGCGGGCAGCGCCATCGTCGGCTCCATCGACGACGTGGTGGCCGGTATCGAGCGGCTCCGCGAGGAGGTCGGCGGCTTCGGCACCCTGCTCGTCTACGCGCAGGACTGGGCCGACTGGGAGAAGACCAAGCGGAGTTACGACCTGCTGGCTCGCTACGTCGCCCCGCGCTTCACCGGCTCTACCCGACGGCTGCAGGAATCGGTGCGCTGGTATCAGGACAACCGCGACCTGTTCCCGCAGCTTATCCCGTGAACCGTGCACGCCGTGCCTGCCAACGCCGCGGGTTGCTCCAGGCACGGCATCCCTGCTCGGAGTGACAGCGACAGCGCATGACCACCGAATCGATACAAGGTGCCGGACCATGCGCGGTTGGTGGGAGCGGCGCTCGCGGCAGGCAAGCACGTCCTGGCCCGGACCACTGAGGAGGCTGCCGAGCTCACCGCAGCCGCTCACGCGGCCGGCGTGGTGAACGCCGTCGGGTTGCAGGCGCGGCACGCCCCGGCGGTCGTCCGAGCCCGGAAACTGATCATGCAGGGGCACGTCGGTGGCTCACCTCCGTCACCGTGTACAGCGCGCGGGGGGTCGCGGCCGGGGCCCGTTTGCCTGCGGCCTTCGACCACACCCTCGATTCCACGAACGGCGCCGGGACCCTCGAGGTCGCCGGCGGGCACACGCTCGACACGGTTCAGTACCTGCTCGGCAGGGAGATGACCGGCGTGTCGGCCGCGCTCCGTCCAGCATCCGTGGATCACTCCTGACGAGGACGCTCGGCACGTGGGGGCGATCAGCCCGGATCATCTCGCGCTACACGCGACGCTGGGAGGTGACGCCGTACTGGTCGCCCACATTCACGACGCCAAGAACAGTGGCGGACGCACTCGGATAGGGGAGCTGGCCGTTGTGTCCGCCCGGCCGGGTAGCGACCGTGGGCTGCAGATCAGCAGAGTGTTTCTGCTCGGAGCGCAGGGGACGGGGTCGGCCCCGCAGGAACTGCCGCTTCCCGGTTCTTGCGGCTCGGCGGTGCCGGCGACCGGTCTCGATGCCGCCCAGCAGACCATGGCTCTGCGGTACGCGGCTCTGGCCGCAGACATCCATGTGGGCGGCAGTCGTGTGCCCCGTTTCGCCGACGGGCTCGGGTTGCACCGGCTGCTGGACGCGGTACGGCTGTCCGCCGCAGCGGGCTGCCGGCTGGAGCGCCGCGCGGACGGGCGGTGGCCGGTCAGGTCTCCCTGGCCGCAGCGTTGACGATCGCGGTGAGCAGACCGGGGAAGGCCTGCTCGAGGTCGTCGATGCGCAGCGCGTTCATCTTCGAGGTGCCGACGTAGTACTGCCTGATGATCCCGGCCTGGCGCAGCACCTTGAAGTGGTGGGTGCCGGTTGAGCGGGACACGGTGATGTCGAAGGTGCCGCAGGCGATGTCCTCGGGTGCCTGGGCCAGTTGCCGGACGATGCTGCGGCGCACCGGATCGACCAGCGCGTCCAGGACGCCCTGGAGATTGATGGCATCGGCCTCGGGATGGTCGGTGATGCGTTCTGTGGTGATCCGTGCCGCCACGGTTGTCCGCCTCCTCGTCGAGTGTTGTCCCGCCATGCTACGACAGTCATCATAGGTTGATGGACGTCAAATTTTGACAGCCATCGTCGTATGGGGTTCAGTGGAGAACACGCGGCGTCTTAGGCGCAGTTGGCCGGCACCATCCTTTTGGCCGCCATCTGCCGACCACTCCTCAGCGGACCGCAGCCCGTTTACCGATCCCCACAGGAGAAGAAGAGCATGACCACTGTCCGAACAGGCGGGGCACAGACCGCCGCAGGCCCCGCGGGCGGCGTGCGCGACGTCCCCAGCGGTGTGAAGATCACCGCTCTGGCCACGGGATTCGTCATGGCGACCCTGGACGTCACCGTCGTGAACGTCGCCGGAGCCACCATCCAGGAGGACCTGGGTACCACGCTGACTCAGCTGACCTGGATCGTCGACGGCTATGTACTGACGTTCGCCTCGCTGCTGATGCTCGCGGGCGGGCTGGCCAACCGGATCGGCGCGAAGACCATCTACATGTGGGGCATGGGCGTCTTCTTCCTCGCCTCCCTGGCCTGCGCCCTGGCTCCCACTGCGGAGACGCTGATCGCCGCCCGGCTGGTGCAGGGTGCGGGCGCGGCCCTCTTCATGCCCAGTTCGCTGTCGCTGCTGGTCTTCTCCTTCCCGGAGAAGCGGCAGCGCACCCGCATGCTGGGGCTGTGGTCCGCGATCGTCGCCACCTCGTCGGGCCTGGGGCCGACCGTCGGCGGACTCGTGGTCAGCGCCTTAGGCTGGCAGTCCGTCTTCCTGCTCAACCTGCCGATCGGCGCCATCGGCATGGTCATGACCTATCGCTACATCGCCGGCACGGAAAGCCGCGCCACCCGGCTCGCCGTTCCGGGCCACCTGATCTGGATCATCGCACTGGCCGCTGTGAGCTTCGCCTTGATCGAAGGGCCGCAACTGGGCTGGCTGGCAGGTCCCGTGATCACCGCGTACGTGGGTGCCGTGGCCGCCGCCACACTGCTAACGATCCGTGAACGCCGCGCCGCCAACCTGGTCATGCCCTGGCAGTTGTTCCGCGGCCATGGATTCGCCGGAGCCAACATCGTCGGCTTCCTGTTCAACTTCGCACTGTTCGGGTCGACCTTCATGCTCGGTCTGTACTTCCAGCACGCCCGAGGCGCCTCCCCTTTCCAGGCCGGGCTGGAAATGCTGCCCATGACGATTTTCTTCCCGGTGGCGAACATCGTGTACGCGCGGATCTCGGCGAGGTTCTCCAACGGCACGCTGCTGACCACCTTCCTGCTCCTCGCCGGTGCAGCCTCCCTGTCCATGGTCACCATCTCGGCATCCACCCCCTACTGGGTCGTGGCCGTGGCGGTGGGTGTCGCCAACATCGGGGCAGGGATCATCTCACCCGGCATGACCGCTGCCCTGGTGGACGCCGCCGGACCGGAGAACGCCAACGTGGCCGGCTCGGTCCTCAACGCCAACCGGCAGATCGGCTCGCTCGTCGGCATCGCAGTCATGGGCGTGGTCCTGAACTCGACCAGTGACTGGAACCAGGGAGCCGCGATGTCCTTCCTGGGTGTCGGCCTCGCCTATCTCCTCGGCGGTCTCAGCGCTTGGCGACTCATCGTCCGGCCCGAACGCCGTGCCACCATCGCCGTGACCACCTGACCGCAGACCCGCCTTCCCGCGCGGGAGGCCCCGACACTGTCGGGGCCTCCCGCGCACGCCGTTGCTTACGCGTTCCAGGTCTCGATGAGTTCCCGGCACCGGCGAACCCGTTCCTGGACGCTGCCGGTGACGACGTGAAATGGGACGCCGCACGCCTCCAGCGTCTCCAGCAGGAGTTGGTCGGACACGCGACGGAAGTGCTCGCTGATCGGACGGTGCCCTTCCGGCAACGGCACGTCGGCCGGCAGATGCACCACCACGTCGTAGGTGTCGCATGCGTACCGCTGGGCCAGCAGGCCGATCTGATCGGTGACTTCTTCATACGCCGCGGTCACGGCCGGCCGCGGAGTGACGTCGAGCCGGGCGGACGCAGTGGGCAGGCGGCCGAGCACCAGACGCACCTTGGTGTAGACCCACTCGTGTAGCACCGATCCGTCTGAGACGAACCCTTGTGACCAGCGGGCCTCGTCCACCACCCGTTCGGTGAATCGGCGGACGGCGAGCTGGATCAGCTCCGGGTCCGTGCAGTCCTCCAAGGACTTGCCCGATCCTCCCGCAGGATCACGCATGGCCGAGCCGTGGGTGCGCGGGAGCTCGAGCTGCCGGGACAGTTCGGTGGTGAGGGTCGTCTTGCCGTTGCCGTAGGCGCCCACGACTGCGATCCTCAAGGGGCGGCTGCGTGTCATGTTCCGCTCACCCCTGCCGGCCCCGGCAGCGGGGGCCCTCCAGGCACTGCCAGCCGCGTGCGCGGGCATGACGGCGCATCCCGGGATCGTGACCGACGGCGACCGGCTTGCTGACGAGTTCCATGAACGGGACGTCGGACAAGTGGTCCCCGTATGCGTAGGAGTCCTTCAGCGACAGTGAGCGCCCGGCGGCGAGACGGGACACCGCGGCCGCTTTGGCGGCGCCGATCATCGGAGTCGTGATGGCGCCCGTGTAGCGTCCGTCGCGAACCTCGGGGCGCGAGCACAGCAGGACGTCGGCGCCTAGGTATGCGGCGAGCGGTTCCAGGCAGGCGGAGAACGAACCCGACACGAGGACTGTCAGATCGCCCGCGGCGGCGTGGGCACCGAACGCGGCACGTACGGGCTCGTTGAAGAAGCCGGGTGTTCCGACCCGGTCAAGGAACCATCGCTCACCTTCGGTGAGGAGACTCGACTCATCGGTCCCCGCATACACGCGGTAGTAGGCACGGCACCGGTCGACACGGTCCGCACCAGCCTCCGTCATGGCGCGCAGTCGATCGTGCAGTGCGGCGTACTCGGAATACCTGCCGCGGACGGACAGGTGATGGGCGAGAAAGTCGAACATGGTGGTGGTGGTCGTCAGCGTTCCGTCGATGTCGAAGAAGGCCGCCGACTGCGGGACATCGGGCACGTTTCTCCTGTCTGGCGGGAAGTGGTCGAAAGAACGAAGCCTGGGTGGGAGGGCGCCGCCGGCGCCCTCCCACCCAGGCCGGTCATCTCTCCTTGCTGGAGACGTGGGACTGATGTGGGGTCATCGGGCCAGAGCGGCGCTCTTCCGCGCCACGATGGCTGCGCTTTCACCGACGGTCCTGCCGTTGGCGAGTTCCTCGTCGGTCACCTCGACACCGAACTCATTGGTGAGGATGACCGCCAGTTCCACGAGGACCAACGAGTCGAACTCCAAGGACTCGAAGTCGGTGGCCGCCGACACCTCCGTGTCACCGGTGTCGAAGTGTTCGCAAATGATCGCGATGATGCGCGCGACCGTTGGGTCGGTCATACCGTTCTCCTTCCTCTGCAGGAGGATGAGTGGTGGTCGCTCCTCGAATGCGACGCGCGGACCTCTCACAGGGCGGTGATGTCGGGCCACAGCAGTGCTGTGGATCCCCAGGTCACTCCGCCGCCGAACGCGCTGAGCAGGACTCGGGCGCCTGGTGAGAGCAGCCCTTCGCGGGAGGCGCGCGACAGTGCCAGGGGGATGGAAGCCGCCGAGGTGTTGCCGACTCGGTCAAGATCGATGACAGTGCGTTCGTCGTCGATGCCGAGCTGATCGGCGACGGCATGCAGGATACGCGCGTTCGCCTGGTGTCCCACGAACCAGTCGACGGACGCCGACGACCAGCCGGTACGGTCGAGCAGTGCGCCGGCCGACGAAGCCATCCGCGTCACCGCATGTCGGAACACGGGCTTGCCCTGCATCGTGAAGTATGTCCCGGCAGACTGCAGGCGTTCCGCCGCGGCCCGCTCACGTGACCCGCCGCCCGGGATCACGATTAGGTCCTTCAGTCCCCCGTCGCTGCCGAGGTCGAAT
Source organism: Streptomyces sp. NRRL S-31 (assembly GCF_000718775.1). GTDB lineage: Bacteria > Actinomycetota > Actinomycetes > Streptomycetales > Streptomycetaceae > Streptomyces. The sequence goes on from NZ_JOCB01000032.1 coordinate 26,068, forward strand.
CCGAGGAACGCCCCTTGTTCGTCGACGGACCCCGACCGCAGTACGGCCGCACCGGCGCCATCGCCGAAGATGACGGACGTCGTCCGGTCCTGCGGATCGAGGATGGTGGAGTACGTCTCGGCTCCGATGACCAGCGCACTGGTGGCGAGACCGGCGGTGATGTGCGCGGCCGCAGAGGCGAGTGCGTAGACGAAACCGCTGCACACCGCCGCGATATCGTACGCCGCGACTCCGTTCAGGCCCAGGCGGCCCGCGACGTCCGGAGCGGTGGCGGGGCATGGGTGGTCGGGGGTGGTGGTGGCCAGCACCACCAGGTCCACCGTGTTCGTTCCCGCGGCCTTCAGCGCACGCCGCCCCGCCTCGACGGCGAGGTCACCGGTGGACACCCCGTCACTCCAGTAGCGTTGCCTGATGCCGGTCCGTGACCGGATCCACTGGTCGTCCGTGTCCAGGCGCCGGGACAACTCCTCGTTCGTGACCAGCCGCGTCGGCAGAGCGGAGCCCAGCCCGGCGAGAACGCCGGCGCCGCTCATGCCGCCGTGACCGGCGCGCGGTCGGTCTCGCTGGTGGTGTCGATCTTCGCGTAGTCCTCCTGAGCCCGGGCGATGGCTTCGTCGATGGACATCTGAGGCGTGAAGCCGTAGATGTCCATGATCTTCTCCAGTCGTTCCGGAATCGTGCCGCCGACGATGTGCACCGGGATTCGCAATTCGTTGAGGACCTTCAGCAGCATCTCGTCCGCCAGCGACCGGAAGCGCTCGTTGACGGGCCGGTGGCCGTCCTCGACCAGCGGGAACTCGATGGGCAGGTGGACGAAGGAGTGGTATGAGGCCTTGGCGTGTTGCTTGGCGGGGACACCCATCTGCTCCATTACCTGGGAGAAGAACCGTATTTCGTCCGTCATCTCGACGTTCTCGAGGTTCACCGAGTCGTTCGGGTTGATGCCCACCAGGACGCGGACCGTCCCGTAGCACCACTCGTGGAGCGAGGACCCGTCGGAGACGAATCCGCCGGGCAGGTGGCTCTCGTTGACCGCGCGCTCCTGGTTGCGTCGCATGATCAGCATGATGATCTCGGGTGCCGTGCACTCCTCAAGGGTCTTCCCAGGCACGGAAATCGGCAGCAGTTCACGCATCGTCGCCGCAGCACTGCGCGGAAGTCCGGTCAGGTGTGAGACGGCCATGGTGGTCAGGGTCTTGCCCACCGAGTACGTACCGGAAATGGCCAGGTTCATAAGTTCTCTGCTTTCTCGGAGTCTGCGGATCAGAGAAGATCCATGGAATTGGAATCGGCCGGCCTGAGGTCATGCGGGGCGGGCCGGCGGCCGACCGGGTGCGGAGAGCGGGTCAGGGCAGGCGGTGGGCGACCGAGCAGCACAGGCGCACGCCGAGGAACTCGCCGACGATGTCCGCCGAACGCCAGACCTCCCCTTTGCTGGTTTCGAGCCGCTTGCATCGGTCGAGCCGCGTGGTCGCGGTTGCGGTCGCGGGCAGCGGAAGCCGCAGCGGGTCGAGTTCTAGCAACGTCTCGCGCATCCACAGCGTGTTGCTCCTGGCGCGGGACACGTCATCGAGCGCGTAGAGCAGAACTTGGCCCAGCTGTAGCCCGATGACGAATGCGTCGATCGCGGACGCGCGGTCGTGATGCGCGCCCTCGAGTCCGGCGACAGGCGAGGGAGCGTCCTCGTCCGTGAGCACGCGTACGGTGGCGGAGGCCTCGCGGGCCTGCGGGTCGATCCCGACGTTTTCGACGAACTGGCTGCGGGTGGTGAAGCCCTCACCGAACAGCCGCAGGCGCGGGTCACCGAGCAGGCCACGCAGTGAGTCGTAGGAGCCGGGGGCTGGGTCTGGGACGCCTGCCTCGTGGCGAATCTCGCACCGCATCCGCAGGGTGCCGACCACGCACTCCACGGTGCTGACGAAGAGGCCGGCAGCCTGGCAGGACGGGACGGTTGCCACCAGCTGAGCAGTGGCGGCGAAGTCGGCCAGGTCCTCCTCGACCGGGGACGTCCCTGCTTTGATACGGACCCGCTGGAGCACTGCCCGTGCCCGCTGATCCGAGCTCAGCCCGAGGACATGCGCCAGGTGCACCTCGCCGAGCTGGGCGCCGATCACCAGGACGTCCACGGTGGACAGGTGCGGACGCTGGTCTGCGTCGCCCTTGCGTGACCAGTCCTCGGGGTAATGCACGCTGAAGCGGGCATCGGCGTGTGCCGTCTGATCAGACCCGCGGGCCACGGAGACGTGCCGCACCCGATGCTCGGCCCGTTTGAAACCCTCACCGAAGAAGCGCCTTTCTCGGGGCCCCAGAATGTCGTCGACAGAGCGATGGAACAGTTTCGGCGATATGGGACCACTGACTGGCATGCACCCTCCCGTGTCTCCCTGACATCTGCAATCGATGTGACGCCACTATTTCGGTATTGCCGGACGGATTTCCAGAGTGAAAATCTGCTGGTATGGCCCATGGTGGTGGTGGGGAAACCATGAATGTTGGTCTCTTCCGTTTTGGCCCGGGCCTGACGACGATTACCGCGTTCCAAGAGACAAGGAGGACATCTTGGTGAGGCAGATGCTCGCCATCAGTCAGCATGAATTCGGCGGGCCTGGGGTGCTCGCTGCGTGAGTGCGGGACCGTCAAGTCGGTGGGTACCGGCGTTACCCTCTCCGGCCGGGCGACACGGTGATCGGCATGCCGAGATTCCTCCATGCGGCGGGGGCGTACGCGGAGTTCGTGGTGGGACCCGCACGGCACTTCGTTCAGGCTCTCGACCGGCTCGGCCACTGGGAGTCCGCAACGCTGCCCTTGGCCGGCCTCACGGCGTGGCAGGCACTGACGGACACCGCGTGTGTCATGCGGTCACTGTCCGTGCTGCGGCCGGGCGGCATCTTGGTGACTCTGCCTGCCCCGCCCGAGGACACGCTGGTCCGGCAAGCCGCCGAGCAGGAGAAGCGTGCGGTGTTCATGCTCGAACCGGATCGCAGGGGTCTGCTCGCCCGCACCGATCTGGTGGGTGAGGGGCGGCTCGCGCCGGTGGTGAATACGCTGCTGCCGCTTGCCGAAGCTGCCAAAGCACATGAACTCGTCGAGACGGCAGGGGAATTCGGCAAGACTGTTCTGGATGTCACCGGAGGAGCGTGAGACCGCCGGCCACAGGAGCGGGCGGGCACCGAACGAGCCTGCCCGCTCTCGCAGCGTGCGGTGCGGGCCCGTCTCCGAGAGGAGCGGACCCGGGCGTAGGGTCACCGCCGTGCACGGCGTCAGTGCAGAGTGGTGAGCATGTGTGCCTCGAAGGGAACCAGGTCGGCCAAGTGCCCGCCCCGCACCTTGGCGGGCCAGGCGGGATCGGCGATCAGGGCACGCCCCACAGCGACGAGATCGAACTCGCCCCGTGCGAGTCTGTCGGCGACCACACCGACATCTTCGACGTCGGCTCCCGTGCCGTCGAGATAGGTGAGGAAGTCGCTGTCGTTCAGCCCGACTGAGCCGACTGTGATGACGGGCCGGCTCGTCACCTTCTTGGTCCAGCCGGCCAAGTTGAGATCCGAACCCTCGAATTCGGGCTGCCAAAACCGGCGCGTCGAGCAGTGGAAGACGTCCACCCCCGCCTGCGCCAGCGGGCCGAGCAGGGCCGCAAGCTCGTCCGGGCTGTGAGCGAGCCGCGCTGCGTAGTGGCCGACCTTCCACTGCGAGAACCGCAGGAAGATCGGGAAATCCTCTCCCACGGCGTGACGGCAAGCCCGCACGACCTCGACGCCGAAACGTGTGCGGGCCGACAGATCCCCGCCGTAGCTGTCGTCGCGCTGATTGGTGACAGCCCAGAAGAACTGATCAATGAGGTAGCCGTGAGCGGCGTGCAACTCGATGGCATCGAACCCGACCTGTCGGGCGTTGGCGGCTGCACGGGCATAGGCGTCGATCACACTCGCAATGTCGGTGTCGCTCATCACGCGCCCCACGGGGGTCGCCTCGAGCTGCGATGGATCGATGCCGGACGGACTGAGCAACTCGAAACCGGCTGGCGAAGCAGCGTCCATCTCCGCGGGAGTCATGCCCCACAGCAGCGGATCCAGACCTGCGTGCATGAGTTGGGCGGCGATCCGGCCGCCGGCCGCATGGACTGCCTGGGTCACTCGCGCCCAGCCGGCAAGGGCGTCAGCACCGTGGATACGGGGGACCGCGGTACGACGCTCGGACGAGGGGTGCCCGATGGCAGCACCCTCGGTGATGATCAGACCCACGCCGTTTCCGGCGCGGCGTGCATAGTACGCGGCCACCTCGGGCCCGGGTACACCTTCAGGGGAGAGCTCTCGGGTCATCGGGGCCATGACAATCCGGTTCTCGAGCTCCAGTGATCCCACGGTGAAGGGCCCGAACAGTGGCGCTGCCGTGGCGGAAGGCGGAGCTGTGCTGTGCACGTGAATCTCTGTCCCTTCGGATGGCTTGTTCCCGGCGAGGCGGCGCCGTCCGGCCGGTTGCCGAACGGCTCTCCTGCTCGCTCACGCGCTGAGGCCGGCCGCCGCGCGCAGGTCGGCCGGGGTGAACATGTGGGGGAAGAGGACACCGCCCGGGTCGAGTGCGGCGGAGTCGTCGAGCCCGCCCAGATCGATGGGGGTGAATCCCGTGTCGTGAATCAGCCCTGCGGCGACATCCTTCGCTCCGGCGTCGTCACCGGCGTACGCCATCCCCCAGAAGTGCATCTGCTGCGTGCCGCGCGACCACAGGAGTTCGTCCATGATGTGTGTGAAGGCCCGTACGATCGTGGCATCTGGCAGCAGCTTCGCGGCGTGTCGGCCCTGGGTCACGCCTGGGTCGAGGGTGGAGATGATGCGGCCGTCCTCGGACAAGCCCATGGGGTTGGTGGCATCGATGACGAGCTTGCCGGCCAGCCGGTCACCGACCGTCTGCAGGAGATTGTCCCAGGCGGAGTAGGGCACCGACAGCAGGAGGACGTCGCTCGTTTCCGCCGTCTCGGCCAGTGTCGCAGCCCGCGAGGCCGGGCCGAGGGCGCCCACGAACTCCGCGAGCTGTTCGGGGGTGCGCGATCCGAACACGACCTGGTGACCGGCCACTGCCCAATGCCGCCCAATCGGGCGACCGATATTGCCTGCACCGAGGACACCGATGCGCAGGGACGTGCGGATGTTGGTCATGGTGATAGCTCCTTCGGATGCTTTCTGGCTTTCCGCAGGTGTACACGCGCGTCTGCCGGTTCCAGCGGCCGCGCGGCCCTACAGGCAGTCAGGGTTCGATGTGCCGCTCGGGGGGTTATGCGTCACCGGATGATCGGAGAGCCGAGGGAGGAGCCCTGTGCCAGGGAGGTCAACTCGCCACCAGCCGGAAATCGGTGTCCGCAGAGATGCGCCTGCCCTGGGGCAGGTAGAGCATGAGCCGCAGATCCGCGTTCCCGAGAAGCGCCAGGATCAAGTGTTCGTAGCGGACGCTTTCCTGGCCCGGCGGTCGTACCCGCACACTCGTCGTTGCCGTGTCACAGGTTTCGTGCCGGGCCCAGAGCGCGGCGAAGTCCGGGTCGGCGGCACACAGCTTGCGAGCCATCCTGTCGAACCAGGGATCCTCCGGAAAGCGTGCCGCCTGGACACGGAACTGGCCGACCAGCCGGGGCGCCAGCTCGTCCCAGTCGGGGTAGCGGGTGCGGGCGGACGGTTCGGCGAAGAACGCCGCAAGATAGTTCCGGCCGCCCGTCTCCACGCCCAGCAGTGACTGTGCCGACTGATTGACGGCCAGGGTGTTCCAGTAACGGTCGATGACGAAAGCAGGTGCCGGCAGCCAACCGTCCACGATGAGCTGGAGCCGGGACGTCTCCGCGTATCCCACGGTTGCCGGCGCTGACTGCGGTGGATTGACCCCGGCCAGCCGGTAGAGGTGTGCCCGTTCGATGTCATCGAGTCTCAGAGCCTGGCTGATCGCGTCCAGCACGCCGTCCGAGACTTTGATATCCCTCCCTTGCTCGAGCCACGTGTACCACGAGGCGCTGACTCCTGCGAGGACCGCGACCTCCTCACGCCGCAGCCCCGGCGTATGCCGCCGACCGGTAGCAAGCAACCCGACGTCGTCGGGTGAAAGCCGTGCTCTGCGGGACCGCAGGAAGTGGCGTAACGCCTCACGCTGCCTTCTGGGACTGCCCACCGTTCCATCTTTGGCCACGTGATCGACGCTAGACAGGACGTTCCCGCACTGTCAAACCTTCTGGAAGGTTTTTTACGAGTCGTAACAGGGAGTCAAACGTAGGCACACGACAGGGGCAGGGGCCGGGAGGCAGTGCCCTGGTGCTTCGACCACCACGTCTGCGACCCCTGGTGGAAGTTCGCTCTGGCAGCCCGCGGACCACCCTGCCGATACTCGGCCAGCGACCCACGCCACCCGACGAAGGAGTCAACCGTGACCGATCAACACCTCCGCGACCGCTACGAAATCGTCGAGCTGTGTGCCCGCATGGGGTGGCACCTGGACCACTGCGAATGGGACCAGCTCGTCGACCTGTTCACCGATGAGATTCGCCTGGACTACACCAGCCTCAACGGCGGGGAGCCGGTGACGCTCCCGCGCAAGGACGTCATCGGCAAGTGGCGCAGCAACCGCCAAGGCCTCCAGGCCACACAGCACCTGATCTCCAACCACCTCGTCACCGTCGAGGGAACCACCGCTCACGCCACCGCGATGTTCCAGGCCACGCACCTGCTGCCGAACCCGTTCGGTGGTCCGACCTGGACACTGGGCGGCGAGTACCGCTACGGCCTGACGCGCACGGCGGACGGCTGGCGCATCAGCGCGCTGACCATGAACATCATCTGGGCCGACGGGAACCGCAACATAAGGGACCTGGCCCTACAGGACTACTGACTGTTCCCACCCCTCTCCTCCAGGGAGTCCGCATGGCTACGGACGTGACCACGGCAACCGACAAGCCGCCCGCGTCGATCAAGGCACCGCCGTCGATCGACTTCGCCCACTTCCGCCGAGTCCTGGGCCACTTCCCCACCGGAGTGGTGGTAATCACCGCCATCGCCGACGGCGAGCCAGTCGGGTTTGCCGTAGGGTCCTTCGCCTCCGTTTCCCTCGACCCGCCCATGGTCGGCTTCTTTCCCGGCAAGTCCTCGACCAGCTGGCCACTCATCCAGCGGGCCGGCTCCTTCGTGGTGAACGTCTTGGGCGACCACCAGCAGGACCTCTGCCGCGCCTTCGCCTCCAGCGGCGGCGACAAGTTCAAAGGCATCCGCTGGCATCGCGCCTCCAACGGCGCACCCGTCCTCCAGGACGTCATCGCCTGGATCGAGTGCGACATCAATACGGTCTCCGACGCCGGAGACCACTGGTTCGTTCTGAGCCGCGTACACGATCTGGCTGTTTCGACGAGCACTGAGGGCCCGCTGCTCTTCTTCCAGGGTCGATATGCACGTGTCGATGCCGCCGTGAGGACGTGACGGGAGTCGTCCTCACTCTTGGGTCGAGGCCGCGTGAGCACCCTCCGGCCGCCGCGGTTGTCGCTGCCGGCCGTAGGTCTTCCACAGGGGTGAGCTGAGGGTGGTCCGGGCTCGCCGGCCCCCCTCCACGGGGCCGTAGGAGTGGCGGCCGAGCCACCAGCGGCTGGCGATCACCCGGAAACTCCAGTCGTAGCTCGACGCCCTCGCCAAGCACGGCATCCCGCGCGACATGGTGTTCTCCGAGAAGATCAGCACCCGCGTCCGGGTTCGCCCCCAGTTCGAGGCCGCGCTCGCGCTCGCCCGCCAGATCAAGGCCCACGCCCCGCACTACCGGGTCATCTTCACCGTGTACGAGATGAAGCGCCCGGGCCGCGACGCCGCAGAACTCACCGCGCTCGTCGACCACCTCACCGCCCATGGCCTGGTCCTGGAGAAGCTCGCCGGACCCTGCCCCGGATGTACGACCCCAGTGGGCCCGGACGCCTGCTGTTCGCGTTCTTCGCGGCGATGGCGGAGACCCGAGCAGGAGAACGTCCGGGAGTCGACCCTCGAAGGGCTCGACGCGGCCGCCCGCAAGGGCAAGCACGGCGGGCGGCCGCCCGTCATCACCGAGGACATGCTGCACACCGTGCCCGCCGCCGTGCGAACGGCGAATCGGTCGAGCAGTTCCAGCCCGACCTGATCATCCCCACCGGCAAGCGCAAGGGGCAGGCCCCCAGCGTCGCGAGCGTCTACCGGGCGCTCGCCGACTTCGCCGACCTCCAGGGCGCCGACGACATCCCCCGCCCCCGCCGAGTCCGCACTCGGCGGCTGGACGACCCGCTCACCTCGACGCCAGCCGGGCCATGATCAATCTCAACGGTACGTTCTGTACCGGCAACTGCTCACACCCGTTGAGGTCCGCGGGTTCAGGGAAACCGAACGTTCTTCACCGTGAACCCACGGGTGGGTTTCCTGATTCTGGTGGTCGGGCCCGTGGGTTCGTGGTCAACCCGCTGGGGCGCTCACGTGACGCACCGGACCGGCCAGGGCGAACACGAGGCCTACGCCGGCCATGCGAACGCCTTGGCCGAACCCGGCGGCACCTACCTGGATCTCCGAGGTGGGACCCGGCCCCCGGTCGTCCCGGGACCGGTCGCCTGCCGGCTGGTGCGGATCACTGGACAGCTGTCGAGTCAACGGCATCAGCCTGACATTGCCACGGCGTCCGGGAACCGGGACGACGAGCGGGCGTTCAGGCAGGCGTCTGATCGAGCGGACGGGCCCGGACCGATGCCCGCTGGATCACGGGCATGGGAATCAGGCGGCCGCCGGACGGTGCGCCGGGGGCGAGGAGCATTTCGACGGAGGCGCGGCCCATGGCCTCGTGCGGCAGTCCGACGGTCGTGAGGCCGGGCCGGAGGTAGGAGGCGAGTTCGTCGTTGTCGAACGAGACGACGGAGATGTCGTTCGGGACGGTCAGTCCGTGGTCTGCCAGGGCCTGGTACGCGCCGAACGCGAGGCGGTCGTTCATGCACAGCAGAGCCCGGATGTCACTGCGGCGTTCGAGGAGGGCGTGGGTGACGTCGTAGCCGTGGTGCGGTTCCCAGTCCCAGCAGGACTCCTCGGCGGCGAACCGCAGCCCTCGTCTGGCCATCTCCGCGCGGATGCCGGAGATCCGGTGTTCGACGGTGGTGGATCGGAAGAGTCCCTTCTCGGTTTCCGCGTTGTGCCCGATGAGGGCGATTCCCTCACGGTGGCCGGCGTCAGCGAGGAGTGTGACCGCTGAGGCGCCGCCGGCGAGTTCGTCGGGGAGCACGGAAACGGGATGCTTTTTGTTCGTGGCGTTGAGCATGACGACGCGTGTGGTCGCCGGGATCTCGGGCACGAACAGTTCCCGGGCACGCATGACGGCGAAGATGATCCCGTCCACTTGACGGTCCAGTACGGCGCCGATCGCCTCCGACTCACGCGCCGGGTCGCCACCGGTCTCCAGTACGAGCATGACATGCCCCGCTCGCTGGGCGGCGTCCAGCGCTCCCCGGATCAGGCCACTCGCGAAACGGGTGGTGGCGACCACGTCGGAGATGAACCCGATGGTCAGGGTCTTGTCGGTGCGCAGGCTGCGTGCCGCGACGTTCGGCCGGTATCCGAGTTCGGTGGCCGCCTCGTGGACCCGGGCATGCGCGTCGGCGGAGAGCCGGGAGTCGGGCCTGCCGTTGAGGATCATCGATGCGGCGGTCGGGGACAGCCCGGCACGGCGGGCGACATCGGCGAGCGTGACGCGCTTGGGCGGCATGGCTTCCTCTCATGCGGCGCGACGGGACGGCGTGCGTGCAGGTCTCAAGACAATCACAACGCTCTGACCCCTGAGAACTCGTCCTTGACAGAGGGCATCCGGCATCCCAGTATGAGCAGCGCTAAATGCTTTTAGCAGGCAGTTTAGCCCGTTTGTCGGGGGCGCTGATCCCCCACAGCGGCGGCGCCACCCGCTTGTGGTGCGCAGGAGCATCTTCCACGGAGCACGCTCAGACAACGGAGTCTTGTACATGGCACGCAAGTCGATCCGCCCCGGTGAGGGACGCAGAGCCGTACCATCCATGAGCTGGAGGCCGGCCGTCACGGCCGCAGTCGCCCTGAGCGGGCTCGTCCTGGCCGGGTGTGCGCCGGGATCCCCGGAAGCGAGCCCGGCCGCATCGGGCAAGGTGAGCCTGAAACTTCCGTCCGACAAGATCACCATCAAGATCCAGGACGAAGCGGGCTTTCCCGTCACCGACGACCTGGCCGACGAATTCACGAAGCAGCACCCGAACGTCACCTTCAAGGTCGTCCGTGACAGCTTCGCCAACCTCACCGCCAACGCGCCGCGCCTGCTGGCCAGCGCCGACGCGCCCGACCTCATTCGGCTTCCCACCATGGGGGACACAGTCAAGGACGGGCTCCTGACCAACCTCGACCCGTACTTCAAGGGCTATGGGTGGGACAAGTTCCCCGCAGGCCAGCTGGCCGCGTCCCGGATGAGCACCAAGGGAGTCAGGGGCGAGGGCTCGCTCTACCAGATGGGCCTGGGCTACAGCGTCACAGGCATCTACGTGAACCAGAAGTACGCCAAGCAACTGGGGCTGTCCGGCTCGCCGTCGACCATCGCGGAGCTGGAGCGATGGATGGCCAAGGCCAAGGCGGCCAAGATCCTGCCCGTGCAGATCGGCATGCAGGACGGTGTGGGCACGTTCGCGCTCCAGGCGCTGATCAACCAGTACGGGGACAAGGCCGACCTGGTGGACTGGATGTTCAACAAGCCCGGTGCCACCTTCGACACCGAGGCCAGCCTCAAGGGCGCCACGATCTTCAAGAAATGGGCCGACGCGGGATACTTCCCGTCCGACGTGAACGCGATCAACTACACGACGATGGTGTCCAACTTCCAAGCGGGCGAGGGCCTGCTGATGTTCGACGGTAACTGGGACGCGGCGAAGACCGACAAGGCGATGGGGGAGGGCGCCGCCCGGTTCGTCCTCGTGCCTCCGGCCACCGCGGACGGACCCTACGTGGCGATGGGTGCCGCGAACTCCTTCGCCATCCCGGCCAAGGCGAAGCACGCCGACGCGACGGCCTTCTTCCTGAACTGGATCCACACCGACCCCAAGGCCCGTCAGATCGTCGTCGACGTCACGGGCGCCTCGCCCGGAGGAGATCCCTCACAGAAACTGCCCAAGGTGAAGGACGGTTCACTGACCGCGCAGGCCCTCACCGCGTCGGCGAAGGTCGCATCCGATGACGGGTTCGTCGACTTCATGGCCAACACCACGGCGGGTATCTACGCGGGCGCCTTCCAGCCGGACGAGCAGAAGCTGCTGACCCGGCGCATGGCACCCAAGGCTTTCGTCACGGCGATCCAGGAGTACTACGCCAAGGAGCTGGCGGGCTGATGGCCGACGACGTCCGTAAGCATGAGGACCCGAAGCCGACCGCGGCGGCACTGCGGCGACCCGACATGGGCGCTCATGCCGCGGACGTCGGGATATCTTCCGACCGTGGCGGCCGCTCCTCCACACGCGGGGCGGCCCGGCACCGGCTTGTCGTCGGCTGGCTCTTCGTCCTGCCGGCCTTGGCGTTCTTCTGTGCCTTCGTGGTCTACCCGTTGATCACGGCAGTGCAGTACTCGTTCTACCGCTGGAACGGCGTCGGCGCGTCGACCTGGGTCGGTGTCGACAACTACGTCCGGGTCTTCACCGATCCGGAGCTGCTGATCTCGATCGTCAACGCGCTGATCCTCATCGTCTTCTTCACGGTGATCCCGGTGTCCGGCGGCCTGGCCCTGGCGACCCTGATCCGCACGATGAGGCCCGGGCCCTTCGCCACCGCCGCCCGCACGGTGCTGTTCCTGCCGCAGATCATCCCGCTGGTGGCCGCCGGTATCGCGTGGTCGTGGATGTACGCGCAGACCGGCACGATCAACACCATTCTCGACTCCGTCGGCCTCGGCTTCCTCTCGCGGTCCTGGCTGGCGGGCTTCGGAACCGCCCTGCCCGCTGTCGGCCTCATCGGCTCCTGGGTGCTGACGGGCCTGTGTACCATCCTGCTGCTCACCGGCATAGGAAAGATCGACGCGTCCCTCTACGAGGCGGCACGCCTCGACGGGGCGGGCTGGTGGCGGGAGTTCGTGACCGTCACCCTTCCCGGACTGCGGCAGGAGATCGCGGTGCTGGTCACCATTACCGTCATCGCCGCGCTGAGCAGCTTCGACATCATCTACACCACCACCAAGGGCGGTCCGGGAACCAGCACGCTCGTCCCCGGCATCTCGATCTTCCGGCTCGCCTTCACCCAGAGTGAAGTCGGCCTGGCGTCGGCCTTCGGTGTCATCCTCCTCGCACTCGTCCTGCTGGCGGTGCTACCCATTCAACTGCTGGCAAGGGAACGAGACTGATGGTCGTCAACAGAACCGAAGCGATCATCGGACGGATCGTCCTCGTCCTCGTCCTGATCCTCACCCTGCTGCCGCTGGCCGGAATGCTCTCCGGAGCCCTGCAGCCCGCAGACCGCATCCCCGATGGCTTCTCCTGGCCCAGCGATCCCCAGTGGGGCAACTTCGCCGTCGCCTTCCGGACCGCGCACGTCTGGGAACTGCTCGGCTCCAGCACCCTGATCGTCCTCGGCGTCGTCCCGCTCAGCCTGCTCCTGTCGACGCTGGCCGGCTACGCCCTGGGCAACCTGCGCGTCCGCGGCGGGAAATACGTCTTCGTCCTGCTGCTGCTGGGACTGACCATTCCCTTCGAAGCGATCATCATCCCGATCTACTACGAGGTCAGCGCCATGGGATTGCTGAACACCCAGTGGGCGGTCGTCCTGCCGCTGGTCGGGCTCTTCATGCCCTTCAGTGTCGTCTGGATGCGGGCGCACTTCGTCGGCGTACCCACCGAACTCTCGGAAGCGGCCCGCATCGACGGGGCGAGCACCTTCCAGGAGATCCGGCGCATCCAGATCCCGCTGGCCATGCCCGCCCTCTCCGCGCTGGCCATCCTGCTGTTCCTGTGGACCTGGAACCAGTTCCTCCTGCCCCTGGTCCTGATCGACGATCCCGACAAACGCACCATGGCCGGGGCTCTGGGAGCGTTCCAGGGGCAGTACCTCAACCAGCTTCCCCTGCTGTTCGCGGGCGCGTTGATCATCATGCTGCCGACGATCGTGATCTACGTCATCTTCCAGCGCCAGTTCATCAAGGCGCTTCTCCAGGGTGCGGTCAAAGGCTGAAGCACTCCTCCTCCGTCACCCTCACCAGTCCGGCGTCCTCACGACGACGGCCGCAGCCACAAGGACGTTGCATGACATTCCAGCTCGACCACGCCTGGGTGTGGGACTTCTGGTTCGCCGATGACGGCGACACCTTCCATCTGTTCTACCTCCACGCTCCCAAGAGTCTGGGGGACCCGGAACTACGGCATCGTAACGCCCGGATCGGGCACGCCACCTCCGCCGACCTGGTCGACTGGCAGGACCACGGGCCGGTCCTCGGCCCCGGCGATCCTGGCTCTTTCGACGAGACCGCCACCTGGACGGGCAGCGTGCTCCGCGGACCCGACGGCGTCTGGTGGATGTTCTACACGGGAGCCCGCTTCCTCGCTGCCGGAGGCAACGTCGAAACCATCGGCGCGGCGACCTCCCCCGACCTGCACACCTGGACGAAGCGGCCCGGTCCGGTCGTCGAAGCGGACGGCCGCTGGTACGAGAAACTGGGGACCTCCAGCTGGCCGGAAGAGGCATGGCGCGATCCCTGGGTGTGCGCGGATCCGGCCGGTGACGGCTGGCACATGCTCCTCACGGCCCGGGCCGGCCACGGCGCTGTCGACGACCGGGGCGTGATCGGGCACGCGACGTCACCTGATCTTCAGACGTGGACCGTCCGGCCACCGCTCAGCCGGGCGGGCGCCGGCTTCGCGCACCTGGAGGTTCCCCAGATCGCGACCGTCGACGGCCAGTCTGTACTGCTGTTGTCCTGCGACACTCCCCGGCTGTCCGCCGCTCGGCGCACGGCCGGTCAGGTCGGAGGTGTCTGGAGCGTTCCGGCCGAGGCTGTCCTGGGCCCGTACCCGGTAGAGGACGCCACGTTGGTCATCGAGGAGTCCCGCTACAGCGGGCGCCTCGTCGAGGACCGGAGCGGCAGGTCCGTGCTGCTCGCCTTCGACAACTCCACCACCGACGACGGCTTCGCCGGCTCGATATCCGACCCCCTCCCCGTGCGCTGGTCACCGGAGCGGCACGGCATCGTCCCCCTGGCCCTCCAGAACGAAGGCACCCAGAAATGAGCACCCGCATCGAGGGCAGCACTGCCCCGGGCTTCGCGTCCCTCGCGGACGCCTTCTCCGCCGCCTTCACCGGTCGTGAGGCCATGGGCGCGGCGCTTTCCGTCCGGGTGGCCGGCGAGACAGTCGTCGACCTGTGGGGCGGAACCGCCGACTCCCGCGACCGCTCGCCCTGGACGAAGGACACCACGAGCGTCATCTTCTCCTGCACCAAGGGCCTCGTCTCCATCCTCGCGGCGCGTCTCGTGCAGGACGGTCTCCTCGACTACCACACCCCCGTCGCGAGCTACTGGCCCGAGTTCGCCGCCGAAGGCAAAGAGAAGATCACGGTCGCCGATCTCCTCGCCCACCGGTCCGGGCTCTCCGCGCCGCGCGACCTCCTGTGCGTCGAGGACGTCATCGACTGGGACGTCGTCACCAGCCGCCTGGCAGCCCAGAGACCGCTGTGGCCCATCGGCCAGGGCCACGCGTACCACGCCCTTACCCATGGCTGGCTCGCCGGTGAGGTCATCCGCCGCATCACCGGTCAAACGGTCGGCCAGTACTTCGACGAACTCATCGCCACCCCGCTGCGGGCCGACGCGTGGATCGGTCTCCCCCACGGGGTCGCGCACCGGGTCGCCCATCTGCAGGTCGGTTCGAGCCTCACCGAACTCGTTGCGCAACAGGCGGCTGCGCGCGGTGCCGACGAGGTCGACTGGTCGGAGCGGGCCTTGACTCTCGGAAACGCGTTCCGGCCGGAGCTCGTCGACGCCACCGGCGGCTTCAACGATCCCCGGGTCCAAGCGGCGGAGCTGCCAGGAGCGGGCGGCATCGCGTCAGCCCGGGCGCTGGCCTCGATCTGGTCATCCACCGTGGTGGAGACCGACGGAGTGCGGCTTTTGCACGCCGACACGGTCGCCGATGCCATTCGACCGCAGGCCGAAGGCACCCCGGTCTTCGGTGGACAACCTCCCTTCCCCCGGTGGGGCATGGGGTTCCAGCTCCCCTCCCTCGCCCGGGAATTCCTCGGGGCCGCCTCCTTCGGACACGACGGCGCCGGCGGACAGGTCGCCTTCGCCGATGCGACACACCAGGTTGGATTCGCGTTCCTGACCAACCTCATGGAAGCGGGTGACGACCGCCGCGCCACTGCGATCGTGGACGAACTCCGCCGCATCCTCCGCAAGTCGGCCCGCGTTTGAATGTGCAGTGGCCGAGCCTGCCCGCGTCGGCGCACCGCTCGCCACCGCCGTGCTCGCGGCGGGGACCGCGCTCGGCTGCTGCCAAGCGGCCCGGCGCCTCGGCGGAGACGACGCCGAGGCACCGGTCCGCCAGGTGGAACTGGGTTTCCAGATGCTGCTCAGGACCACCGGCTCCGACTCGCACCGCCGCCCCGAGCCGTTGTGGTGGGGAATCGGAGGGACCGCGCCCCGGGCTCCGCTGAAAGAAGGAAGGCGGTGGGGGTCGACCGCCACGTTGCCAGCAACGGCACCAGGTGACGCGATCCTTCCTGTCTGGCACTTCGGTGGCGCAGACCCCCTCGCCATCGCCGGCCGCGACCTGTAGTCCGTGCGGAGGGACGGCCTTCCGAAGACGGTCGCCGCCAACCACTCACCGCATTCGCGCCCCGGTGGCCCGGTCGGCCGTGGAGTCCGGCATCACGGCCTTCCTGGCCGGCGCCGCCGAACGGCTCGCCGAATCGCCCGCGTGAACGACCTCCACCGCCCCCGCCGCCCCACCGTGGTCCGGCCTGCGCACCGTATCGACGGTGCGCAGGCACACTCCCTGCGGCAATGACCGCCCGTCCGCGCCGTGGTACGAACAACTGGAGCAGGAACTGGTCATGTTGAACACTCTCGTCGACCGGGGCGGAGTTGGCCCAGGGCAGAGCGGATTTTCCCGCAGTGCGCGAACACGTCATGGCCGCCCTACGAGTCCCCAGAGCGATCGGACGCCCCCGCACCCGCCCCACCGTCGTCCTCGAAGACCGCGCCTACTCGTCCAAGTCGATCCGTGAACACCTGCGCGGGCGCGGCATCCAGGCGGTGATCCCGCAGCCGGCCGACCAGATCGCCAACCGGAAGCGGCGAGGCCGCGATGGCGGTCGCCCACCTCGCTTCGACCGCCAGGCATACCGGCAACGCAACGCCGTCGAGCGGGCGACCAACCGCTCGAAGAACCGGCGTGGCTTGGCCACCGTTACGAGAAGACCGCAGTGTTCTTCCAGGCAGGACTTCACATGGCAGCGATCTTCATGTGGACCGACCGATGATCCAAGGGAGACGCCCATGGCGCGGGGTGGCTTGACCGGAGTCCGGACAGGTCCGTTGGGCCGGGTCCGCCGGGCGGGCGGGGGCCGGAGGAAGGCAGCCGAGCTCGATCCGGGGCTGCGGCCCGCGCTGCTGACGCTGGTCGAACCCGGCGAGCGGGGTGATCCGATGTCGCCACTGCGCTGGACGACGAAGTCGACCCGGAACCTGGCACCTGACCTGACCTGACTTGACCTGACCTGGCTGGGCCACCGGGTCTCGGCCGACACGAGGCCAAGAAGCGCACCGGCCGCACCGCCCCCGGATCGTATCGGGCGGTTGGCCATTCCCGTGGGCTCCGGTTGATGGCTACGGTGAGTAACCATGTAGGGAAGCCGCCGGGGGATGGTTCAGTGTGCTGGGAGCCAGGTCGGCCGGGCACCCGGTCGGCACGCCACGTGTCCCGTGCTGATTCACGGCGAGTTTGCCGAGGTACCGGCGGCTTCCGATCCGCTGCATCGGGTCGGACCCGGTGGACATGCCCTTGATCTGGCTGGAGACCGGCTGAATGACATTTTTCAGCGCTTGCTGGCGTTCCCGACCACGAGATCGTTGATCTGCCGGTGCTCTTCCTCGACCCGGGCGGTCAGTTCCTCGCCGTCCGGGACCGAGGCCCGTACGGCGGGCCACAGCACCGTCTCCTCTGTGAGGGCGTGGTTGAAGAGGGTCGGGTACTGGTCCATCAGCCGGTCCATCTCCTGGTGCTCATGGCGTTGCCGCACCAGGATGCTGCTGCCTGCACCGAGCTCCTCGACGGTCTGTTCCTTGATGGTCTTCGACGTGGCCGCTCCCATGCGTGTTCCGAGCCGGGTCGTGCCGTCTGCCGGGGCGGTACAACGCGGAACGACGTCCGTGCCCGGTTGCCCGGGTGCGAGCGTTCAGGAGGGGCAGGACAAGGGACTCATCGGCCGCAGGTTCAAGCGATGAGCCGTCATCGAGACTCCCACGGAATTGGCCGATTCGGACATCGCGGGGAGCTACCGCGGTACCCGGGACGGCGGAGACCGATCCGCGGAGGGAAACGGTCTCGCAGACCGACGATCGACTACTTGCCTTCGACACCAGCGACCTGGAGGACCGGGACGAGGACCGCGGGCGAGCCGCCCTCGGCGGAAGGCACGGCGCCCTGTACCGCAACGGCCGCGTTTCACAGACAGACCTACCACCTCCCCCCGCGGCCCGGACTGACCCGCCGGTGACGCCCGGCTCCGCGCTGATCCATCGCTCACATGCCGGCAGGCCCGGCAACCCGAGGAGACCACAGATGAACACCCTTCCGAATTCCGGCGTCGCCCAGCGCCGCCCCACCGGACGAAGCGCCGACACGAAGCTGCTCGGCATCTATCTCAACGACCACCTCGCCGGGGCCGCCGCCGGCACCGCACGCGTCACCCGCCTGGTGCGCACCGCCCGCGGTTCCGCGCTCGGCCGTGCGATCGAGCCGGTAGCGGCCGAGATCGCCGAGGACCGGAAGGCGCTGTTGGACATCATGCGAGACCTTGGCATCCCCGTGCGGCGCTACAAGGTGTGCGCGGGCTGGGCGGGCGAGAGGCTGGGGCGGCTGAAGCCCAACGGGCACCTGGTACGCCCCTCCCCGCTCGGCACCGTACTGGACCTCGAAGCCCTGCGGCTGGGGGTCGAGGGGAAGGCGGCCGGCTGGCAGACCCTGCGCCTGCTCAGCGCGATCGACGAGCGCCTGGACCGGCACCGGCTCGACACGCTGCTCGAACGAGCCCGGCAGCAGCAGGAGAGGATCGAGGAGTGGCGCGTCCGCCAGGCCGAGGAGGCGCTGGCCACCACAGCCGGGTGAGCTCCTACGCCAGGCGCGCCGCAGCCCGCCAGGCGGGGTCGTCCGGGGGATGTGTGACCATGCGTGTCCGGAACGTCACGGGCGGGGCGCAGAAGACGACGTACACCGGGCGCAAGCCGTCGGCGCGTGCGAGCAACTCGGCACCGTCGTAGACGCTGATCACGGCGGCACTCATGCTGCCACCGCGATGACGGCGGCCCTCATGCTGACACCGCCCCGGCGACCACGGCCGGCGGCTCCTCGTGCTCGGTGCCGACCGGGAACGGATGACAGCCGAGACCACCGCCGAGGAGTGGGCACGAGCCCAACCGCCCGGCGATCCGCTCAACATCGTGGCCATCGAGTGCCGCCGGGCTGCGGATGCCCTCCGGAAAGGCGCGGTACCGGGGTTGCCCGACGAAGCGTACGAGCACGACGGAACCGGGAGTTCCTTCAGCAGGCCAACCCGTGGGGCTGCACGGCATCGCCGAACGGCTCCTGGAAGCCGAGTCGCGGGGGATGTGGGCCGAGCCTGACCCGGCGGTACTCGAGGAACTGCGACGGGTGTACCTGGAGACCGAGGGTGACCTCGAAGGGGAAGCGTAGGGGTCGTGTTGCGGGCTCGTCGCGATGACGACGGCACCGGGGAGCTGCGCTACCGCGCGGGGCGCATCTCGGCCGCCGGGTTCTCGTCCGGGTGCCGAGCCGCCTGACGCCGGTCCAGCAACGTCAGTACGGGAGCCGTCATCACCGTGGTGACCAGGGCGACGACGACCAGGACGCCGAAGAGGGCCGGCGAGGCGATGCCCGCGCTGAGGCCGACGTTGATGGCGATGAGCTGCATCAGG
Organism: Streptomyces sp. NRRL S-31; assembly: GCF_000718775.1. GTDB lineage: Bacteria > Actinomycetota > Actinomycetes > Streptomycetales > Streptomycetaceae > Streptomyces. The sequence continues at coordinate 45,220 of NZ_JOCB01000032.1, forward strand.
CCGCGCGCGTTCATCAGCGCGCCCACCCGCAGGGCGATCTCCGGCGGCTCGCCCACCATGCGGGCCACCGCCCAGCAGGCGCCGAACTTGCCGATGATCGCCACCGCCACACAGGCGACGGTGAACAGGATCAGACCGCTGCCGGACAGCAGGGTGAAGTCCGTGTTGAGTCCCGAGTAGGTGAAGAACAGCGGCAGGAACACGATGCGGCTGATCGGTGCGATGGCCGCCACGGCGCGGGTCACCACCGGGTCGCGGGGGAAGACCGCGCCGAGGCTGAAGGCGCCGAACACGGCGTACAGGCCGATGCGGTCGGTGTACCAGGCGGCGAGGAACAGCAGGAGCACGGTGACCAGCAGCATGTGCTCCTCGGTGAGCCGTCGCGCCCGCTCCAGAAACCTGGCCCGGACGCGGAGGAAGACGCCGAGGAACACGGCGAGCCCGATCGCGCCGCCCACGGCCAGCAGGAAGGTGTCCGCGTCGCCGCCCGCCATGCTCAGCACCATCGCCAGCAGCACCCATGCCACGGCGTCGTCCAGCGCACCGGAGGCCAGCGCGACCGAGCCGAAACGGGTGTCGGCCAGGCCGCGTTCGGTGATGATCCGGGCCAGCATCGGGAACGCGGTGACGGCCACGGTGACCCCGACGAACAGCGCGCCCACCGTGGGCGAGACACCGTCCGGGTAGAGGTCCACCGCATCGTGCGCCACCCAGGCCAGCCCGGAGCCGAGCAGGAGGGGCACCACGATGCCGGCCGCCGAGACGGGCACCGCCGTGCGGCCCACCGACCGCAGCCGGTCGGTCCGGAACTCGTAGCCGGACAGGAACATGAAGACGACGAGACCGACCTGCCCGGCCACGTACAGCACGGGTCGCAGATCGTCCGGGAAGAGGGATTTCTCCAGGCCGGGGGAGAGGAGGCCGAGAACGGACGGCCCGAGGGCCACCCCGGCGACCATCTCCCCGACGACGGGTGGCTGGCCGAGGCGGCGCAGGAGCAGACCGACGAGACGGCAGACGGTGAGGATGACGGCCACGGCCAGGAAGAACGCCGGGCCCAACTCGGTGGTGGACAAAGATGACTCCTGGGGGAGGAGACCTATGGAGACCCATGGAGACCCATGGCGGCCCGTGCGGGCCTGGGGACGTCCACGAGGGTCTGCGGGGATGACGCCTTCACGCCCTCCGGCCCGGGTACGGGCAGGCCGTCGCGCCGTGCTCCCGTCCCGCGCCGGTGCCCGGCGCACCGCGGCCGGCGCCCAGCGCGCGGCCCTCGGTGTCGTACCGGGCGAAGTACGTCGTGGCGGGCCTGGTGCGGCGGGCGTCCAGCACCATCCAGGTGCCGAGGACCAGTTGCAGCAGGCTGCGCCCGACGTCCTCGGCCCGGTCGCGAACGGCCAGCGCCGTGCGCAGCGCGAGCCTGGTGGCCCGGGAGGCGGGCCGCTCGCGGGGCAGCAGCAGACAGGGGGCGCGGTGGGGGATGGAACGGGTGTGCCCGACCGGTGAGTCGAGCACGTAGAGGGCCAGCACCTCCCGGGTCGCGGCGCGCATCACGATCGGTGCGAGGCGCCAGGCGGGACAGGGCCGGTTGGCGGCGACGCCGAAGGGGATGTGGTGGGCGTTCTTCACGGACAGCGTCGCCCAGCGCTCCGGATCGAAGCGCTCGGGATCGGTGTGACCGGTGGCGTGGTAGTCGGGGTAGCTGAAGGTGAGGACGGAGCCCGCCGGGATCGTGGGCAGGCCGTCGAGCGCGATGTCGGCGGTGGTGATGCGATGCGCCACCCCGAACAGCGGGAACACCCGGAGCGTCTCGTTCATGACGTGCGACAAGTAGCGGTCGTCGTCGGTCGTGTCCGCCACCCTCCGCTGTACGTCCGGGTGCTGGGCCAGGGCCAGCAGGAGATGGGCCATCGCTTCGGACATCTGGACCACGGCGGTGTTGAAGAAGGTGCCTTGCAGATAGAACGCCTGCTGGCGGCGGGTCAGACAGCCGGGCAGTTCGTGCGGCACGTCACCGGCGGCCAGCCGGCGCAGCAGATAGCGGGTCAGCCGGTTCCTGCGGCGCATGTGCCGCAGCCGGGTGCACTTGAGGGCGTCGACCACGTCGGTGGCGTTGCCGACGATCAGCCGCCTGGCCTCGGCCGGGCAGGGCTCCCGGAAGACCAGTTCGTAGAAGAACTCGGCCCACACCGGCATCATCAGGTCGCGTAGCCGCACGGACCGGATCCGACCGGTGTCCGCCGTCTCAAGGATGCGCCGGGTGGCCCTCGCCGCGGCGGCGTACAGCTCGTCCGACGGGCCGGACAGGATGGCGAGCGTCCGCCGGGCCACCTCGTCGTAGCGGGGACCGGCCTCCAGATGCTCCTGGTGGACATCGGCGCCGGGCGCGAGCCAGTACCAGAACAGGTCGGACAGTGCCGCGCCCTTGCTGCGGCCCCCGGCGGCGGGGTGGCCGTAGACCTCCTGGAAGCGGTCGGCGCCGAAGACGGCGCCGGGCAGCGGTATGCCCTCGTCGCCGTTGACGCGGGCGAAGACCTTCATCCGCAGGGCGACGACCCGGCCGGGCAGCCAGGCGGGCAGGGACAGCAGCAGTGCGCCGCCCAGCGCCGTCGCCGCCGTCGTCCTCCGGCTCACCATGCTCGTTCTCCTTCCGGCCGGCGGCGCGGGAACCCGCGTGCGACGACTTGGTCGGCCGTGAGGTCCCCTGGCCGGTGCCCGCCGCAGAGGGCGAGCACCTGGGCGAAGTCCGCGCGCAGCGCGCTCAGCAGCTCCGTCACCCCGTCCTCGCCGGCCGTCGCCAGCGCCCACAGCACCGGCCGCCCCACGCCGGCGGCGACCGCTCCCAGGGCCAGGGCGAGCGCGATGTCGCTGCCGCGGCGCACCCCGCCGTCCATGAGGACCGGTATCCGTCCCGCGACGGCCTCGGCGACGGCCGGGAGCGCCTCGACCGCCGCCGGAGCGGCGTCGAGCTGCCGTCCCCCGTGGTTGGAGACGAGCAGCGCGTCCACGCCCTGCTCGACCGCCGCCCGCGCGTCCGCCGGATGCAGCACGCCCTTGAGGACGAGGGGCAGGTCGGTCAGGTCGCGCAGCCGCCGCAGATCGTCCCAGCCCGCCGGCCACATGGCGATGTCGCGGGTGCCGCCGGGCGCGGCACCGGGCAGGTCCCGCATGTTCTCGGCCGCGAGACCGGGCGGCAGGTCGTGGAAGCCGTTGCGCAGGTCCCGGGTGCGGCTCCCGAACACGGGGGAGTCGACGGTGACCACGAGGGCGGAGCAGCCCGCCCGCTCGGCCCGGCGCACGAGTCCGGCGGTGACCTCGTGTTCCGGCTGGAGGTACAGCTGGAACCAGACGACGGCCTCCGAGTCCCTCGCGCGGGCCGCCGCGACGACGTCCGCGACGGCGGTGGTGGCGGCCATGCCGGTGACCAGCGGGGTCCCGGTCGCGGCGGCGGCACGCGCGGTGGCCAGTTCGCCGTCGGGATGCGCGAGACGGTGGAAGGCGGTCGGCGAGACGAAGAGCGGTGCCGGCCACTCCCGGCCCAGCACCCCCACGCGGGTGCCGGGGCCGGGGCCGCCGCGCAGCACCCGGGGGAGCAGAGCCAGCCGGGCGAAGGCGTCCTCGTTCTCCCGCAGTGCCGTCTCCTGGCCCGCCCCGCCCTCGATGAAGTCGTAGTGCTCCGGCCGCAGTTCCGCGCGGGCCCGGCGTGCCAGTGCGGCCGGATCGTACGCCGGGCCCGTCCGCGGGCCGGTCACGGCCTGGGCGCGGCGGCTGCTCCGCCGGCCGGGAGGCCGTCCCCGGCGGACAGCCGGGAGGCGAGGAAGGAACCGAGCGGGCCGACGTGGACGTCGGGGTCGTCCCACTCGTTCTCCAGGTTCTCCGTGAGGTGGTGTTCCGCGACCGGCTTGCCGGTGCCGTCCGGCAGGAACTGCCGTACCACCGGGTGGAGATAGCGCGCGTCGAGGCCACCGGTGTCCCGCTGGGGCGTCCTCGCGACGGTGATGTCGAAGGGGTCGACCCGGTCGTGATCGGCGCCGTACTCCAGGGTGACGGCGAAGTAGCCGGCCAGGTCCCCGAACTCGCCCCGGGCCGCGGCCTCGTGCAGATGCGCCACCGGGACCTCCTCGCAGTACCGGGCCCCGCCGTCGGTGCCGAGCAGCACCGCGTCGCCGAGGAACCCGAACAACTGCCACAGGGCGGAGGTGCGATTGACCCGCGCGATGATCGCGTCGCTCACCGCATCCGCGGTGGCGGTGAGGTCGGTGTGCGGCCAGTCCCGGTCGTGGTAACGGCGTTCGAGTATGCGGCTGAGCGCCTTCACCCCGTACCGGAAACCATGGATGAAACCACTGGTGGACTTCTTGAAGTCGAGGGACTGGGTGATCGTCCCGGCGAAATACAGATCGGGTACGTTCACGGATTCCCACGCGCTGGTGAGCTGTGGGAATCGGTCCTTGATGACGAGGTCGGGACGGCAGTCGCCGTCGAATATCGAGGCGTCGAATCGGAATCCGGTGGCCAGGATCACCCGGTCGTACGGGATGTCTTTCACCACTTCCTCGACGCGGGCGAATCTGACGCTCACCAGATAGGTGCTGTCCGGCTGCCGCGCTATGCGCAGGATGTCGCCGTCCAGTACGGCGTTCTGCGACTTGAGCTGATAGGTGTCGAGGAAGTTGTTGTTGACCGCGCGGAGATGTCCGACGAAGTGTGTCCGCCAGGCGAGTTTGAGGGAGCCGGGTCCGGCGACGTGGATGACGGCGGCGGTCTCGATGAGATTGTCGGCGGTCTCGAAGGCGGAATTGCCCCGCCCGATGACGAGGACGCGCTGGTCGGTGAAGGCCGCGGGGTCGACGGTCACCGTGTCGTAGCGTTCGGCTTCCTCGACGCCCTCGATGGCCGGCGTGTACGGCCGGGAGACGCCCGTGGCGACGATGATCCGGCGCGCCCGGATAACGTTGCCATTCTGGTCCGTCGCCGTGAACAGACCGTCCGCGGGCCGGGTGACGTGGGTGACCCGGGTGCCGAGGCGGATGCGCAGCCCCTGGGTCCGCGCGAAGTCCGCCAGGTAGCGGACCATGTCGTCGGCCGGCGGGAAGTAGCGCGGGGAGTAGGCGGTGAACAGCGGTCCGTCGTCCGAGAGGAGGGAATTCCAGTCGACGCGCAGGCGCATTTCCGGATCGCTCCAGCCGGTGTGCACCTTGTTGGACGAGATAAGCGTTCTATGCCGGGGAAAACGCGTGAAGAAGGCGCCTGGAGTATTGCTCTCCTCCACGATGAGGTAATCCCGGCCGTTCTTTTCCAAGAAGTACCCGGCCTGGAGGCCCGCGGGGCCGCCGCCGATGACGAGATAGTCAACCTGCGTTAAAGCAGACATGAGTTCGTCCTGCCTTCCGTGGGGGCGGGGAGGATCTTACTTGATGATTAAAGAATCGATCCAGACCGCCTCGGTGTGACGTAGGTCACTCGCTGTTCCGGTCGGTGAATTCCTTCCGTCGGTTAACGTGAGGCGTCTTTGGCGGTCCGCGTGAGCCCATTCGCCGTTCGGCATGGTCGCTTTCCAGACATTCACGCCGTCTTTGTGTCGGCTGCTTCCGGTCCAGAATGGAGACGAAGTGGACGAAAAGCCCGGGGGTCTCTTTCCGCAGGCGTTCGTCGACGCCTTCCGCGACGCCCCCGACCTGCCCGCCTTCGAGTACGGGGCACGCACGGTCACCCGGGGAGAGGTGCTCGACCTGACCGCCGGCTTCGTTCGGGGGCTGCGCACCGCCGGCCTGGCTCCGGGAGCCCGCGTGGCCCTCGACACCGGCGTCACACCGGAGGGGTTCGCGGTGCGCGTCGCGGCCCACCTCGTCGGCTGCCAGGTGGTCGGGCTGCGTCCCGGACTGACCCGTGAGCACCTGCGCGACATCCTCCTCCGTGACATCGACGCGGTGGTGACGGACGACGCCGCGAGCCGCCCCGAACTGACCGCCGTGGCGAGCCGGTCAGGACTCCTGGAGACCGGCGGCGCGCTGCGGCCCCCGAAGGGCTTCACCGCCGCACCCGGCGACCTCACCCCCCACGGCGACCGCGACGGCGTCGGCGTCATCCACCTCACCAGCGGCAGCACCGGCCGGCCCAAGGGCACGATGGTGACCTACGGGGCCCTCTCGGAGCACTGGGCCCTTCAGCCCGCCCGCTGGACCAACCGCGTCCGGCGCCTCGCGGCGCGCTACGAACGGTTCCTGCTCTTCGGTACCCTCACCAGCGCCGTCATGTTGGAGCACCTGGGCCTCGCCCTGCTGGCCGGGGGCACCGCGGTCATACCGCACCAGCCCCCGGTCTTCCCCGACGTCTTCGCCGACCTGCGCGTGACCGCCTGCCTGACCACGGTGCCGCGCCTGTACGGCATTCTCGACGCCGTGCGCGACACGGGCGCGGATACCAGCAGTCTGCGCGCCCTCGTCGTGGCCGGATCCCCTCTGGCCCCGCACCGGCTGACCGAGGCGGCCGAACTGCTCGGAGCCGTTGCCCACCACGCCTACGGACAGACCGAGACGGGCATGCTCACCCTCCTCGAACCCGAGGAACTCGCCGCGGACCCCCGCCTCGCCGACACGGTGGGACGCCCGCTCGACACGGTCGAGATGACCGTGCGCGACGAGGACGGCCGCGACCTCCCGGCGGGCGGCACGGGCGAGGTGTGGGTGCGGGCGGCGGACGCGTTCTGCGGCTACTGGGAGGACCGGCGGGAGACCGCGGACGTCCTGCGCGACGGCTGGGTCCGCACCCGGGACCTCGGCCGGCTCGACCAGGGCGGATACCTCCGGCTGACCGGACGCGCGCGCGACGTCGTCATCGTCAACGCCATCGTGCACTACGCGGGCCCCATCGAACGCGTCCTCGCCTCCCACCCCGAAGTGGACCAGGCATACGTCGTCGGGATCCCGGACGAGCGGACGGGCGAGGCCATCCACGCCTTCGTCGTCCCGCAACCGGGCCGCGCGCCGCAGGAGGCGGCGCTGCTCGAACTGGTGGCACGGACCCTGGGCGACGCCAGCGTCCCGGCGGGCGTCAGCACCCTCACCGACGTCCCCGTCGCGGCGAGCGGCAAGCCCGACAAGGCCGCCCTGCGCGCCCTGCTGACACGCCCCTGAACGGACCCGCGCCGCACGGGCGGACGGTCGCGGGGCACCCGGCACGACCCTGCCCGTCACGACGGGCCGCGACACCGTCCGTCACGGGGGGGCAGGGCCCGCGGGTGGGCCGGGGCCGGCCGGTGACGCCGGCCCGGCCGGTCTCGACGCCGCACCTCTCGGCTCGTGGACCGCGCCAAGCGGAGGTGTCGGCCCGTCGAGTGCTACCTCGAGGTGGGCGGGTGCGGGGAGCGGAGCACGAGCAGGGTGATCTCGCTGGGGGCGAAGACGCGGAACGGCGGGCCCCAGAAGCCGGTGCCGCGGCTGGTGTAGAGGAGGGTGCGGGTGCCGTGGCGGCTGAGGCCGGCGACGGCGGGCTGGTCGATGCGGACCAGGTGGTGGAAGGGCCAGATCTGGCCGCCGTGGGTGTGGCCGGAGAGCTGGAGGTCGATGCCGGCTGCTGCTGCCCGGTCGACGAATTTGGGCTGGTGTGCCAGGAGCAGGACGGGCAGGTCGGGGTCGGCGCCGGTCAAGGCTCCGGCGAGGTGGGCGCGGTGGCCCGCCAGGCCGGAGGACTCGGCGGTGACGTCGTCCACGCCGGCGACCACGAGGGTGTCGCCTCCGCGTTCGAGCAGCAGGTGGCGGTTGCGCAGCGGCTCCCAGCCCAGCTCGTCCATCAGGTCGACCCAGCCCTGGGCCTCGCTGTAGTACTCGTGGTTGCCGGTGACGTACACGCGGGCATGGGTGGCTCGCACGGTACCGAGCGGGGCGGCCTGGGCGCGGCGGCGTTCGGCCGTGCCGTCCGCGATGTCACCGGTGTGGCAGACCAGGTCGGCTTCCAGGGTGTTCACCGTCTCGCACACTCGTGCCGACCAGCGGGCGCGATCGAGCGGGCCGTAGTGGGTGTCGGTGACGAGGACGACGCGGGTGCCGTCCAGCCCGGCGCCCAGTCGCGGGAGTCGCACCTCGAGTCGGCGTACGCGTGGCACGCGGCGGGCCTCGGCGTACCCCCAGGCGAGCAGTACGGCGGTCACGCCGAGGACGGCCCACGTGACGATCCGGGCCCGCTCCTGGCTCTCGCCGACGCCGGCCACGGTCAGGGCGAGCCGCAGCAGGGCACCGAGCAGGACGGACCAGGTGAACAGGACCCAACTGCTGCCCAGCAGGGTGTCACCGATGATCGCCGCCCGGTCCTGCTGGCGCCGGCCGTGACCGCGCACCATCGCGAGCGGCATACATATGAGGCCGAGGGCGGACAGGGCGGTGCCGGTCAGTGTGACGGGCAGTGGCCAGTGCTGGCCGGTGTACAGGAGCACCCAGCAAGGGATGGCCCACAGCAGGACGGGGGCGATCAGAGGGACGTACCGCATCAGACGGTGCAGTCGGCTCTGCCTCGGCGCTTGCCCTTCGCTGCCGGCGGGCCGGACGTCGCTGGTGTCGGTCACGCTTCCACTCCCTGGCCAGGCTGCGTTCTCGCGCACTGTATCCGGTCGCCCTCGGGCCGGCCGGACCGGCGTTCATGATCGCGGCCCATTGGGGCGAAGGGTTCTCCGGCGTCCTCGCGCGCCGAGGCTGTCCACTCGCTGGTGACCGGGACGTTCCGACCACCGCGACACGGTCACCGGCCGCATCGCGGTGTGAGCCCGTCCATCACTCCGAAGTCGGGATGGAGCTGGTTTCAGAGCCCATGGATCACCAGGTGACCGGCAACGCCTGCAGGCCGCGGAAGACCAGTTCCGGCACGTAGGCGAGCTCGGACTCGTCAACGGCGAGCCGCAGTCCCGGATACCGTTTCACCACGGACCCGATCGCCACCCGCATCTCCCGGCGGGCCAATATCGCGCCGAGGCAGAAGTGCGGCCCGTGCCCGAAGGCGAGGTGCGCTGCCGGTCCTTCGCGCGTGATGTCGAAGCGGCCGGGATCCGGGTACACAGCAGGGTCGCGGTTGGCCGCGACGATGACCGGCAGCACCGGTTCCCCCGCCCCCAGTGCGACGCCCTCCAGTTCGACGGGCTCGGTCGTGACCCGGACCTCGGCCGAGGTGAAAAGCCGGCTGTAGCGCAGTAGTTCGTCGACCGCCGGTCCGATCAGCTCCGGTGACGACCGCAGCAGCGCGAGTTGGTCCGGGTGGCGCAGCAGGGTCAGCAACGAGTTGCCCAGCTGGTTGACAGTCGTCTCGTGGCCGGCGATCAGCAGGCCCTCGAGGTTGGCCAGCAGCTCGGCTTCGGTGAGGTGGTCGCCCTCGTCGTTGGCGGCGACCATCGCCGAGATCAGCCCGTTGTCCGGCCGCGCCCGCTTCTGACGCACCAGTGCGGCGAGCCAGTCCTGCATCTCGCCCTGCGCTGCCCGCAGTTCGTCCGGAGTGATGTCGGTGACGAACAGCCGCCTGGTCCACCTGCGGATGGCCTCCGCCTCGGAGTAGGGCACGCCGAGCAGCTCGCAGATGACCATCAACGGCAGTGGAGCGCAGAGACCCGCCACGAGATCCGCGGTCGGATCGAGCGAGTCGAGCAAGGAGTCCACGATGGACTGCACGCGTGGCTCGAGCTGATCGACCATGCGCGGGCTGAACGCCTGCGACATCAGCTTGCGCAGGCGGGCGTGGCGCTCGCCGTCCAGGCTGGTGACCAGTAACGGGTCGGCGGCGACGGACAGTTTCAGCGGGCCGCCCGGAAGCGTGGCCGCCTCCCGGCTGAACCGGCTGTCGCTCAGGACCTGGCGCACCGCCCGGTGGGAAAGGGCGAGCCAGACGTCCGCCGTGCCCATCGTCGCGAGGACGACCGGAGCCCGCGCGAGCAGAGCCTCGGCTTCGGGCTCGTTGTCGAGGTGGTGGGGTGTGGTGAAGGGGAACGTGGCTTGCATCGCTGCCTTCTGACTGAAAGTCACCAGGGCCGGGCACCGAGCACCGGGCGCGAACGGCCGGGACCGACGCACGGATCGGTGACAGCTGGGTTGTGTGCCGCCGGAGGCGGTGGCGCTTCGCGATCGTCTCGAAGTCGACGGGGGTCAAACGGTTCAGCCGGAGCTGTCGGCGGCGCCGGTGGTCGGTACGCTCGATCCGGGTGGTGATCGCCGTGCGGAGGTGTCCCGGGTGGCCGGATGACGGTCGAGGACGGTCTTCTGCGCGGGTGCGGATGGGATTGTAGGGCGCTGTCACCGGCGGCGTCGACGGTTCCCGGGAATCCGGCCCGGTCGTGGCGGTGCGGGGCGTGGACGAACGTCCGTGACCGCACCGGCAGGTTCGCCCGCGGATCCGCCGGCGGACACCGCGACGGGGCGTCCGTGGGAAACGACGCGTTTCCCGGGGCACGGAATGGATCTCGCCACGGTGCCTTTGCCATGCAGGCATATGACGTGGTGATGTGCTCCGTTTGAGACAGCCTTCGCCTGGCCTATGGCGATGGCGTGATGTTGCTGCCATGCTCGTCTGCGCGGCGGGCCGATCATCGTCTCGCCCGTACGCTCAGCTCACCAGTGCATCTTCCTCGAAGATCGCCAACGCTGTCGCTTTCGAGGACCGCTCCACTGATCCAGGCGCCCGACGCGCGGTCGAGTCCGGGTTCGGATACGACCGGGTCGCCGGGCTGTCCGCGCGCTCGATCATCCGGCTGCTCGCGCGGCCGGAGCCGCACCATCGGGACTGCTACGGAAACACCCCGCCTTCCTTCATTCCCCGGCTCACGAGGTGTCGATGTGATGCGCTTCCCCTTGGGTTCGGACGCTGATCGTGTCGCTGTCATCGGACTGGCGGGCAGGCTGCCGAAAGCCCCGGATCCGGAGGCGTTCTGGCGACTGCTGTGCGACGGGACCGACGCGATCACCGCGCCGCCCGTGGGCCGGCAGGGCCTGCGGCACGGCGGCTACCTGGACCGGGTGGACGGCTTCGACGCGGCGTTCTTCGGTGTGTCCCCCCGTGAGGCCGCCGGCATGGACCCGCAGCAGCGGCTCATGCTCGAACTCGCCTGGGAGGCCCTGGAGGACGCCCGGATCGTGCCGAGCACGCTCACGGGCGGCCCGACGGGGGTGTTCGTCGGCTCGATGTGGGAGGACTACACGTCCCTGGCCTACCCCGGTCACATCACGCCGCACACGCTGACCGGCACCAGCCGGGGCGTCATCGCCAACCGCGTCTCGCACTTCCTCGGTGTGCGCGGACCGAGCATGACGGTCGACACGGCCCAGTCGTCGGCGCTGGTCGCGGTGCATCTGGCGGTCGAGAGCCTGCGCCGCGGCGAGTCGGCGCTCGCCCTGGCCGGCGGGGTGAACCTCAACCTGACCGCCGCCCGCGAGGAGGGAGCGGCGGAGTTCGGCGGCCTGTCCCCGGACGACCGCTGCTTCACCTTCGACGCCCGGGCCAACGGCTTCGTCCGCGGAGAGGGCGGCGCCTTCCTCGTCCTGAAACCGCTGGAGCGGGCCCTGGCCGACGGGGACCGCGTCTACGGTGTCATCCGGGGCAGCGCGGTCAACAACGACGGCGCCACACAGAGCCTGACCGTGCCCAGCGCGCAGGCCCAGGAACAGGTCATCCGCGAGGCGCTGACCCGCGCCGGCGTGCGTCCCGCGGATGTGCAGTATGTCGAGCTGCACGGCACCGGCACCGCTGTCGGCGACCCCATCGAGGCCGCAGCCCTCGCGGCGGCCTACCGCGACCCGGCCGAGTCCGCCGACGGCGACGCCGACAGCGCCCTGCGGGTCGGATCCGCCAAGACGAACGTCGGCCACCTGGAAGGCGCCGCGGGCATCGTCGGACTGCTCAAAGCCGTCCTCAGCGTGCACCACCGCGCACTGCCGCCGAGCCTGAACCACGAAACCCCCAACCCCCGCATCCCCCTCGACGCACTGGCGCTGCGGGTCCAGACCGCTCTGACCCCCTGGCCGCGGCCGGACGCGCCCCTGCTCGCCGGCGTGTCCTCGTTCGGCATGGGCGGCACCAACGCGCACGTGATCGTCGAGCAGGCGCCCGACGCGGCCGCACCACCGGCCCGGCGGCCCGCCCCCGAGGCCCGGCCGGCACCGTGGATCGTCACGGCGCGGACCAAGCAGGCGCTACGAGCGCAGATCGAGCGCCTGCGCGAACACGTGCGCAACCACCCCGACCTGACCGGCTCCGAGGTCGCGCACGCGCTGGCCACCACCAGAACCCGCTTCGCGCACCGCGCGGTCCTGCTCGACTCCGCCCGGATCGCCGCCGGCCGGGCCGGCACCCCGGGCCGTACCGTCTTCGTCTTCCCCGGCCAGGGCGCGCAGTGGGTCGGCATGGGCCGGGAGCTGTACGCCGCGTACCCCGTCTTCCGGGCCGCCATGGACGAGTGCGCCCAGGCCCTGGCCCCGTACACCGACTGGTCCCCGGCCGAGGTCCTGGACGGCGCCCCGCTCGACCGCGTGGACATCGTGCAGCCCACCCTGTTCTCGGTGATGGTGTCCCTGGCGGCACTGTGGCGCTCCTTCGGTGTCGAGCCCGACGCGGTGGTCGGGCACTCGCAGGGCGAGATCGCCGCGGCGTACGTCGCGGGTGCGCTGTCGCTGTCCGACGCGGCCCGGATCGTGGCACTGCGCAGCCGCGCGCTGGTGGCGCTGACCGGCCGGGGCGGCATGGTGTCCATGGCCCTGTCCGCCGAGCGGGCCGAGGACTACGTGGCGCGCTGGGGCGGCGCGCTGACGGTCGCCGTGGTCAACGCCACCGGCTCGGTCGTGGTGTCCGGCGACACGCAGGCCCTGTCCGAACTGGTCGAGTCCTGCGCGGCGGACGGTGTCCGCGCACGCGTCCTCCCGGTGGACTACGCCTCCCATTCCGCGCACGTCGAGGCGATCCGCGAGCGGCTGCACACCGAACTGGACGGTGTGCGGCCGCGGCAGGGCACCATCCCGTACTACTCCGCGGTCACCGGCGGCCTCCTCGACGACACCACGGAGCTCGACGCCGGCTACTGGTACCGCAACCTGCGCGAGCCGGTCCGCTTCGACCGGGCCACCGCCGCAACTCTGGCGGACGGGCACGACGTCGTGGTCGAGGTCAGCCCGCACCCGGTGCTGCTGCCCGCCCTCGAACAGACCCTGGAACAGGCCCGCGAACGGACCGGCGTGCCCGGCGTCGCCACCGGCACGCTGAGCCGTGACCGGGGCGGCCCGGACGTCTTCCTGACCGCGCTGTCCCGGCTGTTCGTGGCCGGCGTGCCGGTCGACTGGTCCCCGGCCGTCGCCGAGGCCGCGCCGGTCGACCTGCCCACGTACGCCTTCCAGCGTCGCTCGTACTGGCTGCCCGAGGCGACAGCCGGGCAGAGCGGACGGACCCCGGCCGGCCCGGGGACGCACGCGGCCCAGACCGCCGCGCCCGGCCGGCCGGACGGCGGCCCGGAGACCCGCGACACCGGGGCGGGCGGCACGGACCCGGGCGCTTCCGAGCCGGGCGGCACGGTCGACGCGGCCGCCGTGGTCACCGCGCAGATCGCGCTCGTGCTGGGCCACGAGGACCCCGCGGACATCGATCCCGCGCTCACCTTCAAGGACCTCGGCTTCGACTCGGTCACCGGGCTCGAACTGCGCAACCGCCTGGCCGGCGCCCTGGACCGGCAACTCCCCTCCGGTCTCGTCTACGACCACCCGACGCCCGCGGAGCTGATCGACTGGCTGCGCACCGGCCCCGGCGACCGGCCGGCCCCCGCCGCCCAGGCCGCCCACGACGACCCGGTCGTCATCGTGGGGATGGGCTGCCGCTTCCCCGGCGGGGTGGCCTCACCGGACGACCTGTGGCGGCTCGTCACGGAGGGCGTGGACGCGATCGGAGACTTCCCGGACGACCGCGGCTGGGACCTGGGCGGCCTGTACGACCCCGAACTGCGCGGCGCGGGCACCACGTACATCACCCGGGGCGGGTTCCTGGAGGCGGTGGCCGGCTTCGACGCTCCGTTCTTCGGCATCTCGCCCCGCGAGGCGCTCGCCATGGACCCGCAGCAGCGGCTCGTGCTGGAGACGGCCTGGGAGACCTTCGAGCACGCCGGGATCGACCCGGCCTCGCTGCGCGGCACCCACACCGGCGTGTTCACCGGCGTCTGGTCGTCCGGCTACGCGACCGGGCCGGGCCTGCCGGAGGACCTGGAGGGTTACCTGTTCACGGGTGTCGCGACCAGCGTCACGTCCGGCCGGGTCGCCTACCACCTCGGGCTGCGCGGCCCGGCGCTGTCCGTGGACACCGCCTGCTCGTCGTCCCTGGTCGCCGTCCACCTGGCCGCCCAGGCCCTGCGCGCGGGCGAGTGCTCGCTGGCCCTCGCCGGCGGTGTCACGATCATGGCGACACCGCTGGGCTTCACCGAGTTCTCCCGCCAGCACGGCCTCGCGGCGGACGGCCGCAGCAAGCCCTTCGCCGCCGCGGCCGACGGCACCAGCTGGGCCGAGGGCGCCGGCTTGGTGCTGCTGGAACGTTTGTCGGACGCCCGCCGCAACGGCCACCGGGTGCTGGCGGTCGTCGCGGGAAGCGCGGTCAACCAGGACGGCGCGTCCAACGGCCTGACCGCGCCCAACGGCCCCTCCCAGGAACGCGTCATCCGCCAGGCGCTGGCGAACGCCGGGCTGGAACCGTCCGACGTGGACGCCGTCGAGGCCCACGGCACCGGCACCACCCTCGGCGACCCCATCGAGGCGCACGCCCTGCTGGCCGCCTACGGTCAGGACCGGGCCGAGCCGTTGTGGCTGGGGTCGGTGAAGTCGAACATCGGCCACACCCAGGCCGCCGCCGGTGTCGCGGGCCTGATCAAGATGGTCATGGCGATGCGGCACGGCGAACTGCCGCGAACCCTTCACGTGGACGAGCCCACCCCGCACGTCGACTGGGCCTCCGGCGGCGTCCGGCTGCTCACCGAGGCCCGGCCGTGGCCGGAGCACGAGCACCGGCGCCGCGCCGGCGTCTCGGCCTTCGGCATCAGCGGCACCAACGCCCATCTGATCATCGAGCAGTCCCCCGACCCGGACCCCGGCCACCTTCCCGGACCCGCCGGCCCGGCCGCCCCCACCGCCTGGCTGCTGTCCGCGAAGACCGACGCCGCGCTGCGCGCCCAGGCCGAGCGGCTGCGCGCGTACGCGACCGCCCACCCCGACGTCCCGGCCGCCGCGATCAGCCGCGCACTGGCCGCCCGCACCCGGTTCGAGCACCGGGCCGCGGTGGTCGGCACCGACCGGGACGACCTGCTGTCCGGCCTGGCCGCGCTCCCGCCGGGCCGGCCGGCCCGCACCGGCGGGACCGTGTTCGTCTTCCCCGGACAGGGGGCGCAGTGGACGGGCATGGGCCGTGACCTGTACGAGCAGTCCGAGGTCTTCCGCGCCTGCATCGACGCCTGCGCCGCCGCCCTGGCCCCGTACACCGACTGGTCGCTGGTCGACGAACTGCGCCACGGCTCGCTGGACCGTGTCGACGTGGTGCAGCCGGCCCTGTTCGCCGTCATGGTGGCGCTGGCCGACCTGTGGCGGTCGCACGGCGTGCGGCCGGACGCCGTGGTCGGCCACTCCCAGGCGGAGATCGCCGCCGCGTACGTCGCCGGCGCGCTGTCGCTGCGGGACGCCGCCAAGGTCGTGGCGTTACGGTCCAGGGCACTGGCCGCCATCGCCGACCGGGGCGGCATGGTGTCCCTCGCGCTCTCCGCCGAACAGGCCGCCGGCTACCTGGCCCGCTGGGACGAGCGGCTGACCACCGCCGTGGTGAACGGACCCGCGGCGGTCGTGGTGTCCGGCGGCCTCGACGCCCTGGACGAACTGCTGGCCGCCTGCGAGGCCGACGGTATCCGCGCCCGCCGCCTGCCCGTCACCTACGCCGCCCACTCCGCGCAGGTCGAGGCGGTCCGCGAACGCCTGCTCACCGACCTGGCCGACATCACGCCCCACTCGGCGGCGATCCCGTTCTACTCCACGGTCACCGGCGAGCCGGTCGACACCTCCGCCCTCGACGCCGGCTACTGGTACCGCAACCTGCGCGAGCCCGTACGGTTCGACCTGGCCACCGCCCGGCTCACCGCCGACGGCCACGACCTGTTCCTGGAGGTCAGCCCGCACCCGGTGCTGGTGCCCGCGCTGGATGTCGCCGCCACCGGGACACTGCGCCGCGATCACGGCGGCCTCACCGAGTTCCTCGCCGCGGCGGGACGCCTCTACGCCGCCGGAGCCGACGTCGACTGGATGCCGGTCCTGCCCCGCACCGCACCCAGGGCGGACCTGCCCACGTACGCCTTCCAGCGCGAGCCCTACTGGGTGACCGCGACCCCGCCGGTGCCCCGTGACGACTGGCGGTACGAGGTGGCATGGGCGCCGATGAGCGCTGCCGCGGCCCCGGTGGACCCGGCTCGCTGGCTCGTCCTGGCGACGACCGGGCACCCGTGGGCCGAGGCCCTGCGCGAACGGGGCTTCTCGGTGGCCGACACCCGGGACGTGGCCGACACCTGGGACGCCCGGCCCGGGCCGGACGGCGTGCTGTCGCTGCTGGCGCTGGACGAGGAGCCGCACCCCGACCACCCGGTGCTCCCGGCGGGCCTGGTCCGCACCCTGGACCTGGTCCGCACCCTCGACCCGGCGCGGACACCGGCCGTCCCGCTGTGGTGCGCGACCAGCGGCGCCGTGGGCACCTCGGGCACCGACCCGGTCACCAGCCCGGCCCAGGCCCTGGCGTGGGGCACCGGCGCGTCCGCGGCGCTGGAGTTCCCGCACGGCTGGGGCGGCCTGGTCGACCTTCCCGCCGTGCCCGACGAGGAGAGCGTGAACGCGCTGCTCGTCGTGCTCGCCGGCACGGGCGAGGACCAGGTGGCGATCCGCGGCACCCGGCGCTTCGCCAAGCGGCTGCGCCGCAAGACCTCATCGGGCCCGGCCGCGCGGCCCTGGCGGCCGCGGGGCACGGTGCTGGTCACCGGCGGCACCGGCGCGCTCGGCGGACATGTGGCCCGCCGCCTCGCGCGGCAGGGCGCGGAGCACATCGTGCTGGCCGCCCGCCGCGGCCCCGACGCACCCGGCGCGGCCCGCCTGCGCGACGAACTGGAGGCAGCCGGGGCACGGGTGACCGTGGCGGCGTGCGACGTGGCGGACCGGGACGCGCTGCGGGACCTCGTCGAGCGCGTCGGCGACATCCGCGCGGTCTTCCACACCGCCGGCGTGATCAGGGCGACCAGGCTGGCCGACACGACACCGGCGGAGTTCGCCGAGGTCATCGGGGCCAAGGTCGCCGGGGCCGCGAACCTGGCGGAACTCCTGCCGGACCTCGACGCCTTCGTCCTGTTCTCCTCCACCGCGGGCGTGTGGGGCGACGGCCACGGCGCGGCCTACGCCGCCGGCAACGCCTTCCTCGACGCCCTGGCCGCACAGCACCGCGCCCGGGGCCGCGCCACGACCTCCGTCGCGTGGGGCATCTGGGCCGAAGGCGGCATGGCGGCCCTGGAGTCCGTGCGGCGCCAGCGCACCCTGCTCGGCCTCGGCGAACTGGACCCGGGCCGGGCACTCGACGCGCTTCAGGACGTACTCGACCACGACGAGGCCCTCGCGGTCGTCACCGAGGCCGACTGGGCACAGTTCGCCCGCGCCTACACCCACGCGCGGCCGAGCCGGCTGCTGCGGGACCTGCCCGAGGCCCACAGCAGGCCGCAGGCCCCCCGACCCGCGCCTCCCGCAGACGGCACCGACCTGCTGGAGCTGATCACCACCCACGTCGCCGGGGTGCTGGGACACGCGGCCCCCGAGCGGCTCGACCCCCGGCAGGCGTTCAAGGACCTGGGCTTCGACTCGCTGACCGCGGTGGAACTGCGCAACCGCCTGACCGCCGCGCTCGGGGTGAGACTGCCCGCCACCCTCGTCTTCGACCACCCCACCCCGGCACGGCTGGCCGCCCACCTGTCCGGCGAGTCCGGCGAGCAGGACGCGCGGCGGACCCCGGCCCCGGCCGGGGCCGCGACGGACGAGCCGATCGCGGTCATCGGCATGGGCTGCCGCTTCCCCGGAGGCGTCGGCACCCCCGAGGACCTGTGGCGGCTGGTCGCGGACGGCGTGGACGCGATCGGCGACTTCCCGGCCGACCGCGGCTGGGACATCGACCGCCTGTACGACCCGACGGGAAGCCGCCCCCGGACGTCGAGCACGTCCCAGGGCGGCTTCCTCGAGGCCGCCGGCGACTTCGACGCGGCGTTCTTCGGGATATCGCCCCGCGAGGCGCTCGCCATGGACCCGCAGCAGCGCATCCTGCTGGAGACCGCGTGGGAGACCATCGAGTACGCCGGTATCGACCCGACCACGTTGGAGGGCACACCCACCGGCGTGTTCACCGGCATCTGGTCCACCGGCTACGCCGCCGGGCCGGTCCCCGACGACCTGGAGGGCTACCAGGTCACCGGCACCGCGTCGAGCGTGGGGTCCGGCCGGCTGGCGTACCAGCTGGGCCTGCTCGGCCCGGCACTGTCCCTGGACACCGGCTGCTCGTCGTCCCTCGTGGCCCTGCACCTGGCCGGTCAGGCACTGCGCTCGGGGGAGTGCTCCCTCGCCCTGGTCGGCGGCGTCACCGTCAACGCGGCACCCACGCTGTTCACCGAGATGTCCCGGCAGGGGGCGAGCGCGCCCGACGGCCGCAGCAAGTCCTTCGCCGCCGCAGCCGACGGGGCGGGCTGGGCCGAGGGCGCCGGCCTGCTGCTGCTGGAACGCCTGTCCGACGCCCGCCGCAACGGCCACGAGGTGCTGGCGGTCGTCCGAGGCTCCGCCACCAACCAGGACGGCGCGTCCAACGGCCTGACCGCGCCCAACGGCCCCTCCCAGGAGCGGGTGATCCGTCAGGCCCTCGCCCATGCCGGGTTGGAGCCGTCCGAGGTGGACGCGGTGGAAGCCCACGGCACCGGCACCACCCTCGGCGACCCCATCGAGGCCCAGGCACTCCTGGCGACCTACGGCCGGGACCGGGCCGAGCCGTTGTGGCTGGGATCGGTGAAGTCCAACATCGGCCACACCCAGGCCGCCGCCGGTGCCGCTGGCCTGATCAAGATGGTCATGGCGATGCGGCACGGCGAACTGCCGCGAACCCTCCACGTGGACGAGCCCACCCCGCACGTCGACTGGGCCTCCGGCGCGGTCCGCCTGCTCACCGAACCGGTCGCCTGGCCCGGGACCGGGCGGCCACGGCGGGCCGCCGTCTCCGCCTTCGGCATCAGCGGCACCAACGCCCACGTCATTATCGAGCAGAGCATCCTCGAACAGCCCGCCGAGGCCGACTCCGCCGCGCCCTCCCCCCGGGGCCGCGCGGACGACCAGGTCCTCTGGCCGCTGTCGGCCAGGTCCGAAGCGGCGTTGCGGGAGCAGGCGCGCCGGCTGGGCGCCTTCGTCGCCGCGCATCCCGAGGTGAGTCCGGCGGCGGTCGGGGGCGCTCTGGCCGCGCGCACCGTGTTCGAGCACCGGGCGGTGGTGGTGGGCACCGCCGCGGCCCTGGACGCCCTGGCCGAGGGCGGCACGGCGCCGGGTCTGGTCACCGGGACCGTCCGTCCGTTGGGTCGGTCGGTGTTCGTGTTTCCGGGGCAGGGTGCGCAGTGGGTGGGCATGGGCGGGGAGTTGTACGCCTCGGAGCCGGTGTTCCGGGAGGCGATCGACGCGTGTGCTGTGGCGTTGGCGCCGTACACGGACTGGTCGTTGGTGGAGGTGCTGGTCGGCGGTGGCTCGCTGGAGCGGGTGGATGTGGTGCAGCCCGCTCTGTTCGCCATGATGATCGCGCTGGCCGAGCTGTGGCGTGCTCACGGTGTGGAGCCTGATGCCGTCGTCGGGCATTCGCAGGGGGAGATCGCGGCGGCGTATGTGGCCGGGGCGCTGTCCCTGGAGGACGCCGCCAGGGTGGTCGCCCTGCGCAGCAGGGCCCTGGTCGCCCTGGCCGGACACGGCGGCATGGTCTCGGTCGCGCTGTCCGCGGACGACGCCGCCGGCTACCTGAGCCCCTGGGGCGACCGGATCACCGTCGCGGTGGTCAACTCCGCCTCGACCGTCGTCGTGTCCGGCGAACCCGGGGCCCTGGACGAACTGCTGGCAGCCTGCGCCAGGGACGGCATACGCGCCCGCGCCATCCCCGTCGACTACGCGGCCCACTCGGCGCAGGTCGAGGCCGTCCGCGAGCGGCTTCTGACCGACCTCGCGGACATCCGGCCCCGGCCCGAGGCGATTCCCTTCTACTCCACGGTCACCGGCGAGCCGGTCGACACCTCCGCCCTCGACGCCGATTACTGGTACCGCAACCTCCGCGAACCCGTACGCTTCGACCTGGCCACCGCCCGGCTCACCGCCGACGGCCACGAGGTGTTCGTGGAAGTCAGCCCGCACCCGGTGCTGGTGCAGGACCTGGACGGCGTGGCGACCGGCTCCCTGCGCCGCGACCACGGCGCCATCGGGGAATTCCACACCGCCCTGGCCCGCCTCCACGTCCAGGGCGTCGCCGTGACCTGGCCGCACGACCGCCCGCACGGCGTCAGGCTGCCGCGCTACGCCTTCCAGCGCGGCACCTACTGGCTCACCCCCGCGGCCGGCGACCACGGCACCGGGCACCCGCTGGCGGGCACCACCGTCGAACTGACCGACGGGAGCACCGTGCACAGCGGCCGCGTCTCCACCCGCACCCACCCCTGGCTGGCCGACCACGCCGTCGACGGCACGGTCCTGCTGCCGGGCACCGCCTTCCTCGAACTCGCCACCCTGGCCGGCGGGACCCTCGACGACCTCGTCCTGCACCTGCCCCTCGCGCTCTCGGACACACCGACGGACATCCAGGTCTCGGTCGGCGCCCCGGACGACGCCGGCCGCAGCCCGGTCACCGTGCATTCCAGGGGCGGCGACGGCTGGGTGCGCCACGCGTCCGGAACTCTCGGCGGCCAGGTGACGGCCGGACGCCTCGACTGGCCCGCGAGGAAGGCCGAACCCGTGGACCCGGATGGGTTCTACGCCTTCCTCGCCGGACTCGGATACCAGTACGGACCCGCGTTCCGGGGCGTGCGGGAGCTGTGGCAGGGCGAGGACGAACTGTACGCCGAGGTGTCCGTCCCCGACGGCGCCGGTTTCGGCATCCACCCCGCGCTGCTGGACGCCGCACTCCAGCCGCTGATCCTGCTCAGCCCCGACACCCGGGTCCGGCTGCCGTTCTCCTTCTCCGGCGTCGCCGTGCACACCACCGGTGTGTCGTCCGCCCGGGTCCACCTGGCCCGCACGGGCACCGACACCTACCGCGCGACACTGACCGACCTGTCCGGCAACCCGGTCGCGGACATCACCGCGCTCACCGTCCGCCCGGCTGCCGAGGACCGGGCCGCGGTGCTGCACACCCACTGGGTGCCCCTCACCGCGAGCACACCTGTCGAGGTGGTGCCGAGCCCGGTACTCACCGCGGAAGCCGACGCGGACTCCGTGCACGCCCTCGTCCAGCGGGCCCGCGCGCTCGTCCAGGACTTCCTGGCCGAGCAGCCGGAGCGGGCGGCCGCACGCCTGGCCGTCCTGACCCGCGGCGTGGCCGGCGCGGCCGTACGCGGCCTGGTCCGCAGCGCCGCCGCCGAGCACCCCGGCCGGTTCGTCCTGGTCGACATGGGCGACGCGTCCGAGGAGGACGCGGTCCGGGCCGCCATGACAGCCGGCGACGAACCCGAACTGGCCCTGCGCCGAGAAGGCGTCCTCGTGCCGCGGCAGGCCAGGTACGCGCCGGAACTGACCGTCCCCGACGGCGCGTACCGGCTGAGCGAGACCGGCACCGGGCAACTGGACGACCTGGCCCTGCTGCCCTGGCCCGAGGCCGCGCTGGAACCCGGGCAGGTACGGGTCGCCGTACGCGCGGCCGGCCTGAACTTCCGCGACGTGCTCATCACCCTCGGCATGTACCCGGACCGGCCCCCGTTGGGCGGCGAAGGGGCCGGCACCGTCCTCGAGGCCGGCCCCGGCGTCACGGCCTGGCGGCCCGGCGACCGCGTCATGGGAATGATGCCCGGCGCGTTCGGGCCGCGCGCGGTCGCCGACCACCGGCTCCTGACGGCGATTCCGGACGGCTGGAGCTTCGCCGAGGCGGCGTCGGTGCCCATCGCGTTCACCACCGCCTGGTACGGGCTGTTCGACCTCGGCGAACTGCGCCCCGGCGACCGGGTCCTGGTCCACTCCGGCGCGGGCGGAGTGGGCATGGCCGCCATCCAACTGGCCCTGAACAGCGGTGCGGAGGTCTTCGCCACCGCGAGCCCCGCCAAGTGGGACACCCTGCGGCGCCTCGGACTGGCGGACGACCACATCGGTTCGTCCCGCGACACTCGGTTCGCCGACCGGTTCCCGGCCATGGACGTCGTCCTCAACTCGCTCGCGGGAGAACTCACCGACGCCTCCCTGCGGCTGCTCGCCGACGGCGGACGGTTCGTCGAGCTGGGCAAGACGGACGTCCGCTCACCCGAGGGCCTGATCTACCGGGCCTTCGACCTGGGCGACGTCGACCCCGCGCGGCAGGGCGACATCCTCTCCCGGGTCGTGGCGATGGTCGCCGACGGGACGCTGGAGTTGCTGCCGGTCACCGCCGCGGACCTCCGCCAGGCCGTCGCCTCCTTCCGGCTGATGAGCCAGGCCCGCCACACCGGCAAGATCGTCCTCACGGTCCCCCAGCCGATCGACCCCGACGGCACCGTGCTGATCACCGGCGGCACCGGCACCCTCGGCCAGGCCGTCGCCCGGCACCTGGTGTCCCGCTACGGGGTACGGCACCTGCTGCTCGTCAGCCGCGGCGGCGGCGCGGTGCCGCACCTGGAGCCGCAAGGGGACGTCGACGTGCGGGTCGTGGCCTGTGACGTCGCGGACCGGGACGCGCTGGCGGCCGTACTGGACTCGATCCCGGCCGAGCATCCGCTCACCGCCGTCGTCCACGCGGCCGGCGTGCTCGACGACACCGTCGTGGAACGGCTGACCGCGGAGCAGCTCGACCGGGTGCTGCGTCCCAAGGTCGACGGCGCCTGGCACCTGCACGAGCTGATCGGCGAGCACCACCTCGCCGCCTTCGTGCTGTTCTCCGCGGCCGCGGGTGTACTCGGCAACGCCGGCCAGGCCGGCTACGCGGCCGCGAACTCCTACCTCGACGCGTTCGCCGCACACCGGCAGACCCTCGGACTGCCCGCCGTGTCGATGGCCTGGGGCTACTGGGAGCAGGAGAGCGGCATGACCGCCCACCTCACCGCGGCCGACCGCCAACGCCTCGCCCGCAAGGGCATCCGCCCCCTCGGCACCGAACGCGCCCTGGCCATGTTCGACACCGCGCTGGCCGCCGGACGTCCCGCGCTGACCACGGCCGACCTCTCGATGCCGCAGACCCCGCCGACGCCGAAGGCCCCCGCGTCGGACCTGCTGTCCCTGGTCGCCACCCACACCGCCACCGTCCTCGGCCACTCCGACGCCGCCGCGATCACCCCCCGACTCGCCTTCCGCGACCTCGGCTTCGACTCCCTGACCTCCGTCGAACTGCGCAACCGCCTCGCCGGCGCCACCGGCCTGCGGCTGCCCGCGACCCTCGTCTTCGACCACCCCACCCCCGCCGACCTCGCCGCACACCTCACAGCCGAACTCTCCGGCGCGAGCGGGGGTGTGGTGTCGGTGGTGTCGTCGGTGTCTTCGGTGTCGGTGGGTGGTGGGGCTGATCCGGTGGTGATCGTGGGTATGGGGTGCCGGTTGCCGG
>NZ_JOCB01000033.1 GCF_000718775.1 Streptomyces sp. NRRL S-31
CGTAGGGGGACTGCTCGCCCTCGCCGCGTGCTGGCGGGTGGGGGTGGACCAGGGTGCCGGCCTCGCCGCGGGCCGCCGCGAGGACCTCCCCGACCGTGGCCAGGCCGCCCAGCTCGGCCCGCAGCGGCCGGCCGAGGCGCGTGACCGCGCCGTCGGCGCGGGCCCGGTCCCGGCAGTGGAAGGCCAGCTCGCAGGCGGACAGGCACTCGGGCGCGTACGTCGCGGGGACCGCCTCCACGGCCGCCGTCAGCTCCTCGGCGGGCCGGTCGGGCGCGAAGCAGGTGCCCTCGGGCAGCGCCCCGGCGATGTCCTCGATACGGGTGAGCCGGGCGAGCTGGCGCGCGGTGACCGCGCGCTGCTTGCGCACGTCCACGGCACAGCCCGCGGGCAGGTTGGAGAAGTCCTTGGGGCACACCAGCAGCACCCGGTGGTGCACGCGCGGCGCGGGTTCGAGACGGGCGGCGACCTGCTCCAGGGCGAGCACGTACACCGCCGCCTGACGGGCCGCCGCGCCCGCCTTCGCCGGGTCGGCGGAGCCGTCCACCATCGGGAAGGACTTGATCTCCACCACCGACCAGCCGCCGTCCGGGTGCACCACCACCGCGTCCGGCTCCAGGAAGGCGGGCGAGCCCGCCACGTCCAGGGCGAGCATCGGGTGGTCCAGCAGCGTCCAGCCGCCCGCGCGCGTGGCCTCGCGCAGCGCCAGCGCCGTACGGGCCGTGCGCCCCTCGGGGCCGTGCGCGGTCAGGTCCGGCACGGCCGCGCCGGCGGGCGGCTCGGCGCCCGGGTCGAGGCGGGCGTGCGCCAGCCGCAGCAGCTCGGCGCCGCCGTCCGCCTTCACCCGTGCCTCGAACGCGTTGCCCCGGGTCAGGGCGAACTGGGACTGGCCGAAACCGGAGGGCGCTCCCAGCGCGGTCGCCAGCCGGGCCTTGTCCACCCCGGCCCCGTCCAGGACCGCGCGCCGCGCGCACCCCGGGTTCGCGGCGAGCGCCGCGAGGGCGCGCGCGTCCAGGGCCTTGGCCGGTACGTCGGGTCCGCGCAGCTCAGCGAGCCGGTGCCGGAGCCCCGTCGCCCGCGTCGGTGGGGGAGGCGTCCGGTCCGGCCGCGGGGTCGAGCCGCGACTCGCGCTGCCGTGGAATTCGCTCACCCGCGGAAGTCTGGCATCCGGCACTGACAATCGCGGAACCCGTGTCCCCGGCGACCGGCTCCGCACGGCGCGACAGCCGGGTCCGCAGCAGGTCCGCGGCCCGCATGACGCGCGGCGCCAGCAGCAGGCCGACGCCCATCACGACGACGCCCGCGACCGCGTCCAGGAAGTAGTGGTTGGCGGTGCCCATGACCACGAGCGCGGTCAGCAGCGGGTAGGCGACACCGATGACCTTCGCCAGGCGCGTGCCGCCGTGCCGCCACAGCATCACCCCGCACCACAGCGCCCAGCCGACGTGCAGGCTCGGCATCGCCGCGTACTGGTTGGTCATGCCGCCCATGCCGCGCGGGGCGCTGGCCTCGCCGCCCCACCAGCCGTAGGAGCTGTACTGCGCCATGGTGTCCACGAAGCCGTGGTCGGCGGCGAGCAGGCGGGGCGGGCAGGTCGGCAGCAGGGTGAAGCCGATCAGGCCGATGAACGTGGACGTCATCAGCCACGTGCGGGCCGCGCGGTAGTGCGCCGCACGCGCGCGGAACAGCCACACCAGGATGACGGGCGTGACCAGGTAGTGCAGCGAGGCGTACCAGAAGTCGGCCGGCACCCCGAGCCACGGCTCCCGCGTGAACAGCCGGTTCAGCGGGTGCTCGGCGTTGAGGTACAGCGCCTTCTCCACGCGCAGGATCGCCAGGCCGTGGTCGACGGCGCCGCCGACGTCACCGCGCGCGAGGAGCCGGCCGGCCGAGTAGCAGCCGTAGACCAGCAGGATCAGCGGCAGCTCGGTCCACCAGCGCAGCCGGGAACGGGGGGCCACCTCGGTGCCCGGTGTCTCGGTCTGCGGCAATCCGATCGCCCTCCCCCTTCTGCTGTGCGGCGCGCCCGGCGGGCGACCGTGCCACTTTACGGTGTCCCCGCGCCGCCCATGCGGGGCGATCCGGTCCCGCCCGACGTACCCGGATCACGAAGACGCCGGGATCGCCCGCCGGGTTGCCTCGGAGCGGGGTGCGCGATGATGGAGGGACCGCGTACAGCTGTCGTTCCCGTGGCGTCCGATGGGGCGTCACCCTCCCGGAGAGGTCTCTCATGGCACCGCGCATCCTGCTGGCCCGGCACGGACAGACGGCCTGGTCGCTGTCCGGCAAGCACACCGGCAGGACCGACGTGCCGTTGCTGGAGGAGGGCCGGCGCGGGGCCAAGCTGCTCGGCGAGCGGCTGCACCGTCCGCCGCTGGACGGGCTGGCGGACGCGGAGGTGCGCACCAGCCCGCTGTCCCGCGCGCGGGAGACGTGCGAACTGGCCGGGTTCGGCGAGCGCGCCGAGCGCTGGGACACGCTGATGGAGTGGGACTACGGCGCCTACGAGGGCATGACGCCGGCCGAGATCCAGGCGGTGCGGCCCGGCTGGCTGATCTGGCGGGACGGGGTGCCGGAGGGCGAGAGCCTCGCCGACGTCACCGCGCGCGCGGACGAGGTGGTCTCCTGGGCCCGCTCGGCCGACCGGGACGTCCTGGTCTTCGCCCACGGGCACATCCTGCGGTCCATCGGCGCGCGGTGGCTGGGACTGCCGCTGGACTTCGCCGCGCGGATACGGCTGAACCCGACGTCGCTGTCCATCCTGGGCTGGGCGTACGGCGAACCGGCGATCGAGAGCTGGAACGACGTGGGCCACCTGGCGCTCTGAGCGGACCACGGCGGGCAGTACGCCGGAAGAGGTGCGGGGCACCCGGCCCCGAAGGGGCCGGGGCCACCCGACCCGGAAGGGCGCGGGGCCACCCGACCCGGAAGCCCGGGGCCCCACGATGCGAAAGCCGCGGAGCCCCGAAAGCCCGGAGGCCCGAAAGCCCGGAGCCCCCAAAGCCCGGAGACCCGGAGCCCCGGAATAGCGGAACGTAGGGCCCCGGAACTCCGGAATCGAGAGGCCCGGAACCCTTGAACCCGGAACCCCGGAGCCCCGGAGCCCCGGAGCCCCGGAGCCCCGGAGCCCCGGAGCCCCGGAGCCCCGGAGCCCCGGAGTCCCGGAACCCCGAAGCCCCGGAACCCTGGAGCCCCGGAGTCCCGGAACCCTGGAACCCCGAAGCTGCGGAGCCCCGGAGCTAAATCCTCCCCGTCCGCGGCACGGACGCGTGCCGGTCCAGGAACTCCGACACCCCCGAGGCCCGCCGGTGCGGCGACAGCACCCGTGCCGTCCCCGCGAGCATCGTCTGGATGCGCGAGGACTGGACCTGGTCCAGCAGCGACAGCACCCGCAGGCCCGCCTGCGCCGCCTCGTCGGGACGCCCCGCGCGCGCGAGGTCGTCGGCCAGCTCCGCGGTGTACAGCGCGATGTTCCGGGTGAAGTGCGGGTCCTGGAGCCGTGCCGCGCGCCGCGCGTGCCGGGACGCCCGCCGCCAGTCGCCCAGCGTGGACCAGCACTGCGCCTCGAGCCCCTCCAGCTCCGCCTCGCCGTAGAAGCTCATCCACTCGGGGTCGGCGTCCGAGCGGCCCCGCGCGAAGAACGCCTGGGCGCGGCCCAGCGCCTGCTCGCAGCCGGTGCGGTCGGCGAGCCCCGCCCAGCCGCCCGCCTCGCGCAGCGCGAGCAGCGACATCAGCCGGGCCGAGCCGAGCGGCCCGGCGGCGCGCTGCGCGGCCTGCGCGGCCCGCACCGCCTCCCGGGGGCGGCCGGCGTCCCGGGCGAGGAACGCGGTGTTGCAGAAGGCGTGCGCCTCCAGCCCCGGGTCCCCGGTCGTCCGGGCGGTGGCCAGCGCCTCCGCGTAGTGCGAGCGCGCGTCGTCGAAACGGCCGGAGTCGTGGGCCAGCCAGCCGACGGAGATGGCGAGTTCACCGGCGCCCGTGTGCAGCCGGTCGGCGGTGGTCTGCCGGGTCGCGCCGGCGTCGAGCAGCGCGTAGGCCGCGCGCAGCGGGGCCGCCGCGCGCCGGTACAGCCCGTCCGCGCCGTGCCGGTCGTCGAGCAGCCGGATACGGCGGACCGCCTCCTCCACCGCCGTCG
The DNA here is from genome assembly GCF_000718775.1 of Streptomyces sp. NRRL S-31. Taxonomy (GTDB): domain Bacteria; phylum Actinomycetota; class Actinomycetes; order Streptomycetales; family Streptomycetaceae; genus Streptomyces. Next base: position 4,130 of record NZ_JOCB01000033.1, read on the forward strand.
CCTCGGGGGTCCCGACGCGCCGCAGCGGTGGCCGGGCCGCGGCGGCGCCGGTGGTGAGCCCCAGCGGGGCCAGCGTGGCGGCGGCCACGGTGGCGCCTCCGCCGGTCATGAATGCGCGACGCAGCACGTCGCTCTCCTCGTGGTTCAGGGGGTCTTTCGCATGGGGGTCCCCCCGGTTCGGGCGGAGCCGGGAACGGGGGGGCGGTTCCTGGGGGTTGTGCGGGTCGTACGGCCCGTCGCCCCCGGGTGACCCGTCGGGCGCCCCCGCGGGGGCGGACCCGGCCGGTGTCCCGGGCGCTTCGGGTACCCCGGGTGCCTCCGGGGCCGTACGCGCCGCTCGTCCGCGGACGGAGGAGCGGGGCGCGAAGCCCAGGTCGGTGAGCGTGCGGCCCGGGTACATGTGCAGGAACACGCGCTCGTACGCGTAGTTGGGACAGCGGATCTCGCCCGCTTCGACCCGCCCGATGTAGCGCGCGTCACAGCTCACCCGCTCACCGATCTCGCGCGCCGCCCGCCGCACCAGTGCCGCGAACTCGGCGGGTGAACGCCGGCCGCGCAGCCGCCGGAAGGCGAGGTTCGGCCGGGGGGGCCGTTCGGGCTGCGACGAGGTCACCGTTGACGACGCCATGGCCGGGTCCTCTCGTGCGAACCGTCGAACCATGCCGCAACCGGGCGGTTCCGGGACGAGTCGCCCGTGTGACGCCTTGGTTCCGGCGGGGTTGAACGTACCTGGTGTGAAGGACCCGCCACGCGGTGTTTGGCCACAAACCGGATATCTCCTGTGAGATCTGCCATGAAGTGCCATCCTTTGCGGCGCACTTGTGCCGTTGCCGTTGACGGCTTCGCGCGTTGAACCCCGTGGACCGCAACAGGGCTGCGTGGTGGAGGCCGGCAGTGAAGACCAGCCAGAGCAACGAACCCCGTACGCCGTCGGCGTCCTCGCCGTCCGCGGCGGGCGACCCGGCGGCCGACCCGGTGTGCGACCCGGTGTGCGACCTCGTGACGGTACCGGCCCGGCAGGGCCTGGAGGCGGTCGACATCCTGCGGCGCGGGGCCGCGGACGCGGTGGGACCCGTCCTGCACGACGACGGCTGCGACACCCTCGGCTTCCTGGTGCCGGCCGGCACCGCCGCCTGCTGGGACGTGCCCGGCAGCACCTGTACCGAGACGGACGGGCGCGGGCTGCGGCTCGACCCGGGGCCGCCGGTCGAGGGCTCGGACTGGCTGCTGCCGCCCGGCGAGGCCGACCTCGCCACCGATCCGGCGGTGCTGCGCCGGGCCCTCGGGGAAGCGGCCCGGCTGATCGAGGCGGCCGACAACTGCCGGTGACGCGCGCCCGCGCGGGGCCTGCGAAAATGGACGGATGGGCAGGTCCAGGAACACACGGCGCAGGCCGGCCGCCGCGGCCGTCGAGGAACCGGTCGACGGCGGACTCGCGCAGCTCGTGCCCGACCCGGACCGCGACCGGGCCTGGACGCTGCTGATCGACGGCGCGCCCCAGTCGCACGTGGACCTGGACGACCCGGCGTACCTGTCCTTCGAGTACCAGCGCCGCCTCGGCCATGTCATCGACCTCGTCGCCCCGCCCGGCAAGCCCGTGCACGCCGTGCACCTCGGCGGCGGCGCCCTCACCCTCGCCCGGTACGTCGCCGCGACCCGGCCCCGCTCCACCCAGCAGGTCGTGGAACGCGACGCGGCCCTGGTCCGGCTGGTCCGCCGGGAACTCCCGCCGGACCCCAACGCGCGCATCCGCATCAGGTCGGCGGACGCCCGCGACGGCCTGGCCAAGGTGCCGGACGGCTGGGCCGACCTGGTGGTCGCCGACGTCTTCAGCGGCGCCCGCACCCCCGCCCACCTCACCTCCACCGAGTTCCTCGACGAGGTCCGCCGCGCCCTGAAGCCGTCCGGCGTCTACGCGGCCAACCTCGCCGACGGCCCGCCGCTCGCCCACCTGCGCGGCCAGATCGCCACCGCCGCCGCCCGGTTCGGCGAACTCGCGCTGGTCGCCGACGCGGCCGTGCTGCGCGGCAAGCGCTTCGGCAACGCGATCCTGGTCGCCGCCGATCTCCCGCTGCCGCTCGCCGAACTCACCCGCCGCGCCGCCTCCGACCCGCACCCCGGCCGGGTCGAACACGGCCGCGCCCTCACTGACTTCACCGGCGGAGCGGTGCCCGTGACGGACGCCGTCGCGGTGGCCTCCCCGGCCCCGCCGCCCTCGGTGTTCCGCTGACCCCGCGCCCGGGTCACCCCCGCACGCCCGGGCCGCGGACCGTCAGTACGTGCCCACCCGCACCCGCGGCGGCCCGTCGTGCCAGGTACGGAGGACCGACACCCTCGCATGATGCATGGGAGCGCTCCCATGATACAGGAGTGCGTCCCGTGCCGCGCGGCGGACGCCCCCTCAGGCCGACGCGCGCACCACGAGTTGCGTCGGCAGCACCACACCGCGCCGACCGGTGCCGCGGTCGGCGATCTCGTCCAGCAGCAGGCCCGCCATCGTGCGGCCCATCGCGGCCAGCGGCTGGCGCACGCTGGTCAGCGGCGGGTCGACGTGCCGGGCCACGATCGAGTCGTCGAAGCCGACCAGCGCGACGTCCCGCGGCACCCGGCGCCCCGCCGCCCGCAGTTCCAGCATCGCGCCGGAGGCCATCACGTCGGAGGCGGCGAAGACGGCGTCGAGCCGCGGGCGCCGCCGCAGCAGTTCCCGCATGGCCGCGCGTCCGCCCTGCTCCGTGAAGTCGCCCGTCTCGATCAGCTCGTCCTCGACGGCGACCCCGGCGTCCCACAGCGCCTCGCGGTAGCCGTCGAGCCGCGCTCTCGCCGCGTCCATGTCCGAAGGGCCCGTGATGGTGGCGATGGACCGCCGGCCGCCCGCCAGCAGGTGCCGGACGGCGAGCCGGGCACCGCCCCGGTTGTCCGCGCGCACATGGCCCAGCCGCTCCCGCTCGCTGCGGCGCCCGGCCAGCACGGTCGGCACGGCCAGCTCCGCCAGCCGGTCGGGCAGGGTGTCGTCGGCGTGCACCGCCAGCATCAGCACCCCGTCCACCCGCTGCGCGGCCAGGTAGGTCGCCAGCCGCCCGTGTTCGGACTCGTCGCCCGTGAGGACCAGCAGCAACTGCATGCCCGCGCTGGTCAGCGCGGCGGACACGCCCAGGATGATCTCGGAGAAGTACGGCTCGGAGAAGAGCCGGCTCTCGGCCTCGGGCACCACCAGCGCCACCGAGTCCGTGCGGCTGGTGGCCAGCGAACGGGCCGCGCGGTTGGGGATGTAGCCGAGTTCCGCGATCGCCTGCTCGACGGCCGCCCGGGAGCGGTCGCTGACCTTCGGGGAGCCGTTGATCACCCGCGAGACCGTGCCGCGGCCGACGCCCGCGAGGGCGGCCACGGCGTTCAGGGTCGGGCGCCGGACGTCCACCGTCCTGTCCGGCTGCGGCGGTTCGGCAGGACTCATCGTTCACCTTCCGGCGGTCCGTGGGAGGAGGGGCTTCATTCTGTCCCAGGAGTCACGGCAACGGCTCCGCCCCGGGGCGCAGTTGTCCGGAAGCGGGGATTGACCCTTCGGTGACCTGCCCCGACGCTGTACGGAAACAGCCGATGACGGGCCGGTTTCGTCTGGTGGCGCGACACGTTCACGTGACGTGCGGAACACGCTTGCGCAACAACGCCATCTTCAAGTCTTGACACTCGGCCCGGCACCAACGAGTCTTCCGGCATGCCGCGTGGGAGCGGTCCCACGCAGTGACCGGGGCTCTCTTCCGTTCGGACGAAACCACCCATGACCTTCCCCTCCACCCTGCATGGCACCCGTTGACCAGCACCTTTCCGCCGCACCTCCTGTGCTGTCGGCAAGCCGCTGCTCGAACCGAGAGGGCAGGTCCGGACCGCCGCGCCCGGCGGTCCGATTCCTGAGGTCCCGTTCCCCACTGGAACAAGGAGTAGTGGAATGCGCATCACCCGTACCGGCGGCGGTCACGGCCGCAGCGCCGCGGTCGTGACCACGACGGTCCTGACGGCCTCCGCCCTGCTGCTGACCGGCTGTAGCAGCGACGGCGACTCGGACACCGCGGATGCCAACGGGAACATCACCCTCACGCTGGCCGACTACGGGCAGTTCGGCTACAAGGAGGCCGGCCTGTTCGCCAAGTACCACGAGCTGCACCCGAACATCACGGTCAAGGAAGAGACCACGGCCAACGAGCAGGACTACTACCCGAAGCTCCTTCAGCAGCTGAACACGGGCAGCGGCCTCGGGGACGTCACGGGCGTCGAGGTCGGGCGCATCAAGGAGGTCGTGGACACCCAGGCGGCCAAGTTCACCGACCTCAGCAAGGCGATCAAGGTCGACGACTGGGTGTCCTGGAAGGAGAAGCAGGCCACCGCCAAGGACGGCACGGTGATCGGCGCCGGCACCGACATCGGCCCCATGTCCCTGTGCTACCGCAAGGACCTCTTCGAGAAGGCGGGCCTGCCCACCGACCGCGAGGCCGTCGCCAAGGCCGTCGCCGGCGGCTGGGAGGACTACCTCAAGCTCGGCGAGCAGTACAAGAAGAAGGCGCCCGGCGGCACCTACTTCATGGACTCCGCGTCCGCCATGTACAACGGGGTCGTCAGCTCCTCCGCCCAGCAGTACTACGACGCCGACGGCAAGGCGAACTACAAGGACAGCCCGTCCGTGCAGCAGGGCTGGAACCTGGCGGCCGAGGCCGCCGACAAGAAGCTGACCCAGGGCCTGCCGCAGTTCACCGACGCCTGGAACGCGGCCCTGCGCAAGGGCAGCGTGGCCACCGTCGCCTGCCCCGCCTGGATGGCCGGACAGATCTCCACCAACTCCGGGGACGCCTACAAGGGCAAGTGGGACATCTCCCGTGCCCCCGGTTCCACCGCGGCCAACTGGGGCGGCTCCTTCCTCACCGTTCCCAAGAGCGGCAAGCACGTCAAGGAGGCCACGGAGCTGGTCAAGTGGCTGACCGCCCCCGAGCAGCAGGCCGCGGTGTTCAAGGCGATCGGCGTCTTCCCCTCCAACAAGGGCGCCTACGAGCTGGCCGACGTGAAGGACGCCAAGCTGCCGTACTTCAACGACGCGCCCATCGGCCAGATCTACGCCGAGGAGGCCAAGACGATCCCCGAGGCGGTGCTCGGCCCGAAGGACGGCGTCATCAAGGACACGATCTCCACGCAGATCAACAACATGGAGCAGCGGGGCACCAAGCCCGCCGACGCCTGGAAGGCCGCCACCGAGACGATCGACAAGGCGCTCGGCTAGCCGGCCCGGGTGCGGGGGCCCGCCGGCCGCCCGCACCCCGTCCGCGCGGACGCGCCGGCTCCGCCGCCGGGTACGGCAGGCAGGTACACGGCACGGGGGAGGCGGTCCGCGCGGGTGAGCGCCCGCCGGCGCGAGCGGTGCCCGGGTCAGGGCACCGCCGCGACGCCGCCCGGCGGGGACCGGCAGCCGACGGCCGGACTCCGCCCCACACGCACGTCAGGCCGCGGCGTGGGTCGTTCGCCACCGGCCCGATCCGCGCGGGGAGCGGCGGACCGGCTCCCGGGCCCGCCTCCGCCCCCGCCTCCACCCGGCCGAAACCTTCAGGGAAGGACTCCCTCCGTGGCAACGACAACCCCCGCCCGGGGTGCCTACACCCCGCCGCCCGGCGGCACCGGTGCCGCGTCGAACGGACGCGACAGCTGGCGTACCAGGCTGTGGCGCTTCGACGACAAGGCGTCGCCGTACGCCTACATCGCCCCCTTCTTCCTGGTCTTCGCCGCCTTCGGGCTCTACCCGCTCCTGTACACCGGGTGGATCGCGCTGCACCGGGTGGAGATGACGGGCCTCGACCAGTCCGAGTGGGTCGGGTGGGACAACTTCGCCAAGATCCTCCAGGACTCCGAGTTCTGGACGGCCGTCTCCAACACCTTCGTCATCGGTGTCCTCTCCACCGTCCCGCAGCTGCTGGTGGCGCTGGGCCTGGCCCACCTGCTCAACTACAAGCTGCGCGCGAGCACGTTCTGGCGGACCGTCATCCTCACCCCGTACGCCACCTCGGTGGCCACGGCCGCCCTGGTCTTCGCGCTGGTCTTCCGCGCCGACGGCGGCATCCTCAACTGGGTGCTGCACTTCTTCGGCGCCGGCAACACCGACTGGGGAAACGGGGAGTGGACCTCCAAGATCGCCATCTCGGTCATCGTGATCTGGCGCTGGACCGGCTACAACGCCCTCATCTACCTGGCGGCCATGCAGGCGGTCCCCACCGATCTGTACGAAGCCGCCTCCATCGACGGAGCGACGCGCTGGCAGCAGTTCCGCAAGGTGACCATCCCCTCGCTGCGGCCGACGATCCTGTTCACCATCGTCATCTCGACCATCGGCTCGATGCAGCTGTTCGGTGAGCCGCTGCTGCTGCAAGGCGGCACCCTCGGCTCGATCGGCGGCAACGAGCACCAGTACGAGACACTCAGCATCTACCTCTTCAACTACGGCTGGAAGCTGGGCCACCTGGGGCCGGCGGCGGCCGTGGCCTGGGCCATGCTCGTCCTGCTGCTGCTCATCGCCCTGATCAACTGGATCGTCGGCCGGTTCGTGCGCAAGAGCGCGGCCTGACGGGAGCGACATCGATGACCACGACCAGTCCCACCAAGACCGCGCCGAACCTCGTCCCGGCACCGCTTCCCACCGCCCCCCGCAAGGGCCGCGTCCGTCTCCGCATGGGAGCCGGCCAGCAGCTCAGGGGCGGCCCGTTCACCTACGCCGCCCTGGTCGTCGTCGGCCTCGGCTCGCTCTTCCCGCTGTACTGGACGCTGGTGGCCGCCTCGCACGACCAGCAGCGCGTCCTGGACAACCCGCCGCCGCTCGTGCCGGGCGGCAGGCTGTGGAGCAACCTCCAGGCGGCCTGGGACCAGGCCCACCTGGGCAAGGCCATCGTCAACAGCATCATCGTGGCCGGCTGCATCACCGCCGCCACCCTGTTCTTCTGCACCCTCGCCGGGTACGCCTTCGCCAAGATGCGCTTCCGCGGCCGTGGTGCGCTGATGACCGCGGTCATCGCCACGCTGACGATCCCGCCCCAGCTCAGCGTCGTCCCCCTGTTCATGATGATGTCGGACATCGGGTGGGGCGGAAAGCTGGAGTCGGTGATCTTCCCGACCCTGGTCGGAGCCTTCGGTGTCTTCTTCATGCGCCAGTACCTGCTGGAGGCCCTGCCCTACGAGCTGGTCGAGGCCGCCAAGGTGGACGGGGCCAGCAACATCCGCATCGTGCTGAGCGTGGTCCTGCCCGTGGCCCGGCCCGCGATGATGGTGCTGGGCATGCTCACCTTCGTCCAGGCGTGGAACGACTTCTTCTGGCCCTTCCTGGCGCTGAACCAGGAGAACCCCACCATCCAGGTGGCGCTCGGCCAGCTCAGCGCCTCCTACACGCCCGACCAGTCCATCGTCATGGCCGGAGCGCTGATCAGCACCCTTCCGCTGCTGGTGGTCTTCGTCATCTTCGGCAAGCAGATCGTCGGGGGGATCATGGCGGGTGCGGTCAAGGGCTGAGCCGCCGCCCCGCCGCCGGGCCGGCCGCACGCGCCGGCCCGTCCCGCCCCCTCCTCCTTCCCGTACGCCGGACCGCCGTCCGCCGTTCCTCACTCATCGCTTTGGGAGCGCTCTCACCATGACCGCCGTACGACCTGAGACGACCGTCCAGCCGGCCTCGGACACCGCCTTCCCGACCGACTTCGTCTGGGGTGCCGCCACCGCCGCCTACCAGGTGGAGGGCGCCGCGGCCGAGGACGGCCGCACCCCCTCCATCTGGGACACCTTCAGCCACACCCCCGGCAAGGTCCGCAACGGTGACACCGGTGACATCGCCGCCGACCACTACCACCGGTTCCGCGACGACGTGGCACTGATGAAGGAACTCGGGCTCAAGGCATACCGGTTCTCCATCTCCTGGTCCCGCGTCCAGCCCACCGGCCGCGGCCCGGCCGTCGAACGCGGCCTGGACTTCTACCGCCGCCTCACCGACGCCCTCCTGGAGGCGGGGATCACTCCCGTCGCCACCCTCTACCACTGGGACCTGCCGCAGGAGCTGGAGGACGCGGGCGGCTGGCCGCAGCGCGACACCGCCCACCGGTTCGCCGACTACGCCGACCTGGCGGCCCGCGCCCTGGGCGACCGGGTCGGCATGTGGACCACCCTCAACGAGCCCTGGTGTTCGGCGTTCCTGGGGTACGGCTCGGGCGTGCACGCGCCGGGCCGCACCGACCCGGCCGCCACCCTGCGCGCCGCCCACCACCTCAACCTGGCCCACGGCCGGGCCGTCGGCGCGCTGCGCGCGGCCCTGCCCGCGTCCGCGCGGACCTCCATCACCCTGAACCTGCACCAGGTGCGCCCGCTCACCGACAGCCCCGAGGACGCCGAGGCCGCGCGCCGCATCGACGCGGTCGGCAACCGGATCTTCACCGGCCCGCTCCTGGACGGCGCCTACCCCGAGGACCTGCTGGCCGACACCGCGCACCTGGTCGACTGGGCGGAACTGGTGCACGACGGGGACCTGGCGGAGATCTCCCGGCCCATCGACCTGCTCGGCGTCAACTACTACTCGCCGACCGTGGTCTCCCTGCCCGCCGACGGAGCCGCCAGCACCAAGAACGACGGCCATGGAGCGAGCGACCACTCCCCGTGGACCGGCTCCGAGAACGTCGCCTTCCACCTCGCCAACGACCGGCTCACCGCGATGAACTGGGCCATCGACGCCGACGGCCTGCACACGCTGCTGACGGGGCTGGCGGCCTCGCACCCCCGGCTGCCCCTGATGGTGACCGAGAACGGCGCGGCCTTCGACGACTACGTCTCCCCCGAGGGCCTGGTCCAGGACCCGGAGCGGATCGCCTACCTCCACTCCCACCTGGACGCCGTCCGCCGTGCCATCGCCGACGGCGCCGACGTGCGCGGCTACTTCCTGTGGTCCCTGCTGGACAACTTCGAGTGGTCCTACGGCTACTCGAAGCGCTTCGGCGCCGTCTACGTCGACTACGCCACCCAGCGCCGCATCCCCAAGGCCAGTGCCCGGTGGTACGCCGAGGTGATCCGGGACAACGCCCTGCCCGCCTGACGGACGCCACGCGGCGGGCCCGGCCCGGGCCCGCCGTCCGGCGGAATCTCCGGGCGCCACCGTGACGCTGTTACATTCCTGGCCTGACGGTGGTGAACGGAAGGCGGCGTCCATGGCAGGCAACGGTGTGAGAGGCCGGCGCGGCCGACGGCCGACCCTGGAGGAGGTCGCCGCCCGGGCAGGGGTCGGCCGGGGCACCGTCTCCCGGGTGATCAACGGCTCGCCCCGGGTCAGCGACGCCACCCGCGCGGCCGTCGAGGCGGCCGTCGCCGAACTCGGCTACGTGCCCAACACCGCGGCCCGCGCCCTCGCCGCCAACCGCACCGACGCCATCGCCCTGGTCGTCCCCGAGCCGGAGACCCGGTTCTTCGCCGAGCCCTACTTCTCCGACATGCTGCGCGGGGTCGGCGCGGAACTCTCCGACACCGAGATGCAGTTGCTGCTGATCTTCGCCGGCAGCGACCGCGAGCGGCAGCGCCTGGCCCAGTACCTGGCGGCCCACCGGGTGGACGGCGTCCTGCTGGTCTCCGTCCACGCCGACGACCCCCTCCCCGACCTGCTCTCCCAGCTGGAGATCCCGGCCGTGATCAGCGGCCCGCGCTCGGCGGCCGAGTCGCTCCCCTCGGTGGACTCGGACAACTACGGCGGCGCCCGCTCGGCGGTGGAGCACCTGCTGGGCCGGGGCTGCCGCCGGATCGCGCACATCACCGGCCGGCTGGACGTCTACGGCGCCGAGCGCCGCGTCGCCGGCTACCGCGACGCGCTGCGCGACGCGGGCCACCCGGAGAGCGAACTGCTCATCGAACCGGGCGACTTCACCGAGGAGGGCGGCCGTCGCGCGATGACGGCCCTGCTGTCCCGCGCACCCGGCCTCGACGCCGTCTTCGCGGGCTCGGACGTGATGGCGGCGGGCGCCCGCCAGGTGCTGCGCGAGGCCGGCCGCCGCATCCCCGACGACGTCGCCCTCGTCGGCTACGACGACTCGGCCATCGCCCGGCACATGGACCCGCCGCTCACCAGCGTCCGCCAGCCCATCGAGGAGATGGGCCGCGCGATGATCGACCTGCTGCTCACGGAGATCGCCGCCCGCCGCCCGGCCGCGTCCCGGGAACCGGTCCGGCAGCAGGCGGTCCTCCCGGCGAAACTGGTGGTGCGGGCGTCCTCGTGAGACCGGTCGCCTTCCCGGACCGGCGCCGGGAAGGCGGGCGCCTCGCGTCGGCGGGGGAAAACGCAGCAGCCGGTGATCCCGTCTCGCGACGGAGTCACCGGCTGCTGACCCGGGGTGAGTGACGGGACTCGAACCCGCGGCATCCTGGACCACAACCAGGTGCTCTACCAGCTGAGCTACACCCACCATGACCGGCGGTGGAACTTGTCGTTTCCCCGACCGGCCGAGAAGAAGTCTACAGGGTCCGAAGGGGTGCTCGCGCACACGTTTTCGCGCGAGCCCCAAGCGGGCTCCCAAGCGGGCTCCCAAGCGGGCTCCGCGGGGGAGCCCGCCCGGGTGGCTACTGTGCGGGCAGGACGTGCCGGGCGGCGATCGCCTTGGCGGTCTCGGAGTCCGGGCCGGGCTGCGGCACGAAGATGGCCTCGCGGTAGTAGCGCAGCTCCGCGATCGACTCGCGGATGTCGGCGAGGGCCCGGTGGTTGCCGTTCTTCTCGGGGCTGTTGAAGTACGCCCTCGGGTACCAGCGGCGGGCCAGTTCCTTGACCGAGGAGACGTCGACGATCCGGTAGTGGAGCCAGTCCTCCAGGGTCGGCATGTCCCGCAGCAGGAAGCCGCGGTCGGTGCCCACGGAGTTGCCGCACAGCGGGGCCTTGCCGGGCTCCTTCACGTGCTCCTTCACATACGCCAGGACCTGCTCCTCGGCATCCTGGAGGGTCGTGCCCCGCCCCAGCTCCGCGAGCAGCCCGGACGCGGTGTGCATCTGACGCACCACTTCCGGCATCGTCTCCAGTGCCCGGGCCGGCGGGCGGATGACGATGTCCACCCCCTCGCCGAGTACGTTCAGCTCGGAGTCGGTGACGAGGGCGGCCACCTCGATGAGCGCGTCGTCGGACAGCGAGAGGCCGGTCATCTCGCAGTCGATCCACACCATGCGATCGTTCATGCGACCACCCTAAAGCGGGCCTGAGCCTTTGTGACGCCGCGTGCCGGTACCGGCCCGGCAAGAAGGAGGGGGGCGGGCTGCCGCCCGCCCCCCTCCCCGGTCAGCTCGCGCTGCGCGGTCCCGGCAGCAGGCCCACCGCGCCGGCCGGGGCCCGGCGGCTCTGCAACGGCACCCCGCCGTCCCGGTGCTCGTGCAGCAGGGCGGGCGCCGGGCCCACCGGCCCGGGACCGGGCAGGCCCGCGGACAGGCCCTGCTGGCCGGGCGCCGGCACCGCCTGCTCGGCCTCACCGGGCTTGTCGCCCTGCGGCCGGCGGGCCCGGTAGGCGGCCCGGTAGGCGGCCGGGGACGAGCCGAGCTGGCGGCGGAAGTGCCCGCGCAGCGCGACCGGCGAGCGGAACCCGCACCGGCCCGCCACCTCGTCCACGGAGTAGTCCGACGTCTCCAGCAGCCGCTGCGCCTGGAGCACCCGCTGGGTGATCAGCCACTGGAGCGGGGCGCTCCCGGTCAGCGACCGGAACCGGCGGTCGAACGTACGGCGGCTCATGTAGGCGCGTGCCGCCAGCGTCTCCACGTCGAACTGCTCGTGGAGGTGTTCCAGCGCCCAGGCGACGACCTCGGCGAGCGGGTCGGCGCCGATCTCCTCGGGTAAAGACCGGTCGAGATAGCGCTCCTGGCCGCCTGTCCGGCGCGGCGGGACCACCAGGCGCCGGGCGAGCGCGCCGGCCGCCTCGTTGCCGTGGTCCGTCCGCACGATGTGGAGACAGAGATCGATTCCGGCCGCGGTGCCCGCCGACGTCAGCACGTCACCGTCGTCGACGAACAGCTCCCGCGGATCGACGTGCACCGACGGATAGCGCTTGGCCAGCGTCGGCGCGTACATCCAGTGGGTGGTCGCCGGGCGGCCGTCCAGCAGTCCGGCCGCCGCGAGCACGAAGGCACCGGTGCACAGCCCGACGATGCGGGCGCCTTCCTCGTGTGCCCGGCGCAGCGCGTCGAGTGCCTCCTCCGGCGGCGGTGAGGTGATCGAGCGCCAGGCCGGCACGACGACCGTCCCGGCGCGTGAGATCGCCTCCAGCCCATGCGGCGCGGTGAGTTCCAGGCCCCCTGTGGTCCGCAGCGGGCCTTCCTCGCCGGCGCACACCAGAAGGCGGTAGCGCGGCACGCCGGCGTCCTGGCGGTCGATCCCGAACACCGACAGCGGAATGGAACTCTCGAAGATGGGGCCGCCGCTGAAGAGCAGCACCGCGACGATCTCCTTGCGGCGTCGCCCGGACAGTTTCCGGGCCGCGGCATCCTGCGCGGCAGTGGAGTCGTGGCTCATACTGCTAAGCCCCCCTCGGTGGTCGCGGCTCCTCGGTTGTGTCGCTCCTGCACGTTTCCCCTCGGTCCTGCACGAGTCCCCCGCCGTAAACAAGATCGAATCTACTGGCTTCCGCGATCACGCGGTGACCAGTTCGACACGCCGGACATTGTCGACATGACAACTTGGCGTGAAGCATTCGATCACGAAGCGTTGCACTCGCGAGGCGTGCGGGGAAGTGCGCCTTGTCGCAGTGGCCAAACCGCGTAGGGTGCACAGCGGCTTCCGGACCCTTTCCGTGCAGGTGGAACGGGGGTTGGAGGGTGGTCGGAACCCCCTCTGGGCGATATCCAGAAGTTGGCTGAAAAGCAGCGTCCTGAGGCGCGAAAACAGGTCAGTCGACCGGTGTCTGTCGTCCGGTGTGGCGCCCGCGCTTCCCGCCGCGCACCGTGACGCGAGGGCGCACGGCCCAGCGGATCACATCGCCGGCGGTGTCCGGCGCGGGGGGTGGTGCGCCGTCGGACCGGCGTCCGCGTGTCCGTGCTTTCCGCGGTGGCGCGTCCCGTGCTTTCCGAGGTGGCGGTGGTCCGGGGTTCAACGTCCGTCCGGCGGGTCGGTCACCCGCCGGACGGACCCGGACCCCGGGCGAACCGCCTGTACGGGGCAGCAACCATTGCGTTACGGGCGCGGCTCGTGCATGCTCCGGTGAACCCCTGCGCATGCCGGGGGACCGCTTACGGAGCGTGCGCGGTATCTGGGCTCAGAAGGAGTGCCGCCGTACCCTTGGGGGTATGGGCTTGGGAAGATGTTTCCCGGACACAGCTCCGCCGCACACTGTCGTCCCTCCCCATAAAGGATCACAACGCCGAGACAGCCATGGCCGGTCACGAATTCTTCGAACCCGCGGACCGCAAGCGGCCGGTCGCCGATCCCACGGCGGCCGATCCCCTGGCGGCGGAAGAGGCACGTCATTCCTGCGACCCCGCCTTCCGGCACGGAGTCGTCGTCGGCTTCGACGGCTCCACCTCAAGCGAGCGCGCCCTCGCCTACGCGATCGGCATGGCCCACCGCTCCGGCTCCGGCCTGATCATCGTGCACGTCGCCAACCGGCTGCCCACCACCGTGTGGGCCGGCTGCGAGCCGCCCGTCTTCGTCGACGTGCCGGACCACCGCACCGAGGTCCTCGGCCTCGAGCTGGCGTGCGCGGACTACCTGGCCGAGGTGCCGTGGATCCTGGTCGAGCGGGGCGGGGACATCTGCCACGAGCTGGAAGAGGTCGGCAAGGAGTACGAGGCCGACGCGATCGTCGTCGGCTCCACGCACGGCATCGTCGGCCGGATCTTCGGCTCCGTGGCGGGCCGGCTCGCCAAGCGGGCGCAGCGGCCCGTGATCGTCATCCCGTAGCCGCCCGACGCTCCGTCAACTCCCGTACGGCACATGGGGACTACTCGCGCGTAGAAGGTGTTCGCGCCCTGGTGGGGGGCATATACCGGGCACCGCGGTGGGCGACCGTCCTTCCTCGGCGTGCCGCCGGCCGGGGGGTGACGGCCACCGGCCGGCATCCAGCGGCACGGGAAGGACCCCCACGTGTCAGGTGGCGCACGTGGGGGTCCGTTCCGCGGTCCTACTCGACCGTGACCGACTTGGCGAGGTTCCTCGGCTTGTCGATGTCCCGGCCCAGGGCCTTCGCCGTGTGGTAGGCGAGGAGCTGGAGGGGGATGCCCATGAGGATCGGGTCCAGCTCGTCCTCGTTCTTGGGGACGATGATCGTCTGGTCCGCCTTCTCCTGGTGCTGGTGGGCCACCGCCAGGATCTTGCCCTCGCGGGCCTTGATCTCCTCCAGGGCCGCGCGGTTCTTCTCCAGCAGGTCGTCGTCGGGGACGATCGCGACCGTGGGCAGGGCCGGCTCGATGAGGGCCAGCGGGCCGTGCTTCAGCTCGGAGGCGGGGTAGGCCTCGGCGTGGATGTAGGAGACCTCCTTGAGCTTCAGGGAGGCCTCGCGGGCCACCGGGTAGCCCCGGACGCGGCCGATGAAGAGCATCGAGCGGGCGTCGGCGTACTGCTCCGCCAGCTCCCTGACCTCCTCCTCCTGCTTCAGGATCTCGGTGATCTGCCCGGGCAGCCGGCGCAGGCCCTCGATGATCCGCTTGCCGTCGCGGACCGAGAGGTCCCGGGTGCGGCCCAGGTGCAGGGCGAGCAGGGCGAAGGCGACCGTGGTGTTGGTGAAGCACTTGGTGGAGACCACGCAGACCTCGGGTCCCGCGTGCACGTAGATGCCGCCGTCGGCCTCGCGGGCGATCGCCGAGCCCACCACGTTGACCACGCCGAGGACCCGGGCGCCCTTGCGCTTCAGCTCCTGGACGGCGGCCAGGACGTCGTACGTCTCACCGGACTGGGAGACCGCGATGTACAGGGTGTCGGGGTCGACCACCGGGTTGCGGTAGCGGAACTCGGAGGCCGGCTCGGCGTCCGCGGGGATGCGGGCCAGCTCCTCGATCATCTGGGCGCCGATCATGCCCGCGTGGTACGAGGTGCCGCAGCCCAGGATCTTCACGCGGCGGATCTGCCGGGCCTCGCGGGCGTCCAGGTTGAGGCCGCCGAGGTGCACGGTGGAGAACCGGTCGTCGATGCGGCCGCGCAGCACGCGGTCGACCGCGTCGGCCTGCTCGAAGATCTCCTTGTGCATGTAGGTGTCGTGGCCGCCCATGTCGTAGGACTCGGCCTCCCACTCCACCGTCGTGGGCTCGGCCGTCGTCCGGGTGCCCTCGGTGGTGTAGGTGCGGAAGTCGTCGGCCTTGAGGGTGGCCATCTCGCCGTCGTCGAGGGTCACTATCTGCCGGGTGTGCATGACCAGCGCGGCGATGTCGGAGGCGACGAACATCTCCTTCTCGCCGATGCCGAGCACGACCGGGGAGCCGTTGCGGGCCACCACGATCCGGTCCGGGAAGTCGGCGTGCAGCACGGCGATGCCGTAGGTGCCCTCGATCAACCGCACCGCCTGGCGGACCTTGTCCTCCAGCTTCTCGGCCGTGGAGCGGGCGATGAGGTGGGTGAGCACCTCGGTGTCGGTCTCGGAGAGGAAGGCGACGCCGTCCGCCTCCAGCTTGCGGCGCAGCTCGGCGGCGTTGTCGATGATGCCGTTGTGGACGACCGCGACCTTCTGGTCGGCCGACATGTGCGGGTGGGCGTTCTCGTCGGACGGGGCGCCGTGGGTGGCCCAGCGGGTGTGGGCGATGCCGGTGGTGCCCTTGAAGCGTGCCGGGACCTTGGCCTCCAGG
Organism: Streptomyces sp. NRRL S-31; assembly: GCF_000718775.1. GTDB lineage: Bacteria > Actinomycetota > Actinomycetes > Streptomycetales > Streptomycetaceae > Streptomyces. The sequence goes on from NZ_JOCB01000033.1 coordinate 19,910, forward strand.
TCGCGCACCCGGCCCTTGGCCTTGACCATCTTCAGGCCGGGCGTCTTCGGGGAGGTGACGACGATGCCCGCGGAGTCGTAGCCGCGGTACTCCAGGCGCTGGAGGCCCTCCAGGAGGAGGGGGGCCACGTCACGCTTCCCGATGTAACCGACAATCCCGCACATTTACAGAGGTATCCCTTGGCTGTCGCTGGTCCGGTACTGCTGGGTCGGTACGGCCGGTCCTCAGCCGTAGACCATGCGGCGCAGCTGCCTGAGCGTCAGCTCCGGCGGCGCCACCGCCCGGTATTTCAGGTCCGCCTCGATCCGTTGGAAGATCTCCGCGTTCACCAGGCCCCGGGCCTGGAGTTCGCGGTGGCGGCGGCGGACGAACTCCTGGGTCGTCTCGTCGAAGTAGGCGAGCACGTCCTGGACCACCCGCAGCGCCTCGCCCCGGCTCAGGGCCGTGGACCGCGTCAGATGATCAACCAGTTCGTCGTGCACCCGGTAGATCCTCGGGTACCGGAGCCGGTTTCGCAAGAATCGTGCCCGATTCCGGGCAGAGGGCTGTTGAAACTCTTATGGATCTCTGTTTGCGTCCCGTCCATCCTGTGTCCTGTATCTCGTTGCCCGGACAGACGAGTTTCAGACGCCATGGACATTCCTCGTATGGGCGTTCCCGAGAAGCTGGCCGAGCGCATGAGCATGGCCGAGCAGCATGAGTACCTGCGCGCCAAGTTCTCGCGGCGCACCATGTTCCGCGGCGGCGCCGTCACGCTGGGCGCCGTCGCCGGTGGCGCGTTCGTGACGGGCGCCACCGCCCAGGCCGCCGTGCCGACGCAGCGCACCGCCGCCACCCCCGAGCGGGTCGACGGCGCCCTCGTCGCCCCCTTCGGCCGGCACCTCGCGTGGGGCAACGACCCGCGGACCGAGATCACCGTCTCCTGGCAGGTCCCGGTCGCCGTGCAGAAGCCCTTCATCCGCGTCGGCGCCCACCCGTGGGACCTCTCCCGCAAGATCGAGGCCGAGGTCCGCACCCTCTACACCCCGGCCGGTGTCGGCGCCGGCGGCGACCACACCCAGTACTACATCCACGCCAAGCTGACCCACCTGCGCCCCGGCAGGACGTACTACTACGGCGTCGGCCACCAGGGCTTCGACCCGGCCGCGCCGCACCTGCTGGGCACCCTGGGCACCTTCACCACCGCCCCCGCCGACAAGGTGCCGTTCACCTTCACCGCGTTCGGCGACGAGGGCGTCGGCTACCACGGGCTGGCCAACAACAGCCTGCTCCTCGGCCAGAACCCCGCCTTCCACCTGCACGCCGGCGACATCGCCTACGCCGACCCGTCCGGCGCCGGCAAGACCGCCGACACCGGCTTCGACGCGCGCACCTGGGACTCCTTCCTCGCCCAGACCGAGACGGTCGCCAAGCAGGTGCCGTGGATGCCGGCGTACGGCAACCACGACATGGAGGCCTGGTACTCGCCCAACGGCTACGGCGGCGAGGACGCCCGCTGGAACCTCCCGGACAACGGCCCCGACCGGAAGAACCTGCCGGGCGTCTACTCCTTCGTCTACGGCAACACGGCGGTCATCTCGCTCGACGCCAACGACATCTCCTTTGAGATCCCAGCGAACCTGGGCATATCCGGTGGAACCCAGACGAAGTGGCTTGAAGCCCAGCTGAAGAAGTACCGGGCGGCGAAGGACGTCGACTTCATCGTGGTCTTCTTCCACCACTGCGCCTACTGCACCTCCACCGCGCACGCCTCCGAGGGCGGGGTGCGTCAGGAGTGGGTGCCGCTGTTCGAGAAGTACACGGTGGACCTCGTCATCAACGGCCACAACCACCAGTACGAGCGCACCGACGTCATCAAGGACGGCAAGGTCACCAAGAAGCTGCCGATCGGCGCCACGGCCTACCCGGAGACCGAGGGTGTGGTCTACGTCACCGCGGGCGCGGCGGGCCGCAGCCTGTACGCCTTCTCCGCCCCGGACTCCTACGAGGGGCACGAGCACGAGACCGACTCCGTGGCCTCGTTCGTCAACACCAAGGACGGCAAGGTCAACGAGACCGTCGGCTGGTCCCGGGTGCGCTACCTCAACTACTCCTTCCTGCGCGTGGACGTCGTGCCCGCGCCGAAGGGCCGCCAGGCCACCCTGAAGGTGTCGGGCATCGCCGAGACCGGCGACCGCATCGACCACTTCACGGTGTCCCGCAAGGCGAAGTAGCCACCGGCGGGCACCCCGGAGGACCGTCTCCGGGGTGCCCGCCCGCCCTCGGGGGTCAGAACCCGGCGAGGGGGTTCTTCAGGGTCCCGACGAGCTGGAGCGCGCCGGACGGGTCGGCGAGATCCACCATCTGCCGGTTGTCGCGCAGCTGGAGCCGGTTGAGGCAGGACAGCGCGAACTCGGGGGCGAACAGGTCGTACCGGCGGAACCGGTCGGCCAGCCGGGGGTTCGCCTCCTGGTACTCGCGGGTGACCTCGGCGACCGTGCGCCAGAAGTCGTCCTCCGCCAGGACGGACTCGGCGGCGAGGTGGGCGGCGAGGAACCGGAAGAAGCAGTCGAAGACGTCCGTGAAGATCGACAGCAGCTTCGTGTCCTCCGGGACGTCGACCCGGATCCGCCGCACCTCGGGCGGCAGGTCCGCGTCCGGGTCCATGACGGCGATCTCCTCGGCGATGTCCTTGTAGACCGCCCGCCGCACGGCCCCGCCCTGAAGCACCAGGATCGTGTTCTCGCCGTGCGGCATGAACACCAGGTCGTAGGCGTAGAAGCTGTGCAGCAGCGGGGTGTAGTAGGCCCGCAGGTAGCCGCGCAGCCACTCGGCCGGCTCCAGGCCCGAACGGGCGATCAGCGCGCCGGCGAAGGAGGCGCCCTCGTGGTCCACGTGCAGCAGGGACGCCATGGTCGCCAGGGTCTCGCCGTCCCGCAGCGCGGGCACCGGGCTCTCCCGCCACAGCGCGGCCAGCATCTTGCGGTACGGCGAGTGGCGGTCGGTCGCCCGCTCGTACTCCAGGTGCCGGTAGCCGACGGCGGCCCGCTCCCGGATGATCGTGAGACCGGTGGCCTTCAGCACCGGGTCGCTCTCGATCAGCCCGGCCAGCCAGTCGTTGATGGCCGGGGTCGCCTCCATGTAGGCGGCGGACAGACCGCGCATGAAGCCCATGTTGAGGACCGACAGGGCGGTCTTCACGTAGTGCTTGTGCGGGGCGCTGGCGTTGAAGAAGGTGCGGATCGACTGCTGGGCCAGGTACTCGTCGTCACCCTCGCCGAGGCAGACCAGGAGGTCGCGGGCGACCTCGGCGGCGAAGGTGACGCTGAGCTTGTTCCACCACTGCCAGGGGTGCACCGGGATGAACAGGTAGTCGGCGGGGTCCAGGCCCCGGTCGGTGAGCCGGGTGCGGAACCGCTCCACCGTCGTCCCGCCCAGCTCCTCGCGCAGGAAGGACTCGTACTCGATCCCGACGCCCGCCGTGAACGCGGCCCGCGAGCGGTGCGCGGCCAGCCACACCAGCCGTACCGGGCTCGCCGTCTCGGGCGCGTACGACAGGTAATCGTGGACGCCGAAGCCGAGCCGCCCGTTGTTCGCGACGAAGCACGGGTGGCCCTCGGTCATCCCGGTCTCGATGGCCTGGAAACCGCTCGTCGCCAGCTCGGCGGAGGTGATCCGCGGTTTGGTGAGCTTGTAGCAGGTGCCGGAGAGGGTGGAGGAGATCTCCTCCAGGTAGACCGGCAGGATCTCGTCGCTCAGCCCCAGGGACTCCCGCAGCTCGATGCAGAAGTCCAGCACGGAGAGCGGGAGTTCGGTGCCGTCGCGGTGCCGGGTGAGGGAGCCGGCGTCGATCTGCCAGTGGTCCAGGGCCCGGCGTTCGGCGCTGAACCGGTAGTGGGTCAGGCCGTCGTCGCTGCGGACGGTGTACCGGTCGCCGTCCTCCTCGGGCGTGATCAGCCGCTCGTGCGCGAACTCGGCGAGCGCCTTGCGCAGCAGCAGCCGGTTGGCGGTCGCCCAGCGTTCGGGGGACAGGTGGGCCACGGCGTCGGCGGGGGTCACGCGGCCACCGCCTCGGCGAACCGCTCGCGGGTGCAGAAGCTCAGCAGGGCCCGCTTCTCCGGTTTGTCGATCTCCCGCTCGGCCACGAACCCGACGGCCTCGTTCAGGGCGTGCACGGCCTTGTTGCGGACGTCCGGCTCGACGACGACCCGCTCGACGACCGGGTCCTCGAAGAGATGGGCCATGACGGCGGTGATGACGGCCTTGGTGAACCCGTGCACGGGCGTGTCGGTCGCCGGGGTCAGGAAGTGCATGCCGACGTCCCCGGGGAGCGGCTCGTACAGCCCGGTCAGTTCCCGGAGCGCCGGGTCGTACCGCTCCATGAGGAAGGCGGGGGTGCCGTCCTCGAGGCCGAGCAGCGCGTGGTGGTGCTCGTCGGCGGCTATCTCCTGGTAGGCGCGCTCGACGTCCTGGAGCGTCGCGTCCTGCATCATCCAGAAGGCCGCCTTGGGGTGGGTGACCCAGGAGTGCAGCAGCGCGGCGTCGGCCGAGGGGTCGACGGGTCGGAACGTGAAGGTCATACGGCGAACTCCTGGAAGGCGACGGTCTTCTCCACCGGGTAGTACTCCGTGCCGAGCAGCTCACGGATGATGTACGCGTTCCGGTAGGCACCCATGCCGAGGTCGGGGCTGGTGATGCTGTGCGTGTGGACGCCGGCGTTCTGGAGGAAGACGCCGCGCCCGGTGCTGTCGACGGCGTAGTTGCGGGCGACGTCGAAGCGGCCGTGCGCGTCGAAGCGCAGGCGGTCGCGGACCGGTTCGAGGAAGGCGGGCGGGGTGTAGTGGTAGCCGGTGGCCAGGACCAGGCCCTCGGTGCGCAGCGTGAAGTCCTTGTCCTGTTCGTCCTGGTGGAAGCCGAGGGTGTACGTCCCGTCCCGGTACGCGGCCGTGCGCAGGCTGGAGTTGGTGAGCAGCCGGGTGGGGACCGGGCGGTCGCCGCTCTCGACGTCCTTCTGGTAGAGCAGGTCGAAGATCGAGTCGATCAGGTCCGAGTTGATGCCCTTGAACAGGCCCTTCTGCTGCTTCTCCAGCCGGTAGCGGGTGTCCTCGGGCAGCTGCCGGAAGTAGTCGATGTAGTCCGGGCTGGTCATCTCCAGGGTCAGCTTGGTGTACTCCAGCGGGAAGAACCGCGGGGAGCGGGTGACCCAGTTGAGCTGGTAGCCGTGGACGTCGATCCCGGAGAGCAGCTCGTAGTAGATCTCGGCCGCGCTCTGGCCGCTGCCGACGACCGTGATGGACTTCTTCTTCAGCAGCTCCGCCTTGCGGTGCATGTACTGCGAGGTGTGCAGCAGGTCCCCGCCCAGTCCCCGGCAGGCCGGCGGGAGGTGGGGGACGGTGCCGGTGCCCAGGACCAGGTGCCGGGCGCGGTAGGTGTCCCCGGCCTCGGTGCGCACGACGTACAGCTCGTCCTCGTAGGTCACCTCGGTGACCGTGGTGCCGAAGCGGACGCTGCTCAGTTTCCCGGCGGCCCAGCGGCAGTAGTCGTCGTACTCGACGCGCAGCGGGTAGAAGTTCTCGCGGATGTAGAACGAGTACAGTCTGCCCTTCTCCTTCAGGTAGTTGAGGAAGGAGTACGGCGAGGTCGGGTCGGCCAGGGTGACCAGGTCCGACATGAACGGGGTCTGGAGGTGGGCGCCGTCCAGGAACATGCCGGCGTGCCACTCGAAGTCGGGCTTGGACTCCAGGAAGACGCCGTCGAGCGCGGCGATCGGCTCGGTCAGGCAGGCGAGCCCGAGGTTGAAGGGGCCGAGCCCGATGCCCACGAAGTCGTGGGTGGCGGACGGGGCTTCAGGACGCGCGGTCAAGGGACACTCCCAGGTACTGCTCGGCATGGCCGGCGATCAGGTCGAGGACGGCGGCGATGTCGGCCGTGGTGGTCTCGGGGTTGAGCAGGGTGAACTTCAGGTAGTGGCGGCCGGCCACCTTGGTGCCCGCGACCACGGCGTCGCCGGAGGCGAACAGGGCCTTGCGGGCGTGGAGGTTGGCGCGGTCGGTCTCGGCCGGGTCGGTGACGGCCGCCGGGACGTAGCGGAAGACCAGGGTGGACAGGGTGGGCTCGACGACGACGTCGTAGCGGGGGTCGGCGGCCAGCAGCCGCCAGCCCTCCCGGGCGAGGTCGCAGACCTCGTCGAAGAGCCGGCCGATGCCGTCGGCGCCCATCGTGCGCAGGGTGAGCCACAGCTTGAGGGCGTCGAAGCGGCGGGTGGTCTGGAGGGACTTGTCCACCTGGTTGGGGATGCGTTCCTGCACCATGCGGCGGGGGTTGAGGTAGTCGGCGTGGTAGGTGGCGTGCCGCAGGGTGGCCGCGTCCCGCACCAGCAGGGCGGAGGAACTGACCGGCTGGAAGAAGGACTTGTGGTAGTCGACGGTGACGGAGTCGGCGCGCTCGATGCCGTCGAGGCGGTCACGGTGCTTCAGGGAGGCCAGCAGTCCGCAGCCGTAGGCGGCGTCGACGTGCATCCAGACGCCGTACCGGGCGCAGAGTTCGGCGATCTCCGGCAGCGGGTCGATGGAGCCGAAGTCGGTGGTGCCGGCGGTGGCGACGACGGCCATCGGGATCAGGCCGTCGCCGGTGCAGCGCTCCAGCTCGTGGGCGAGGGCGACGGTCCGCATGCGCTTGTCGTGGTCGACCGGGACGGTGATCACGGAGTCGGGTCCGAGGCCGAGCAGCTTCGCGGACTTGCGCACGCTGAAGTGGCTTGCCTCGGAGGTGAGGATGTGCAGTCTGCCGAGGTCGTCGCTCTTGGCCTCCTCCCGGGCGAGCAGCAACGCCTGGAGGTTGGACTGGCTGCCGCCGGAGGTGAAGACGCCGTCGGCGGCCGGGCCGAGGCCGATCCGGGCGGCCGTCCAGTCGACGAGCCTGCGCTCGATGAGGGTGCCGCCGGCCGACTGGTCCCAGGTGTCCAGCGAGGAGTTGACGGCGGAGAGCACGGCCTCGCCGAGCACCGCCGGGATGACGACCGGGCAGTTGAGGTGGGCGAGGTAGCGGGGGTGGTGGAAGTAGACCGCGTCCCGCAGGTAGACGTCCTCCAGCTCGTCCAGCACGGCGGTGGTGTCGCCCAGCGGACGGTCGAGGTCGATCGCGTCGATGCGCGGGGCGAGCGCGTCCACGCCGATGCCGGTGAACGGACGGTCGGTGGTGGCGAGTTTGGCCGCCACCCGCTCGACTCCTTCGGTCACGGAGCGGCGGTAGTGCTCCGCGGTGAGGCCATTGAGCAGGTGCGAGCGCATGTGGGGGTCCTCCGAGGGACGGTCCGTGGCGATTGAACTTAGGTTAGCCTAACCTAAGTTTGACGGTCCGGGGCATGGCTGTCCCCGGGCCCGGCGGCACAGCGGAAGGTGGTGCGGGGGCGGTTACTCGCCCGTGGCGCGGAGCTGTTCCTCGGACAGGCCCCGCCGCCAGTAGCCGACGAAGGTGACACGTCGGCGGTCCACCCCGCGCTCACCGACGAAGTGCCGCCGCAACGACTTGACCTGGCCGGACTCACCGGCGATCCATACGTACGGCCGTTCGGCGCCGCGCAGTGGGGCGGCCCGTACGGCGTCGACGGTCGTGGGGGACCCGTCGTGCCGTACGAGCCAGGTGATCTCCGCGTCCGCCGCCGTGCGCACCTCCTGGACGTCCCCGGCGTGCGGCACCTCCAGCCAGGCCCGGACCCGGGTGCCGGCGGGGAGGGACTCCAGGATCGCGGTCGCGGCCGGCAGGGCCGTCTCGTCACCGCACAGGACGACGAGATCGGTGTCCGCGGGCGGCCGGAAGCGGATCGCGCGGTTGTCGGCGACGGCCGGCCCGAGCAGCAGCACCCGGTCGCCCGCGGCGGCGCGCGCGGCCCAGCGGGAGGCCGGGCCGGCGGGGTGGGCGGCACCGGGCCCCACGCCGTGCAGGGCGAAGTCGATGTCGATCTCGTCGGGGTCGCGCCGCAGCGCCCGGAGCGTGTAGGAGCGCATCACCGCCCGCACGTCGTCCGGCAGTTCGCGCCACGCCTGCCACCAACTGTCGCCCAGGTCCAGCGGGACGACGGGCTCGCTCTGCCCCGGCTGCGGCAGGAACAGCGACAGGGACTGGTCATGCCCGTCGGAGTGGCAGATGTGCAGGTCGGCCCCGGTGAAGGTGACCCGGACCAGGGACGGGCCGAGCCGCCTCGTCCGTACGACCTGGAGGGAGAAGAAACGGAACGGGGCGGCTACGGCCGTCGTCATGTGTGGCTCCTGAGAGGTGGTGTCAGGGCTATGTGGGGGCGGGGGGCGGGGGGCGGGGTCAGCCGACCTTCTGGGCCTTCTCCAGGGCCTCGGCCAGGTTCGTCAGCAGCGGCACGCACTTGTCGTAGGACAGGATCGGCTCGGGGGAGCGGGCGATGACCTGGCCGGCCTTGACCGCGGGCAGCTTCTTCCAGGTCGCCTTGGTGATGTCGGCCGGCTGGATGGCCGAGGTGCGGTCGTCCATCATGATGATGTCGGCGTGGTACTTGTCGACGTTCTCCCAGCTCAGCGACTCGTACCAGCCGCCGCCCTGCTTCTTGGCACTCTCCGGCGGCTCGACGAAGTTCACGCCGAGGGCCTTGAAGTACTCCAGGTCGACGGAGAGGTTGCTGCCCGAGACGTAGAACAGCTGGTCGCTGGCGCTGCCGGCCATCACCTTGAGACCGGGCTTGGCCTTGGCGGCGGCGCGCAGCCGGGCGGCGGCGTCCTCGAACCGCTTCTTGGCGTCGGTGACCTTCGTGGCCTTCATGTCCGCGCCCAGCGACTCGGCCAGGTCCCACATGCGCTGGAGCGGCTGGGTGAGCTGGCGGTCGTAGACGGAGATGCCGACGCTCGGGGCCAGCCGGCCGATCTTCTTCTTGGACTCGTCGGGGACGTACCAGAGGGTGCCGGCGCCGTCGAACATCGTGGTGACGAGCACGTCCGGCGCGAGGGAGGCGTACTTCTCGATGTTGAACTGGCCCCAGGCGTTGCCGAGGACCGTCACCTTGCTGACGTCCATGTCGCCGGCCTGGACGTCGGGCTGGCCGTCGGTGGTCCTCGTCGGGCCGAAGACGCCCTTCACCCGGATGCCGTAGTCGTACAGCGCGGCGCCTACACCGGTGAACGCGACGATGTTCGCGGGAACCTTGTCCAGCTTCACGGTCGTGCCGCGGTCGTCCTTGAAGGACCAGGGGCCCGACGCGCCCGTGCCCTTGTCCCCGCCGGAGCCACTGTCTTTGCCCTTGCCGTCCCCGCAGGCGGCGAGCGCCGCACCGAGTCCGAGGGCGCCGCCCGCGGCGAGCAGACCGCGGCGAGTGAGGTGGGTGGCACGGGCATGGGGCATGGGTATGACTGCTTTCGACCGGGGCGGGACGCCCGCCGGACACGTTCGAAGGTAGGTTAGCCTAACCTCAGCTGATGTCCAGGGGGCGGGGCGCCCCGCACCGGCCCGTCAGCGGCCCCCGGGCCGCCGGGTACGGCTCAGCTCACCAGCCCCAACTCCCGTGCGATCAGCATGCGCTGGACCTCGCTCGTGCCCTCGCCGATCTCCAGGATCTTGGAGTCGCGCCACATCCGGGCCACCGGGTACTCGTTCATGAAGCCGTACCCGCCGTGGACTTGGGTGGCGTCGCGGGCGTTGTCGACGGCGACCGTGGAGGAGTAGAGCTTGGCCAGCGCCGCCTCCTTCTTGAAGGGCTCGCCCGCCACCAGGCGGGAGGCCGCGTCCCGCCAGGCCAGCCGGGCCGTGTGGGCCTTCATCTCCATGTCGGCGATCTTGAACTGGATGGCCTGGTTGGCGCCGATCGGGCGGCCGAAGGCGTGGCGCTCGCGCGCGTACTTCACCGACTCGTCCACACAGCCCTGGGCCAGCCCCGTCGCCAGCGCCGCGATGGCGATCCGGCCCTCGTCCAGGATGCGCAGGAACTGCGCGTAGCCGCGCCCCTCTTCGCCGAGCAGATTGGCGGCCGGCACCCGGACGTCCTGGAAGGACAGCTCACGGGTGTCGGAGGCGTTCCAGCCGACCTTGGAGTAGGGCGCCGCCACTGTGAAGCCCGGCGTGCCGGACGGGACGATGATCGCCGAGATCCGCGGGCGGCCGTCCGGCTTGCGTCCGGTCACCGCCGTCACGGTGACCAGCCCGGTGATGTCCGTACCCGAGTTGGTGATGAAGCACTTGGTGCCGTTGATCACCCACTCGTCCGTGTCCGGGTCCAGCCGGGCCGTGGTGCGGGTGGCGCCCGCGTCACTGCCGCCGTCCGGCTCCGTCAGGCCGAACGCGCCCAGCACCTCGCCGGAGCAGAGCCGGGGCAGCCACTCCCGCTTCTGCTCCTCGGTGCCGAACAGGTGGAGCGGCATCGCGCCCAGCGAGACGCCCGCCTCCAGGGTGATGGCCACCGAGGAGTCCACCCGGGCCAGTTCCTCCAGGGCGAGACCGAGCGCCAGGTAGTCGCCGCCCATGCCGCCGTACTCCTCCGGGAACGGCAGCCCGAACAGGCCCATCCGGCCCATCTCGCGGACGATCTCGTACGGGAACTCGTGCCGCTCGTAGAAGTCGCCGATCTTCGGCGCCACGACGTCGTGCGCGAACTCCTCCACCGTGCGGCGGAGTTCCTCCAGCTCGGGGCTGAGACGGTGGTCCATGCTGATCACTGGTCCTTGTGGGAGAGGGCGCGGACGGTACGGGACGGGCTGGGCCGGTCCAGATGGGCGGCCATCCACACGCTGGTGGCGGTCAGACGGCCGAGGTCGACCCCGGTCTCGATGCCGAGCCCGTGCAGCATCCATACGAGGTCTTCGGTGGCGAGGTTGCCGGTCGCGGACTTGGCGTACGGGCAGCCGCCGAGGCCGCCCGCGGAGGCGTCCACCGTGGTGACACCGTGCTGGAGGGCGGCCAGGGTGTTGGCGAGCGCCTGTCCGTAGGTGTCGTGGAAGTGCACGCCGATCACGTTCGTCGGCACGCCCTCCTCGTTCAGCAGGGAGAGCAGTGCGAGGACATGGCCCGGGGTGGCCACCCCGATCGTGTCGCCGAGGCTCAGCTCGTCGCAGCCCATGTCCCGCAGGGCGGTGCAGACCCGCGCCACCTGGTGCGGCGGCACCGCGCCCTCCCACGGGTCGCCGAAGCACATCGACACATAGCCCCGCACGTGCGCGCCCTCGTCCTTCGCGCGCCGCACCACCGGCTCGAACACCGCCAGCGACTCGTCCAGCGTGCGGTTGAGGTTGGCCTTAGCGAAGGACTCCGTGGCACTGGCGAAGACGGCGACCCGGTCGGCGCCGAGCGCGAGCGCCCGGTCCAGACCCCGCCCGTTGGGGACCAGCACCGGCAGGTCGACCCCGGGGAGGTCGCTGACCATCGGGTACAGCTGTTCGGCGTCCGCGAGCTGGGGCACCCACTCCGGGTGCACGAAGCTCGTCGCCTCGATCGTGGTGAGGCCCGCGGCGGCCAGCCGGCGGATGAACTCCGCCTTGATCTCCACCGGTACCGCCGACTTCTCGTTCTGGAGCCCGTCGCGCGCGCCGACCTCGTGGATCCGCACCCGGGCGGGCAGGTCCTGGGCCGGTACGACCATGGGCAGTCCACCGACGGTCACGGGGCCACCTCCTCGTGCGGTGCGATCACGGCCAGCACCTGGTCCATGGCGACCGTGGCGCCCGGCGCCACGTCCAGCTCGGCGACCGTGCCGGCGTGCGGGGCGGAGATGACGTGCTCCATCTTCATCGCCTCGACCACCAGCAGGCTCTGTCCCGCGGTCACCTCGTCGCCGACGGCCACCTTGACCACCGTCACCGTGCCCGGCATGGGGGCGGTGAGCGAGTCGGCGCCCGCGTGGGCCGCGCGGTTCAGCGCCGCGGCGACCGGGTCGTGGTCGCGGACCTGCCAGCCGTCGCCGTCGCGGCCGATCCAGTCACCGGCGCGGTGGAACGTGTGCCGGACGCCGTCCACGGTGACGCTCACCCGGTCGCCGCTGACGGTGTGCGTGCCCCGGGGGCGGTACGCCACCGGTTCCCGCACCCGCAGGTGGAAGACGGGCGGCCGAGGGGTGCCGCCCAGCCGCCAGCCGCTCGGCACCGAGAAGGGGTCGGTCCAGCCCTCCGCGCGCGGGGTCAGCGCCTCCAGGCGCACGGCCGCCGCCGCCTCGTACACCTCCTCCGGCACCTCGGCGGGGACCAGGTCGTCCACCGCCCGCTCCACCAGACCCGTGTCCAGGTCGCCCTCGACGACGGCCGGGTGGGCCAGCAGCCGGCGCAGGAACCCGGCGTTGGTCTGCACGCCCAGCGTGACCGTCTCCGCCAGGGCCGCCCGCAGCCTGCGCAGCGCCGTCGCGCGGTCGGGACCGTAGGCGATCACCTTGGACAGCATCGGGTCGTACAGGCTGCCCACCTCGGTGCCCTCGCTGAGCCCGGAGTCGGTGCGGACGCCGTCGCCCGACGGCTCGTTCAGCAGCAGGACCGTGCCGCCGGACGGCAGGAACCCGCGCGCGGGGTCCTCGGCGCAGATCCGGGCCTCGACCGCGTGCCCGGTCAGCGCCACGTCCTCCTGCGCGAAGCCCAGCGGCTCCCCGGCCGCCACCCGCAGCTGCCACTCCACCAGGTCGAGCCCGGTGACGAGTTCGGTGACCGGGTGCTCCACCTGGAGACGGGTGTTCATCTCCATGAAGTAGTACGACGACGGGTCACCGCCCGGCACGATGAACTCCACCGTGCCCGCGCCCCGGTACCCGCAGCTGCGGGCCGCCTGCACGGCCGCCTCGCCCATCGCCGCGCGCGTGGCCTCGTCCAGGAGCACGCTGGGCGCCTCCTCGACGATCTTCTGGTGGCGCCGCTGGAGGGAGCACTCGCGCTCGCCGAGGTGGACCACGTTCCCGTGGCCGTCGGCCAGCACCTGGATCTCGATGTGCCGGGGGCGGTCGATCCACCGCTCCACCAGCAGGGTGTCGTCACCGAAGGAGGCGCGGGCCTCCCGGCGGGCGGCGGCGATCTCCTCCTCCAGCGCTGTCAGGTCCCGCACCAGGCGCATGCCCTTGCCGCCACCGCCCGCGGACGGTTTCAGCAGCACGGGCGCGCCCAGGTCGCGGGCGGCCCGCGCCAGCTCCGGGTCGCGTCCGCCGGGGACCACCGGCACCCCGGCGGCCCGGACGGTCTCCTTGGCCCGGATCTTGTCGCCCATGAGCGCGATCGCGTCCGCCGGCGGGCCGACGAAGACCAGCCCCGCCTCCTCGCAGGCGCGCGCGAAGCCCGCGTTCTCGGCGAGGAAGCCGTACCCCGGGTGGACGGCCTGGGCGCCGGTGCGGGCGGCGGCTGCCAGCAGCCGCTCCACCGACAGATAGCTCTCGGCGGCGGGCGCCGGGCCGATCCGGACCGCCGTGTCGGCCTCCCGGACGTGCCGTGCGTCGGCGTCTGCGTCGGAGAAGACCGCCACCGAGCGCACGCCCAGCGAACGCAGCGTACGGATCACGCGGACGGCGATCTCGCCCCGGTTGGCCACCAGCACTGTGTCGAACACGGTTCCCCTCCTCACATCCGGAAGACGCCGAACTGGGGATCTCCCAGGGGCGCGTTGGCGCAGGCCGTCAGGGCGAGACCGAGCACCTGGCGGGTGTCCAGCGGGTCGATCACGCCGTCGTCCCAGAGCCGGGCGGTGGCGTAGTAGGCGTTGCCCTGGCGCTCGTACTGCGCGCGGATCGGCGCCTTGAACGTCTCCTCGTCCTCGGCGGGCCACTCCTCGCCCCGGGCCTGGAGCTGGTCGCGCTTGACGGTGGCGAGGACGGAGGCCGCCTGCTCGCCGCCCATCACGGAGATCTTGGCGTTGGGCCACATCCACAGGAAGCGGGGGGAGTAGGCCCGGCCGCACATCGAGTAGTTGCCCGCGCCGTAGGAGCCGCCGACCACCACCGTCAGCTTCGGCACGCGTGCGCAGGCGACCGCCGTCACCATCTTGGCGCCGTGCTTGGCGATGCCGCCCGCCTCGTAGTCCCTGCCGACCATGAACCCCGAGATGTTCTGGAGGAACACCAGCGGGATGCCGCGCTGGTCGCACAGTTCGATGAAGTGGGCGCCCTTCTGGGCGGACTCGGAGAACAGGATGCCGTTGTTGGCGACGATCCCGACCGGGTGGCCGTGGATCCGGGCGAAGCCGGTGACCAGCGTCTGCCCGAACTCGGCCTTGAACTCGGCGAACCGGGAGCCGTCGACCACGCGCGCGATGACCTCGCGGACGTCGTAGGGGGTGCGGGAGTCGACCGGCACGGCGCCGTACAGCCCGTAGGGGTCGGCCTTCGGCTCGACGGACGGCCGCACCTCCCAGGGCAGCGCCTGCCGGGCAGGGAGCGTGGCCACGATGTTCCGGACGATCCGGAGCGCGTGCGCGTCGTCCTCGGCGAGGTGGTCGGTGACCCCGGAGACCCGGGAGTGCACCTCGCCGCCGCCCAGCTCCTCCGCCGTGACGACCTCGCCGGTGGCCGCCTTCACCAGCGGCGGACCGCCGAGGAAGATCGTGCCCTGGCCGCGGACGATCACGGCCTCGTCGCTCATCGCCGGGACGTACGCCCCGCCCGCCGTGCAGGAGCCGAGGACGGCCGCGATCTGCGGGATGCCGGCGCCGGACATCCGGGCCTGGTTGTAGAAGATCCGGCCGAAGTGGTCCCGGTCGGGGAAGACCTCGTCCTGCATCGGCAGGAAGGCCCCGCCGGAGTCGACCAGGTAGACGCACGGCAGCCGGTTGTCCAGGGCCACCTCCTGGGCGCGCAGGTGCTTCTTCACCGTCATCGGGTAGTACGTGCCCCCCTTGACCGTGGCGTCGTTGGCGACGATCACGCACTCGCGTCCGGCGACCCGGCCGATCCCGGCGATCACCCCGGCGGCCGGCGCCTGCCCGTCGTACATCCCGTCGGCCGCCAGCGGGGCCAGCTCCAGGAAGGGCGAGCCCGGGTCGAGCAGCGTGTCCACCCGGTCCCTGGGCAGCAGCTTGCCCCGCGCCGTATGCCGGGCCCGCGCCTTCTCGCCGCCGCCGAGGGCCGCCGCGGCCAGTTTGGCGCGCAGCTCCTCCACGAGTGCGAGATGGGCCCGTTCATTGGCCCGCCAGCCCTCCGACGCGGGGTCCGCCGCGCTCGTCAGCTCCGGTGCCTCCTGCATCCTGCGGTCCCCTCACCCGGTGTCCGAACCTGTTAATGAGCGTTAACCTACGCCCACCAGGTTAACGACCGCTAACCGCGCTGTCTAGAATCGACCGCATGGCCAGCAGAACCGACGCCCCCACCCGCCGCGAGCAGATCCTGAAGGAGGCCGCGCGGCTCTTCGCCGAGCGCGGCTTCCACGGCGTCGGCGTCGACGAGATAGGCGCCGCGGTCGGCATCAGCGGCCCCGGTCTGTACCGGCACTTCCCGGGCAAGGACGCCATGCTCGCCGAGCTGCTGGTCGGCATCAGCGGGCAGCTGCTCACCGGGGCCAGGCGGCGCCTGGCGGAGGCCGACGGCGAGCCGGCCGGCCGGACGCTGGACTCGCTCATCGAGGGCCACATCGACTTCGCCCTGGACGACCGCCCGCTGATCACCCTGCACGACCGGGAGCTGGACCGGCTGCGCGACAGCGACCGCAAGCTGGTGCGGCAGCTCCAGCGGCAGTACCTGGAGCTGTGGGTGGGGGTGGTCCGCGAGGTGTACCCGGGTCTGACCGAGCCGGCCGCCCGCTCGGCCGTCCACTCGGTCTTCGGCCTGCTCAACTCCACCCCCCACCTGGGCCGCGCCGGCACGCTGCCCGGCCGCCAGACGACGGCGGCCCTGCTGCACCGGATGGCGCGGGGGGCGTTCGCGGCGGCGGGGGAGGATTCGTAGGCCGTGGCCCCGGCCGCTGTGCGCGCCGGCGCGCGGCCGTGACGAGGGTTACGGCCGGATACCTCTGGACGGACTTCCGTACTCGCCGGTACGGTGAATGAGCAAGCGCTTAGACATGGCCGGAGTCATGCCGAGGTACGTGGAGGTGGCGGCGTGCGCCGTACGGTGTTCAACGAAGATCACGAGGCGTTCCGGGAGACCCTTCGCGCCTTCATCGAGGCCGAGGTCGTACCCGTCTACGACGAGTGGTTCGCCGCCGGCCAGGCGCCGCGCGACTTCTACTACAAGCTCGGCGAGCTGGGCATCTTCGGCATCAACGTGCCCGAGGAGTACGGCGGCGCGGGCATGGACAGCCACAAGTTCGAGGCCGTCCTCTACGAGGAGACCGCCCGCGCGGGCGTCCAGTTCGGCGGTTCCGGCGTGCACGTGCTGCTCGCCCTGCCGTACATCAAGATGCTCGCCACCGAGGAGCAGAAGAAGCGCTACCTGCCGAAGTTCGTCACCGGCGAGGAGATGTGGGCCATCGCGATGACGGAGCCGGGCACCGGCTCCGACCTCGCGGGCATGAAGTCCACCGCGAAGCTCTCCGAGGACGGCACCCACTACGTCCTCAACGGCGCCAAGACCTTCATCACCGGCGGCGTCCACGCCGACAAGGTCATCGTCTGCGCCCGCACGGCCGCGCCGACCGCCGAGGACCGCCGCCACGGCATCTCCCTCTTCGCCGTCGACACCAAGTCCGAGGGCTACTCCGTCGGCCGCAAGCTGGACAAGCTCGGCCTGCGCACCTCCGACACCGCCGAGCTGGCCTTCGTCGACGTCAAGGTGCCGGTCGAGGACCTGCTCGGCGAGGAGAACAAGGGCTTCTACTACCTCGGCCACAACCTGGCCTCCGAGCGCTGGGGCATCGCCTTCGGCGCCTACGCCCAGGCCAAGGCCGCCGTCCGGTTCGCCAAGAATTACGTGCAGGACCGCACCGTCTTCGGCAAGCCGGTCGCCCACTTCCAGAACACCAAGTTCGAGCTGGCCGCCTGCCAGGCCGAGGTGGACGCCGCCGAGGCCGTCGCCGACCGCGCCACGGAGGCCCTGGACGCCGGCGAGCTGACCCCCGCCGAGGCCGCCTCCGCCAAGCTGTTCTGCACCGAGGTCGCGCACCGCGTGATCGACCGCTGCCTCCAGCTGCACGGCGGCTACGGCTACATGAACGAGTACCCGATCGCCCGCCTGTACGCGGACAACCGCGTCAACCGCATCTACGGCGGCACCAGCGAGATCATGAAGTCGATCATCGCCAAGGACATGGGCCTGTAACGACCGGGCGATCACCGGCCGGTACAACCGACGCCATGAGCCAGGCACTCCAGGATCTCCTCGATCTGCTCGACCTGGAGCAGATCGAGGAGAACATCTTCCGCGGCCGGTCCCGCTCCGCCGTCGTCCCGCGCGTCTTCGGCGGGCAGGTCGCGGCACAGGCGATGGTCGCCGCCGGCCGGACGGTCCCCGCGGACCGGCCGGCCCACTCCCTGCACGCCTACTTCCTGCGCCCCGGCGACCCGGGCGCCCCGATCGTCTACACCGTCGACCGCATCCGCGACGGCCGCTCCTTCACCACCCGCCGGGTCGTCGCCGTCCAGCACGGCAAGCCGATCTTCCACCTGTCGGCGTCCTTCCAGGCGCACGAGGAGGGGCTGGAGCACCAGACGCCGATGCCCGTCGCACCGGACCCGGCGACCCTGCCCACCTCCCAGGAGCGGCTGCTCGGCCACGGCCACCTCGACCCCGAGGTCGTCGAAAGGCTCCTCCAGGCCCGCGAGGCGATCGACCTCCGGTACGCGGACGAGCCGCCGTACGGCCGGTACGGCGAGCCGCGCGAGCCGCACTCCCAGGTGTGGTTCCGCACCAACGGCAAGCTCCAGGGCGCCATCGACGAGCCCCTGCTCCACGTCGTCCTCGCCACCTACGTCTCGGACATGACCCTGCTCGACTCGGTGCTGCTCGCGCACGGGCGCGGCGGCTGGGCCGTCGGCGACGTCGTCGGGGCCTCGCTGGACCACGCGATGTGGTTCCACCGGCCCTTCCGGGCCGACGAATGGCTGCTGTACGACCAGGAGTCGCCGTCCGCGCACGGTGGTCGCGGCCTCGGCCAGGCCCGGATATACACGCAGGACGGGCGGCTCGCCATCAGCGTCATCCAGGAGGGCGTGGTCCGCGTCCCGAGGTGACCGTCACCGGACGTGCCGCCCGAGATGCCGTGTGGCGCAAGCGGGACTAGGCTCGTTGAGTGAAGGGCCGCAGTGAACGGCATGCCCTGCGCACGGGCCGCCCGGACCCCGGGCTCCCGGCCGCGGCACCCGCAGAGCGATCACGCGCGGGTGGACCGCGAGGGCATCGGTGGAGAGGCCGGTCCGTTCGAGCCCGCTGCGGTGACACCTGAAGACCGCGCCGCACCTCCCTATTCGGCAGCGGCGACGGCCATCCACCTCGCGCCTCCCCTTCCGGGACCCGCGAGAGACGATGGAGATGGAAGGTATTCCCATGCGATCACAGCGCACGCGGCGTCTTGTCGCGTTGTCCGCCTCAGGCCTGCTGCTGGCCGGTGGAGCGGCAATCGGCACGGCCGGCAGCGCCTTCGCCTCGGAGCACGGCAACAACAGCTCCTACAGCAGCGACCACGGTGGTGGCGGCTGGGGCGACGACGACGGCGGCTACGGCTGGGGCAACCACAACGGCGACTACGGCTACGGCAACGGCGGCTACGGTGGCGGCCACGGTGGCGACCATGGCGGCGGCCACGGCGGCGGCCATGGCGGCGGTGGTGACCACGGCGGTGGCGGCCACGGTGGCGGCGGCCACGGTGGCGGCGGTCACGGCGGCGGTGGCGGCGGCCACGGTGGTGGCGGCGGCGGTCACGGCGGCGGTGGCGGTGGAGGCCACGGCGGCGGTGGCGGCCACTGACCCGAACGCCCACTGAGCACGACGTGCGGCCCCGTTCGCGGGGCCGCACCTTTGTGTGCCGCCCGCCCTCCGCCCCGCCGGGCGGCCGCGGCCCGGTCAGGCGAGGAGGCCCGCCTGGTCCAGCAGATACGCGGTCATCGGGTCGTAGTGGCGCGGGCTGACCACGTGGTCGTCGAGCGGCACGACCACCTGCACGGTGCCCTCGGCCTCCGCGAGGAACAGCGCCGGGTCGTTGCAGTCGGCGTACCCGACGGAGTCGACACCGTGCTGCCCCGCGTACCCCGCCCAGCCGTGGTCGGCCACGACCAGGTCGGGCAGCGGACGCCCCTCCCGCTCAAGGCCCGTGAGGACGGCACGCATCGGCTCCCCGGAGTGGGTGTGCCACAGCGTCGCGCCGTGCTCCAGCACCGCCACGTCGGCGAACTGCATCACGTACCCCTCGTCCGTGCCGAGCCCGTCCGGGATGACGACGATCTCGCAGCCGGCGGCGCGCAGCGCGGCGGCCGTGGCCCGGTGGACGTCCAGCAGGCCGCCCGGGTGCCCGGTCGCGAACAGCACCCGCTGCCGCCCCTCGGCCGCCTTGCGCAGCCGCGCCGCCATCCGCTCCAGCGCGTCCACGGTCAGCTCCGGGTCGATGGTGTCCTGTCCGTACCGGTACTCCGGGTCGTCGTTGACGCCCACCCGCTCGGCCATGACCGCGAGCACGTCCTGTTCGTCCGTCCAGCGCTCGCCCAGCTCCAGGCCGAACCAGAAGGCGCGGACACCGTTGGCGAGCTGGCGGTAGTGGGAGAGGTTGTTCTCGCGGGGCGTGGCGACGTCCCCCGCGATACGGGTGCGCACCAGGTGGTCGACGAGCTGGGCGCGGCTGGGTGTCCCGGGTATCGGCATGCCCCCCATTGTGGGGCAGCCCACCTCCTCGGACCCCGGCGCGACCGCCCGCCGGGACGGGCCTCACGTGCCGGCGCCGTCACCCCGGCGCAGCGCGAACCACAGCTCCATGCGCACGTCCGGGTCGTCCAGGTCGACGGCGAGCAGGGCCGCGCAGCGGGCGATCCGCTGCCGCACGGTGTTGCGGTGCACGCCCAGCGCCACCGCCGTCCGGTCCCAGCTGCCGTGCAGCGACAGCCAGCCGCGCAGCGTCTCGGCGAGCGCGGGCTGCCCGGCGAGGGGCGCGAGCAGCGTACGGGCGTGCGTCTCGGCGTCCACCGGCGGCACCAGGTCCGCGAGCGCGGGCCGGGCGGCGTGCCGGAGCAGCGGTACGCGGGTGGCACGGGCCCGGGCGAGGGCGCGGCCGGCCTGGGTGTCGGCGGCCGGCCACTCCCGCGGTCCCGCCGGGGCGCTCACCCCGAGCGTCCAGCCCGGCTGCGGCCCCGGCTCCCGGTCCGCCGGCACCAGCACCCGTACGACGTCACGCGCCAGGTCGACCAGGGGTGAACCGAGGGCCGCGCCGAGCGCGGAGGCGGCGACCGGGTCCGGTGCCTGGACCTCCGGCCGGGCGTGCACGACGAGCCACCGCCCGGCACCGAGCAGCGGGGCCACCTCCTCGGGCGGGGCGCCCAGCAGCAGCCGGACCAGCGCGGAGGACCGGGCCGCGCCGGCTCCGCTCTGGTGCTCCCCGGTCAGCAGGGCCAGCAGCACGGCGGCGACGGAGGCGATGGTGTGGTCGCCGGGATCCCGCCGGGGGGTGGCCACCCCGAGCACGAACCCCTCACCGGAACCGAGGGCGTAGACGGCGAGGTGGGTGCCGCCGAAGGCATCGGTGGCGGAGGAGGGACGCGGCCGGGCGGCCGGTCCGACCACCCCGGCCAGCTCCGCCAGCGCCGCCCGCAGCCCCTCCCGGGTCTCCCCGCCCGTCCCCGTGACCGCCTCCCGGCCCGCCCCGGCGACCTCCGTGCCGTCGGGGCCGTACAGCACCGCGCGGCCGCCCAGGTGCTGGGCCAGCCGGCGCAGGACCGACGGGACCGGGTCGGGCCGGGACGCGGCCGCCGCGAGGCTCTGCTGGGCCTCCGTGACCCGGCGCAGCTCCGCCAGCCGGGCCTGCGCCATCAGCTGCCACACCGCGCGGGCCACGGCGGAGAACGTGGTCTGCGGCGGGACCTCCAGCAGCGGCAGGCCGTGCCGGTCGCACGCGGCGACCAGGGCGCGCGGGACCGTGTCGTGCACCGGGGCCACCCCGAAGCCGAGGGCGGCGCCGCCGGCGGCCACGATCCGGGACACGTAGCCGTCGAAATAGTCGTCGAAGCAGTCGTCGGCGTACGGGCCCGCCCCGGCCGCCTCCGGGATGTGCACCCCGGCCGTCAGCAGCAGCTCGCCGCCCAGCAGGTACGGGTAGGGGTCGGCCATCTCCGAGGTGTGCGCCCAGTGGATCGCGATCCCCGGCTCCCGGGGACCGGCGATCCGCCGCAGGGCGAGGTCCTCCCGGGCCAGCAGCGCCTGGAGGGCCACCGGCGGGGTGGGCGGGACCGCTGGGGCGGTCGTCTCCGGCATGGTGTGCACACCCTCCATCCCGCCCCGTTCCTGTGGATGAAACGTACACTTCGCAGTCGCTTTCCGGCCACCTACTGTCGAGTGAGCACGGCAGCCGCGGGTACGGGCGGATGTCCCCGCGAGCCGCTGCCGGTACAGCCGAAGCATCTGCACGACACGCCACCGGAAGTGCGCGAAGGAGGGCCGCCCATGGCCGTCGACTACACCGTGATCGTCGTCTATCTCGCCGGCATGCTGGCGATGGGCTGGTGGGGCATGCGCCGCGCCAGGTCCAAGAGCGAGTTCCTGGTGGCCGGACGCCGCCTCGGTCCCGTCATGTACTCCGGGACCATGGCGGCCATCGTGCTCGGCGGCGCCTCCACCATCGGCGGGGTGGGCCTCGGGTACCGGTACGGGCTCTCCGGCGCCTGGATGGTCTTCACCATCGGCCTCGGCCTGCTCGCCCTGTCGGTCTTCTTCTCCGCCCGCATCGCCCGCCTGAAGGTCTACACCGTCTCCGAGATGCTGGACCTGCGCTACGGCGGCCGGGCCGGGGTGATCTCGGGCGTGGTCATGTGGGCGTACACCCTCATGCTCGCGGTGACCTCCACCATCGCCTACGCCACGATCTTCGACGTCCTGTTCGACCTGAACCGCACGGTCTCGATCGTCATCGGCGGCGCGATCGTCGTCGCGTACTCGACCCTCGGCGGGATGTGGTCCATCACGCTGACCGACATGGTGCAGTTCGTCGTCAAGACCATCGGCGTGCTGCTGCTCCTGCTGCCGATCGCCGTCGTGAAGGCGGGCGGCTTCGGCGCGATGCGGGCCGAGCTGCCCACCTCGTACTTCGACCCGCTGGGCATCGGCGGCGAGACGATCTTCACGTACGTGCTGATCTACACGTTCGGCATGCTGATCGGGCAGGACATCTGGCAGCGCGTGTTCACCGCCCGCGGCGACACCACGGCCAGGTGGGGCGGGACGGCGGCCGGCACCTACTGCCTGGCCTACGCCCTCGCCGGCGCGGTGATCGGCACGGCCGCCAAGGTGCTCTATCCGAAGCTGGGCAACCCCGACGACGCCTTCGCCACCATCGTCAAGGACGAACTCCCCGTCGGCGTGCGCGGACTGGTGCTGGCCGCCGCCCTGGCCGCCGTGATGTCGACCTCCTCCGGCGCCCTGATCGCCTGCGCCACCGTCGCCAACAACGACATCTGGTCACGGCTGCGCGGCCTCGTGCGCCGGGACGGCGAGGAGCCCGACGAGGTGGGCGGCAACCGCGTCTTCATCCTGGTCATGGGGGTGGCGGTGATCGGCACGGCGATCGCGCTGAACAACGTGGTCGAGGCGCTCACCGTGGCCTACAACCTCCTCGTCGGCGGCCTGCTGGTGCCCATCCTCGGCGGCCTGCTGTGGAAGCGCGGCACGGTCCAGGGCGCGCTGGCCGCCGTCACCGTCGGCGGTCTCGCCGTCATCGGCCTGATGGCCGGCTACGGCATCCTGGCCAACGAGCCCGTCTACTACGGCCTGCCGGCCTCCCTGGCGGCCTACGTCGCCGTCTCCCTGGCCACCCGGCCCACCGACGAGGCGGTCCTCGCCGCCTGGCGCGAGCGCCTCGCCGGACGGTCACCCGAACTCGCGTCCGAACCGGTCCCGGCTCACCAGTAGAGTCGTCCGGAAAGCAGTACATGCGCGACGAAGCGCAGGAAAGAAGGCATTCCACCATGAGCAGCAACGAGACGCCCCGCGGCCCCGTCGACTCCTCCCGCGTCCCGCGGTACGCCGGCCCCGCCACCTTCGCCCGGCTGCCCCGCCTGGACGAGGTCGGCACCGCCGACGTCGCCGTGGTGGGCGTGCCGTTCGACTCCGGCGTCTCGTACCGGCCGGGCGCCCGCTTCGGCGGCAACGCCATCCGCGAGGCGTCCCGGCTGCTGCGCCCGTACAACCCGGCGCAGGACGCCTCCCCGTTCGCCCTGGCGCAGGTCGCGGACGGCGGTGACATCGCCGTGAACCCGTTCAACATCAACGAGGCCGTGGAGACCATCGAGGCCGCCGCCGACGACCTGCTCGGCACCGGCGCCCGGCTGATGACCCTCGGCGGCGACCACACCATCGCGCTGCCGCTGCTCCGCTCGGTCGCGAGGAAGCACGGCCCGGTGGCCCTGCTGCACTTCGACGCCCACCTCGACACCTGGGACACCTACTTCGGCGCCGAGTACACCCACGGCACGCCGTTCCGCCGCGCGGTGGAGGAGGGCATCCTCGACACCTCCGCCCTCTCCCACGTCGGCACCCGCGGCCCGCTCTACGGCAAGCAGGACCTCACCGACGACGAGAAGATGGGCTTCGGCATCGTCACCTCGGCGGACGTCTACCGCCGCGGCGCCGACGAGGTCGCCGACCAGCTCCGCCAGCGCATCGGCGACCGCCCGCTGTACATCTCCATCGACATCGACTGCCTGGACCCGGCCCACGCGCCCGGCACCGGCACCCCGGAGGCGGGCGGCATGACCTCCCGCGAACTGCTGGAGATCCTGCGCGGGCTGGCCTCCTGCAACCTGGTCTCGGCGGACGTGGTCGAGGTCGCCCCGGCGTACGACCACGCCGAGATCACCTCGGTCGCCGCCTCCCACACGGCCTACGAACTGACCACGCTCATGAGCCGCCGGATCGCGGCGGCCCGGAAGGACGCGGAAGCGAAGTGACCCACGACCACGACCTGGTACTCCGCCCGACCGAGGCGCAGATCGCCGCCGCCCTCGACCCGCCCCAGGGGCGCAACGGCGGAGACCTGGTCGTGGAGACGCTGGCCGGGCTCGGCGCGACCACCGTCTTCGGTCTGCCCGGCCAGCACGCGCTCGGCATGTTCGACGCCCTGCGCCGCTCGTCCCTGCGCTACGTCGGCCTGCGGGTGGAGAACAACGCGGGCTTCGCGGCCGACGCGTACGGCAGGATCACCGGCGAGGCGGCCCCGCTGCTGCTCTCGACCGGCCCGGGCGCGCTGACGTCACTGGCCGCGCTCCAGGAGGCGGCAGCGGCCAGCGCGCCGGTGCTGGCGATCAGCAGCCAGATCCCGACGGCGGGCCTGGGCGGCGGCCGGCACGGCTACCTCCACGAACTCGCCGACCAGGCGGCCTCGTTCCGGGGTGTCGTCAAGTCGGTCCACACCGTCCGCACCCCGTCCCAGATCCCCTCGGCCGTCGCGGCGGCCTGGAAGTCGGCGCTGACGGCCCCGCACGGCCCGGTGTTCGTGGAGATCCCGCAGGACGTCCTGCTGGCCGAGACCTCGCTGCCCGTGGTGACGGCCCCGGACGCGACCCCCGAGGACCTGGTGCCGCGCCCCGAACTGACGGCGGTGGCGGCCCACCTGCTGTCCCGCGCCGCCCGCCCGGTGATCGTCGCGGGCGGCGGAGTGGTGCGCGCGGACGCCTCCGGCAAACTCCTGCGCCTGGCGGAGAAGCTGGACGCGCCCGTGGTCACGACCTTCGGCGGCAAGGGCGCCTTCCCCTGGGAGCACCCGCTGTCCCTTCGGTCCTGGCTGGAGGACCGGCACACCACGGACTTCCTGGAGGATGCCGACGTCCTCCTGGTGGTCGGCTCCGGACTCGGTGAACTCTCCTCCAACTACCACACGTTCAGGCCCCGCGGCCGGGTGATCCAGATCGAGGCCGACCTCGGCAAGCTGGAGTCCAACCACCCGGCGCTCGGCATCCACGCGGACGCCCGGCCGGCCCTCCAGGCCCTGCTGGAGACGGTGGAGGAGCGGACGGACGAGACGGCGCCGCACCGGGTGCGGGAGCTGCTCGCGAAGGTCGCCGACCGCATCGCGTCCCAGGAACTGACGCTGGAGCAGGACGTGTTGGCCTCGGTCCGCCGCGCCCTGCCCGCCGGCTCCCCGTCCTTCTGGGACATGACGATCCTGGCGTACTGGGCCTGGTCGGCGTTCGACCCCCGGGGCGCCAACACCATGCACTCGGCCCAGGGCGCCGGCGGCCTCGGCTACGGCTTCCCGGCGGCCCTCGGCGCGGCGGCGGCGGACCCCACGCGCCCGGTCCTGGCGGTCTCCGGCGACGGCGGAGCGCTCTACTCGGTCGCCGAACTCGCCACGGCCCGCCAGTACGACCTCCCCGTCACCTGGCTCATCGTCGACGACGGCGGCTACGGCATCCTCCGCGAGTACATGACGGACGCCTTCGGCCAGGCCACGGCGACGGAACTGACCCGCCCCGACTACGCGGCCCTGGCGGAGTCCTTCGGCGTCCCGGGCCTCCGCACGACCCCGGAAACCCTGGAGGCCGACCTGGCGAAGGCCCTGGCGACCCCCGGCCCCTCGGTCCTCGTACTCCCCGCCGTACTCCGCATGTTCGCCCCTACCCACCTGGGCTGAACGGGGGCGGCATCGGCAACTCCGCCCAGACCGCCTTGCCGATGCCGTGCCGCCGGGGGCAACAACCCCAGCGCGTCGCCAGGGCGCTGATGATGGCGAGGCCACGGCCCTGCTCGTCGTCGGCCGCCGCCTCTCTCGGCACCGGCCGGGTCCGGCCGGCGTCGGCGACCTCCACACGCAGCCGCCCCTCGCACCGGGCGACACGCACTCCGATCTCCCGACCGGCCGGTGTCCGCGCGTGCCGGATGGCGTTGCTCATCAGTTCCGAGAGCAGTAGCCCGGCCGTGTCGGCGAGGTCGCCGTCGACTCCCCATGCGGCAAGCTGCCCGCGAAGCAGCTCGCGAGCACGTCCGGCGCTGCGCGGGTCGTGGGGTAACCGCCACTGGACCTCGGTCGTGACGGGAGCTTCGGGTGGCGTAGCTACGGTGTCGTCGGACACGGGACCTCCGAGGTGATCAGGATGTGAATGAAAAGGCCTACATCTCTAGAGATGTAGGAAGTAAAGCCGGTGGCTCCGTCCAGCGCAATGCATCTCTAGAGATGTGAGCCGTAGTGGCCGTAGGTGACCGCTGTCTGACTGGGGGTGCGAGACCTTTGATGCCTAGGATGTCTAGAGATGATCGAGGGAGAAGTCTGGATGAGCAGCCGGGACTCGGGGCGCCAGCCCAAATATCAGCGCATCGCCGCGGAGTTGCGTGCGGCTGTCGAGGCCGGACGGTACGGGCCGGGCGACCGGCTCCCCGGTGAGAACGACCTGATGGCCGCGCACGGGGTCGCCCGGATGACGGCTCGGCAGGCGCTGGGTGTGCTCCAGGCGGAGGGCATCGCCGAGGCGCGCAAGGGCGCCGGGGTGTTCGTCCGGGACTTCCGGCCCGTCCGCCGCCGCGGAATCGAGCGTCTCGCGCGTGCGCGGTGGGGTGAGGGGCGCTCGGTGTGGTCGGCCGACATCGGTGACCGGGAGCTGGTTGTCGACTCCGTGGAGGTGTCGGAAGGGGTGGCGCCGGCCGTCGTGGCGGCGGTCATGGGACTGGAGGAGGGTGTGACCGTCTGCATTCGACGGCGTCGCTTCGTCCTCGACGGCAAGCCGGTGCTGTTGTCCACGTCCTACCTTCCGGCCGACCTCGTGGCGGGCTCCCCGATCACGCGGCCGGAGACGGGGCCCGGTGGAACGTACGCCAGGCTCGCGGACCTCGGTCACGGTCCGGTCCGCTTCCGTGAGGAGATCCGTTCCCGGATGCCCGCACAGGGGGAAGCCGAGCGGCTGGCGCTGCCGTCCGGAGTGCCGGTGGTGCTGATCGTGCGCACCGCCTTCGATGCCGAGCGGCGGGTCGTCGAGGTGAACGAGATGGTGCTGGACTCGGCCGCTTATGTGCTGGAGTACGACTTCGAGGCATGAACCGTGTGGCCGCCGCACAGGCGGCAAGTGCGGTGCGTTCCGCATGACTTGACGTCGTGAGGTGCCGACTTGGCCGGGCGGTCGCTCCGTCCGGTCGCGTTGGCACCTCGGTCGTCCTCGTACTCCCCGCCGTACTCCGCATGTTCGCCCCCACCCACCTGGGCTGAACGGGGGCGGCAGCGGCGGCTCGGTGCCCCCTCGGCGGTCCGGGCAACCCCTTTTCCGAACGCGCGTGCAACTTTCGATCCCCTTGGCGAGTCCAGTCAGGTAGCGCACGGGTGCGCTCAACGGCGTTCAGGGGGACGCCCGTACGACGTTCGAGGGGAAATTCATGACTTACCGGACATCCGGTCGGGCCGGTGTGCTCGCGGCCGCCGTCAGTGCCGCGCTGCTCATACCGGCCGTCACCGCCGCCACCCCGGCCGCCGCGGCCACGCCGGCCGTGGCCTGCACCTCCGCCAAGGCGGGCCTGGCCGACAAACTGAAGAAGGACATCACGGCCGCGCTGGCGAACCGCAAGGGCACCGTCGCCATCGGTCTGTACGACCGCAGCACCAAGACGACCTGCACGCTGCGGGCCACCAGCGCCTACGACTCGGCCAGCACCGTCAAGGTCACCGTGCTCGCCACGCTGCTGTGGGACGCCAAGAAGCACAACCGGTACCTGACGACCACCGAGCAGTCGCTCGCCAAGGCCATGATCACGCA
Source organism: Streptomyces sp. NRRL S-31 (assembly GCF_000718775.1). Classification (GTDB taxonomy): domain Bacteria; phylum Actinomycetota; class Actinomycetes; order Streptomycetales; family Streptomycetaceae; genus Streptomyces. The sequence continues at coordinate 47,654 of NZ_JOCB01000033.1, forward strand.
GTCGGACAACAACGCGACCAGCAAGCTGTGGAAGCAGCTGGGCACGACGAAGATCAAGGGCTTCCTGGCCGCCGCGGGCATGACCAAGACCGTGCCGGGCGCGAACGGCTACTGGGGGCTGACGCAGGAGAACGTGGGCGACGAGCAGAAGCTCCTCAAGCTGATCACCGCCAGGAACAGCGTGCTCAGCGACAACTCCCGCGCCTACATCCTGAAGCTGATGGGCCAGGTCGTCTCCTCGCAGCGCTGGGGCACCCCGGCCGGCGCTCCGTCCCAGGTCGCCGTGCACGTCAAGAACGGCTGGCTCCAGCGCTCCACCCACGGCTGGCGGGTGCACAGCCTGGGCACCTTCAACGGCGCCGGCCACGACTACATGATCACGGTGCTCACGCAGGACAACAGCACCATGGACTACGGCGTCACCACCATCCAGAACGTGGCCAAGGCGATCCACAAGGACCTGGTGCCGACCACCGCGGGCGTCACCCGCTTCACCCCGACCAGCGAGCCGCGCGAGGCGTTCGTCGCCGTGCCGCCGCAGGGCTGATCCAAGCCGTGCCGCCGCAGGGCTGATCCAAAGGGAAGACAGGGCCGCTGCGGGGGCGATCTTTTACGGCACGGCTTCCCCACGGACACACTTCCGTCCTACGGTCCCCCGCATGCACCTCAGAACCGTACTCACCGGCCTCGTCGCCGGCCTGGCGGCGGCCACCTGCCTCACCGCCGGGCCGGCCGCCGCCGACTCGCACGCCGGCCGGACCGGCCAGGACTGTTCGCCGTACGTCTCGCTCGACCGCTTCTCCGACGCGCTCGACAAGACGACGTACGACGGCTCCTACGTCGGCAACTTCTCCGCCCTCGCCACCGACCGGGACGGCTCGCTCGCGGCCCTGTCGGACCGCTCGGACCTGTTCCGCCTGGACGCGCGCACCCTCCGGCCGAAGGCCGTCGTCCACCTGGCCGACGAGAACGGCGCCGACCTGGACTCCGAGGGCCTCGTCATCGACCGCGACGGCACCCGGCTCATCAGCTCCGAGGTCGAGCCCTCCGTGCGCCGCTACTCCGCCGACGGCAAGATCCTCGACCGGCTGCCGGTGCCGCCCGCGCTCCGGGTCACCCCGGCGGGCCGGGCCGCCGTCAACCAGACCTTCGAGGGCCTGACCATGCTGCCCGGCGGCCACACCCTGCTGGCCTCCATGGAGTACGCGATAGCGGGTGACAGCACCGGGACCCTCCGCTTCCAGACCTGGGAGCGCCACCGGGGACGCTTCGTGCTCGGCGCCCAGTACGCCTACCGCACCGACGCCGCCGGCCTCGGCGTCCCCGAGGTCCAGGCCATCCCCGACGGCCGCCTCCTCGTCCTGGAGCGCGGTTTCACCCCCGGCGTCGGCAACACGGTCCGCCTCTACCTGGCCGACCCCCGGCACGCCACGGACACCAGCGGCGTGGAGAACCTGACGGGCCAGGCCGGCGTCCGGCTGATCAAGAAGACCCTCCTGACGGACATCGTCAGCTGCCCCTCCCTGGGTGCCACCGCGAAGCAGCCCCAGCCCAATCCGCTGCTGGACAACATCGAGGGCATGACGATCACCGGCCGGGACGCCTCGGGCCGCCTGAAGGTCCTTCTGGTGAGCGACGACAACCACAACGCGGAACAGACCACCCGCTTCTACTACCTGCGGGTACGCGTCTGACCGCGGCCCCCGGCCTTGTTGCGGAGGGATGAAATCCGCTCCCTTCGGCGTTGGTGTCTTCCGGACGAGCAGGACGACAGGAAGGCACCGGCGTGGTACCGCAACGGGGATGGGCGAGACGGCTGGCGGGCTATGCCTGGCGCTACCCGGCGGACGTGATCCTCGCCCTCGGCTCCTCGCTCGCCGGCATGGCGGTCATGGCCGTCGTCCCGCTGATCACCAAGGTGATCATCGACGATGTGATCGGCGGCCACACCCGCGCCATGGCCCCCTGGGCCGGTGCCCTGGTCGGCGCGGCCGTCCTCGTCTACGTCCTCACCTACGTCCGCCGCTTCTACGGCGGCCGGCTCGCCCTGGACGTCCAGCACGACCTGCGGACCGCGATGTACGCCACGATCACCCGGCTGGACGGCCGCCGTCAGGACGAGCTGTCCACCGGGCAGGTCGTCGGCCGGGCCACCAGCGACCTCCAGCTGATCCAGGGCCTGCTCTTCATGCTCCCGATGACCATCGGGAACGTGCTGCTCTTCCTGATCTCCCTGGGGATCATGGCGTGGCTGTCACCGCCGCTGACCCTGGTCGCCCTGGCCGTCGCGCCCGCCCTCGGCTGGATCGCCAGACGCAGCCGCAGCAGGCTGCACCCCGCCACCTGGTACGCGCAGGCCCAGGCCGCCGCCGTGGCCGGCGTGGTGGACGGCGCGGTGAGCGGCGTCCGGGTGGTGAAGGGCTTCGGACAGGAGGACCAGGAGACCGGCAAGCTGCGCGAGGTCGGCCGCCGGCTGTTCGCGGGCCGCCTGCGCACGATCCGCCTGAACAGCAGGTTCACCCCGGCGCTCCAGGCCGTCCCGGCGCTCGGCCAGGTCGCCATGCTGGCCCTCGGCGGCTGGCTCGCCGTACGCGGCCACATCACGCTCGGCACCTTCGTCGCCTTCTCCACCTACCTGGCCCAGCTGGTCGGCCCGGTCCGGATGCTCGCCATGGTGCTCACCGTCGGCCAGCAGGCCCGGGCCGGCACCGAGCGCGTGCTGGAGCTGATCGACACCGAGCCGACGCTGAAGGACGGCACCAAGGAGCTGCCCGCCGACGCGCCCGCGACCGTCGAGTTCGACGACGTCTCCTTCGGCTACCACCACGACCGCCCCGTCCTCCAAGGGCTCAGCTTCGAGATCCGGTCCGGCGAGACCCTCGCCGTCGTCGGCTCCTCCGGCTCCGGCAAGTCGACCGTCTCCCTGCTCCTGCCGCGCTTCTACGACGTCACCCACGGCGCCGTCCTGATCGGCGGCCATGACGTCCGCGAGCTGACCCTGGACTCGCTGCGGGCCGCGATCGGACTCGTCCCCGAAGATTCGTTCCTCTTCTCGGACACCGTCCGGAACAACATCGCCTACGGCCGCCCGGACGCCACCGCGGAGGAGATCGAGGCCGCCGCCCGCGCCGCCCAGGCGGACCGTTTCATCGCCGAGCTGCCCGACGGCTACGACACCAAGGTCGGCGAACAGGGCCTCACCCTCTCCGGCGGCCAGCGCCAGCGCATCGCGCTCGCCCGCGCCCTGCTCACCGACCCGCGCCTGCTCGTCCTCGACGACGCCACCTCCGCCGTCGACGCCCGGGTGGAACACGAGATCCACGAGGCCCTCAAGCACGTCATGCGGGGCCGTACCACCCTGCTCATCGCCCACCGCCGCTCCACCCTGAACCTCGCCGACCGCATCGCCGTCCTGGACGGCGGCCGGCTCGCCGACCTCGGCACCCACGAGGAGCTCCAGGAGCGCTCCGCCCTCTACCGCCGCCTGCTCGCCGACCCGGACGAACTGGGCGGGGTCTCCCCGGGCCGCGCCCCGGCGGCCGAACCCGCCGAGGACACCTCCCTCCGCGAGGAGCTGGACGCCGAGTTCGACGCCGAGCGGGGCGTCACCCCCCGGCTGTGGACCGGCGACCGCGCACCCAGGGACCTGGCGCTCGCCGGCACCCCGGCCACCCCGGAACTGCTCGCCCAGGTCGAGGCGCTGCCCCCGGCCGACGACACCCCGGACATCGACGAGAGCCGCGCGGTCCTGCCCGAGGACTCCTACGGCCTGCGCCGGCTGCTGCATGGCTTCCGGCTGCCCCTGCTGGTCAGCCTGCTGCTGGTCGCCGTGGACGCGGGCGCGGGCCTGCTGCTGCCGGTGCTGATCCGGCACGGCATCGACTCCGGTGTCACCAGGATGGCGACCGGCGCGGTGTGGTCCGCCTCCCTGCTCGCCCTGCTGACCGTGCTGGTGCAGTGGGCCGCGCAGATCGGCGAGACCCGGATGACCGGCCGCACCGGCGAACGCGTCCTGTACTCCCTGCGCCTGAAGATCTTCGCCCAGCTCCAGCGGCTCGGCCTGGACTACTACGAGCGCGAGCTGACCGGCCGGATCATGACCCGCATGACGACCGACGTCGACGCCCTGTCGACGTTCCTCCAGACGGGGCTGGTCACGGCGTTCGTCTCGGTCGTCACCTTCTTCGGCATCATGGTCGCCCTGCTGGTGCTCGACGTGCGGCTCGCCCTCGTCGTCTTCGCCACCCTGCCCCCGCTGGCCGTGGCCACCTTCTTCTTCCGCCGGGCCAGCGTGAAGGCGTACGAACTCGCCCGCGAGCGCGTCTCGACGGTCAACGCCGACCTCCAGGAGACCGTCGCCGGGCTGCGGATCGTGCAGGCCTTCCGGCGGGAGCGGGACGGCGGACGGCGGTTCGCCGGGCGCAGCGCGGACTACCGCCGCGCCCGCATCCGCGGCCAGCGGCTGATATCGGTCTACTTCCCGTTCGTCCAGCTGCTCTCCTCGGTCGCCGCGGCGGCCGTGCTGATCGCGGGCGCGGGCCGGGTGGAGGCGGCCACCCTCACCACCGGCGCGCTGGTGGCCTACCTGCTCTACATCGACCTGTTCTTCGCCCCCGTCCAGCAGCTCTCCCAGGTCTTCGACGGCTACCAGCAGGCCACCGTCTCGCTGGGCCGCATCCAGGAGCTGCTGCGCGAGCCCACCTCCACGCGCTCCGCCGGCGAACCCCTCGACGTGCTCTCCCTGCGGGGCGACATCGCCTTCGAGGACGTGCGCTTCGCGTACGGCCCCGCGGACGCGCCCGAGGAGGCCCTGTCCGGCATCGACCTCGCCATCCCGGCGGGGCAGACGGTGGCCTTCGTCGGCGAGACCGGCGCCGGCAAGTCGACCCTCGTCAAGCTGGTCGCGCGGTTCTACGACCCGACCGCCGGGCGGGTCACGGTCGACGGCACGGACCTGCGCGACCTGGACCTCACCGCCTACCGGCACCGGCTCGGGGTCGTGCCGCAGGAGGCGTACCTCTTCCCGGGCACCGTCCGCGACGCCATCGCCTACGGCCGTCCCGACGCCACCGACGCCGAGGTGGAGGCGGCGGCCCGGGCGGTCGGCGCGCACGAGATGATCGCCCTGCTGGAGGGCGGTTACCTGCACGAGGTCGCCGAACGCGGACGCAACCTCTCGGCGGGCCAGCGCCAGCTGATCGCCCTCGCCCGCGCCGAACTGGTCGACCCGGACATCCTGCTCCTGGACGAGGCCACGGCCGCCCTCGACCTGGCCACCGAGGCGCAGGTCAACCAGGCCACCGACCGCCTGGCGGGCCGCCGCACCACCCTGGTGGTCGCGCACCGGCTGACCACGGCGGCGCGCGCCGACCGGGTGGTGGTCATGGACCACGGGCGGGTCGCCGAGGACGGCACCCACGAGGAGCTGCTGGCCCGCGGCGGCCGGTACGCCGAGCTGTGGCGGACCTTCGTCGGCCGGTCGGAGCCGGAGGAGCCGGTGGGCGTGACCCGCTGAGGGATCGGGCCGGGGCGGATCGCTGACGGCCGTGCAACCATCCGACACATCCGCGCGTCCGTACAGCAGTACGGGCACGGGGGTGTGCGAGCGGTACGGGGAGGACGACAGTGGGCAGTGGTGCGATACGCCGGCGGATGGCGCTCGGTGCGGCCGTGCTGGCCGCGTCCGGCGCGTTGGCGCTGACGGCGACGGGGACGGCGCAGGCCGCGTCCGGCGGCTGCGGCGGGCGCGAGGTGCGGACGCTGCCGTTCAAGACCGGTGTCACCCACGTCTACAAGCGCGACGGCTACCTCTGCGCCGTCACCGTCGCCAGACACCCCGGGTCCGCCCGGACCATGTCGGTCAGCGTCCAGGCCCGGGGCAGCCGGCCGGTCGTGGACCAGGGCCGCTACAGGATCCAGGCCGGCCCGGTGACCGTGCAGGCCGGCCACCGCTGCGTCTGGATCAAGGGCGCGGTGGGCGGGTCCTCGGTCAGCTCCGGCTGGATCCTGTGCTGAGCCGCTGAGCCGCTGAGCCGCTGAGCCGCTGAGCCGCTGAGCCGGGTCCCCGGGCCTGGTACGTGGTCCGGGGGCCCGTCAACACCCCCTGGTGGGACAGCGGTTGCTGGGATAGCTTCCGGCGCACATCCGTCTCACAGGGGAGAGTGCGCATGCGCAAGGCGCTCAGATGGCTGCTCGCGCTCCTGGTGTGCGTGGGCACGCCGGGCACGACGGCCGCCGCGGCCACCGCCGCCGCATCCGAGCCCACCGACATCAAGGACCGGCTCCTGTCGATACCCGGCATGAGCCTGATCGAGGAGAAGCCGTACCCCGGCTACCGCTACTTCGTCCTGAACTACACCCAGCCCGTCGACCACCGCCATCCGGACCGGGGCACCTTCCGGCAGCGGATCACCGTGCTGCACCGGGACACCAGCCGTCCCACGGTCTTCTACACCAGCGGCTACAACGTCTCCACGACCCCCTCGCGCCGCGAGCCCACCCAGATCGTGGACGGCAACCAGGTCTCCCTGGAGTACCGCTTCTTCACCCCGTCCCGCCCCGACCCGGCCGACTGGTCCAAGCTCGACATCTGGCAGGCGGCGAGCGACCAGCACCGCGTGTACCGGGCGCTGAAGGGCATCTACCCCGCCAACTGGCTGGCCACCGGCGGCTCCAAGGGCGGCATGACGGCCACCTACTACGAGCGCTTCCACCCCGGTGACATGGCCGGCGTCGTCGCCTACGTGGCCCCGAACGACGTCGTGAACGACGAGGACTCGGCCTACGACCGGTTCTTCGCCCGCGTCGGCACCAAGGAGTGCCGGGACCGGCTGAACGCCGTACAGCGCGAGGCACTCATGCGGCGCGCGCCGCTGGAGCAGCGGTACGCGCGGTACGCGGCAGACGAGGGCTACACCTTCGACACCGTCGGCAGCCTGGACAAGGCCTACGAGGCGGTCGTCCTCGACTACGTCTGGGGCTTCTGGCAGTACAGCCTGCTGAAGGACTGCGACACGGTCCCGGCGGACGCGGCCACGGCGAGCGACGAGGAGATCTGGGACTCGGTCGACGCCATCTCCGGCTTCTCCGCCTACACCGACCAGGGCCTCGCGCAGTACACGCCGTACTACTACCAGGCGGGCACCCAGCTGGGCGCGCCGACCATCCACTTCCCGTACATCGAGAAGCGGCTGATCCGCTACGGCTACCAGCCGCCGCGCGAGTACGTGCCCCGCTCCGTCCCGATGCGCTTCCAGCCGGGGGCGATGCGGGACGTGGACACCTGGGTACGGCACCACGCCACGCGCATGCTCTTCGTCTACGGCCAGAACGACCCCTGGGGGTCGGAGCGCTTCCGGCTCGGCGCGGGCGCCCGTGACTCCTACGTCCTCACCGCGCCCGGCCTGAACCACGGGGCGAACGTGGCGGGCCTGGTCCCGGACCTAAGGAGCCTCGCCACGGCCCGCATCCTCGACTGGGCGGGCCTGCCGCCGGCCACCGTCGCCCAGGCCAGGCCGCTGGCCGGGTACGACGCGAAGCTGGACGTCCGGGACCCGGAACGGGAGCCCGCGCTCAGGCCCTGAGCGGCTGAGCGGCCGGCTAGTACGTCAGCCCATGGCCGATCGGGTACAGCACCCGCGCCGGGTCGTCCGCCCGCTGCACCGGAACCGGCAGCCTCCCGCGCGGTGCCACCCGTCCGGCGATGACCCGTGCGGCGGCGCGCAGTTCGACGTCCGTCCAGCAGTACGTGGCCAGACAGGCCCGGGCGGACGGCAGGTGCGCGATGTCGTACGGGTTGCGGATCGCGACCACCGCCACCGGTCCGCCCGCCGCCAGCAGGCGCTCCACCAGCGTCCGCTGGGAGCTGTCCGCCGTCACGTTGTAGGTGGCGACGACCACCGCGTCCGCGTCCCGCGCCGCCGCGACCGCCTTGTCGACGGTCGCGGCGGAGGGCGCCGTGCCGGTGGACAGGGCCGTGGCGGTGAACCCCAGCCCGGTCAGGGCGGCGGCCAGGACACCGGTGGGCGGGCCGGTGGTGCCGGACGGGGAGGCCGGGTCGGCGCCGACCACCAGCACCCGGGGCTCCCGGCGGCGGTCGAAGGGCAGTGTGCCGCCCTCGTTGACCAGCAGGGTCGTGGTGCGTTCGGCGATGCGGTCGGCGGTGGCCAGGTGGGACCGGGTCCCCACGGTGCGGTCGACGCCCAAGCGGCGGGTGTAGGGGTCGTCGAGCAGCCCGCGCCGGGCCTTCAGCCGCAGGATGCGCAGGATCGATTCGTCGAGCCGGGCCTCGGTCAGCTCGCCGTCCCGGACCGCCTTCAGCACCGCGTTCCAGGCCACGTCCAGCGACGGCGGGTTGAGCAGCTGGTCCACCCCGGCCTTGAGCGCGAGCACCGGCACCCGGTCGTCGCCGTACTTCGAGCGCACGCCCTGCATGCCGAGCGAGTCGGTGATCACCACCCCGTCGTAGCCGAGTTCCCCGCGCAGGATGCCGGTGAGGATCGGGCGGGACAGGGTCGCGGGGTCACCGGAGCCGTCCAGGGCCGGGAACTGGATGTGCGCGGTCATGATGGAGTCGATCCCGGCCGCGATCGCCGCCCGGAAGGGCACGGCGTCCAGCTCCTCCCACAGCTCCCGGCTGTGCGTGATGACCGGGAAGCCGTAGTGGCTGTCGACGGCGGTGTCCCCGTGGCCCGGGAAGTGCTTGGCGGTCGCCGCCACCCCGGCCGCCTGGTAGCCCTTCACCTCGGCGGCGACCAGCGCGGCGACCGCGTCCGGGTCGGCGCCGAAGGAGCGGACCCCGATCACCGGGTTGGCCGGGTTGACGTTGACGTCGGCGTCCGGGGCGTAGTCCTGGTTGATGCCCATCGCGCGCAGCTCGGCTCCGGAGATCCGGCCGAGGGTGCGGGCGTCGGAGCGGGAGCGGCCCGCGCTGATCGCCATCGCGCCGGGGAACAGGGTGGCGGGCTTGCCGATCCGGCAGACCGCGCCGTGCTCCTGGTCGGTGGCGATGAGCACCGGCAGGCCGCGCGGCTGGTCCAGCGCGGCCCGCTGGATGCCGTCGGACAGCTCGGCGATCTGGTGCGGGTCGCGGGTGTTGTGCGCCCACGTGAAGTAGATGATGCCGCCGACCCGGTACTTCGCGATCAGCTCGGCGGCGGTGCGGACGCCGATCTCCTTCAGGTTGGCGTCGATATCCGCCTGGTCCGGGGCGGTGGCGGAGTGGCCGTAGACCCGCATCACGAAGAGCTGGCCGACCTTCTCCTGAAGCGTCATACGGGAGATCAGGGCGCGCAGCCGGCGGTCGTCGGCCGCGTCGGGGGCGGCCTGGGCGGTCGTCGGGACGGTCAGCGCGGCGGTGAGACCCGCGGTCGCGGTGAGGACGGCGCGTCTGGACGGCCGCGCGGTGCTTCCCGTCCGCGTATCGCTTCCGCTTCCGCTTCCACTTCCGGTGCCGCTGCCCGTGTCGGTGTCGCTTCCCGTGCTGGTGTCGTGCACGTGCGCTCCTTCCGGAGGAGAACCGCTGAAGGAAACTTCCAAGGAGTCACCAATATCCGGGAAGTTTCTTTCCGTCAAGGGACCGCACAGTAACCAGCGGGGGGCCGCCGACCGCGGACGCACGGGGCGCGCGTCCAGCTCCCGGAAGGCTCGGACGGGGGCGCGGGCGAGCCGTCATCATGGCGATCATGCCCGCAGTCGACATCCCCGGTTCCAAGTCCGTCACCGCCCGCGCGCTCTTCCTCGCCGCCGCAGCCGACGGCGTCAGCACCTCGTACGGCCCCTGCGCTCCGACGACACCGAGGGCTTCGCCGAGGGCCTGATCCGGCTCGGCTACCGGGTCGGGCGCACCCCCGACGCCTGGCGGATCGACGGCCGCCCGCAAGGCCCGGCCCGCCCCGAGGCCGACGTCTTCTGCCGGGACGGCGCCACCACCGCCCGCTTCCTGCCCACCCTGGCCGCCGCCGGCCACGGCACCTACCGCTTCGACGCCTCCCCGCAGATGCGCCGCCGCCCCCTCGGCCCGCTCACCCGTGCCCTGCGCGACCTCGGCGTCGACCTGCGGCACGAGGAGGCCGAGGGCCACCACCCGCTCACCGTCCACGCGTCCGGCGTCGAGGGCGGCGAGGTGGTGCTGGACGCCGGCCAGTCCTCCCAGTACCTGACCGCGCTGCTGCTGCTCGGCCCGCTGACCCGCACCGGACTGCGGATCCGGGTCACCGACCTGGTGTCCGCGCCGTACGTGGAGATCACCCTCGCGATGATGCGGGCGTTCGGCGTGGACGTCGTCCGGGACGGCACGGTGTACGACGTCCCGCCCGGCGGCTACCGGGCCACCACCTACCCGATCGAGCCGGACGCCTCCACCGCGAGCTACTTCTTCGCCGCGGCGGCCGTCACCCCGGGCCGCGAGATCACCGTGCCCGGCCTCGGCGCGGGCGCGCTCCAGGGCGACCTGGGGTTCGTGGAGGTGCTGCGCCGGATGGGCGCGGAGGTCACCGTCGCCGAGGACCGCACGACCGTACGCGGCACCGGCGAACTGCGCGGCCTGACCGTGAACATGCGGGACATCTCCGACACCATGCCGACCCTGGCCGCGATCGCGCCGTTCGCCTCCGGACCGGTCCGCATCGAGGACGTCGGCAACACCCGGGTGAAGGAGTGCGACCGTCTGGAGGCCTGCGCGGAGAACCTGCGGCGGCTCGGCATCGGCGTGAGCACCGGCCCGGACTGGATCGAGATCCGGCCCGGCACGCCCGCGCCCGGCGTCGGCATCAAGTCCTTCGGTGACCACCGCATCGTGATGTCCTTCGCCGTCGCCGCCCTGCGCACACCCGGTCTGACCTACGACGACCCCGGCTGCGTCCGCAAGACGTTCCCCGGCTTCCACGAGGCGTTCGCGGCGCTGCCCGCCGCCGGCTGACGGCGGCCGGGTCCGGGGTCGGGCGGTCCGCGCCGCTCAGGGCCCGGCCGGCTCCGCCGCCGGGGCGTCGCCGCCCCGCAGTCCGGGGGTCGTGGTGGCGACGCCGGCCACCGCCAGCACGCACAGCACGCCCCCGGTCACCAGGGCGGTCGCGCCGGAGGTCCAGCCGGCGAGCAGACCGCCGCGCACGTTGCCGAGGCTCGGGCCCGCCTGGCCGACGATCTGCTCGGCCGCGGTGACCCGGCCCAGCAGCGCGTCCGGGGTGCGGGTCTGCACGATCGTGGAGCGGGCGACCACCGCCGTGGCGTCCGCCGCCCCGGCGACCACCAGCAGCGCCAGACCGGCCCAGGCGCTGGTCGCGAGGCCGAAGAGGACCAGCGCCACGCCCCAGGCGGCGGACGCGCACAGCATCACCGGACCCGGCCGCCCGAGCCGGGTCAGCGAGCCGGACAGCGCGGTCGCCGCGACACCGCCCACCGCGAGCGCCGACAGGAACAGCCCGAGGGTGCGCGGGTCGCCGCCGAACCGCTCGTCGTTGACCAGCGGGAACAGGCTCACCGGGAACGACAGCACGGTGGCGGCCAGGTCGGTGATCAGCGCACCGCGCACCACCCGGTGCCCGGTCAGGAACCGCAGCCCGTCCAGCGCGCCGCCCAGCCCCGGCCGCGACGGCTCGCCCTCGGGCGGCAGCGCGGGCAGCCCGAAGGCGCCGTAGAAGGAGAGGCCGAAGCTCAGGGCGTCCAGCAGGTAGCAGACGCCGATGCCGAACCAGCCCAGCAGCACCCCGGCCAGCGCGGGCCCGAGCAGCATCATCGCCTGCCCGCCGACCTGTTGCAGCGCCAGCCCGGCGGCCACCTGCTCCTTGGGCAGCAGACGCGGCAGGAACACCCCGGCGGCCGGGGCGCCGAGCGCGCCGAAGGCCGACTGCGCGGCGACCAGCGACAGCACCCCGGCCACCGGGACCCGCCCGGTGAAGCCCTGCGCCGCGAGCGCCAGGGAGCAGACCGCCTGGCCGACGGTGGCCGTCAGGTAGACCCGCCGCCGGTCGGCCCGGTCCGCCCAGGCCCCGGCGAACAGTCCGAACACCACCAGCGGCAGCGCCTGCGCGAGCCCCACCGCGCCGGTCCAGGCGGTGCTGCGGGTGGTGTCCCACACCTGGTACATGACCGTCACCATGGTCATGAACCCGCCCAGCACGGACACGGTCCGGCCGATCAGCAGCCGCCGGAAGACGGGGGAGGTGCGCAGCGGCCGTACGTCGATGAGCGAGCGGCTGAGACTCATGAGCGGAGGCGGGCGCACGGCCCCGGCTGCGGGATCACCGGGGGAGGCTACCCGGGTACGGACCCGCGGGCCAGCGAATTGAGGGCCCGGGCCGCCCCGACGCCCCGGCTCCGGCTACGCCGCCTCGTCCAGCGTCCGCAGCAGGTGCTCGCGGCCCCCGTCCAGCAGCTCCGCGAGCGGCGGAGCCGCCTCGTGCCAGCGCTTCTCGTACTCCCAGCACAGCCAGCCGTCCCAACCCCGCCGGGCGAGGACGTCCACGCACTCGCCGAGCGGCAGCACCCCGGCGCCGAGCGGCAGCGGGGCGGTGTCCTCGGCGGAGGCGATGTCCTTGACCTGGACGTAGCCCAGGTGCGGGGCGAGGGCCGCGTAGCTGTCCGGCGGCTGCTCCCCGCCCAGCCAGGTGTGCATCACGTCCCACACCGCGCCCACCTGCCGGTGTCCGACCGGGCCGAGGATCCGGATGGCGTCGGCGCCCGTGGGGTGCGAGTCGTGGGTCTCCAGCAGGACGCGCACACCGAGCGCGGCGGCGTCCTCGGCGGCGGTGCCGAGCCGCCGGGCGGCGATCGCGTCCGACTCCTCCCGAGGCCGGTCCGGGTCGGCGCCCGGGAAGACGCGGACGAAGGGCGCACCCAGGTCGTGGGCGAGGCGCAGCAGGTCCCGGATCTCCGCCAGCACGGGCGCGTCCTCGCCCGGCGCGGCGACACGCGCGTACCCCGCAAGGCACAGCGCCTCGACCCCCGCACCCCGGAACAGGGCCGCGGTCTCCGCGCGTTCGGCGGGACCCAGCCCCGGATGCACCGGTTCCTCGGGGTGGGCGCGCAGCTCGACACCGTGGTAGCCGTGCGCGGTCGCGAGGGCCAGAACCTCAGGGACGGACAGACCGGGGACACCGAGAGTGGAGAACGCCAGCTTCATGAAAACGGCACGTACCCCGCCCGAACCCGGACCATGCCCCCGTCACCACCACCCCATGGGCGAGCGCCCCGGACACCCCCCAGGGGCGCGGGGAACTGCGCGCCCAGCCGCACCCGCCCGGCATCCGGCGAACAACCGTCCCCCTCACCCTCCCCGGGCCACTTGCCCGGCACGCCGGCCCTAGAAGAACACCCCGCAGCGCAGCAGCACGTTCGCGTACGGACGCGCCTCCCCGGTGCGGACGATCAGCCGGGCGCCCGCCGTCAGTTCCTTGAGCCGCTCGTGCGAGACCATGGTCAGCTCCGGGAAGCGGCCCTCCAGCAGGGCCGCCGCCTCAGGGTTGGCCGCCCGTATCTCCTCCGCCGCCGTCGCGCCCTCCACCACCAGCTCGGCCAGCAGTCCGTCCAGCACCTCGGCGAACGACGGCACACCCGCCCTGAACGCGAGGTCCACCAGGTTGGCCCCGGCCGGGATCGGCATGCCCGCGTCGCAGATCAGCACCCCGTCCCCGTGCCCCAGCTCGGCCAGCGCGCCGGACAGCCGCCGGTTGAGGATTCCCGCCTTCTTCACCGGACCTCACCCCGCTCCCCGGCACTGCCCAGGGCGTCGACCTCCGCGGCCGTCGGGTACGACTCCTGCGCGCCCCGCCGGGTCACGGCCGCCGCGCCCACCCGGGCCGCGTAGGCCGCCGCCTCGGCCAGGCCGGCGCCCGTGCCCAGCCGCCAGGCCAGCGCCGCGGTGAACGCGTCGCCCGCACCGGTGGTGTCCACCGCGTCCACCTTCACCGACGGCACCCGGGTCACGCCCGAGGCGTCGCACACCAGCGCCCCCTCGGCGCCCAGCGTCACCACCACCGAGCGCGGCCCCGCGGCCAGCAGCAGCCGCGCCCAGTCCGCGGGGTCGTCGCCGCCGTGGGCGTCACCGAGGATCACCCGCGCCTCGTGCTCGTTCACGATCAGCGGGTCGCAGGCCGCCAGCACCTCCGCGGGCAGCTCGCGCGGCGGGGACGGGTTCAGCACGAAGCGGCTGCCCGGCGCCAGCGCCCGTACCACCTCCACGACCGTCTCCAGCGGGATCTCCAGCTGCGCCGAGACCACCCGGGAGGCGCGGACCAGCCCGGTCGCCGCCCGGACGTCCTCGGGCAGCAGCCGCGAGTTGGCGCCCGGCGACACCACGATGCTGTTGTCGCCGCCGGGGTCCACGGTGATCAGCGCGACGCCCGTCGGTGCGCCGCCCGACAGCACACCCGCCGTGTCGACCCCGGCCGCGCGCAGGGAGTCGAGCAGCAGCCGTCCGTGGCCGTCGTCGCCGACCCGCGCCAGCAGGGCCGTGCGCGCGTCCAGCCGGGCCGCGGCGACCGCCTGGTTGGCGCCCTTGCCGCCCGGGTGCACGGCCAGGTCGCCGCCGAGCACCGTCTCGCCGGCGGCGGGCCGCCGCTCGACGTCGATCACCAGGTCGGCGTTGGCCGAACCCACGACCAGAAGGTCGTAGTCGTACATCAGTTGACTCCCCTGAGAGAAGACCTCGGGCGGGCCGTCCCGGAAAGCGTCCGGGGCGGCCCGCCCGTCCATGGTGTGTCAGCCGGTGAAGCCGGCCACGTTCTGCTTGGTGACCACCTTTACCGGCACCTTCACCGTCGGCTCCACCTTCTTGCCCTGGACCGCCTTGAGGGCGTTGTCCACGGCGATCCGCCCCAGCTGCGAGGGCTGCTGGGCGACCGACGCGTACAGCGTGCCGTCCTTGACCGCCGTCAGTCCGTCCGGGGTGCCGTCGAAGCCGACCACCTGCACGGACCGGCCCGCCTTGGAGCCGAGCGCCTTGACCGCGCCGAGCGCCATCTCGTCGTTGGCGGCGATGACGCCCTGCACGTCCGGGTGGGACTGGAGCAGGTTCGACATCACGTCCAGGCCCTTGGTCCGGTCGAAGTCGGCGGGCTGCTGGGCCAGCACCTGGATGCCGGGGTACTCCTTGAGGCCCCGGGCGAAGCCGGCCGCCCGCTCCCGGGCCGCCGAGGTGCCGGCCTGGCCCTGGAGGATGACGATCCTGCCCTTGCCGCCCAGCTTCTCCGCGATGGTCTTGGCGGCCAGCTCGCCACCGGCGACGTTGTCGGAGGCCACCAGGGTGTCCACGGTCGCCTTGTTGACGCCCCGGTCGACGGCGATGACCGGGATGTGCGCCTTGTCGGCGGCCTTGACGGAGTTGCCGGCCGCGTCCGAGTCCACCGGGTTGACGATGATCGCGCCCAGACCGGAGCTGGTGAAGTTCTGCAACTGGTTGGCCTGCTGGGAGGCGTCGTTCTGCGCGTCGGTCACGGTCAGGTCCACGCCCAGCTTCTTCGCCTCGGCCTGGGCACCCGACCGGATCTGCACGAAGAACGGGTTGTTGAGCGTGGACAGGGACAGGCCCATCCGCGGGTTGGCCGACGCCGGGGAACCGCTGTGCAGGAAGGAGGTGGCGCCGACGACCGCGATGGTGACCACGGCCGCGAGCGCGTACGTCGCCGCCTGCCTGCCCTTGTTCCCGTTGCCCGCGCCGGCGGCCGGCGCCGTCGCCCCGGCCTTGCGGCGCACGGTGTCCAGCAGCACCGCCAGCGCGATCACGACACCGATGACGACCTGCTGCCAGAACGCCGACACCGAGAGCAGGTTGAGGCCGTTGCGCAGCACCGCCAGGATCAGCGCGCCGATCAGCGTGCCCGACGCCTTGCCGGTACCGCCCGCGAGCGAGGCACCGCCGATGACGACCGCGGCGATCGCGTCCAGCTCGTAACCGTCGGCGGCCTGCGGCTGCGCCGAGGACAGCCGGGAGGCGAGCACGACGCCCGCGACGGCGGCGAACAGCCCGGACAGGGCGTAGATGGCGAGCTTCTGCTTGCGCACGCGCAGCCCGGACAGGCGCGCGGCCTCCTCGTTGCCGCCGATGGCGTACATGGACCGGCCGATGTAGGTCCGGCCGAGCACCACCGCGGCGATCAGCCCCATCAGCACCATGACCAGCACCGGCACCGGCAGCCAGCCGCCGAGGGTGTCCCCGAGGTGGGAGACGGAGTCGGGGAAGGCGATGGGGGAGCCCTGGGAGATCACCAGGGCGAGACCGCGGCCCACCGACAGCATGGCCAGCGTCGCGATGAACGGCGGCAGCTTGCCGTAGGCGATGAGGAAACCGTTCACCAGGCCGGCGACGATGCCGGTGGCGACCGCCATCACGACCGCGAGCGCGACCGGCACCCCGTGCGAGGTGGCGCTCCAGGCCAGCACGGTCGCCGACAGCGCGGCCACCGAGCCGACGGACAGGTCGATGCCCGCGGAGACGATCACGAAGGTGACGCCGAACGCGAGGATCGCGGTCACGGCCGCCTGCACACCGATGTTGAGCAGGTTGTCCGTGGTCAGGAAGTCCCCGGACAGCGCCGACAGGGCGATGACGAGGACGATCAGCGCGGTGAGCGCGCCGTTGTCCAGGAGCAGCCGGCGCAGGGCCCCGGGGGCGCCACTCGCGCCCGGCTTGCTCTTGAGCGTGTCAGTGGCCACGGGGGGCCTCCTTCTCGGTGGTGGGGGTGGAGACGGCGAGGGACATCACCGCGTCCTGTGTCGCTTCGTCCGCGGAGAGTTCGCCCGCGATCCGGCCCTGGGCCATCACCAGCACCCGGTCGCTCATGCCGAGCACCTCGGGCAGATCGCTGGAGATCATCAGGACGGCTGCGCCGGCGGCCGTCAGTTCGTTGATTAGCTGGTAGATCTCGACCTTGGCGCCGACGTCGATGCCGCGCGTCGGCTCGTCGAGGATCAGCACCTTGGTGTCGGCCAGCAGCCACTTGCCGATGACGACCTTCTGCTGGTTGCCGCCGGACAGGGTCCGCACGTGCTGGCCGAGGCCCGCCATGCGCACCCCGAGCTGCCCGGCCATCCGCTCGGCGGCCGCGTACTGCGCCTTGCGGTCCACGACGCCGGCCCGGGTCGCCGACCGCAGGGTCACCAGCCCGAGGTTCTCCGCGACGGAGGCGTCCAGCACGAGCCCCTGGCCCTTGCGGTCCTCCGGCACGAGCCCGATCCCGGCGGCCATCGCCGCGTTGACGTCGTGCCGCCTGAGCCGGTCGCCGGAGACCCGCACGGTGCCGTCGTCGTAGGGGTCGGCGCCGAACACGGCCCGCACGACCTCCGTCCGCCCGGCTCCCACGAGCCCCGCGATGCCGACGACCTCACCGGCGTGCACCTCGAAGCTCACGTCGTGGAAGACCCCGTCCCGGGTGAGTCCCTCGACGCTGAGCAGCGCGGCGCCCTTCTCGGCCCGCTCGCGCGGGTACTGCTGCTCGATGGAGCGTCCCACCATCAGCCGTACGAGTTCGTCCTCGGGCGTACCGGCGGGCACCTGTCCGACGCTGCGGCCGTCCCGGATGACGGTGACCCGGTCCCCGAGGGCGGCGATCTCCTCCAGGTGGTGCGTGATGAACACGACGCCCACGCCGTCGGCGCGCAGCGACCGCACGATGGCGAAGAGCTTCTCGACCTCCTCCGAGGTGAGTACGGCGGTCGGCTCGTCCATGATGAGCACGCGCGCGTCCAGGCTGAGCGCCTTGGCGATCTCGACCATCTGGAGGCGGGCGATGCCGAGTTCCCGCACCCGCGCGCAGGGCGGTACGTCGACGCCCACGCGCGCGAGGAGCACCTCGGCGTCGGCCTCCATCTTCTTCCGGTCGATCATCCCGAAGCGGCGCGGCTGCCGCCCCAGGAAGATGTTCTCGGCGACGGTCAGGTCCGGTACCAGGTTGAACTCCTGGTAGATGGTGGCGATCCCGAGCCGCTCGGCGTCCTGGGCTCCGTGGATGCGCACCTCCTGACCGCCGACGCTGATCCGCCCGGAGTCGGGGGTGTAGGCCCCGGAGAGCATCTTGATGAGGGTGCTCTTGCCGGCGCCGTTCTCACCGAGCAGCACATGGACCTCGCCCCGGCGCAGGTCGAAGTCGACGCCGTCGAGCGCGACCACGCCGGGGAAGGTCTTGCGTATGCCCTCGATGCGCAGCAACTCGTCCGGGTTGCTCACGGCCTGCTCCTCTGCACTGACGTGCTCCTTTGCACTGGGGAGGGGGAGGGTGGGAAGGGTGGGGGAGTGGCCGGCTCACCGCACGAGCGACGCACGACGAGCCGGGCGGGCAGTGTCACGGACCGCGGGGTACGGCCCTCGATCCGGTCGACCAGCGCCCGTACGGCGGCCCGCCCCAGCTCACCGGTCGGCTGGGCGATCGCGGTGACCGGCGGGTCGGTGTGCACGAACCACGGGATGTCGTCGAACGCGGCCAGCGCGATGTCGTCGGGCACGCGCAGCCCGCGCGCGCGTACCGCGTCCAGCGCGCCGAGCGCCATCAGGTTGTCGGCCGCGAAGACGACGTCGGGAGGTTCCGGCAGGTCCAGGAATCCCTCGGTGACCCGCCGCCCGCTCTCGGCCTGGAAGTCGCCCTGTCCGACGCAGGCCTCGGAGAGCGCGAGTCCGTACTCGGCCAGGGCCTCGCGGAAGGCCGCGACGCGCTCGCTGCCGGTGGTGGTGGCGGCGGGTCCCGCGATGATCGCGAGCCGCCGGTGCCCGAGGGCGTACAGGTGCGCCACCAGGTCCCGGACGGCCGCCCGCCCGTCGGCCCGTACGACCGGCACGTCCACGCCCGGGATCCACCGGTCCACGAACACCATGGGGGTGCCCGCGCGGGCGGCGTCGAGCATCAGCGGCGAGCCGCCGTCGGTCGGCGAGACCAGCAGTCCGTCGATCCGCCGGTCGAGCAGGTTGCGTACGTGGTGGTCCTGGAGCTCGGGCCGCTCGTCGGCGTTGCCGATGATCACGCTGTAGCCGAGCGCGCGGGCCTCTTCCTCGACGGATCGGGCCAGCTCGGTGAAGTAAGGATTCAGCACGTCGCTGATGACCAGTCCGAGGGTGTGGGTCTGGTCGGTGCGCAGGGACCGGGCGACGGCGTTCGGGCGGTAGCCCAGCGCGGCCACGGCGGCCAGCACGCGGGTGCGTGCGTCGGCGCTGACGGACGGGTGCTCGTTGAGCACCCGCGACACGGTGGCCACGGACACGCCCGCCGCTGCGGCGACATCCTTGATGCTCGCCATCGCCGGTTCCACCTCCTTGTGGACTCGGGAAGTCGTGGAATCGATTACACGACCTCGTACAGAGGATTGGAAACGATTACATGAGGTTCGGCAAGCCCCCTCCGGCATCCCGAAACCGGATCGTGACCGACCGCTTGTGAATCCAGGCGGCTCAACCGCGCGGGGTGGCCGAACATTCCCGGGCGGGTGGCGGGTGGCGGGTGGCGG
>NZ_JOCB01000034.1 GCF_000718775.1 Streptomyces sp. NRRL S-31
CTTCTGCATCACGACACGCAGTCCGCGGGCCTTGAGCAGCATGCCCAGGCTGGAGGCGGTCAGACCCTTGCCGAGCGAGGAGGCGACACCCCCGGTGACCAACAGGTGCTTGGTCGTCGTGGAATCGGGCGTCATGGCCAAGAGGGGGCTCCCGTGGTCGCTGGCGGGGGGACGGCACGGCTCATCGGAGCGGGTCGCTCGCGGTGGAGCCGGGTGCGGAGACGGGTGTGAGCATCTCCGTGTCACAGTCGAGGATGTGGGGTAGCGCTCCGAGTGTGCCGACGATGAAGCCGTACAGGCCGGTCTCGTCCTCGACGCACACGTCCGCGAGGATGTTGTGACGCCCTGTCACCGCGGCGCAGAAGCGCACGTCCGGGCAGGCGGACAGGGCGGTACCGACGGTCTCGAGGCCCGCCGGGTGAACCTTCAGCCGTACGCGCGCCGTCACGGGACGGCCCAGGGCGGCCGGATCGACGACGGTGCGCAGCCGCAGCACCCGGTGCTCCAGCAGGGAGGCCACCCGGCGTCCCGCGGTGGCGGTGGAGAAACCCAGCTCCCTGCCGAGGTCGGTGAGGCTGATACGGGCGTTCCTCGTGAGGGCCTCGGCGACACGCCGGTCGGTGGGCGTGAGGTCGTGTCTGCGTGCGGGTCCGGGCAGGGGCTGGACCAGACTTGCCCGCAAGCGCTTCTCCTCCTCTGTGGTCAGGACGGGGGCGTGCCACTCGGCCTCGGTGCGGAACGGGCGCAGGGTGATGTGCGCGTCGAGCACCGTGGCGTCGGGCAGACCGGGTATCTCCTCCAGCGGCGAGGTCAGGCGTGGCCGTCCCTCCACGAGCAGGTGGTACCAGAGGAGGCCGGCCCCTCCGCTCACAGCGGCGACGTTAAGCACTTCCGGGTGCCCTGCCAATCCTTGGCGGACATTTTCCAGACAATCCCTTGCGGTGCGCAGTCGGACGTGTGCGGAGTGTCCGAATCCGCTGCGCAGGGGGTCGAGGTCGGCCGTGCAGCGGACGAGGCCCGAGTCCAGGAGCCGCTGGACGCGCCGCGCCACCGCGCGCTCGTGTTCGCCGAGTATGCGCCCCACCTCTGCCACCTGGGCCCGCGGGTTGATCTGGAGTGCTGCCACGATGCGCTGGTCAAGGTCGTCACACATGTCTGAACCGTTCATCACACGGCAATGATGGCAGGATCTTTATCAGAAAACTTGTGGCTGTTGTCGCGATCGATCAACTGAGGCAGACTCGGGGACCCATCGCCGAACCGGCGCCTGGCGGACCTGTCCTCTGCGACCGGCCCGTACCGGGCCGAAAGGACAGGGCCCCTTGTTAGGCGAGAGCACCACCGCAGCAGTCCAGGACCCCGTGGCCTCCAGCGTGTTCCGCTCGGTGCTGGGGCGTTTCTGTTCCGGTGTCACCGTCGTCACCGCCATGGGACCCACGAGT
This sequence comes from Streptomyces sp. NRRL S-31, assembly GCF_000718775.1. GTDB lineage: Bacteria > Actinomycetota > Actinomycetes > Streptomycetales > Streptomycetaceae > Streptomyces. The sequence goes on from NZ_JOCB01000034.1 coordinate 1,443, forward strand.
CCCGCCGGATTCACCTGCCAGGCGTTCTCGTCGCTCTCCCTCGACCCGCCGCGCGTCCTGCTCTGCGTCAGCCGCACCTCGACGAGCTGGCCCGCCATCAGGAGCAGTACCTCCTTCTGCGTCAACGTGCTGGCGCAGCAGCAGCGTTCGCTGTGCGAGCGGTTCGCGCGCTCCGGCGGCGACAAGTTCGAGGGCGTGTCCTGGACCGCGTCACCGGACGGCGCGCCCCGCCTGGACGGCGCGACGGCGTGGATCGACTGCCGTGTGCACACCGAGCACGACGGCGGCGACCACCTCGTGGTCATCGGTGACGTGCGCCGGGTCGAGGCGCCGGCCGACGCACCGCAGCCACTGCTGTACTACCGCGGCCGGTACGCGCGGATCGACGACACCGCCTGACCGGCGCGTGCCCGGCGGCCGGCCCGCCGTGCGGCCCGCGGTACCCCTCCCGTTCTCCCTCTCCCCGCGACCCCGGTCCGGCTGCGCGTGCCCGCACGGCGGCCGTACCGCACCCCGCCCTGCCCGGACCCGGGCCGGGCGCCGAAGCCAGCACCCCCGTCGAAGTCATCACCCCCCAGGAAACAGGAGTGACAACGCCATGGAATCGAAGCCGGGAACCCGCACCGAAGAGACGCCCGCACAGCAGAGCGGCCTGCTCGCCGGACTCGACGTCTTCGTCGGCGGCCCGATCCAGCACGCCATCCTGGCGGGCGGGTTCGTCGGTCACTTGCAGGACGCGATCCAGACCGCGATCGGCATCGCCCGGGACAACGGGGCCAATGTCTTCTCGGCACACCTCGTGGAGAAGTTCGGGGCCGAGACGGCGTCCTTCACCCCCGAACAGGTCTCCGTGCGGGACTTGCGCTGGATGAGGAAGTGCGACGTCTTCGTGCCGGTCCTGCCGTTGCTGGAGGACGGGACCCTGCGGCGCACGGACGGTACCCATGTCGAACTCGGCTGGGCCACCGCGCTGGGGCGTCCCATCGTCCTGATCACCAAGCAGCCCTTCGCCGACTCCGCGAGCCACCTCCTCAAGGGCCTGCACCGCGTGGGCTCCGTCCAGGCCATCGACTTCGACGAGTTCACCGAGAAGCCGGCCCTGCTCATCGACGCGGTGCTCGCCGCCACCGAGCGGCAGCGCGAGGCCGTCACCGCGAGTCTCGTCGCCTAGTCGGACACCCTCCTTCGCACACCCACACCCGCTTCATCCACCCGGACGGAGTCATCGAGTGTCTGACGTGTCGATACTGGGCCTGTCGCTGGCCAATCCCGTGATAGTCGGTTCCGGACTGCTGACGGACCAGGAACGCAACATCCGCCGGCTCATCGAGCGGGGCGCCGGAGCCGTCGTCACCAAGACCATCCACCCCAACCCGCCGCAGGGCCTCGACGAGCGGATCATCCGCCTGCCCGTAGGCATGCTGAACAGCACCACCTATTCCAAGCGCCCGGTCAACCACTGGCTGGGCGTGCTGCGCTCGTTCGCCGACGACGGGTTGCCCGTCATCGCCTCCCTGCACGCCGACACCCCGGCCGAACTCGCCGCCCTGGCCAAGGACGTCGAGGGGACCGGCTGCCGGGCCCTGGAACTCGGCATCTCCTGCCTCAACGAGGAGGAGGGGCTGGAGGACGACAACCCCGACCGGGTCTACGCCTACACCTCCGAGACCCGCGGCAGGACGGCGCTGCCCCTCTCCGTCAAGCTGGCCGTCGGTGAAGGGCTCCAGGACCGGGTGCGGGCCGCCATCGCGGGGGGAGCCGACGCCATCACCCTCAGCGACACCATCGGCGGCGCGGCCGTGGTCCCCGAGACCGGCCGGCTCGAACTGGACGGCGTCTTCGGCTACTCGGGCCCCGGTCTGAAGCCGCTCGTCCTCGCCGCCGTCTGGCAACTGCGCAAAAGGGGCGTCGAGTTGCCGATCATGGGCTGCGGCGGAGTCGGCAGCGGGCGTGACGTGGCCGACTACCTCAGCGTCGGCGCGAACGTCGCCCAGGTGTACACGGCCCTGCACACCGACATGTACGAGACGCTCGAGCGCATCGTGGCGGAGACCCGCGACCTCCTCGGTCCGCCCGCCCCGGCCCAGGTCGGCACGGTCGAGGCCGCGGGCATATGACGACTCGCCACCCTGGATCACCACTCACCGACCTGACCAGCGCCCAGGTCGCCGACGCCGTGCGCGGGCGCACCGTCGTGTGGCCCATCGGGGCGATCGAGCAGCACGGCCCGCATCTGCCGCTGTCGGTCGACCTGATCCTGGCGGAGGCCTTCGCCGGCGAGATCGCGAAGGAACTCGACGCGTTCACCCTGCCCGCGCAGGCGATCGGCGCCCGCTCCCTGCCGCAGAGCGGCGGCGGGCTGTACTTCCCCGGCACGGTGTACGTGGCCGGAGACACCCTCGTCCGCTTCCTGCGCGAGACAATCACGGCCCTGGCGGCCCTGCCCATGGCCCGGCTGGTCGTGGTCAACGGGCACTACGAGAACGAGCCGTTCCTCTTCGAGGCGCTGGACCAGGTGCGCGAGCGGGGTCTGCTGGACAGCACGGAGGTCTTCGCCTTCAGCTGGTGGAGCCTGGTCCGGGACACCTGGACCGATGCCGAGATCCCCAGGTTCCCCGGCTGGCACGCCGAGCACGCGGGAGTCACCGAGACGAGCCTGATGCTCCACCTGCGGCCCGACCTCGTCACCGACGAACGTCCCGACCACGACGACCCGCCCCGCGCGGGTGTCTATCTGCACCCCGTCGACGTGGCACAGACCACCCACCGCGGGGTCCTCTCCTCCACCTCCGGCTCCGACGCCGGGCTCGGGGAGAAGCTGCTGCGCCATGTCGTGGACGAGGCGACGGCCATGGTCCGCGACGGCAGCGGGCTGCTCTTCGCCCAGACCCGTCCGGACCGCCGCCACCCGGACCCGCGGCGCCGAACCGCCGCACGCCCCGAAGGGAACCCACAGCCGTGACCCGGAAGTTCCACCTCGCCTGCATCTTCAACTTCACCCCGGACGACTGGCAGGGCCCCTTCGGTACCGGAGGCTCCCCGTGGGACGGCAAGTTCCACACGGAGGTGGCCCAGGCACTCGAACGCGCCTGTTTCGACTACGTGATCATCGAGGACAAGCTGATGGTCCCGGAGAGCTACGGCGGTTCCGCCGAGCGGGCGCTGCGGCAAGGCATGGTCGTCCCCAAGCACGACCCGGTCCCGCTGGCCGTCGCGATGGGCCTGGCCACCTCCCACCTGGGTATCGTCGCCACCCTGTCGACCCTGGCGTACCCGCCTTTCATGACGGCGCGCCTCTCCTCGACGATGGACAGCATGCTCGGCGGGCGCTTCGGCTGGAACATCGTCACCAGCGCCGAGGACCTGGCCGCACGGAACTTCGGCCTCGAGAAGCTGCCGACGCGGGACGTGCGGTACGCCATGGCGGACGAGTACGTCGACGTGGTGCGCCGGCTCTTCGACTCCTGGGACGAGGACGCCGTCGTACTCGACCGGGAGAACGGGATCTACGCCGACCACACCAAGGTCCGCCCGATCCACTTCAAGGGCGAGTACTTCAGCGTGCGGGGCCCGTTGAACACCGTGCCCTCGCCGCAGCACCGGCCCGCGTTCGTGCAGGCCGGGGCCTCGCCCCGCGGCCGGGTCTTCGCCGCGCGCAACGCCGACTCGGTCATCGCCATCGCCAACGGGGTCGCCGGGATGAAGGAGTTCCGCGACGACGTGCGCAAGCACGCCGAGGCGGCCGGCCGCGACCCCGACGACGTCAAGGTCCTGTTCTGTGTGACGCCCACGCTCGGCGAGACCGAGCAGGAGGCACGGGACAAACACCAGCGGATGATCTCGTCGCCCCAGTTCATCCACGACATCCTCGCCGAGACCTCCGCGCTCACGGAGATCGACTTCGCCCAGTTCGACCTGGACGAGCCCCTGCCGTACCGGCTTCAGACCAACGGGGAACAGGGCTCGCTCGACCAGCTCCAGCAGTGGGGCAGCGGCAAGACGCTGCGGGAGCTGGTGCTGGACGCCGCCGGGGGGCTGGTCTCCTCGGTGGAACTCGTCGGCACACCCGACCAGGTGGCGGAGCGGATGGGGGAGGTGATGGAGGAGGTCGGCGGCGACGGGTTCATGCTCACGACCCCGGTGCTCCGGCTGAACCGCCGCTGGGTCGCCGACGTCACCGACGGGCTCGTGCCCGCGCTCCGGCGCCGGGGGCTGACCCGGGACGCGTACACGCCCGGCAACACCCTGCGGCAGAACCTCGCCGAGTTCTGAGCCCGGCGGGACACCCCGAGTCGCCGGACGGTGCGCACCGGGCCGCGTATCTTCTCCGTCGTGAGCCGGCCGCCCCGTCCGGTGCCTTGCGCCCCCGTGTCCCGGTCAGACGGACGCACCGAGCCGGGACGGCGCTTCACGGCGCACCGTGTCGCGGTACCAGCGGCCCCAGGTGTCCAGTTGCTCGGTGAGGGAGTCCAGGGTGTGACCGACGTCGGTGAGGGTGTACTCGACCCGCGGCGGCACCTCCCGGTACACCGTCCGCGCCACCAGCCCGTCCGCCTCCAGCTCCCTCAGCTGGCGGGTCAGCATGCGCTGGGTGATCCCCGGCAGCGCACGCCTCAGTTCGCCGAACCGGTGCGTACCCGAGACCAGCTGTTTGAGAATGGCGAGTTTCCAACGGCCGCCGAGAAGCTCCATGGCGAACTCGACCGCACAGTGGTCCGAGGTTTCCTCCACCTTGGATCGCATACCTGACCTCCATTGGTATACAGCGTGGCACCAGGGGACACGAATGACCGTACTTGCGGCCCGCGTCGGTACTCCCGGAAGCTGAGAATATGACAGAGAGCAAGGCGCCCGCCGCGGCCGGATCAGCCGACGGCGGGAAGCGCGCGGCCCCGTCCGCGGACGCCGGACCGGACCGGCCGGCCCTCCCCGCGCGGCAGCGGTGGCTGGTACTGGCGGTGGTGTCCGGCAGCCTCTTCCTGTGCGGCATCGACCTCACCGTCCTGCATGTCGCGGTGCCGAGCCTGAGCCGGGAGCTGGAGCCGAGCCCCGCCCAGCTGCTGTGGATCGTCGACGTCTACTCGCTGACGCTCGCCGCCCTCCTGGTGACCTGTGGCACCCTCGGCGACCGCATCGGCCGCCGCCGCATGGTGCTCAGCGGCTTCTTCACCTTCGGACTCGCCTCCGCCGCGGCCGCCTTCTCGACCTCGACCGCACAGCTCATCGCGGCCCGTGCCGCGCTCGGGGTCGGCGCGGCGATGATCATGGCGTCCACGGTGGCGATCATCCGGGTCGTCTTCACCGACGACCGCGAGCGCGCCCTCGCCCTCGGCATCTGGACCTCCGCGCACAGCGTGGGCGCCACCATCGGCCCGCTGGCGGGCGGTCTGGTCACCGAGAGGTGGGGCTGGGGCGCGGTGTTCCTCATCAACGTCCCCGTCATCGTCGTCATTCTGGCCGTCGGGGCCCGGGTCATCCCCGAGTCGCGCAATCCCGTGCCCCGCCGCTGGGACGTGGCCAGCGTCGCGCTGTCGGTCACCGGTCTGGCGGGCGTGGTCTACGCGCTCAAGCAGGCCGGCGAACACGCCGGGCTGAACACCGTGATCGTCGTCACCGCCCTCGCCGGCGCCGCCCTGATCCACCTCTTCGTCCGGCGGCAACGACGCATCCCGGAGCCGCTGCTGGACTTCGCCCTCTTCCGCGACCGTCGCTTCACCACGGCCACGCTGTGCGTCATCGGCTGCTTCGGCAGTTATGTCGCCCTGCTGTTCTTCCTCACCCAGTGGCTCCAGCAGGTGGGCGAGTACTCGCCGGTGCGCGCCGGGCTCGCGCTGATGCCGCTGGCGGGCGCCAACGCCCTCGGCGCGGTCACGGCCCCCTGGGCGGCGAACCGGTGGGGCAACCGCTGGGCGCTGACCGGCGCGCTCTCCCTGTTCGCCGTCGCGTACGCCGCCATCGCGGCCGTCGGCGACACCGGGCACTACGGCGTCCTGCTCGTCCCGCTGCTCGCCGCGGGGTACGGCGCCGGCATCGTGATGACCCTGGGCGCCGATTCCATCATGGGCGCCGCGCAGCCCGAGCGGTCCGGGGAAGCGGCGGCCATCCAGGAGACGTCCTTCGAACTCGGCGCGGGACTCGGTGTCGCCGTCCTCGGCACCGTCCTGACCGCCGTGTACCGCACGGGCCTGCCGCCGGTGCCGGGCCTGTCCCAGGACCAGCGGGCCCGCGCCGAGGAGTCGTTCGCCGCGGCGGAGGACGTCATGACACAGCTGCCGTCCCGGACCGCCCGCGCGGTGCTGCACTCGGCACAGCACGCCTACGACCGGGGCTTCACCGCGGTGTCGGTGATCGCGGCGGCCGGCCTGGCCGCGACCGCGCTGCTGGCGGCGACGCTGCTGCGCCCGCGCCGGGGCGCCGAGGAGACCGGCGGCGACCGACCGGCCACCGGCGGCGGCTGACCCGCCCCGCCCGCCCGGGTACGCCCGCAGCCGCTCCCTCCCGTCCCGTCCACGGTCCGCTCGGGGCCGCCGTACCCACCCGTGGTGCGCGATCTGTGCAGCAACACGCCTCGATCGTGCAGGAGTTCACCCGCTCGTGGTCCGCAGACTCGGTGGTGCAGCACAACCGCACCCCGACCGACTCGCGGAGGCGATGCCCACATGCGGACGTTCGTGCACACATCCCATCCCGCACGAGTGGTCTTCGGTTCCGGTACCGTCGGCCGGCTCGCCGAGGAGGTGGGGCGGCTGGGCGGCACGCGGGTGCTGCTGCTGTCCGGTCCCTCGCTCGCGGAGGCGTCCGCACGTGTCCGGGACGCGCTGGGCGGGCTCGTGGCCGCCGAATTCACCGGCGCCGCCATGCACACACCGGTGGAGGTGACGGAACGGGCCCTCACCCTGCTCCGGGAGGCCGACGCCGACTGCCTCGTGTCCGTCGGCGGCGGTTCGACGACGGGCCTGTCGAAGGCCCTGGCGGTACGCACCGGCCTCCCGCAGGTGATCGTGCCGACCACGTACGCCGGCTCCGAGGTGACCCCGGTCCTCGGGGAGACCCAGGAGGGACGCAAGGTCACCCGGTCCTCGGCCGCCATCCTGCCCGAGACCGTCGTCTACGACGTCGACCTCACCCTCTCGCTGCCCCTGTCCCTGTCGGTGACGAGCGGTGTGAACGCGATGGCGCACGCCGTGGAGGCGCTGTACTCCCCCGACGCCGAGCCGGTCACCGACGCCCGGGCCCTCGACGCGATCTCCCGGATCGCGCGGGCTCTGCCCCGGCTCGCCGCCGACCCGGCGGACCGGGAGGCCCGCGCCGACCTGCTCCAGGCCGCCTGGCTCGCCGGCACCTGCCTGGCCACGGTGGGCATGGGCCTGCACCACAAGCTCTGCCACACCCTGGGCGGCTCCTTCGGCCTGCCGCACGCCGAGACGCACACGGTGATCCTGCCGCACGCCATGGCCTACAACGCGCCCGCGGCCCCGGACGCGATGCGCCGCATCGCCCGCGCCCTGGACGTGCCGGACGCCCCGAGCGGCGTGTACGACCTGGTCGCCGCGCTGGGCGGACCGACCTCGCTGCGCGACCTCGGCATGCCCGAAGCCGACCTGGCCCGCGCGGCCGAGCAGGCCGTGGCCACGCCGTACCCGAACCCTCGTGAGCTGACCGCCGAGGGCATCTCGGGCCTGCTCGCCGACGCCTGGCACGGGCGCCGGCCGACAGGTCCCGCCACCACCGCCGCCACCCTGGCCAAGCTCACCGAACAGGTCGTGGCGAGTTTCGCGCACACGCCCGACCCGCGCGCCCGCACCCTGCTCACGAACCTCGTACGGCAGCTGCACTCCTTCGTGGCCGAGCAGGACGTCACGGACGCGGAGTGGCGGTACGCGATCGACTTCCTCACCCGGACGGGTCAGCTCTGCGGACCGACCCGGCAGGAGTTCGTCCTGCTCTCGGACGTGCTGGGCGTGTCCAGCGCCGTGGACCTGCTGACCAACTCCCGCACCCCCGACACCACCCCGTCCGCCGTGCTGGGCCCCTTCTACGTGGAGGACCCGCCCGAGGCCGCGCACGGCGACGACATCTCCGGCGGTCTGCCGGGCACGCCGCTGTGGGTGGACGTGACGGTCACCGACACCTCCGGCGCGCCCGTCGCGGACGCGGTCGTCGACGTCTGGCAGTCGGACGAGGACGGCTTCTACGACGTCCAGCTCCCCGACCTGGACGAGCCGGTCCTGCGGGCCCGGCTGCGCACCGACGCCCGGGGGCGGCTCACCTTCTGGTCGATCCTGCCCTCGGAGTACCCCATTCCGGGCGACGGCCCCGTGGGGCGGCTGCTCACCACGGTCGGCCGCCACCACCAGCGCGCGCCGCATCTCCACTTCATGATCGACGCGCCCGGCCACCACCGCCTGGTCACGCAGCTGTTCGTGGCGGGCGGTGCCTACCTGGACAGCGACACGGTCTTCGGCGTCAAGGACCCGCTGATCGTCGACTTCGCCCCGCAGACCGGACCCACCCCCGACGGCCGCCGCCTCGACGGGGAGTGGCGCCGCCTGGACCACACCTTCCGCATCGCCCCGCTGACCGACCGATCCAGGAGCACCTCAGCATGACCCCGACCACCGCGCACGACTACGACACCGACGTCCTCGTCGTCGGCAGCGGACCCTCCGGCGGCACGGCCGCCCTCCTGCTGGCCAGCTACGGCATCCGCACCCTCCAGGTCACCAAGTACGGCTGGCTCGCCAACACCCCCAGGGCGCACATCACCAACCAGCGCACCATGGAGGTGCTGCGCGACCTCGGCGTCGAGGACGAGGCGCTGGCCCAGGGCAGCCCGCCCCACCTGATGGGCGACACGGTGCTGTGCACGGCGCTGGCCGGCGAGGAGATCGGCCGCATCCGCAGCTGGGGCACCGGACCGTACTCGCTGACCGAGTACGCCTCCACCAGCCCCTGCCAGATGCTCGACCTGCCGCAGACGTACCTGGAGCCGATCCTCACCTCGAACGCGGCGGCCCGTGGTGCCAAGGTCCGGTTCGACACCGAGTTCCTGAGCCTCACCCAGGACGCGGACGGCGTCACGGCCGTGCTGCGCGACCGGATCCGCGGCGACGAGTTCACCGTACGGGCCCGGTATCTGATCGGGGCCGACGGCGGACGCAGCACCGTCGCCGAGCAGATCGGTCTGCCGGTCGAGGGACGGATGGGCAAGGCCGGCAGCATGAACATCGGCTTCAAGGCCGATCTCTCCGCGTACACCGCGCACCGTCCCAGCGTTCTGTACTGGGTGCTGCGGCCCGGCGCGGCGACCGGTGGCATCGGTATGGGCCTGGTCCGTATGGTCCGGCCGTGGAACGAGTGGCTGCTGGTGTGGGGCTACGACATCGAGCAGCCGCCGCCCGCGGTCGACGAGGAGACGGCGCGCGGGATCGTGCGCGACCTGATCGGCGTACCGGACCTGCCGGTGGAGATCACCTCCACCGCCCTGTGGACCGTCAACCACGCCTACGCCTCGTCCTTCTCCTCCGGCCGGGTCTTCTGCATGGGCGACGCCGTCCACCGTCACCCGCCGTCCAACGGCCTCGGCTCCAACACCTCCGTGCAGGACGCCTACAACCTCGCCTGGAAGCTCGCCATGGTGGTCCGCGGCGAGGCCGGACCGGCGCTGCTGGACAGCTACACGGCCGAACGCGCCCCGGTGGGGCGGCAGATCGTGGAGCGCGCCAACCTCAGCCGCGACCAGTTCGGGCCGATCTTCGACACCCTCGGCGTCGGTGCCGACGGCGACGAGCAGACCATCGCCCAGGGGCTCGACGCGCTGCGGGCCGGCACCGCCGAGGGCGCCAAGCGGCGCCGTCAGCTGGAGGAGGCCATCCAGCTCAAGAACTTCGAGTTCAACGCGCACGGTGTGGAGATGAACCAGCGCTACGTCTCGGGCGCGGTCGTCGCCGACGACTCGCCCGAGGAGGTCTGGGGCGAGGACCGCGAGCTGGTGGCCCGGCCGACGACCCGCCCGGGCGCCAAGCTCCCCCACGCCTGGCTCGTCGACGGCGACGGCAGGCGGATCTCCACGCTCGACGTGGTCGGCAAGGGCGAGTTCACCGTCCTGACGGGACGGTCGGGCGGAGTCTGGGAGGAGGCGGCCGCAGCGTGCCGCGAGGAACTGGGGATACCGCTGCGCTTCGTGCGGATCGGTGACGACGGCGCCCGTGACTCCTACGGCGAGTGGAGCCGGGTGAGCGAGATCGCGGAGGGCGGCGCCCTGCTGGTGCGCCCGGACGCCCACGTGGCGTGGCGGCGCGCGACCCCGCCCGAGACGGGGCGGGAGGCCCTGGACGGACTGCTCGCCGCGCTCCGCCACGTCCTGGGGCGGTGAGCGTGGACAAGCGGGTGGCCGGCGCGGCGGAGGCACTGGCCGACGTGACGCACGGACAATCCTTCGCCGTCGGCGGCTTCGGGCTGAGCGGGGTGCCGGAGGTGCTCATCGGCGCGCTGTACGAGTCCGGAGCCCGTGACCTCGCCGTCGTGTCGAACAACTGCGGCGTCGACGGACGCGGTCTCGGTGTCCTGCTGGCGGCGCGCCGCATCGCGCGGGTCACCGGTTCCTACATCGGTGAGAACAAGGAGTTCGCCCGCCAGTACCTCGCGGGCGAGCTGGAGGTCGAGCTGGTCCCGCAGGGGACGCTAGCCGAGCGGCTGCGGGCCGGGGGCAGCGGGATTCCCGCGTTCTACACCCCGGCCGGTGTCGGCACCGCCGTGGCCGAGGGCGGCCTGCCCTGGCGTTACGGCGCCGACGGCTCGGTCGCGGTGGCCTCGCCGGCCAAGGAGGTTCGCGTCTTCGACGGCGTGGAACATGTGCTGGAGCACGCCGTCAGGACCGACTTCGCCCTCGTCCGGGCCGCGCGCGGCGACCGTCACGGCAACCTCGTCTTCCACCGGGCGGCCCGCAACTTCAACCCGCTGGCGGCCATGGCCGGCCGGATCACCGTGGCCGAGGTGGAGGAACTCGTCGAGCCCGGCGAGCTGGATCCCGACGCGGTGCACGTGCCGGGCGTGTTCGTCCAGCGTGTCGTCGAGCTGACCCCGGAGCAGGCCGCGGACAAGCCGGTCGAGAAGAGGACGGTGCGCGCACGATGAGCTGGAGCAGACACGAGATGGCGGCCCGCGCCGCACGGGAGCTGCGCGACGGCACGTACGTCAACCTCGGCATCGGACTGCCCACCCTCGTGGCCGACTTCATGCCGCCGGACGTCGATGTCGTCCTGCACTCCGAGAACGGCCTGCTCGGGGTCGGGCCGTACCCGGAACCCGAGGAGGTCGACGCCGATCTCATCAACGCGGGCAAGGAGACGGTGACGGTCCTGCCGGGTGCCTCCTTCTTCGACTCTGCGCTGTCCTTCGCCATGATCCGGGGTGGTCACATCGACACCGCCGTCCTCGGCGCGCTCCAGGTCTCCGCGCGCGGCGATCTGGCCAACTGGGCCGTACCGGGGCGAATGATCAAGGGCATGGGCGGGGCCATGGACCTCGTGCACGGCGCCGGACGGGTCGTGGTGCTGATGGAGCACCTCGCCAAGGACGGCAGTTGCAAGATCGTCCCGGAGTGCACGCTGCCGTTGACGGGACGGGCCTGTGTCGACCGTGTCATCACCGACCTGGGCGTCCTCGACGTCACCGGGCGGGGACTGGAACTCGTCGAGACGGCGCCCGGTGTGACGGTGGACCGGATCACCGCAGTCACCCCCGTGCCGCTGACCGTGCGCGGCCCGCGGTGATCCGCCGCCCCCGCGGCGGGTACGGCGTCGCCGCCGTGCCGGTCCGGGGGCGGCCCGCTCACCCCTCGCGCCGTACGACCGCCGGTGTGGTGCCGAGACGGGCCCGCATCACCCTGGTCAGGTGCTCCTGGTGGGAGAACCCGGAGTCGACCGCCACCTCCGCGATCGGCGCGGACCCGGTGCGCAGCAGCCGGCAGGCGTGGTCCAGGCGCAGCCCCAGCAGGTACTGGTGCGGTGACTGCCCGGTGCTCGCGCGGAACTGGCGCGTGAACTGACTGGAACTGAGCGAGGCCGCCGCGGCCAGGTCCGTGATCGGCAGGGGTTCGGCGAGCCGCTCCCGCATGAGATCCCGTACGGCGGTGAGCTGACGGTCGGACAGCCCGGCGCGCGTGGTCGGCGCCGGCGCGGGGCGGACGGCGTGCCGCCGGACGAGCTGGGCGGCGAGCATGCCCGTCAGCTGGTCCACGTAGGTGCGGGCGGCCGGCTCCCAGCGGCGCACGGTGCCGTCGAGCGCGATCACGACCTGCTCGGCGAGCGGATCGGTGAAGCCCGTCTCCTCGGCCAGCTCGACCGGTCGTCCGTCGTTGGCCTCGCGCAGGGTGTCGTCCGTCAGATAGACGTGCACCGTGTCGAGACCACCGCCCAGTTCCACGGTCAGCTCCCGGCCGGCCGGCTGGAGGAACAGGCCGCCGGCCGGGACCACCCGCGACCGGGCCTCGCCGTCCCGGCCACGCCGTACGGTCACGGGTCCGGTGAGGTGCAGGATCAGCAGATGGGTGGGGGCGAGATCGAACGTCGCCCGGTAGGGCCGTTCCCGCTGGGACGAGACATAGGCGTGCTCCCAGCCGAGCCCCGCGCTGTTGTACCGGGGCCGTACGCCGGGGCGACGCAGGATCCCGACCGTATCGGCCACTGAGAGCTCCGGCACGGTGCGACCTCCTCGTGGCACCAGCACTCCTGTCGATCATGGAAGCACATCGGTGTGAGTTCCGTCGAACCCTTCCCGGGTGTGACCCCGATGACGCGTCCTCGGTGCAGAGTCGGGCGCCGATCGGGCAGGATCCCGCCGGCGCGTCACCCTCGGACGCCTCCTGACGGGATGTGCCGGAGCGGGTGCGCGGTCACGGCTCCGCCGCGACGGCCCAGCGGCCGGCCGCCGGCCGGTGCGCACGGCGATGTTCGGCCATGAGGGCGGGCGCCGACCCGCGCGCGTTTCACGGTCCGGCCCGTTGGGTATCACAGCGGCCGCCGCACGCACCCGCGCGACAGCTCAAGAAGCGGCAAAATCATGGGAACAAACCGGCTATTTCTCGCCTTTTCCCACGAAGAGAGTCTCGTCGCACATCCGCTCGATCGGGTATCAATGCTTCCGCACATCACCATCGGATAACGCGAGCTGCGGGGGGCCGCCCATGTTCTGTCGTCGTGCATCCAGAAACGTTTCTGCTTCCGCTTCCTCCCCAGTCGCCGTACCACCGGCCCGGCCAGCCGCATGTTTCCGGCCGCTGCGACCGGAAAAGGTGTGAGGCAGTGGTGGAGCGCGACATCGAAGTGAAGCTCCTGCGGACTCTCCTGGCCGTGGTCAAGGAGGACGGTTTCTCCCGTGCCGCGGAAGCGCTCCACGTCACCCAGCCGACCGTCAGCCAGCAGATACAGCGGCTGGAGTCCATCATCCAGGCGCCGCTGTTCCAGCGGGCCAAGCGCCCCTTACGACTGACGCCGGCCGGACGGGAACTGGTGGCGCACGCACGCCGGGTCATCCTGCTCAACAACGAAGTCCTCAGCAAACTCTCGGCGATCCGCAGCCAGGACTCCTTCACCATGGGCTGTTCGATCCACTTCGCCAAGGGCCTGGGCAGCATGCTCGTCCAACTCGCCGACGAACACCCGCAGATCCGCTGCTGCATGGTCACCGGACTCAGCACCGCGCTCGTCGACCGGGTCGCGGACGGCGAGCTGGAGGCGGCGCTGCTGCTCGGCACCGAGACGCCCCGCAGCGAGATGCTCGGACGGCTGCGCCTCGGCTGGTTCGGAGACGTCCGGCTGGGGCCCGGGGAACGTGTCCCGGTCGCGCTGACCGGCGGCCGCTCGGCCCTGAGCATCCGGATCGTCGAGACGCTCGCCCAGAACGGCGTCGCCTGGCGCTCGGTCCCCTGGAGCGCCGACCCGCTGTCGGTACGGGCGGCGGTGCAGGCGGGGCTCGCCTGCACGGCGCTGGACGAGACCGCGCACCACAGCCATCCCGAGCTGCGGCCCGCCCCGCCCGGAACCCTGGGCCCGCCGCCCGCGCCGCTCCCCGTCTACCTGGCCTTCGCCCCCACCGTGCGCTCGTGCGTCGTCGACGCCGCGCGGGCCGCGGCCCGCGCCACGCTGGTGGGCGCCCCGCTGTCCCCGCCGTGAGCGGGGCGGCCCCGCCCACGGGTCGACGGTACCCGTCCCGCCGGTCCCGCCCGGCTCGCCTGTTCTGCCCGTCGCGCCGGGTCCCGGCCCCCGTCGCATCCCTGTGTCGTTCCCGTCGCCGTCGTACCCCGTGTCGTTCCCGTCGCCGTCGCTCCCGTCCACGGCATGCTCGTGCCTCCGACGGCGGCGGGGCCGTGAACCGGCACGGGGGGTTGGACCGGTCCCGCCACGCCGCCGTCGGAGGCGGTCTTTCGAGGGTGGGGCGTGGCCGGCCGGCGGCCACGAGCCCCGTCAGTACGAGCTGCGTGCGGCCCCGCGCGCGGCCAGCTTCGGCCCGTAGGGCGCGGAGTCCAGCCACGCGCCGGCCCGCCGCCCGGCGGTGGCCACGGCCGCGGCGGCCCGCTGGCGCAGCCACAGGGAGGGCCGGTGCGCCAGCATGTGCTCCAGGGCCCCGCTGGCGCAGGCGCGGTTGTACATCGCCGCCTCCTTGCGTTCCGCGGCGAACCGGGCCACCGCCGCTCCGGCCGCGCCCGCGTCGCGGGCCTGGAGGGCCTCGGCCACCGCGTCCGCCGCGCCGACCGCGTCCGGGATGCTGGAGTTCATGCCGCGCGCCCCGAACGGCGCGAACAGGTGGGAGGCCTCGCCGGTCAGCAGCACCCGGTGGTGGGCGTCGGTGAACCGGGCGGCCACCTGCTGGGCGAACCGGTACGTCGACACCCACCGCACCCGCTCGCCGTACGCCTCGGGCAGGATGCGCGGGATCCAGCGGCGCAGGCCCTCCGGCGAGACGTAGCGCTCCGGGTCGTCGCGGACCAGGAGGTTGAGGTCGACGCGCCAGCCGCCCGCGAAGGGCACGGTCAGCACGTTGCGGCCGCCGACGCGGGGGTGCCGGTAGTGGAAGACCCGCTCGACGGGCATGGGGTTGGCCGGGTCGTCCTCCAGGTCGACCACCACGAACGTGTTGCGCGAGCGGGGCCCCTCCAGCGGGCTGTCGATCGCGGAGCGCAGCACCGAGCGGGAACCGTCGGCCGCGATGACGTAGTCGGCGAGCCACTCGCGGCCCGTCGAGTCCGTCAGCCGGACCCCGTCGGGGGTGGACTCGGCGGACGCCACCTGCACGCCCCAGTGGAACTCGACCCCCGCCTTGCGGCACGCGGTGACCATCAGGTCCTCGGTGATCACCTGCGGCAGGCTGGTGAACGGCGGCAGTCCCTCGCGCGTGAGGAGCGGGTAGGTGCGGGTGTAGACCTCCTTGCCCGCCCAGTACGACCGCTTGGTCGCCCACATCAGGCCGCGGCCGGCGACCTCGTGGCCGAGCCCGGGGCTCAGCCGCTCCAGTTCGCGCAGGGAGGCGCCGTGCAGATAGGCGGCCCGGCTGCCGGGCCGTACCGTCTCCTCCGTACGGCGCTCCAGGACCACGGCGGGCAGGCCGGCCGCGCGCAGGGCCAGGGCGGCGCTCAGGCCGGCCGGGCCCGCGCCCGCCACCAGCACCGGATGACGGCGCGCCGGGTCGGTGCGGGGCTGCTCGCTCATGACGTCTCCTTGGCGAGGTGGAGGGTGTCGGAGGTGAAGGAGACGATGCGGCCGTCGAGGCCGCCGGTGAGGGCGGCGTGCCACAGCGCCGTGCGGATCGCGTCCGGGTCGCGGCTCAGCACGATCTCCTCCTCGGTGGTGCTCAGCCGGAGGTAGTCGCCGCGGCGCTCGACGCTCATGCCGGCGTCCTCGGCCGTGTGGACGACGGGTTCGAACTCGGGGACGTCGAGGACGTACAGGGCCAGGCTCACGCCTCCACCTCCGTGCTCTTGCGGACGAGTTCGGCCTTGCGCTGCCACAGCGCCTGGACCGTGGGGCGGGGCGACTCGGCGACGTCGGCGAGCGCGCGGACGGTCAGTTCCGCGTCCCGGGAGTCGATCGGGCCCATCTCGCGCAGGGGCCGGGTGATCTCCAGCTGGATGCCGTTGGGGTCGTCGAAGTAGATGGACTCGATGAGTTCGTGGGCGAGCGGACGGGTGACCCGCACCCCGTGCGCCTTCAGGCGCGTCCGCCAGGCGAGGAGTTCCTCCTCGGTGTCGACATGGAAGGCGAGGTGCCGGGAGCGGTGCATGAGGTCGCTGGGGGCGTCCTCCTCCGGCAGGCCGAAGTAGTAGAAGAACGCGATGCGGTTGCCCGCGCCCATGTCGAAGAAGAAGTGGACGAAGTCCGGGTAGTCCTCGGTGACCCAGCCGGTCGCGGTGATCGCGTGCACCAGCGGCATGCCGAGGGCGCCGGTGTAGAAGTCGACGGTGGCGCGGGGTTTCCAGGTGACGAAGGCGAGGTGGTCGACCCCGTCGACGTGCAGGCCCGACTGGCCGGCCGGGGGCCGGGCGGACGGTGGTGCGGTTGCCATTGCTCCTCCTGGGGTTGGGGCAGGACGGCAGGGCGCTGCACGTCGGGACGGGGTCGGTCACGGCCGCTGTCCACGCACGCGGTGCGTGCGGTCAGGCGGCGGTACGCCCCCGCAGTCCCGTCACGGCGACGAGCGCGCCGAAGAGCAGGGCCACGCCGCCGACGACCAGCGCCCAACGGGTGCCGTCGGCGTTGGTCGAGGACAGGTTGAGGACCACACCGAGGACGGCGACGCCGAGCGACGCGCCGATCTGGCGGGCGGAGTTGAGCGCGCCGGAGCCAATGCCGGCCAGCTCGGTGGGTACGGAGCTGACCGTGCCGGCGACGAGCGCGGGCAGGGCGAAGGAGACACCGAAGCCGAAGGCGAGCAGGCCGACCACGGTGGCCGTCAGCGCCAGGGCGTCGTTCCCGGTGAACGGCGCCTGGAGCAGCGCGCCGACGCCCATGAGCAGGAAGCCGGTGGTGGCGGGCCGGCGCGGGCCGATCCGGCCGACCAGGCGTCCGGTGTAGATGGGGTTGAAGGCGGTGGGCAGGGTCAGCGGCAGGAAGGCCAGGCCGGCGCTGAAGGAGGAGTAGCCGCGGCTCTCCTGGAAGTACAGCGACAGCACGAACAGCAGGCCCGACAGGCCGAAGTTGGCGAGCAGACCGGCGCCCAGCGCGGAGGAGAAGCCGCGGCTGCGGAACATGCGCAGCGGCAGCATCGCCGCGTCGCCGGCGCGGGACTCCGCGACGAGGAACACCGCCGCCGCGACGAGGGTCACGACGAGGGCGCCCACCACCAGGCCGGCGCCCCAGCCCTTGTCCGGGCCCTCGATCAGGGCGTAGACCAGGGCGCCCAGGGCGACGACCGCGCTGAGCTGGCCGGTGACGTCGAGGCCGCTGCGCTGCTTGCGGACGGTCTCGGGGGCCAGCCGCACCGTGATGACGAGGCTGACCAGGGCGAGCGGCACGTTGACCAGGAAGATGGCCCGCCAGCCCACCGAGTCGGTGAGCGCGCCGCCGACCAGCGGTCCGGCGGCGAGGGCCGCGCCGGTGATCGCCGCCCAGTTGCCCACGGCGCGGGCCCGGTCGGCGGGGTTGGTGTAGGCGTTGGTGATCACGGCGAGGGAGGCCGGCAGCAGCAGCGCGCCGGCGACGCCGAGCGCCAGGCGCAGCACGACCAGCGCCTCCAGCGTGGTCGCGGCGGCGGAGATGCCGGAGAGCACGCCGAAGGTGACGAGACCCCAGATGAAGATGCGGCGGCCGCCGTAGCGGTCGGACAGCCAGCCGGCGGTGAGCAGCAGGGCGGCGAACGTGATGGTGTAGCCGTTGGTGACCCATTGCAGACCGCTGAGCCCGACGTTGAGGTCACTGGAGATGGCGGGCAGCGCCACCGAGACGATCGTCATGTCCAGCAGGACCATGAAGTAGCCGAGCGAGAGGCCGATCAGCAAGGTCCGGGAGGGCTTGTCGGTTCGTGCCGGTGCGACGGAAGCCCGTTGCGGTTCCGCCTGCGTCGACATGTGCGCTCCTTCGTTTCGATTTCGGGAATTCGCCGTGACATCCCATGAGTTGGGAGCGGCACCCACCATTCAAGCGGACCGGAATGGGCAATTGTCGCTGGTGACGGCGGGAATGCCCTATGGGTAACATCGGCTCAGCCGATAGTTCAGCAAGGGGGGAGCCGGGCCGTGGAGTTACGACATCTTCGGACGTTCGAAACGGTCGCCAGGACGCTCAGCGTCACTCAGGCGGCGAAGGAGTTGCACTACGCGCAGTCCAGCGTCAGTGACCAGATCCAGGCGCTGGAGCGCGACCTGGGTGTGGAGCTGCTGGACCGCTCGCAGCGGCGGGTGCGGCTGACGCCGCAGGGGAAGGTGCTGTCGGAGTACACCGAACGCATCCTCAAGCTGCTGGAGGAGGCGCGCTGGGCGGTGGCCCGGCCGGGTTCGGAGGTGGCGGTCGGCGCGCTGGAGACGGTGGGGCTGAACCTGCTGCCCGGGGTGCTCTCGCGCTACCGGTCGCTGTATCCGGAGGCGCGGGTGCGGGTGACCCAGGACAACCGCGGAGAGCTGTACCGGGCGGTGCGCCGGGGCGACCTGGACGTGTGCCTGACCTTCGGCGATCCGCCGGCGGACGCCGGTCTGCGAGCCGAGACGCTCGCGGAGGAGCCCCTGGTGGTCATCGTCCCGCCGGAGCATCCGCTGGCCGAACGCGGCCGGGCGCCGCTCGCGGACCTGTCCCGGGAGCCGTTTCTGGCCACCGAACGGGGGTGCGGCTTCCGGGAGATGTACGACGGCGTCTTCGCGGCGCCGGTCGCCAAGGAGCCGGTCGCCCAGGTGTCGAGCATCGGCACACTGGGGGCGTGCGTCGCGGCCGGCATGGGCTGCGCGCTGCTGCCGGCGCTCGCGGTGCGCGCCCAGGCCGAGCGGCGGGAGGTGGCCGTGGTCCGCGTCGAGGACGCCGACCTGCGGACACCGGTCACGATGACGTGGCTGGACCGCAACTCCACCAACCCGAACCTGATCGGGTTGCAGACGGTGCTGCGCAAGCAGCTCGGCGGCTGAGGCCGTCCCGTCAAGGGGCCGCGGGGCCGGGTGCCTCGCGGTGAGCGGGTGTCCGACCGGGCTCATCGTGCGGTCTCCGGTACGGGCCGGGAGGCTCCGCGCCGGGGCGGCTCGGGGAGCGGGGGCAGCGGGATCGTATGCAGCCGGGCGCGGGCGATCTTGCCGGTGACCGTGGTCGGGAGGCGGTCGACGAGCACCAGTTGCTCGGGCAGCTTGTAGGTCGCCAGCCCCTTGCGGATCAGGTGCCC
The DNA here is from genome assembly GCF_000718775.1 of Streptomyces sp. NRRL S-31. GTDB lineage: Bacteria > Actinomycetota > Actinomycetes > Streptomycetales > Streptomycetaceae > Streptomyces. The sequence continues at coordinate 20,796 of NZ_JOCB01000034.1, forward strand.
GGTCACGTCCTCAAGGGTGAGGTGCGTGCCCCGGCGCAGCGCGGCCAGCAGACAGGAGCGCTGGCCGAGCCGGGGGTCGGGCCGCCCCACGACGGCGTGCTGGGCGAGCTGCGGGAGGTCGTCGAGGAGTTCCTCGACCTCCAGCGCGCTGAACTTCAGCCCGCCGCGGTTGAGGAGTTCGTCGGCGCGGCCCCGGTAGTGGACGGAGCCGTCCGGGCCGAGCGCGGCCAGGTCGCCGGTGCGCAGCCAGCCGTCGGGGGTGAGGGCGGCGGCGGTCCGCTCGGGGGCCCGGTAGTAGCCGTCGAACATGTAGGGGCTGCGGTATTGCAGTTCGCCGGTCGCGCCCTCGGCCGCCGGGCCGCCGTCCGGGGCCAGTACCCGCACCCGCGCGCCGGATGCCGGGCGGCCGATGGTGGCCGTGGCCCCGGGCGGGTCGTCCGGCCGGGTGTAGGTGCCGGCGCCGACCTCGGTCATCCCCCACTGGACGACGAGCCGCGCGCGCAGCCGTCGCCGTACTGCGTCGGCGAGTTCGCGCGGGACGGGCGCGCCGCCGGTGCGTACCTCGCGCAGGCGCGGGGCCGGCGGGGCGGTGGCCTCGGCCGACGGGATGGTGGTGGCTCCGGCCGGCGGGATGGGGGCCTCGGCTGGGATGGCGACGGCTTCGGCCGGCGGGGCCATGGCTCCGGCGGGTGGGGCGGTGGTGGCCTCGGCCGGCAGGGCGAGCAGGTCGCGTAGTTGGGCGGGTACGGCGAACGCCGTGGTCGCCGAGGTGGCGGCGAGGGCGCGGGCGAACCGGTGCGCGTCCCAGCCGTCGAACAGGCCGACGGCTCCGCCGGTCACCAGGGCGAGGTGCACCGACAGCATCCCGAAGGCGTGGCTGAGGGGGCTCGCGGAGACGATGGTGTCCCCCGCTCCGAATCCCCCGTCGGCCGCGACGGCGGCGGCGTTGCCGAGCAGCCCGGCGTGGCTGTGGACGCACAGCTTGGGCCGGGCCGAGGTGGTCCCGGAGGAGGCGAGGAGCAGCAGGGGCGTACGGGGGTCCGCGGGCGGGGACGGCAGCCGGTCGGTCGGTGCCGTCCGTGGTGACTGTGGTGTCTGTGCCGTCTGTGCCGACTGTGGTGTCGGTGCGGCCGGTGGATCGAAAAGCTCGGCGAGTTCGGGCAGGCCACCGGCAGGGCGCCCGGGATCGGTGGGTGCTCCGGCCGTGCTCACCCACAGGTGCCGCAGGGACGGGCACCGCTCGGACAGGGTGACGATCTCGCCGGTCCGGTCATGGCCCCGGTGGAAGGCCCGGATGGCCAGCCCGCTCGCGCCGGACTGCTCGATCAGGGCCTGGGTCTCGCGGGTGCCGTAGGCGGAGTGCAGCGGCAGGAGCAGTACGCCGAGCCGGGCGGTGGCCGCGTGCAGCACCACCAGCTCCCAGGAGTTGGGGAGTTGGGCCGCCAGGACGTCGCCGGTCGTGAAGCCGCGGCGGTGCAGGGCGCCGGCGGTCCGTTCGGCCTGGCGCAGGCAGTCCCGCCAGGTCCGCCAGTGACCACCGTCCCACAGGGCCGGTTCCGCGCGGGTGGCGGCGGCCAGTTCCAGCGCCTCGCAGAACGTGCGGGGCGGCGTCGGGGAATCCGGGGAATGTGCGGGGGCGTTCACGAAGAAACCTCCGTTCGCGGCAGCGGAACCGCCGCTGCTCGCCGACACCGGATTCTGCGGGGCGACGGAATTCCCCGTCCAGCGGGAGCCGATAAGGAAATCTGATCCGGCGGACGCGGAAGCGGACGATAAGGAAGCTCTATGAAGGCGGTCCACGGCGGGTTCCGGGAGGCTTTTCCCACGCCTTCGACCCCGAGCATCGGCCGCTCCGATGAGACTCATCGGCACAGCCGAATCCCGCCCGGCTGCGGCATTGCCCGTATCACCGTCATACACCGGCGAGCGACCGGTAAGGAATCTCAATAGAGGACTGCCGTAATCCACTTCCCGAAGAGGCCGGAACCTGCGTCGAAGAGGATGATCGGCTCCTCCGATGAGGGTCATCGAGAAGGGCGAACATCTGCTGTTCCCGCTGGTCAGAGCGGTGGGTGAGCGGACTCGGGCGGCTTTTCGGGCGGTACGGAACAGCCACCGGCCAAGATGCTCTTGCCCCGCGACTGATGAGCGACACAGAATTTCGACGACCCAGCGGCAGGAGGTATCGATGCCCCTCGTCCACCCCTCCGGAGAAACCCATGAAATACCGTTTCCGCCTGGCGTTTCCGCCATGGTGGAAGCATTTTCCGAGGATGATCGGCGCAGACTCGACGACACGATCCGGGACGCCCGTTACGCGTCCACCGCACCGGCGGCCACCCTTCTTACGCCGGTTCCCCCGCTCGGTACGGCGGTATCCCTGGTGGAACGGGACTGCGTGTTCGACCACTGCGCCGTACTGCTCTTCCCGAGCACACTCGCGGCGGGGCTCAGGGACTTGGCGCGGGCCGGTCTCGCACCCCTGCCGACCGTGCCGAGCACGGTGGTGCGGGGCCGGCTGAGCGAACGCCACGGGCTGGACCCGGACCGGTGCGAGGTGCACATCACCCGGCTCCGCCTGGATCTGCCGGACGGACGGCGGCACCCCGCGGTCGAGGTGTTCCTCTTCCCGCGCGACAGTCCCGCGTTCGAGGGGCGGATCGAGGTGTCCGAGGCGGCGCACGGCTTCGAGAACCACACCGCGTTCGTCCTGCGCCGCCCCGCACCACCGCTGCTGCGAGACCTGGTCACCGCCTGGCACACGGAGGCCGGACTGCTGTGGGAGGGGGGCGGCCACAACCCGCACGAGGGCGGACCGGGCGGTTCGACCGTCCTGTACTTCGTCCGTGACGGCGCACGGCCCGCCGGCCGCCGCCGGTTCGAACTGCACTGCCCCGGCGATCTGCGCCAGGTCGCCGCCGGGCTGCCGCGGCAGGACGACGCCGTCCGCCGCGCGTACGCCACCTGGCCCAGCCTGGCCCTCGCGGCCGTCTGACCCGACCGCCCGAACCCCACCCCCCGGAGACCGGTGGCGGCCCCCGGCCGGCCACCACCCCGGACCCGCCGCGCCCGGCCCGCCGCCGGGGCAACGGCCCGGACCCGCCCCCGACCGTCCCGGGGCGGCGGCCCGGAACCGCCACGCACTCCGTCCCCGCCCGTGCCCGCGTCCCTACGACCACCGGGAGCAAACCGTGTTGCGGAACGAAACGCATCGGAACATCGCGCTCACCCCCGAGCTGCACGACTACCTGCTCACCGCGGGCAGGATGACCCCCGATCCGCTCCTCGCGGAGCTGGCGGAGCGCACCCGCGCCCTCGTGCCCGACCAGGCGCACATGGTCGTCGCCCCCGAGGAGGCCGCGCTGCTGACCTTCCTGGTACGGCTGCTCGGCGCCCGCCGGGTGGTCGAGGTGGGCACCTTCACCGGCTCCTCCTCGCTCTGCCTGGCCCGCGGACTGCCGGCCGGCGGGTCGCTCATCACCTGCGACATCTCCGCCGAATGGACCGCGACGGCACACGAGTTCTGGTCCCGCGCCGGCGTGGACGACCGGATCGAGCTGCGGCTCGGCCCGGCCGTGGAGACCCTGCGCGCCCTGCCCCGGGAACCCCACCTGGACCTCGCCTTCATCGACGCCGACAAGCCCGGCTACATCGACTACTGGGAGGAGCTGGTGCCGCGGATGAAGCCCGGCGCCCTCCTGCTGGTCGACAACACGCTCTTCAACGGCGAGGTGGTCGACGAACTCCCCGGTGAGAAGGCGGCGGCCATCAAGGAGTTCAACGAGCACGCCCGCAAGGACGAGCGTGTCCAGCTGGTCCTGCTGCCGATGGCGGACGGTCTGACGCTGGCCCGGCGGCTGTCCGCCGGCGAGTCGCCGTTCTGATGGCCGGGCCGCCGCAGCGCCCGCCCCACCATCCGCGCCGACCGGCAGGAGGACGACCGTGACGGGGCTGACCCACCCCGCGACCCACCCCGGGACACCACCCGGAGCACACCCCGGAACACCTTCCGGCGCACGCCCCGCGCCCCACCCCGGAGCCCACTCCGCGATCCATCCCGGATACCCGGCGCACACCGTGACCGCGGAGTACCCCCTCGCCGACCTCGACGAGGACTTCCCGCGCGATCTGGGCACCGCCGAACAGCAGCCGCCCTGGGACGACCCCGTCCAGGTCGCGGCGGCCCGCGCCGAACTGGCCCGGCTGCCCGGTCTGGTCGGCGGGGAGGAGGTCCGGCTGCTGCGGACCCTGCTCGCCGAGGCGGCGACCGGCCACTGCCTGGTGATCCAGGCCGGCGACTGCGCCGAGGACCCCGCGGAGTGCGCGCCCTCGGCGGTCCTGCGCAAGGCCGGACTGCTGGACGCCCTGGCCGGTGTGATGGTGGCGGGCACGGGGAAGCCCGTGGTGCGCATCGGCCGGATCGCCGGCCAGTTCGCCAAACCGCGCAGCGCCCCCACCGAGACCGTCGGCGGGCTGGAACTCCCGGTCTACCGGGGTCACCTGGTCAACGGCCCGGAGCCGACGCCGGCCGCCCGCCGCCCCGACCCGCGGCGCATGCTGGACTGCTACTACGCCGCCCACCGCGCCGTGACCTATCTGCGCCAGCGCACCAGCGACTGGGCCCTGCCCACCGGCGCCCCGGTGTGGACCAGCCACGAGGCGCTGGTCTTCGACTACGAGCTGCCGTTGCTGCGGCGGACCGCGGCCGGGGACATCCTGCTGGCCTCCACGCACCTGCCGTGGATCGGCGAGCGGACCCGGCAGCCGGACGGACCGCACGCGCTGATGCTGGCGCAGGTGAGCAACCCGGTGGCGGTGAAGATCGGCCCGACGACCCGGCCGGAGGAACTGCTCGCCCTGTGCGCCCGGCTGGACCCGGGCCGCGAGCCGGGCCGGCTCACCCTGATCGCGCGGATGGGCGCGGATGCCGTCGGCGACGCGCTGGAACCGCTGGTGCGCACCGTGCGCGAGGCCGGCCACCCGGTGGCGTGGCTGTGCGACCCGATGCACGGCAACACCGTCAAGTCGCCGTCGGGCGCCAAGGTCCGCTCGGTGCGCACGGTGGTCGAGGAGGTGCGCACCTTCCTGGCGGTGGTCGCGCGGGCCGGCGGGACGCCCGCCGGACTGCACCTGGAGACCACGCCGTACGACGTCGACGAGTGCGTCTGGGGCGACCCGGCCGAGTACGACCTCGTCGCGGACCGGGCCGCCGGCCCGGTGTCCCATTGCGACCCCCGCCTCAACCCCGCCCAGGCGGTGGAGGTGGCCCGGGCGTGGACCGACCCGGGTGAAGCCCCGTGACCCGATGCCCGTGAACCCGATTCCCGTGCACCGATTCCTGTGAACCCGATGAGAAGGGAACGAACCATGTCCGAGACCGTCATCCGCACCGACGACGGAACCTTCGCGATGATCAACGTCTTCGAGGTCGAGCCGGAGAAGCAGACGGAGCTGGCCGAAGTGCTCAGCGAGGGCGCCGAGAAGTTCATCCGGCACCGTCCCGGCTGCATCTCCGTCAACATCCTCACCAGCCTCGACGGCAAGCGCCTCGTCTACTACGCGCAGTGGGAGACCAAGCGCGCCATCAAGGAGACCATGAACGACCCGGACGTGCAGCTCTACCGGGACCGCGCGGCGGCGCTGGCCAAGCCCGACCCGCACGCCTACACGGTGTTCGCCGTCCACCACCCCGAGGGCTGACGTCCGCGTCCCGCCCCGTACGGCGCCGTACCGCCCCCTCGTGGTGCGCGGTGCGGCGCCGCCCCGACTCCCCTCCGGTAAGGAGACCCCGCCCCATGCCCCCTCGCCCGCCGGCCTCCGCGGTGCGGATCGCGGTCACCGGGTCCATCGCCACCGACCATCTGATGACGTTCCCCGCCCGCATCACGGACCAGTTGCTCGCCGACCGCCTCGACCGGGTCTCCCTGTCGTTCCTGGTGGACACCCTGGACATCCGGGAGGGCGGCGTCGCCGCGAACATCGCCTACGGGCTGGCCCGACTCGGGCACCGTCCGCTGCTGGTCGGGGCGGTGGGCACCGACTTCCACGACTACGGCGCCCGGCTGGCCGGGCTGGGCGTGGACCTGGGCGGGGTGCGGACCTCGGCCACCCGCCACACGGCCCGCTTCCTGTGCACCACCGACCCGGACGGCAACCAGCTCGCCTCGTTCTACCCGGGGGCGATGTCGGAGGCGTCCTCGATCGACCTCGCCGGGTTCCTGTCCGCCGGTGTCGGCCTGGTGCTGGTCGGTGCCGACGATCCGGCGGCGATGCTGCGGCACACGCGCGCGTGCCGGGCGGCCGGGACGCGCTTCCTCGCCGACCCCTCGCAGCAGCTGGCCCGCCTCGACGGCGCGCAGATCCGCGAACTCGTAGACGGGGCCGACCACTTGTTCACCAACGAGTACGAGCACGGGCTGCTGCTGGAGAAGACGGGCTGGTCCGCCGCCGATGTGCTGGCCCGGGTCGGCACCTGGGTGACCACGCTCGGCGAGAAGGGCAGCCGGATCGAGCGGGCGGGCGAACCGCCGGTGGACGTGCCCGCGGTCCCGGCGACCGAGGCCGTCGATCCGACCGGCGTCGGCGACGCCTTCCGCGCGGGCTATCTGTCCTGCCTGGCGGCGGGCCTGGACGCGGTGCGCTGCGCACGGACGGGCTCCGTCCTGGCGACCCGCGCCCTCGCGGCCGTGGGCACCCAGAGCTACGGCATCACCCCGTCCGCCCTGCCGGCCCTGCTCGACACGGCGTACGGCCCGGGGGCCGCCGCCCCTTGACCGCGGCCGTACGGCGAGAACCTGACGCACGACGGCCCGGCCCGCGTCCGGTGGGACGCCCTCGTACCCGGCTGAGCGCTTGTGGCCCATGAGTACGCGGACTCATGACGTCCGCCGCGCCGTGGGCGAGGATCGCGGGATGACGACGTCAAGGAAGACGAGGGCCCGGCTCGGGATGCTGCCGCTGGCCGTGACGGTCCTGCTGGCGGCGGGGTGCGGAACGCAGCGGGCAGGGGACGACGGCGACGCCTCCGGCCGTACGCGGCCCACCCCGACCGGCGTCCCGACGCCGAGCGCACCGGCCGACTTCCCCTGCCCCGGCGAGAGCCCCGAGCCGACGGCGGCCACGGCCACCGCCACCCCCCGCCCCACCGCGCCGCCGACCGACCACTACGCCGAGAACCACGGCTTCAGGGATCCCATCCCGCTCCACGGCCGGAGCCGCTGCGAGGGACTCACTGCCGTCGGACGCGTCAGGAGTGCCCTCGAACCACTGCGTCGGCGCGGCGACTTCGCCCCGGACAGCGTCCGCGAGGCGCTCACCGGCGCCGGCTACTCCGCCGGGAAGGTGCGGACGTACCGGAACGGGTCCGGGGTCGGCTTCCTCATCGTCATCGGCGCCTCCCCCTGGTGTGTGGAGGGCACGATGAGCGGTGACTCCACCCGGGCGGACGCCTTCGGCGGCTACCCCGACGGCACCGACTGCGAGCCCCCGAGCGGCGGCCACTGACCCCGGTCGCGGGTCCGGGTCACCGTGGGGTCGGGTGCCGGTCCGGCGCGTCGAGTGCGTCGAGTGCGTCGAGCAGGCGCTCGGCGTCGGCGGGGATGGACAGGGCCCGGTCGGCGAGGTCGGCGGGGACCTCCGGATGGGTGGGGTTGACACGTATGAGGCGCGCGTGAGGGGTGTGCCGGGTGAGGTGTTCGCCGGGCCACCGGATGACGCCGGGCGTGTTGAAACCGGCGCCGATTTCCAGGATGACCAGGCGGGTGCCGGCGCCGGGCGTGCTCAGCCAGCTCTGGAGACGGTCCCCGGCGGGACGGTAGGGGGCCTCGATGAACTCGGGGCCGATACGGACGTTGATCTGGACCTCGCCGCCGCAGTTCGGGCAACGGGGCAGGGCCTGGGGGTCGGTGACGGCGCCGGTGGCCGGGTCGTACGCGGCGAGGAGGCGTTCGACCAGTGGTCCGCTGTCCCAGGTGGCCTGGGTGCAGGGCGTGCTGCACTGGTAGCGGCCGTAGTCGCCCTGCGGAGTGAAGACGCGGTCCGGGGCGAAGCCGTTGCGCGCGAACAGGCCGTCCACGTTGGAGGTCATGACCCAGTGCTCCGTGTCGCCCACGAGCGCGCGCAGCCGCTGGTAGAGGGGGTTGGGAGCGGGGTCGTAGCGGATGTCGTCGATGTGGACGGCCCAGTAGCCCCACAGCAGGGCCGGGGGCAGCGGCACGCCGACCATGTAGCGCGAACGCAGGCCGAGCCGGTGCAGGGCCGGGAAGAGTTCCCGGAAGCGGTCGACGTCGCCGTAGTCGTATCCGGCGGCGGCGCTCAGTCCGGCCCCGGCGGTGACCAGCACCCGGTCGGCCGCCCCGAGCCAGGAGCGGACCGTTCCGGCGGCGTCTTCCAGGCTGGATTCCGGTTGGTTCATCAGGGCCGGGTTCCTTCGGTGAGGGCGTGGACGTAGGCGGCGTGGTCGTCGTCCCCGTACACGTTGAAGATGACGCGGTCGAGCCGCCCGGGGTGTTCTTCGAGCCAGTCGGCCACGGTGTCCAGGGCGGTACGCGCGGCGGGCGTCCTGGGGTAGCCGAAGACCCCGGTGCTGATCCCGCAGAACGCGATCGTGCGCAGGTGGTCCACCTCGGCCGCGAGGTCGAGGCAGGCGCGGTAGGAGGCCGCCAGCGCCCGTTCGTGCTCCGGGAGCAGGGGGCCGTCGACGACGGGGCCCACGGTGTGCAGGACGTAGCGGGCGGGCAGGTGGTAGCCGCGAGTGATCTTGGCGGTTCCCGTCGGTTCCGCACGGCCGCCCCGCAAGGACATGACCGTGTGGCAGTCCTCGCGCAGGCGCGGACCGGCGGCGCTGTGGATGGCGTTGTCGACGCACGGGTGCAGCGGGAGGAAGCAGCCGAGCAGGGCGCTGTTGGCGGCGTTCACGATCGCGTCCGCGCCGAGGGAGGTGATGTCGCCCTGCCAGAGCACGGTGTGACCGGCCGCCGGGTAGGTGGTGTGGGGGAATTCCTCGGCGAGCAGGGGCAGCCGGGTCGCGTCCGTGAGGGGCCGGGCAAGCCGCTCGCTGTCCAGCAGGGCGTCCAGCGCCCGGGTCGTCTCCTCGGGAAACGGCCCCGGGGCGCGCACCGTCAGGACCGCGCGCAGGAGCCGCCGTGCCCGCGCGTCGTCGACGCGGCCGGCCTCCTCGCCCCGCAGCCCGATGCGCGTCCAGGCCGGGTCGTCGGCGAGCAGCCGCAGCGCGTCGCGGACCAGGTCGGACCGCCGCGCGCGAGCGGAGATCGCCGGGGCGGGCCGGAACGGCGCGTCCAGGGCGATCCGGGTGCGGTAGGCGGTCAGCGGCAGGGCGGCGGGCACGGGGTTCTCCTGCGGGGGTGCGCGGCGGGGTCGGTCAGAACAGGCCGTTGGTGTGGGGCAGTTCGGCCGGGACGGGGGCGATGACGTCCCAGTGCTCGACGATCCTGCCGCCCTGGACGCGGAAAAGGTCGTAGTACGCCACCGGCACCCCGAAGACGCCCTCGGACTGGAGCAGCACGAACTCGCCCTCGGCGATGACCTTGTGGACCTTGGTGTACACCAGGTTCTTGCCCTGCTCGGCCCACTTCGCGGCAGCGGCGCCGAACCCGTCCAAGCCGTCGGCGGCCTCCGGGTTGTGCTGGGCGTAGGTCTCGGTGGAGATGTAGTCGGTCAGCACGGAGTAGTCGGCGCCGACCAGGACCTTCCGCGCGAACTCGGTGACCAGGGCGCGGTTGGCCTCGGTCTTGTCCACGTCGGTGACGTCGGTGGGGCCGTCCGTCTGCGAGCGGCCCGAGACCGTGTTCTCGACCAGCGGGGTCAGGGCGTCCCAGTGCTCGGCCAGCTTGCCGTCGTCGTCGACGCGGAAGATGTCGAAGCCGACCAGCGGCTCGGGCCCGAACCCGTGGTAGATGCCGTGCAGGGCCACGAGGTTCCCGTCCGCGAGGACGCGGGCGCCGTCGTAGCGGAAGTCGTCGGCGAGGCCGGCGACCAGCCCGCGCAGGGCCTCGGGGCCGTCGGCGGCCAGGGCGCTGTGCTGCGTGTAGTCGGCGGACACCCAGCGGTCCACCGCGCTCGGGTCCTTCTTGCCGAACAGCTCGGTGGCGGCGGTGACGACGATGCTCTTCGCGTCGCTCATGGGAGATCTCCTTGCATGTCACAGGTGGGGAAGGGCGGGGAGGGGAGGGCGGAGTCAGGACGACGCGGTGGCCGGGTACTGATCGAGCGGAGCGGCCCTCGGTGTACAGGCCGGCCGCGACAGCCCCGCACCCCTCTCATGACCGCTTTCCGACAGCTACGTCGGCCCTGAAGGGCGACACTTCAAAGCTAAGCGGGCTGAGCAGCAGGGACTGATACCCTCACGACTACCGATGGCCAAAAACCGACACGATGGCATCCGGGAGATCCCGGAGATCCCCTTCGTCGCGCCCGTGGGAACCCCGGCGGGGGTCGAGGTGCTCTCCCTGAGCGACCTGCGCCACCGCATGCCGAGCAGGCACCTCGCGTTCCCCCAGCGCCCGGACTTCCACCACCTGCTCACGCTCGGCCACGGCACGCTGTCACACACGGTCGACTTCGCCGCCTTCGCCCTCGACCCCGGCTCCTGGCTCTGGGTACGCCCTGGCCAGGTCCACCAGTGGGGCGACCTCACCCACGCCGAGGGCACCCTGATCCTTTTCCGGCAGGACTTCCTCGACCCGGCCACCACCGCCGCCGCCGAAAGGGACTCCCACCCGTCGGTCCTGCACCGCCCGCTGCCCGACGACGCCGCGGCCCTGGGCATGGCCGCCGACCACCTCACCGCCGAATTCCACGCACTCGGACAACTGCCGCTGGAGATCCACACCGCGGCCCTGCGCCACCTGCTGTCCGTCCTCGTCCTTCGCCTCGCCCACCTCACGGTGCCGGCGGGCGGCCCCGCCTCCGAACCCCACCCCGCCTATCTGCGCTTCCGCGACGCCGTCGAGAAGGACTTCACCCACACCCGCCGCGTGGAGGACTACGCCGGCGCTCTCGGCTACTCGGCCCGTACGCTCTCCCGCGCCACCCTCGCCACGGCCGGCCTCGGCGCCAAGGAGTTCATCGACCGCCGTGTCGTCCTCGAAGCCAAACGCCTGCTCGCCCACACCGACCAGACCGCCGCCCGCATCGCCGGCCACCTCGGTTTCCCCAGCGCGACCCACTTCGGCAAGTACTTCCAGCAGCGCACCGGACAGACCCCGATCGCCTTCCGCGACACTGTCCGTGGCCATGCCCAGCGGTGAACCGCGCAGCGACCGACGGCGCCGACCTGCCGGGTCCCGTGACGGCCGACCGACTTCGAGCCGGTGGACGACGGGACGAGGACAGGCCGGCGCCTGGCCCGCTACGCGGCGGGGGTGAGTTCGGCGCGGCCGAACAGGAGGGCGTAGCCGGTGGGGAGCCGGCCGAGGACGCGGGTGATGAGGTCGGGGCCGGCGTGGGCGGCGACGGCGGAGAAGACCGATCCGGTGTCCCAGCGGGTGGTGGCGAGGGAGGCACCGGTGCGGGTGGCGAGGTCCTTGACGAAGGCCCAGCCGGTCAGCGGCCGGGGGTCGGGTATCTGCGCGGTGAGGACGCGGGCGGCCTCCAGGGGCAGACAGGCGGCGAGATCGACGCGTTCGTCGCCGGCCAGCTGGCGCCCCAGCCCCGCGAGGACCAGGCGAACGGCTTCGTCGGCCCGCTCGCGGGTGGGATAGGCGCCTTCGTAGCGGACCCTCTCCAGCATCTGCTCATACGCCGTCCCGTACGGCTGCTGGTGCGCGAGCGGTACGCGCGCGTCGGAGATCACTGCGGTGCATGCCTTTCGTGGAGCGAGGATGGGTGGGGCGGTGCCGGGGTGCGGCACCACCCGGCACGGTCAGGTGGGCTGGGGGCGGCCGAAGAGAAGGTCGTAGCCGGCGGGCAGCTGGAGCAGGATCTGGCCCAGCAGTTCCTCGCCGGCGGCGTCGGCGACGGTGGACAGCACGGCGCCGACGTCCCAGGCCGCGGTCTGCTCGGTGGCGCCCTCGATCCACGCGGCGGCCGCGCGGACGAACCGCTCAGGGGGCAGCGGCTCCGCGCTGCGCAACGGGTTGAGCAGGATCAGGGCGAACGCCTCGGGCAGGCGGGCCGCCAACTGGGCGCGGACGTCGCCGACCAGATGCGCGCCGAGGAGGGCGAGCACCACACGGGCCGCGCGCTCGGCTTCCTCCGGAGTGTCGTACTCGCCGCGTTCCTGCACATGGCCGAGGAACGCTTCGCGTAGCAGAGTCATCTCGGCCGCCGCCCCTTCTTCTTCGAAACTGCCCGACGGGGGGTGCGGAGAGCGGGATGAGGGGGAGATCAGGTGCCCGCCCTCCGCACTCGTCCGGCCGGTGTCAGCCGGAGATCTCCTTGCGGCCGGATCCGACGCCGATGGAGATCTTGCGGGGCTTGGCGCGCTCGGCGATCGGGATGCGCAAGGTGAGCACGCCCGCGTCGTAATCGGCCTTGATGTGCTCGGTGTCGAGGGTGTCGGCGAGCACGATCTGGCGCGAGAAGACGCCCAGGGGCCGCTCGGACAGCTCCATCTGCACGTCGTCGGCCTTCGCCACCGGCCGGCGCTCGGCCTTGACGGTGAGCATGTTCCGCTCCACGTCGATGTCGATCGCGTCCGCGGTGACGCCCGGGAGGTCGAAGGCCACCACATACTCGTCACCCTCGCGGTAGGCGTCCATCGGCATCGGCGACGGCCGGGACCAGGTCCCCGGGCCCATCAGCTGCTGCGCCAGCCGGTCCAGCTCACGGAAGGGGTCAGTGCGCATCAACATCGTGAAAACACCTCCAGCGGTTCAGGGCAGTTGCTGCCAATGCGCCTCAGGCACTGTTGTACCATGTCGTCCAATGGATGACAAACAAGAATGTCGTCCATCGGATGACACCGATGACACCCGAGGGAGGTGCCCGTGACCGCAGCCGACCAACCGCCCACGACCAGCCCGAACGCCCAGAGCCCGGCGTCGTTCCTCGCCGCCGCGGCGGCCCTGAACGCCATAGACGACGCCCTGCGCGACGCCCAGCGAGAGTCCCCGGACACGCCGGAGGATCCCGGTCCCGGGCCGGAGCAGGCGCTGGCCACCTTGATGCTGCTGCGGCAGGTGCGCGAGCGGCTCGCCGGCTGGGAGACCGGCCTGATCGAAACCGCCCGAGACGCGGGAGCCAGCTGGGCCGACCTCGCCCATCCCCTAGGCGTCGCCAGCCGTCAGGCCGCCGAACGCCGCTACCTTCGCGGCCGCCCCGGTGCCGCCGGCACCACCGGCGAGCAACGTGTGACAGCCACTCGCCAGGCCCGGGCCGCCGAACGCACCACCGCCACCTGGGCCCGCGCCAACGCGGCCGACCTGCGCCGCCTCGCCGGCCAGATCACCGCCCTCGCCGACCTTCCCCCCGCCGCCCGCCGCCCGCTCGACGAGCTGCACGCCGCCCTCGCCCACGACGACCCCGCCGACCTCGTCGCCCCCCTGACCGCGGCCCGCCCCCACCTGGCCGCCGCCCACCCCGGCCTCGCCGCCCGGCTCGACGCCCTCACACCCCCCTGAGCCCCTCCGTTCGCTCTTGCCCGCCGCTTGTACCCGCGGACCTGGAGTGAGTGGGACGATGTCCGGGATTCGGTTCTCCGCCAAGGGACTTGGGGTGCGGGGACGGAGCACGGGCGGAGCCGGACCGTTGCGTGATCGGGCGGGAGAGACGGAAGGTGGCACGACGTGGATCCGATTTCTGTGACGCTGCTCGGGGCGCTCGCCGGCGGTGCCGGCGGCGAGCTGGGACGGCAGGCGTGGGCGGGGCTGACCGCTCTGGTGCGCCGCCCGTTGGAGGGAGACCGGGACGCGTCCGGCCGGGCACCGGCCGCCGGCTCCGGGGAGGCGGAGCTGGTCCGGCTCCGGGAGGCGCCCGGGGACGTGGCACGTGCCCAGGCACTGAGCACCGCCCTGGCGGTGCGCGCCGCGCTGGACGCCGAGTTCTCCGGCGCCCTGCGGGAGTGGCGTGCGGGGGCGGAGCGGGTGCCCACCGGTGACAACCGGAACACGGTCAGCGGCGGCACCCAGTACGGACCGGTGGTGCAGGGCCACACCTTCTCCCACGTGTCCTTCACCACCTCCGCTCCCCCTCCGCCGGATCCCGGAGCGGAGTGAGGACGCACGGCGGTGGGACACGCCCGGTCTCCCGCCGTGAGAAAGCACGTGCAACCTTGTGAGGAGGTTGTGAGTCTCCTGATCGATCACGCCGTGATCGGATCCACGAGGAGACCATCATCAGCGCCATACACAAGACCCTGACCACCGTCGCCGTAGCCGGTGTCGTCCTCGCGGGCTCCGCCGCGTGCGGGACGATCGAGCAGCTCTCGGCCGGCAAGAAGCTCGACCAGGCCTTCGAGAAACTCGGCAAGAAGAATCGAATCTCCTTCGAGCTGGACCTGGACACCGACGTCGCCTCGCTGAAGGCGCTGGACGCCGAGTCCGATCCCGAGCCCGGTGACGAGATCCCGGACGAGGCCGCCGAGTTGCTCAGCGGCGCGAAGATCAGCGTCACCGTGCAGTCGAGGAAGCCGATCGAGGAGTCCGGGGAGAAGGACCTCGTCGGCACGGCCCTGAAGATCAGCGGCCCGGAGGGCGACCTCATCGAGTACCGGGTGATCGGCGACTACACCTACATCCGTACCGACACCGACGCCGTCGGCAAGATGACGGGCAGCCCCGTACCGACCGTCGAGGACCTGCCCCCGCAGGCCGGGGCGCTCAAGGACATCATCGAGGGCAAGTGGGTGAAGTTCGACACCAAGGAGATGGAGAAGGCCGCCGCCGACGGCCAGGAGGCCGAGGACAGCCCCGCGCCCGCCCCGTCCCTCGACGCCAAGACCCAGAAGAAGCTGGTGAAGGCCCTGCGCGAGGTCATCGCCCGTGAGGTGCGCTTCAAGACGGCCGGTGGCGAGGACGACACCGAGCACATCACCGCCACGGCCCCCTTCCGCACGCTGGTCACCGAGTTGCTGGACGAGATCCGCCCGCTGGCGAAGGATCTGCCGCCGGGCATGGAACTGCCGACGAAGAAGGACCTCAAGGACGCTCCCGACGCCAAGGCGACCGCGGACTTCACGCTCAAGAACGGTGAGCTGGCCGCGGTGGACGTGAACCTCGCCAAGCTGGCCGAGAGCGCCAAGGTCAAGAAGCTGGGGCTGAGCCTGCGGATGAGCGACGGCACCAAGCCCACGGCTCCGGCCGGCGCCAGGGAGCTGGACCTGAAGGAACTCATGCGGGGCTTCTTCGCCGGCGCGGGGCCGGACGGCGCGGAGTTCGACGAGGGCACCCCCAGCGACTTCAACGGCATCAGCGACCAGGAGTTGCCGAGGGACGAGTTCTGAGCGCGCCGAGCACGGCCCATCCGGCGGACGGGTGCCGGATGGGCCGCGTCGGCGGCTTCTCGAAGCGGCGACCCGGCAGCCCTGCGACCCGGCAGCACGGCGGCTCGGCAGCACGGCGGCTCGGCAGCACGGCGGCTGCTCCTGCCTCCGGGAGCCGGAGACGCCCGGGCTGCTGCCGGTGCTCGCCGGGGCGGCCTCGCACCGCCGCGCCGACCGGTGTGGTCACAGTCCTCATGGGGTCTGCGGATCCTCGGTGAACGCGCTGACCAGGCCGTGGGGCGCGTCGTCGCCGAAGAGGAGCCCGTGGAGCCCGGCGCCGTCGACGGCGGCTTCGGCGCTACGGGGGAACAGGGCCGCCTCGTACTCGGTGAGGGCGGCTTCGACGTCGTCGGGGTGCGCGGCGATGGCCTCGCCGAGCTCGGCACCGTCGTACATGGCCAGGTTGGCGCCTTCCCCGTTCGGGGCCGAGAGGTGGGCGGCGTCGCCGAGCAGGGTCACCCCCGGCACCCTGTCCCACCGGTGCTCGTGCGGCAGCGCGTTGAGGGGGCGCGGCACCGGCCCGGAGTCGCAGTCGGTGATCAGCGCGGTCAGCTCCGGTGCCCAGCCGTCGAATTCCCGCGCGATCCGCGTGCGGGCCGCGGCGGTGTCGGTGAAGTCGATCGCGGCGAACCACTCCTGCGGCCGGGTGAGCGCCACGTAGGTGTGCAGGGTGTCGTCCCTCTCCCGGTGGGCCTGGATGCCCTTGCCCGGCGCGAGCGCGAGCATCGACCCGCCGCCCACCGCCTTCGCGGCGGCGGGGTGCCGGGTGTCGGCGTCGAACAGGTAGGTCTCGACGAACGACATACCGGTGTACTCGGGTATCGCGGCGGAGAGCAGCGGCCGTACCCGTGACCAGGCGCCGTCCGCGCCGACCAGCAGGCCGGTGACGACCGTGCCGCCGTCGGCGAAGGACACCTCGTGGCGGCCCTGCCCGAGGGAGCGGGTGCCGCCGACCTTGCGGCCCCATCGGACGGTGCCGGCCGGGAGCGAGTCGAGCAGCAGTTGCCGCAGCTCGCCGCGCTGCACCTCGGGGCGTCCGCCCGTGCCGTCGTCGGGCTGGTCGAACAGGACGGTCCCGTCCCGGTCGAGGACCCGCATCGCCTGACGGCCCGCCAGGACGAGGCCGCGGAACTCGTCCAGCAGCCCTGCCGCCCGCAGGGCCGGCTGGCCGTTGTAGTCGTGGATGTCGAGCATCCCGCCCTGGGCGCGGGCCGTCGGTGAGACCTCCGCCTCGTAGACCGTGGCCGGTATGCCGTGGACGTGGAGCACGCGGGCGAGGGTCAGGCCTCCGAGCCCGGCGCCGATGATCGTGACGTCAGCGGTCGTCATGGTGATTCCTTGTGTGTCGGAGCGTGTCGTACGCCTGCCGGACGGGCATCCGGCGGGATCTCCGGAAAGGTCCCAGACGTCGCCGACAGACCGCCGACAAGCCGGCGACGCGCCGCCGACACGGTCGCCGGCATCCGGCCGACAGCACCTCGACATGTGAACGGTGACATGTGAACGGTGACATGTGCCGCCGAGGGTCCGGTGTGTCCGGCAGCGGGGTGGCTCCGCCGCCGGATCATCCATCACCCGAGGTCAAGACCGTTCGGTGCGGGTCACGCCCAGAGGTCCCCGCTCGCGCAGACGCGGGCGCCCATGTTCCGCTCCATCATCCGCAGGGCCGCCTGGGCGAGGTCCGCGTGGATGTGCGCCACGGCGTCTTCCGGGACCGTCACGTCGTAGTGCCGGATGTGTGCGTCGAGTGCGGAGTACAGCACGCACTGCTCGGTCACCTGCCCGGTCAGCACCAGCTCGTCGACGCCCTGTTGTTGCAGCAGGTAGTGCAGTGGTGTCTCGTAGAAGATCGAGTGCCGGGCCTTGAGCACGAAGAGGGAGTCGCTGTCGGGTTTCAGCGGGTCGACGAGGTGGGCGTGCGGGCCCTTCAGCGCGTGATCGAGTACCTCACCGTGATGCGAGCGCCACTCACCGAAGTTGTCGTTGACGTAGACGACCGTCACCCCACGGCTCCGGGCGCGCCCCAGCATGTCGGCCAGCACGGGGACGACCGATTCCGCCGAGGGGATGAGTTGCTCGGCGTCCTTGTGGTCGTACGTGTTGATCATGTCGATGACGATCAGCGCTGTCTTGCTCATTCCACCAGAGTTCCACTGATGGGGCGGGAGGCAACTCGTGAGTCACTCCTCGTGATCCTCATGCTCCTCACGCTCCTCACGTCCTCATTCCAGTGGATTCGAGCCAGGAGGCGACGCGTCTCACGCACCGCGCGACCGGCCGGTTCTCAGACTCCGTCAGGACTTCGAGCACAAGAGGACGTTTGTACGAGCGCGGACGGTAAACACGAGGAGCTAACACAACCTTTACACGACGAGACGGAGCGGCAACATGGGCATCATCGCGTGGATCATCATCGGCCTGCTCGCCGGCGCCATCGCCAAGGCCATCATGCCGGGCAAGGACCCGGGCGGCATCATCATCACCATGCTCATCGGCATCGCCGGAGGTCTGCTCGGTGGCTGGCTCGGCAAGGTCATCTTCGGTGTCGACTCGGTGGACGGGTTCTTCGAACTCTCCACGTGGATAGCCGCGATCGTCGGTTCCCTCATCCTGCTGGCCCTCTACCGCGTCATCACCGGCAATCGCCATTCGCACCGTCACGCGTAAGCCCTGACACCGCACGCGTCCAGGACCCTCCGAATGGCTCCCACCCTGGTGCACAGGGGGGAGCCGTCGGTGTGTAAGGACCAGGGCGATGAGGCTCCGTGGGTGAGTGGGTTGGGGCGTGTCGATGTCGACGCCGCAGGAGTGGCGTCGACCGGGAAGTCCCGGGGGTGCCAGGATCAGCGCTGTGACGAGTGGAGGGGAAGGTGAGGGGGTTGAGCCATGACCTCAAGGCAGTGATCGCGGGCAGCGGTCTGCTGGCCGCGATGGCGAGCGGCCTGTCGTCGGCTCGCGTCGTAGATCTGAAGCAAGGTCTGGCGTTGCTGCCGATATCCGATGCCTTGTCGGATGCGGTAGCCGATGCTGATCGCCCCCGTCGTACCGACTTCTGGAGCCTTCCGCCCGGCTTCGACCTTGTGCTGGCCAAGTGGTCGAAGCAAGGCCCCGTCGCCTATGTGGAAGCCGAGTACTTCGGAGGTGTCGGCGAGGAAAACGTGGCGGTCTGGTGCGACGGGCAGCTTGTCCTGGGACCGCTGCACCTTGTCGAAGGTGAGTTGCCCTCGTCCGAGGGCAGTCCGGTTTGCCGGGCTCTACGCGTACTCGGTGTCCGTCCTGGTGAACGGGAGGACGAATTCACGGCGGTGGGCCTGGGCAGGCATCGGAACGTCGAGGGATGGACTGGCGTGCCGACGTGAGTGTCGCGGGCATCCGCGTCATTCGTCGGCTCCGCGCGTGCGGGGGCGGGGTTGGGGATGCCGAGGTCGGCCCGAGGGTGCGTCGCCGCTGTGATGCCACCGGCCGGGGTTCACTACGGGGCCGCGGTCGTGGTGGCCGTGGAACTCACGGGGAGCCTCACCCTCCGTGGCCCTGTCCCTCGTCCCAGGCTGGCCGAGCAGCCAGAGCAGCCGTAACCGGCGCGGCAGCCCGTACGGGCAACCACGCCCGGTGAGCGGGCTGCGATCGCCCAGCGCCGATCGCGCAAGTACGCGGTCACCGGCTCCGCTTGGCTGCCGAATCCGTTGATGACGAGGTACGAGGACGCTGCCCCTCTGCCGGAACGACTGTGGGGACCACGGCCGCGGCGGTACGGCGTTCACCGTTTCCCGCCGCAGCCGCGGTCCCCACAGTGGTGTCAGCGGCGCCCCAGGGGCGTCCGGTCATCTCCACGCCTGGCGGGAGAGCAGCGCGCCGGCGAGCATGCCGTCGGCGGCACCCGGAACGGGACCGGCCCGCTCACGGGCAGCGTGCCGAACGCCCCTACGGTGTCACTTCCTCCCGCGGCACGTCAGCCATACGACGGCGGCCGCCGCGGCGACCGCCAGCAGCACACCGCGGTTGTCCCGGGCCAGGCGGGCGCCCTGCGCGGTCTGGTTCCGCACCGGGTCGGGCAGCTTCTCCTGCACGCGGGACGCCGTCTCGGCGGCCTTGGCCTTGACCTCCCCGGCCTTGGCCACGACCTCCTCGGCGACCTCCCCCGCCTTGGCCGCGACTTCGCCGGCCTTGACCGCCGCCTGTTCCTTGATCTCCACGGCCTTCTCCTGGGCCCGGGCCTTGACGTCGGTCCTGGCCGCGAGCGCCTCCACCGTGTCCCCCAGCTCGTGACGGGTGCGCTCGACCTGCTCGCGCAGTTCCTCCGGGCTCTGGGCGGTGGGCTCGTCGTGAGGCGGCTGGGTCATCGGTGTGCACTCTCCTTGATCTCGGCCACGTCGGCCTTCACGTTCTCCATCGTCTGCTCCGGCGTGGGCGGGGCGGCCTGGGAGAATTCCTTCTTCCCCGTCAGCACCATGACGGCGGCGACCGCGCCGAGGGCCGCGGTCACGATGAGGCCCGCGGCCCACACCGGCAGTACCACCGCCAGCGCGGCGATCACCGTGGCCACCAGGGCCTGGAGCATCAGGAACCCCACGAGGCCGGCACCGCCGAACAGTCCACCGCCCTTCCCGTACCGCTTGCCCTTCTCCTTCATCTCCGCCTGCGCCAGGCGCAGCTCGCTCCGTACCAGTGCGGTCAGTTGCTGCGAGGCGCGCTGCACGAGCTCGCTCACCGGCTCCGATCCCGCCGTCCGCTGGCCGGAACCTTGATGCGGCTGCGTACTCGACGGCATGGCGATCACCTCCTGTCTTACTCGCTTCTTCCGGCAGGAAGGCGCCGCGAGCGCCATCCGGTGAGCGCGCGGGTACCCCGAACAACGCAGTTCAGGACAGTGATTTCGAGCTTTCCCGTCCCTGCCCGGCCGGACCGGTGCCGAGCGCTCACGCGGCGTCGGAGTGTCGCCGGCCGGTCCGGGTGCGCGCGGGGGATCCCTGCCTGCCGCCCTGGATCAGGCGCAGATGCCGGGGCTGGGCGTGGCGGGGTCGTTGCGGGGCGCGGGTCAGCCAGTCCTCGACGCGGTCCATGCCGTAGAGCAGTACGGCGACGACGGGCAGCAGCAGACAGGCGACGATGACCACGGTGGGACTCCCTCCCGGCAGGCGATCGCTGACGGGTGCCCATGCCGGTCCCGGTCACCGGTCCGCCCGCGTGAAAGTCCGGTGTGCCTTTCCGACCGTGTGCCGCCGTGTGCCGCCGTACGCCCCCGCTCGCCGCCGTGTGCCGGACGGCTGGCCGTTCGGGCGCGGGGATGCCGGCTGGCCGTTCGGGCGCGCGGCGGTCCACGCCGCCCGGATCCGCCCAGATCGCCACCCTCATGCTCGACGACGTCGACCTCGGCAACCGACGGCTGACCATCGCCGGACGCGTCCGCCCGCTCGACGACCTCACCGTGAAGCTGCTGCTGGACTGGCCGGAGCACCGGCGCGGACGGTGGCCGAACACCGCGAACGACTCACCGACGGCCACCTCACGCACCGCGACGAAGCGTGAGACCAAGCCCGGACGCGGACGACAACGCACACCCTCAATCACCGCTGACGATCCGGAGCCGTGGAGGACCGAAATGCCGACCGCTGCAAAGGCATGAAACGGGTACCGGCGCATGGTCTGACTGGCAGTCTGTTCTTCGGTACATTCCGACCGAAAGGAATCCATGAAACTGAAACAACTCGCCGCCGCAGCAGGAGCAGCCGTGCTGACCGCGCTGGCACTGCCGACAGACGCCCACGCCACCGCCATTGCCTGCGGAGGCGCCGTCTCGACCCAGAACATCGGCGCACAGGGCTGTATCTCCGCCGAACGGTGGAAGGACGGCCGCGTCTTCATGCGGAACATCACGGCCCATGCCGTCATCACCAACTCCCGTGCCCACGCCTCCTACGTCGACTACGAAGCGTATTTCCGGGTCCGCGAAGGCGGCCACTGGGTCAAGCTCGGCAACGGCCGCACGGTCGTCCAGCGCAGGTCCACGATCGGCCCGTTCGAGATCGGCAACACCGACCGCGTCTGCGGCCCCGTCAACGTCACTGCCGAGATCCGGGTGCGTGTGAGGCCGGCCGGCGGGGCGTGGAGCAACTGGAGCGGGGCCGCGACAAAGCAGTGCCAGACCTGAGCAGTGCCAGACCTGAGCTGGGTACGACGACGCCCGCGCCTCCCGGAGTCGGAGGACGGGGCGTCCGTCCGTATTCTTCGACTACTGGGCCGTACTCGTGAAAGTCCTGAGCATCCGGGTGACCACACGGACCAGCGGTGGCAGCGGCATGGCGGCCGATCCAGGCAGCGGGACCGGCGCCGGGCAAGACCACCGTCCCGCTGTCGTGCCTCCGCCGCCCTACCTGTTGGCAGCCCTCGCCGACCACCGTGCCCTTGCGACTCGCCTCCGATCGGGCGAATGAGCGGTCGAATGTGAGAGCCTTACGGTGGGTAAGGGGAGACATGGCGGCATGACCGTTACCGTTCAGGTCGACACGACCCGCCCCGTGGCCACCCTCATCAACGTCTTCACCGTCTCACCGGATCGTCAGGACGAACTGATCGAACTGCTCTCCCGCGCCACCGAGGAGACGATGAAGCACCAACCCGGTTTCGTCTGCGCCAACTTCCACGCGTCCCTGGACGGCGAACGCGTGCTCAACTACGCCCAGTGGGAGACCGAGGAGCACTACCGGGCGATGCTCTCCAACCCCGAGGCCCGCGTCCACATGGAGCAGGCGGCCAAGATCGCGACGGATGTGCAGCCGCGGCTGTTCTCGGTCGTGTCGGTCCACGCGCCATGACCGCCCCGCCCGGCGGCACACCGGACGGCGAGGCCGCCGGGCGCGGGCAGGAGCACAGGCGCGGACACGAGCGCGGACTCGGGCGCGGGCGCGGGCGCACGCGCGGGCAGGAGCCGTCGCGCGCCCCCTCCCGGCCATGGGCCGCTGCTTGCCATCGATAACACCCCGGCATTACTGTCACCGTGCCTTGGTGCTCGGGAAATCCGGTGTGATGCCGGTGCGGCCCTCGCCACTGTGATCGGGAAGTCCGGCTCCAGCCCTCGCGGGCGGCCACTGGGTCCTCGGACCCGGGAAGGCGGAGCACTGGGCGGTGGTACCCGTGAGCCAGGAGACCGGCCAAGGCAGTTCAACCATCCACGAGGTGTTGGAGAGGGTCTGCCGAGTCATGCACATAGCCGAGGGCTTCCTGCCTCCCGCACACGCGATCGCCTGGGGCGTCGCGTCCGCGCCGTTCGTCGTCCACGGAGTCCGGTCACTGACCCGCGAGGTCAGGGAGCACCCCGAGAGCACACTGCTCCTCGGTGCCTCCGGAGCGTTCACCTTCGTACTGTCCGCCCTGAAACTGCCCTCGGTGACGGGCAGTTGCTCGCATCCCACCGGTACGGGCCTGGGCGCCGTGCTGTTCCGTCCTCCGGTCATGACGGTGCTGGGCACCATCACCCTGCTCTTCCAGGCCCTGTTGCTCGCCCACGGCGGCCTCACCACGCTCGGCGCCAACGCCTTCTCGATGGCGATCGTGGGGCCGTGGGCCGGGTACGGCGTCTACCGGCTGCTGCGGCGCTACGGCGTACCGCTCATGGTCACCGTCTTCTGCGGCGCGTTCGTCGCCGACCTCTCGACCTACTGCGTCACCAGTGTGCAACTGGCGCTGGCGTTCCCCGACCCGGGCAGTGGATTCCTGGGCGCGCTCGGCAAGTTCGGCTCCATCTTCGCCGTCACCCAGATCCCGCTCGCGGTCAGCGAGGGGCTCCTGACGGTGTTCGTGATGCGGCTGCTGGTGCAGTCCAGCAAGGGTGAACTGACCCGGCTGGGCGTGCTCGTCACCGGCGGCCGTGGTGCCACCGGAGCGGAGGCGGTGACCCGATGAGCCGGAACACGAAGATCAACGTACTGCTGTTGGTGATCGTGGCCGCACTGGCCGTACTGCCCCTGGCCCTCGGGCTGGGCGACCGCAAAAAGGAACCGTTCGCGGGCGCGGACGCCGAGGCCGAGACGGCGATCACCGAGATCGAACCGGATTACAAGCCCTGGTTCTCGCCGCTGTACGAACCGCCGTCCGGGGAGATCGAATCGGCGCTGTTCGCGGCGCAGGCGGCCCTCGGCGCGGGTGTCCTCGCCTACTACTTCGGTCTGCGCCGGGGCCGGCGCCAGGGTGAACTCCGGGCCCTGGCACGGGCGGACGGCCGGCCTGCCGCGCCCGCCCCCGACGCCCCCGCTGACGGGCACGTGAACCCACCCACCGACGCATCCGTTCACGCGTCCGCCGACGCACCCACCGCCCAGTCCGCCGCCGAGCAGGTCTGAGCCGACGTGCTGCCGATCGACGCGGCGGCGCACAGCAGCCGCTGGCGCCACCGTCACCCCGTGGACAAGGCCGTGCTCGGACTGGGCCTCACCGCTCTCGCCGTCGCGCTGCCGCCCTGGCCCGGTGCGGCACTCGTCCTGACGGCCGCGCTCGCCGTCCTGCTGGGCCCGGCCGGCGTGCCGGGCCGCCGGCTGTGGCGTGCCTACCGCGTACCGCTGGGCTTCTGCCTGACCGGAGCGGCCACGCTGCTGGTGCGGGTGGGCGGGCCGCACGGGTTCGTCGGCCTGGCCGACGGCGGACCGGTGCGCGCCGGAGAACTGCTGCTGCGCTCCTCGGCCGCCTCCCTCGGCGTCCTGCTGTTCGCCTTCACCACTCCCCTGTCCGACCTGTTGCCCTGGCTGCTGCGGGCCGGGGTGCCCGCAGCCGTGGTGGACGTGGCGATGGTGATGTACCGGATGAGCTTCCTCCTGCTCGACTCGGTCCGCCGCATCCGCGAGGCGCAGGCCGCCCGGCTCGGCCACACCACCCGGACCGCCGCCTGGCGGTCCCTGGCCGGTCTCGGCGCCGTGGCGTTCGTCCGCGCCTTCGACCGGGCGGCGCGTCTCCAGGCCGGACTCGCCGGACGCGGGTACGACGGCACGCTGCGCGTCCTGCCGTCCGGCTCCCGGGTCTCGGTCCGTTTCACGGTCGCGAGTCTCGTGCTGCTCGCGGCCCTGGCCACCCTCACCTTCGTACTGCATTCGTACGGGAAAGGCCGCTGACATGAGCGACCCCGCCCTCGTCACCCTGCGGGGAGCGTCGTTCGCCTACGAGGACGGTCCCACCGTCCTCAAGGACCTCGACTTCGACATCCGGGAGGGGCGCGCGCTGGCCCTGCTGGGCCGCAACGGCAGCGGGAAGACCACGCTGATGCGCCTGCTCAGCGGCGGACTCAGGCCGCGCACCGGGCAGTTGGCCCTAGCCGGGCAGCCCGTCTCCTACGACCGCCGGGGCCTGACCCGGCTGCGTACGACGGTCCAGCTCGTGCTCCAGGACCCCGACGACCAGTTGTTCGCCGCCTCGGTCGCGCAGGACGTCTCCTTCGGGCCCCTCAACCTGGGCCTGCCCGACACAGAGGTCCGCTCCCGCGTCGGCGAGGCCCTGGCCGCCCTGGACATCACGGACCTCGCCGACCGCCCGACCCACCTCCTCTCCTACGGCCAGCGCAAACGGGCCGCCATCGCCGGGGCGGTCGCCCTGCGGCCCCGCGTGCTCATCCTCGACGAGCCCACCGCGGGCCTCGATCCGGACGGCCAGGAACGGCTCCTGGTCACCCTCGCCTCCCTGCGCGAGAGCGGCACGACGGTGGTGATGGCCACCCACGACGTCGACCTCGCCCTGCGCTGGGCCGACGACGCGGCGCTGCTCACCCCGTCGGGCGCGCACACGGGCCCGGTCGCCGCCATGCTGGCGCGCACCGACCTGCTGGAGCGGGCGGGGCTGCGGCTGCCCTGGGGCGTCGCCGCCACCCGGCTGCTGCGCGCGCACGGGCTGCCGACCGGCTCCGCCGCCGGTCCCCGGACCGCGGAGGAACTGGCGCTGCTCGTCCCGCCCGCGGCTTCCCCGGTCACGGTCACGGGCGCCGACTGAGGCCGGCCCCCGGAAGTCGGGCAGGTGTGCGCGACCCGCTTCCGGTCCGGCAACCCGGTTCCCGGTCCGGTACCCCGCTTCCGGTCCCGCACGGTGCGTTGGGAGGGGATCGACCGGGCGTAGTGGTTAGGTGGTGCCGAAACGCGACATAACGTACCGACCGTCAAGGGGCCACCATGCCGCACCCCACCCGCGCCGTGCCGACGCCGGACCCGGTGGAACGCCTGTACGCCGTGATCCACGACGTCGTCGAACCGCTCGCCGAGGAGGTGGACCGGGCGGGCAGCTTCCCCCGGGACGGCCTCGGGGCCCTGGCCGGCGCGGGCGGGCTCGGGCTGCTCAGCGCCGCGGAGCTGGGCGGGGCCGGCGCGGACCTCCGGCAGGCCGCCGCGGTCGTCGAGCGGCTGGCCGGCGTCTGCGGCTCGACCGCCATGGTGTTGCTCATGCACTACGCGGCCGTGTCCGTCATCGAGGCGCACGGCCCGGAGGACGTGCGGCGCGCGGTCGCCGGCGGACGGCACCTGAGCACCCTCGCCTTCTCGGAGCAGGGCTCGCGCAGCCACTTCTGGGCACCCGCCGGCACCGCCGCGCGGGACGGCGGCGGGGAGGTGCTGCTGAACGCCCGCAAGTCGTGGGTCACCTCGGCCGGCGAGGCCGACAGCTACGTCTGGTCGAGCCGGCCGCTCGGCGCCGAGGGCCCGATGACGCTGTGGCTGGTGCCGGGCGACAGCGCGGGACTGGACGTACGCGGCGACTACGACGGGTTCGGGCTGCGCGGCAACGCGTCCAGCCCGGTCGGCGCCAAGGACGTACGCGTGCCGGAGACGGCCCGGCTGGGCGCCGACGGCGGTGGTCTGACCACCGCCCTGGACCTGGTGCTGCCCCGCTTCCTCGTGCTGAGTGCCGCGTTCTGCGTGGGGGTGACGGAGGCCCTCCTGGTCCTGGCCGCCCGGCACCTGCGCACCACCCGCCTGGAGCACCTGCGGCAGAGCCTGGCCGAACAGCCCGTCACGCGCCGCGAGTTCGCCCTCCTGCGGCTGCGCGCCGACGCCGTACGCGTCTTCCTGGACGACACCCTCACCGCGCTGGAGACCGCCCGCCCCGACGCGATGACGCGGGTGCTCCAGGTCAAGGCGCTGGCGGCCGAGACCACCGCCGGGCTGGCGGACGGTGTGATGCGGCTGTGCGGCGGCAGCGCCTTCCGCCGCGACCTGGGCGTGGAACGCCGCTTCCGGGACGCGCTCGCGGCCCGCGTGATGGCACCCACCACCGACGCGCTCCACGACTTCTGCGGACGGGCCGGACTCGGCCTGCCGCTGTTCGAGGAGGCCCGGTGAACCCGCTCGTGCTGGGGGCCGTCGCCTACGACCCCAAGGTGGTGACCATCTGGTCCGGCTTCCGCACCTGGCTGCGGCGGCAGCGGCTGCCCCTCGACTTCGTGCTCCACACCCACTACGAGCGGCAGACCGAGGACCTGGTGCGCGGCCGTATCGACGTGGCCTGGCAGTCGCCGCTGGCCTGGCTGCGTACCCGCCGGCTGGCCGCGGCGGCAGGCGTCGACGTCCGGCCGCTCGTCATGCGCGACACCGACCAGGACCTCACCTCGGTGGTCGTGGTCAGGACCGACTCGCCCGCCGTCACGGTCGCCGACCTCAAGGGGGAGACGGTCGCGGTGGGCGCGGTGGACTCGCCCCAGGCCACCCTGATCCCCCTGCACCACCTGCGGGAACTGGGCGTCGACCCGGACACCCACCTGCGGGTCGAACGCCACGACACGGGCGTCGGGCTGCACGGCGACCACATCGGTGGTGAACGCGACGCGGCCCGCGCCCTGCTGGCCGGGCGGGCGGCGGCGGCCTGTGTGATCGACGCCAATCACCTGGCCTTCACCCAGGACGCGACCCTGCCCCCGGGCAGCACCCGGGTCCTGACCCGCACGGCCCCCTACGACCACTGTGTGCTCGCCGCCGGGCCCGCGCTCGCGGCCGAAACCGCCGACCGGCTGACGACGCTGCTGCTGTCGATGTCGTACGCGGACCCGGACCTGCGCCACCTGCTCGACCTGGAAGGACTCACCCGCTGGGTGCCCGCGCGCGAGACCGGTTTCGCCCAGCTCGCGGCGGCCGTCGACGCCACCGGTTTCTACGGCCCGGACGGCCGGATCACGGCCCCCGGCTACCGGCCGTGACCCCCAGGAGCAGCCGTGACCCCCAGGAGCAGCCGTGGCCTCCAGGACCAGCCGTGGCCTCCGGGACCAGCCATGACCGCCGGTTACCAGCAGCGGCCGACGACCCGCGGGCCACATCCCGCCGGGTACCGGTCATGACCGCCGGGTACAGGCAAGGGCGGCCGACGACGACCCGCGGGCCGCTTCCGCTTCCCGCCGGGTGCCGGCCGTGACCGCCGGTGATCCTCGGGCCGCCTCCCTGCCGCTCGACCTCGCCGCGCTCGGCTTCGACCAGGGGGCCCACCTGCTGCTGCGCCGGGCGCTCGACCGCGCGGCACCCGGCCGGCCGGTCGCGGTGTCCGGCACGCACCCCGAGCTCCTCGCCCATCTGACCGTCTGGTGCCGTCACGAAGGACACCTGGTGACACCCGCGCCCGCCGAGGCGGCTCCGCTGCGCGCACACGTGTGCCGGGGCGCCGCCGCCGGGGCCCGCTGGAACGGCGCCGAACGGGCCGGACACGCGGGGCCGGACGGGGTGGTCGGACACGCCCCGGCACACTGGGGCCTGGCCGCGCGGGGGGCGCTGGTGGAGGCCGGCGGACCCGAGGCACACTTCGCCGTCGCCGACCGCGACACCGCCTGGACGGACCTCGCGCCACGGCTCTACCGCCAGGCGGCCGCCGCCCAGTGGGACCCGCACACCGCGATCCCCTGGGACACGCCCTTCACGCTGCCCGACGACGTCGAGACGGCCGTACGGCAGGTGATGACCTACCTCGTGGAGAACGAACAAGCCGCCCTGGTGGTGCCCGCGCGGCTGCTGACCCAGGTGCACCCGCACTTCCGGGAGGTGCTGCAACTGCTCGCCGTGCAGGCCGCCGACGAGGCCAGGCACGTCGAGGTCTTCACCCGGCGGGCGCTGCTGAACGGCGGCCGGATGGGCACCTCCTCCGTGGGCGGCCGGGCCTCCCTGGCCACGTTGCTGACCGAGCCGGACTTCTCCATCGCGTCCTTCCTGCTGTCCGTGCTCGGTGAGGGCAGCTTCCTCAACCTGCTGTCCTTCCTCGAACGGCACGCGCCGGACCCCGTGACGCACCGCATCAGCCGGCTCGTCCGGCAGGACGAGGCCCGGCACGTCGCGTTCGGCCTCGGCCACCTCGAACACCGCGGCACCGTCGACCCCCGGCTCCGCGGCCGGCTGCGGGCCGCCGTGGAACGCCGTCACGAGGCCCTGACGCACACCGCCGGACTGAACGCCGACGTGTTCGACGCCCTGGTGCTGCTCGCGGCGGGCTCCTGGCACCCGGAGGCGATCGAACGCGGCTGGCGCGCGGTGCTGCGGCTCCAGGCCGACATGGACGAAGGACGACGTCACCGGCTGTCCCGGCTCGGTTTCCCGGACGACGAGGCGGCGGCCCTCTCGGCGCTGCACACCCGCAACTTCATGTGAGTCGGCGCCGCTCCGACCGCACACGTGTGTCCGGCTCAGGAGTGCCGGTGGTAGACCTTGTCGGCGATGCGCCAGCCGCCGTCGGCCCGGACCAGCAGGAACACGTCGGTGAAGGTGTCTGTGCCCCTCCGCTGGTACGGCGGCACGTACGCGGTGTGCGCCCGACGCCCGCCGGGGAGGTGTCGCGACCGGCCACGCCATCGCGCTGATACCCGGAGTGCTGACGCAGCTGCTGACCTCGGCGCTCGGCGCGGTGCGTCGCGCTTGAAGCCGCGGTGTGGGTGATGGGCGTCGGCTCGCTCGTCCGGTGGATGTCCCGCGTCGCCTCCGCGCGCCGTGTGCCGCGTCGGCCGGGTGTCACCGCGGCACACGTTTACGGTGGCGCCCGGAGGTGGAGCATGCGAGTGGGGTTGCACGCGCTCGGCATCGGTGACGGTGCCCGTCCCGAGGTCGTCCGGGCGGTGGCGACAGCCGCGGAGGCGCACGGCTTCGCCCGGCTCTGGTGCGGCGAGCACGTGGTGCTGGTGGACGCGCCCGCTTCCCGTTACCCCTACTCCGCGGACGGCCGGATCGCCGTACCCGCGGACGCGGACTGGCTGGACCCCCTGCTCACCCTGGGCTTCGCGGCAGCGGTCACCAGCCGCGTCGAACTGGCGACCGGAGTGCTCCTGCTGCCCGAGCACAACCCGGTCGTGGTCGCCAAACAGGCCGCCACACTCGACGTGCTCTCCGCGGGCCGGTTCAGTCTCGGTGTCGGAATCGGCTGGTCGGCCGAGGAGTTCACGGCGCTCGGCGTCCCCTTCGCCGGGCGCGGGCGGCGCGCCGAGGAGTACCTCGCCGCGATGCGCGTCCTGTGGAGCGAGGACCCGGCCTCGTTCGCGGGGGAGTTCACCCGCTTCGACGCGATCCGGGTCAATCCGAAGCCGCTGCGCGGCGGCCGGCTGCCGGTGGTGGTCGGCGGCGACAGCGACGCCGCCCTGCGCCGCGCGGTCACGCTCGCCGACGGCTGGTACGGCTTCGGACTGCCGGCGGCCGACGTCCCGGCGCGCGTCGCCGTCCTCGCCGAGGAGTGCGTCCGGCACGGTCGCGCCTTCGACGAGCTGACGGTCGCCGTCGCGCTGAGCGACGGCACTCCGGAGCACCTGCCCGCGCTCGGTGCGGCGGGCGTCACCGAACTCGTCGTCGTCGCCGCTCCCCCGCCCGCTCCCGACGCGGTGGCCCCCTGGATCGCGGAACTCGCCCGGACGTGGCTGCGCCCGGGGGTGTGACCAGGGCCGGCGCGGGGCGGCTCGGGGACTGGTGGCCGGGCCCCGGGTGGTGCGGTCGTACGGCGGCGTGGCGTGGGCGGGTGGTCAGCGGGGCGCGGGGTTGCCCTGGTGGGTGAAGGCGGCCCACAGATGGATCTCGTGCAGGCCGGTGCGGGCGGCCTCGCGGCGCAGGGGGTCGCCGAGGCCGGGCGGGGGCCGGCGGTCGGGGTCGAGCATCCACAGCTGGGCGGCGCGCAGCGCGTCGGCGGGAGCGAGGTCCTGGCTGGTGAGGAAGTGGTGGAAGACGGCCATCAGCAGCGCGGTCGCGCTGTCGTCGACGGCCCAGCGGGAGCCGACCACGTCGGCCGCGCCCCGGGCGACCAGGGCGGTGGAGAGGGTCAAGGCCTCGTCGTGGTCGCCGGTGCTCAGGTCGGTCTCGCAGGCGCTGAGCACGACCAGCGGGCCGTCCGGTCCGGGCGCTGCGGTCGTGGGGTGGTCCAGGATGCGGGCGACGGTCAGCTCCCCGTCGGCCAGCGACAGCGCCGACCGCGTCGGGCTCGGACCGGCCACTCCGTGGCAGGACACGTGCACGACCGCGGCCGGCCGGCCGCCGCCCGGCAGCACGGCCAGCAGGTCCGCGCAGTCGCCCGGCGCGTCCGGCACGCCCTCGGCCGCGGCGAACTCGCCGTAGCGCCGGGCGTCCGGGTAGCAGGCCGACCGCAGCGCCTCCGTCTCGACCTCGGCCCACACCAGACTGAGCCGCGGGTCCGTGACGAGCACCCGGCGTCCGCCGGGCAGCCGGGCGCGTCCGGCGGCGCGCAGGAACTGGGCCCCGGACGGGGCGTAGCTGAACACCGCGTCCTGGCAGGCGTACCGGTGGCCCCCCAGCGGGATGTGCTTGCGCGCCGCGTGCCAGGGGACGGCGCCGAGGGCGCCGCAGGGGACCAGCACGATCCGCGGCGGCCGGCCGAGCGGTTCCAGGGAGTCGAGGACCGGTCCCACGGCGGCGGGCCACGCCCAGTCGCACAGCTCGCCCAGCGCCGCCTGCCACTCCCTCTCGGCGGCCTCCCGGGACGCGCGGGGCGCGTCCGGGTCGGCCGCCTTGCGGGACCGGTCGGCGGCGGCGGCGAGGTAACGCTCCAGCTGGTGGCTGCCGGGCGAGAGCAGCAGCGGCAGGGCGAGCACGGCGGGCTCGGCGCCGCCGGGGCGCAGGACCAGCGCGCGGCCCGGGATGTGCGGCCGGAAGCCCTCGCCGGGCACCAGGTAGACCAGCGCGTCGGCCCCCGAGGCGGCCAGCGCGGCGGTCAGCGCGGCGGCGTCCGGGGTGCCGAGCAGCTCCCGCGCGCCGGTGCCGTCGCCCGCTCCCAGTGCGGCGAGCGCCTTGCGCCGCAGGCTGCTCGGCAGTTCGGGGGCGGACGCGAGGCCGGGGGCGGGGGGCTCCGCCGTGGCCGCTGTTCGACGGTCCTCCTCGTGCCGGTCCCCCTGGAGCGGGTGCCTCGGGGCCTGGGCCCGCCACTGTTCGGCCAGGTCGGCGTGGCCCCGGTCCGTCAGCAGCCGGGGCACGCCGTGCGCGGCGGCGGCCGTCTGGAGCACCAGGGCCCGCCCCAGTTCCAGCGCCTCCACCGCTTCGGCGGAACGGTGCTCCTCGGCGCACCGCAGGGCCAGCCACAGCCCATGGCCGGTCGCGGCCCGGGCCACCGACAGGGCGTGTTCCGCGCCGAGTTGGAGGAGGACGTCGGCGGCCATCAGCTCCAGTGCCGCACGGCGGGTGTCCAGGCTCGTCTTCCAGTCCTCGCTCGCGCGCCCGCCGCCGGTCACCGCGCTCATCCAGTGGGCCGAGGACAGTTCCGTCAGCGCCTCGACGTTCAGCGACAGGCCGTGGCCCTCGGCGGCCAGGGCGCGGACCCGGGTCAGTTCGGCGATGCACGGGTCGAGCAGGCCGAGATCGCTGCGGTGGGTGGTCGCGCGGAGCATGGCCTGGCCGAGGGCGAGCCGCATCCGGGCTTCGTCCCAGGCCGACGGCCGCGTTTCCGCGATCACCCGGTGGACCTCCGCGACGGCGCGGTCGACGACCTCCCGGCGGGGGTCGGCCTTGGCCAGTTCGATCGTCAACTGGGCCCGCACGGTGGGGAGGTACGGTGCGTACGCCGACGGGATCGCGGCCGGGTCCAGCTCCAGCGCCTCCCGCAGGTACCGGGTGGCGGTGTGCAGGTCGGCCCGGTCTCCGGTGAGGGCGGCACGTTCGCCGTACGCCATGCCCAGCGTGCCGGTGACGACGAAACGCGTGGCCGCCTCGGGTGCGGGGGCGGCGTACCGGTCGCTCAGCATCCGGATCAGCTCCTCCACCGCGCGGACCAGCGCGGCCCGGTCCTGGCTGCGGCGGGCCACCTGGAACCCGGCGAGGAGGCTGAACAGCACCTGTGCGTCGTCCGGTTCGCCGGTGCCGGACAGCTTCCGGGCCATCGAGAGGGCGGCCACGCCGTCCTGGAGGCTGCCGCCGAGCGTGGCGGCGGTGGCGACGCGGTGGGCCAGGATGGAGGACAGGTAGCGCCGGGTGGCCGCGGCGCCAGCTCCGTCCGCTCCGTCCGCTCCGTCCGCTCCGTCCGCTCCGTCCGCTCCGTCCGCTCCGTCCGCTCCGTCCGCTCCGTCCACCGGAAGGGTGTCGATCCACTGCCTCAGCCATGCCACGCTCCGCTCCAGGCGCGCGATCTCGCCGTTCGACACCCACAGGTTGTCGATCATGGTGGACAGGATCAGTTCCAGGCTCAGCGCCCCCCTCGGGATCGAGCGCGCCCCGGGATCGGGGTCCGGCCGCATCGCGGCCTCGTCCACCTGGCCGAAGTCCAGCGTCTCGGGCATCCGGAGGTTCCCCGCCACCAGCAGGGCCGCGTGGAACTTGGCGACGCGGATCCGCTCGGGCGCGTCGGCGGGCAGGGCGAGCAACGCCTCCCGGACCGCCAGCGCGGCGCCGCGCACGCGTTCGACCAGGGTCCGGGGATCCTGCCCGCCCGATCTGAGCGCGACGAGCAGCTCGCGCAGCGGCGTGCACCCGGGCCGGTCCAGGCCCAGGTCCGCCAGCTCCCGCTCGGCGTCCGCGGCGGCGACCCGGGACTCGTTCAAGGTGACGCACAGCCACTCCAGCAGGCGCGCGAACCGCACCGCGTCCCCGCGCGCCCGCTGGACCACTTCCCGTACGGCGCCGGCCAGCGCCTCCTCCCCGGTCTCCCCGGTCTCCCCGGCCTGCCAAGCCCTTTCGTGGGGCTCCGCACCGGCCCGGGCCGCGGCCCGTTCACCGTCCTCGCCCACCCGGGGCGGAGCCTGCGGGCTCTCACCGGTCGGGCCTTCACCGGGCGGGCTCTCACCGGTCGGGCACTCCCCGGGCGGGCCGGGGAGCGAGTCCAGCAGCGTCGCGACGTGCTCCATGACGACCAGCACCCTCTCCCGCGTCGACAGGTCCCCGGCGACGACGCGGGCGAGCACGTTCAGGGCCTCGGTCAGCTGCTCCCGCAGGGCTTCCACCAGCTCGGGCGGCGCGGAGCCGTCGAGCACCTCCGAGGGGATTCCGGGCGGGATGAGCAGCTCGGCCAAGTGGCTCCGGGCCATCATGGCGAGCCGGTCGTCGAGCGGTCTGGCGCGGTCGGTCCACCGGAGGTGGCTCACCGCGGCCGCCCAATCCCGCGGCCGGGTGCCCGACCGGTCCTTGAGCCACGCCCGTGTCAGCAGCCCGAGCCAGGGCACGACCGTCGCCCGGGCCGGATCGTCCGCCGGCAACAGCCGCTCGACGGTGGCCAGGTGCTCGATCGCGAGCCGCAGGGCGGCGGCCCGTGGACTCTTCAGCGCGTGTGGCCACAGTTCGTGCGCCTGGCGGACGGCGACGGCGGCCCAGGCCCGGAGCCCCTCGACGGCTCCCCCACCGTGTTCCCCCTGACCGGCGCGGCTCTCCCGCCCACCCTGGTCCTGCCGCCCACCCTGGTCCAGCCGCCCTCCGTGGTCCCGCTGCTGTTCGTCGGTCATGCGTCCCCCCACGAGTGGATGTTCCCCGCCCGGCTCCCCGTGACACGCCGTCAGCCGGTCGGCGGTGCGCACAGCTCGGTGACGATCGCGAACGACGTGGCCACCATCGGTACCGCCATGGCCGGGGGCATCACCGCGTGCGTGGTCTGGCCGTGCGCCATGCCGTTGCGGATCTTCCGGCCGTAGTCGAGGTACTCCGCCTGCCGGGCCGTCAGGACGCCCGTGGCGGCGCCCTGCGCGATGAGCCTTCGCAACGGCTTCGTGCCCGCGTCCGGGACGCGGTCGCGCAGCACGATCTCCACCGCGATCAGGGAGTGCATGACCGCCACGGTGGAGAACTCGTAGCAGTAGTACGACTGGCGCAACAGCTCGCGGGCCGTACGCAGGACCGTCGCCGCGGCCTCGGGCACACCGTCGGGCACGACCAGGTCCTCGACGAGGCCGTGCATGTCGGCGTAGCCCCGCACGAAGAGGTGGGCACGCTCGTCCGGGACCGGGAAGGGCAGCCGCTGTGTGGTCATCCCCGCAGTCTCGCAGCCGCGCTCCCCGGACGGCAGCGGCTTTCCCCCGTCCGTCGCGCGGTCTGCCGTGTCAGTGCCCGGCGGAGGGGGACGAGGGGGACTCCGTGGCGCCGCGCAGCAACAGGTCACGCAGGGCCGTGGCGGTGTCCGGCGGCTCGGCGGAGGTGAGGACGACCTGGTCGGCGGTGGTCGAGGGGCCGGTGAGGGGGATGACGCGCAGGCCGGGCGGCTGGTGGTCGAGCGCGGACGCGACGGTGATGCCGATGCCCGTGCCCGCGGCGACATGGGCGGCGATGGCCCGCACGCTGTCGGCGGTTCTGATGATGCGCAGGTCGGCTCCGCCGATGTGGAAGGCGGACAGGAGGCGGTCGCAGAGACCGCTGTTGATCTGGTGGGGCCAGGTGAGCAGACCGGTGGTGGAGAGTTCGGACGCGCTCAGCTCGGTGTGCCCGGCGAGGGGGTGTGCCGCGGGTACGAGCGCCACGAACCTCTCGGTGGACAGCACCCTCGCGCGTACGCCGGTGACGCCGCCGGTCGCCCAGCCGATGCCCAGTCCGATTGTCTCCGCCCGCAGGGCGGTGAGCTGGGCCGTGGTCGGCATGGCCTCGGGCACGATCGTCACGTCCGGGAACCGGTCGCGCAGGCGTGGCAGGCAGCGCAACAGCAGCTGGTGGTCGGTGTAGTCGGCGTGGGCGACGACGAGCGTGGTGCGGGTCCGGTCGCCCGCGGCCAGGGCGCGTCCGCGCTGCTGGAAGCGGCGCAGCTGGGCCAGAGCGGCGTGCGCGTCGGGCAGCAGTGCCGCGCCGAGATCGGTCAGCGACACCTTGCGGCTGGTGCGGTGGAACAGCCGCCCGCCCAGGGTGCTCTCCAGCCGTCTGACGGCGTCGCTGACGGTGGGCTGCCCCCGGTGCAGGCGTGCGGCGGCGCGGCCGAAGTGAAGCTCTTCCGCGACGGCGACGAACGCTTCCAGTTCCATCCTGTCCACGGGAGCAGGCTAGCTCGATCGATCGGTGGCACCGATCGCTGTGTGCCGAAGTCCGTCGTTGATGCCGGGCCGTGCGCGGGCTGTGATGGGTGGGCGGGCAGGAAACCGCCACGAGACGACCGGAAACACCGGAAACAGTGGAGAGCAGATGACAGTGAACGATGTCGACCGTGCGTACGACGACGCCCCGACGGTGGCGGTGACGGTGGTCCACCACTCGGTGCACGGGCACACCCGGGTGCTGGCCGAGCACCTCGCCGACGGGGCGCGGCTGGTGCCGGGCGCCCGGGTGCACCTGGTCGAGATCCGGGCCGAGGACGTCGTCGCGGGCCGTTGGCACGATGCGGAGGTGCTGGCGCTGCTCGATCGCTCCGATGCGATCGTCCTCGGCTGCCCGACGCTGATGGGCAGCGTGTCGGCGGTGTTCAAGGCGTTCATGGAGGCGGCGTTCACGGCGTTCACGACGCAGGCGTGGAAGGACAAGCTGGCCGGAGGGTTCACCATGTCCGCCTCGCAGAGCGGCGACAAGCTGACGGTCCTGGAGCAGTTGGCGGTCTTCGCCGCGCAGCTGGGCATGCAGTGGGTCGGCGTGGGCGACATGCCGGGCAACAACTGGAGCGGCGGCTCCCGCGACGACGTGAACCGGCTGGGCTCGTGGCTGGGTCTGATGAGCCAGAGCCACGCCGACCGGGGGCCGAAGGACGCGGGGTCGCGCGGCGACCTGATCACCGCGGAGCGGTACGGCGAGCGGATCGCCCGGCTGGCGCAGCGCTGGGTCAACGCCGTGCCGTACGACACTCCCCGGATGACCGAGCACGAGGCCCGCGCCCTGTCCGCCTCCCTCAGAGCGGCGGACGGCGCACCGGCGGCGCTGAGCGGCGCCTGACCGCGCGTACCGGGGTCAGCCCGCCGCTCCCGGGCGGCGGTGCGCCCCGTCCCCCTCCCCCGCTCCACCGTCGGCGGCGCTGATCGCGCACCGGTCGCCGTACCGGATCACAATGGACACGGCCGACGACGATCTGCGGAGGCGCGGTGACACAAGAGGAGCGGGACGGGTACGACGGCGAGTCGGACCCCGGTGCCGAGGACATCGACGAGTACACCGAGCCCGAGCTGTACGACGAGGAGCCGGAGTTCTACGACGAGGACGGCGTGGTCGCCGCGGACGGGGCCGTCGCCGCCGACGACGGTGGGACGGCCGGCGGGCACGCGGTGGCCGACGCGAGCCCCGACGTCTACCTCGACGTCCCCCTGCTGAAGGTCGACGAGATCGACCTGGACGTCGAGGATCTGCGGGCACATGTGTCGTTGCAGGCCGAGGTGTTGGACCTGCTGAAGCTGAACGTGGGCGCCGACGTCTCGCTGGGCCGGGTGCACCTGGGCATCTCGGGCGTGGAGGCGCAGGCCCTGCTGAAGGTCCGGCTGGACAATGTCGCGGTCATCATCAACCGGGTGCTGACCACACTCGATCGCAACCCGGAGATCCTGCACGAGTTGGCGCGGGGTGTCGGGTCCGCCGTGCAGGACGTCGGCGGCGGCGCCCGCTACGCCATCGGTGAGCTGGGCACGGGTGCCGGACGGGCCGTGCAGGACGTGGGCCGGGGCGCCGGGGGCGCCGTGCGGGACGTGGGGCGCGGGGTCGGTTCGGTGGCGGAGGACGTCGGCCGGGGGGCTGGCGCCGCCGTGCGGGACGTCGGGCATGGCGCGGGGGCCGCCGTGCGGGACGTGGGACAGGGCGCCGGAACGGCGGTACGGGACGTGGGGCACGGGGTCGGTTCGGTGGCGGAGGACGTCGGCCGGGAGGCGGGCGCCGCCGTGCGGGACGTGGGCGCCGGCGCCGGGCGCGCGGTGGAGGACGTCGGCGGGGAGGCGGGCCGGGCTGTCGGAGAGGTCGGCGAGACGGTGGGCGACGCCACCGGGGATGTGACCGAGACGGCCGCGGGGGTGGCCGGGACGGGCACCCGGCGGCGGGCCGGTCCGGCCGGACGGCGGGTGGCGCGCGAGGCGGCGGACGAGGAGCGGGACCGGACCGTCCGGAGTCCGAGCGGCACGCGCACCCGCCGGGCGCGTGGCGAGGACGGGAAACTGCCGCCGCGGTCCGGGCGCCGCCGTGCTTCCCGGGAGGGTGGGGAGCCGCCCTGAACCGAGGGTGCCGAGGCCCGGAGGCCGGAGCCGGACATCTCGTTCCGGTCGACGGTCCGCGCCGAGCGGCTCCGGTTCGCCGAGGAGCCCCGTACCGCCGTCCGCTTCCCCGGCACCGGGGACCGCGAGTCGGCGAGCGGCAGCGACCGGACCAACCTCCCCGACAAGGTCGTCCCCGGCCGGGATTACCACGACGTCACCGTCGCCTACGGTCTCGCGACCCGGCTACGGGCCCGGTCTACCGGGGAGCCACCCGGCAGGCGCTCGCCGCGGTTGTCCCGGTGACTCCGGCGTCGGTCAGGCCGGACACGCACTGGTCGTGGTTGCCGGTCAGGCCGACGTAGCACGCCATCCGGACGGAGTCCGGGGCCTCGCCGCCCCGCGTCTCGTGTTCGACCTGGTTGACGCAGTCCGTGATGTCCGCGTGGGCGGCGGGTGCCGTGAGCGCGGCGCCGCCGAGCGTGAGGGTGAGCGCGGTGAGGACACCGGCGCATCGGATCGACGCACGCATGGGACACACCTGCTTCCGGTTCTCGTCATGCGGACAACCGGGCGCCGATGCCACAACGGCCTCGCGGTCACCGCGAGTCGGGGCCGTCGCCCGGGCCGCGGCGGGGCGGGCACCGCCGGGAGACGGGGGTGGCGCGGGGGCCATGCCTCCCGCTCCTTCCACCGTACGACCGGTGGCGCCCCGCCACGAGCCGGCCGGGGCGCGTACGACGGCCGGTCACCCCGTGTACGCCCCCGGTCACGGCGCCGGCACGGACGTCCGCTCCATGAGTCGGCGGGCCGCCCTGCGCGTCGCCTCCGTCATCTGCTCGTCGACGACGTACTGGCGCATCTCCGGGTCCACGTCGAACAGCATCACCTTGTACCAGGCCGCCAGCCACTCCTTGTACCGGGCCCCGTTCGTGGCGGCCCCGCAGCCCGCCAGGAAGGCTTGGTACTGCTGTGTGTCCGCGGGCAGGGCCTGCCGGGTGACGATCCGCGCGGCGGTGCTCAGCGGCAGGTGCAGCGCGCCCCCGGCACGCTGCTGCAACTCGCGCAGCGCGGGGGCGCCCTGGTGTTCGTAGAGCGCGTACAGCGCGTAGCCGAGGTCCGCCTTGTCGCGGACGAGTCCGGGGGCGAGGGTGCGGACGGCGAGGGTTCCCCGTTCCTCCCTGCGGGCCAGGCACCACAGCCGGTGCAGGTCCGCTCCGGCCGCGCTGACGCCGGCGCTCCCGCCGGGCCCGCAGAGCGCGAGGCAGGCGTGGTAGTACGCCTCCACGTTGGCCCACTTGGGGACGCCGCCCACGTCCGAGGCGACGCGTTTCAGGGTGGCCGGCGACAGCCGCCCGGTGTGCTCGGCCAGGTCGGCGTAGGTGACGCCCGCCTGCGCGCGGATCGCCCGCAGGCCGCCGGCCAGGGCGTGGCGGCGCGGGGGGCAGTTCAGGGGGCGCTCGGGGCGTGCCATGGTCCGGCCCCTCCTACTTGTCGCCCGAGGCGGCGATGACGCCGTGGGCGAGGGCGAGCAGGGCGCGCCGGCCGCCGGTGACCACGATGGTCACCGCAGCGCCGATGCCGCCGCAGTAGCAGAGGAAGAGGGGGATGCCGGAGACCGGCATCCCGACGGCGAACAGCACGGTCCCGATCGCCGGGAAGAGGATCAGGGGCAGCACGTGCGCCATCGTCAGGCGGGTGGTGGCGGGGTCGCCGGCGGCGGCCGGGACGGGGTCGGAGACGTTCTCGGGTACGGCACGGCGGCCGGCGGCCTCAGCCATGGCACAAGCCCTTCGCTGCTGGTGCTCCGGTTCCGGGCCGGAACACATACGGAGCGCGAGGGGCGCGTCGGCCGGGGCGGACGCGCCCCTCGTCACTGGGTGCGATCCCGCGTGGGTCGTGGGCAGTTGGCGCTGCGTCACGTACGGGCGCGACCAGTCAAGCAGGCGGCCGGGCCCAAGTCCTAACCCGGTCCGGCCCGTCACCGCCCGCGCGGGCGTTCCACCAGCGGATTGGCTCACCGCTGTTCGGCTTCAATTCACGTGCTCACAAAGGGTGTTGGACGGCCGGGATCGGCCCGCTGCCTGCCCGTACCGGTCGGACGGGATCGTGTTCGCGGTCAAGCCCCCTCTGCGCATGGCTCCCGGTCCGGCGGATTGGCTCAGCGCCGTGCATGTCGTCCTTGGTGGCGGGCGACTTCGGCAGCACACTGGCCGGGCAAGGCGGCCCTGTACAAGGGTGAGCCAATGAGCCCTGATCCACTGGGTGCGACCAAGGAATCGGGCATCGGCGGACCGCGTGTTGGCGCACGCCCCGCCACGCGGAAGGGGGGAGGCCCGGGGCCTCCCCCCTTTCACGCGCCGTGCGGCGTCAACTGACCTGCCGCCACGGGGCGTCGGCCTGTGTATCCGGCCGACCTGGTCCGGATCGCGGTCGGGTGACAGAGAACCGCACCGCCGGACGGCGTCGGTGCCGTCCGGCGGTGCGGGTTCGTTCCTCGTGGTGCTACGAGGCGGTGCGGTGCGGTACCCGCAGGCGGACCGGGATCTCCGGCACCCAGTACGGGCCGTCGGTGGTCAGCGTCAGGGACGCCGTCCAGACGCCGGACCGGGGGAGCCTGCGCGGGTCGAGCGTCACCGTGAAGGACGCGGACCGCCCCGGGCGCAGGGTCAGGCGGTGCCGGCTCTCGGTCAGCCAGGGGACGTCCGCCTCGGTGCGGTCGTAGCCCGGCAGGAGGTCCGCGGTGGACACGGGGACCGGGAAGCGCGGCTCGTTGCTGCCGCCCACCCGGTACAGGCCGGGTGCGCCGCCGCCCCGGTAGACGGCGACCGGGGCGTCCGGCAGCCGCGTCCAGGCGTTCGTCCCGGGGTCGTAGGCGTAGCCCTCCGCGGTGAGGACCCGGTTGACGCCGACGCGCTTGAAGCCGCCGGAGACCAGCAGGCGACCGTTGGCGGCGGCGTAGGTGCCGCTCGCCAGGCCGGTCGGCATGGCGGCCACGGACTGCCAGCTGTCGGAGGCCGGGTCGTAGACGTAGGCGTCGGCGGTCTCCACGTACTCGTGGGTGCCGCCCGCGCAGTACAGCCGGCCCGCGACGGCGCCGCAGTTGGCCCAGCTGATGGTCTGCGGGTAGTCGGCGGCCCGGGACCAGGACCGCGAGCGCGGGTCGAAGGCGTACACGGTGTCCGAGCAGTCGGTGTTCGTGCAGCCGCCGACCACGTAGAGCCGCCCGTCGAGCACGGCGCTCGCCGCTCCGAAGCGCCCCTCGGGGAGGTCCGGGCCCTTGGACCAGCGGCCGGTGGAGGCGTCGAAGACCTGTGTGGTCCGGCTGACGGTCTCCTCCGGGCCCCAGCCGCCCACGGTGTAGAGGCGGCCGCCGATGAACCCGTGCGCGGTGGCCTGCCGGGGTTCGGGCGCGGCCGGGCCCGCCTGCCAGGCGCGGGTGGCGGGGTCGTAGACGTACAGGTCGGCGAGGGGGCTCTGGCCGTCGGAGCCGAGGGCGGAGTAGAGCTTGCCCTGGTAGGTGTCGACCGCGTTGTCCATCACGGGGACGGGCAGGTCGGGCAGTGCGCGCCAGGCGGTGCCCGGGGCCGGGGAGCCCGGGGAGGTGCCGGTGCGCTCGCCGATGTCCAGCCGGATCGGGGCGGTGCCCGTGTTGCGCACGGTCACCTTCCGCGTCACGGCGCTGTCGGAGCCGGTGGCGTCGATCCGGGCCGGGCGGACGGCCAGCCGGCCCGCCTTCAGCACGAAGGAGGCGGCGGTGACCCGGTCCGCGGGCACCGTGACCTTCCGGGCGGCCGTGGCGTAGGACGGCTTGGCCGCGGTGGCGGTGGCGGTCCCGCCGGAGCCGGGGACGAAGAGCCGGTAGGCGCCGTCGCCCAGGCGCGGGTCACCGGCCGTGGCGACCGTCGGCGCGGCCGGCCCGTCCGGGCGGTCCGTGCGCACGGTGGCGCCGATCAGTCCCTTGCCGGTGTTCGCGTCGGTGACGGTGCCGGTGAGGACGCCGCCGGGCACGGGGGTGGCCACCCGCTCGGTGACGGCGACGTCGTCGATCGCCCAGAGCAGGCCGGGCCCGGTGAAGTGGAACCGCACCCGTACGGCGGACTCGCCGGCGTACTCGGTCAGCGGGATCTCCACCCGGCCGCTCGACCACAGCTGGTCCTGGTGCCACACCGTGGTCCAGGTGCGGCCCGCGTCGCTGCTGACCTGCACCTCGCCCTGCTGCTCGCCGGAGCCCTCGTAGTCGGAGTTGAAGCTCAGTGCCGGGTCGCCGGCGCGGTGGAAGTCGTAGGCGGGGCTGGTGAGGGAGGTGTCCAGCGGGGTGCCCCCGGACTGCTCGTCGTCGGCGACGGCGAAGCCACCGGAACCGCCGGTGCTGTTGCCCCGGCCGCCGGGGTCGTCGAACGCCCAGCCCTTCCCGGTGCCCGGGGTGCCGGTCACGCTCCAGCCGGCGGGCGGTGCGGAGGTGTCGTCGAACGTCTCGTCGGCGACGGTCTCGGCCTTCACGGTGTACGCCGGGTCGTCCTGCGCCCAGGTGTCCACGGGGAGGGCCAGGTCCGCGGTCTGGTCCGCGCCGCCGACGGTGACCTTGCGCACGAGGGACCGGTAGGCGCTGTCGTCGGCGACGACGCGCAGGGTGTAGGCGTGGTCCTCGGGGAGGTCGAGGCGGTAGGCGCCGGTGACCGGGTCGGACCACACCGGGGCTCCCGGCACCCCGTCCACGGTGATCTTCGCGTGCAGCGGCCAGCCGTGCCCGGAGCCGTCGGTGACGGTGCCGGCGACGCGGTGGGTGGCCAGCTTGCGCAGCGTCAGGTCACCGGTGGCGGTGCCGCCGTCGGTGAGGTGGACACCCGGCAGGGTGCCCGGCGCGTACCCGTACGCCGTCACCCGGACGTCGTGGTCGCCGGCGGGCAGGGGCAGGGTGTAGCGGCCGTGGTCGTCCGCGGTCGTGCTGTACACACCGGCCGTCACCTCGGCCGCCGTGACGGGGGCGCCGGAGGCCGCGTCGGTGACCGCGCCGGCCAGCGTGCCGTGCGGGCCCATGGTGAAGGCCGCCGTGCCGGCGGGGGTGCCGAGGCCGGTGGGGCCGTCGTAGCCGGGGCCCGCGGTGCACAGGTAGGCCGGGGAGCAGGTGCCGTTCGACCCGGTGGTCACGTCGTGCAGTGCGGTGCCGCCGTCGGCGTACGGGTAGACGGCGGGGTAGCTGCCCGCCGCCGGGGTGCCCGCGTTGGCGTACACCCCGGCGATGATCGGTGCCGAGGCGCTGGTGCCGCCGGCCACCCCCCAGCCGCCGGTGTCGCCGAAGGAGTCGTAGACGGCGACACCCGTGTCCGGGTCGGCCACCGCCGAGACGTCGGCGACGGTGCGTCCGGGGCAGCCGGTGTCCCGCTGGAACGACGGCTTGGGCTCGTACAGCGAGCAGCCCGAGCCGGTGCCGGCGCCGTCGTGGTCCCACACCGATTCCGACCAGCCGCGCGCGGCGGCGGGGTCCTTGCTGAGCGTGGTCCCGCCGACGGCGGTGACGTGCGGTGAGGCGGCCGGGTAGGCGACGCCGTAGCCGTAGTCGCCGGAGGAGGCGACGACGGCGACGCCCGGGTGGTCGTAGTGGACGTCCGCCGCCGACTCCGCCGGGTCCTCCGGGAAGAAGGTGTAGTTGGAGCCGTAGGAGTTCG
Source organism: Streptomyces sp. NRRL S-31 (assembly GCF_000718775.1). Taxonomy (GTDB): domain Bacteria; phylum Actinomycetota; class Actinomycetes; order Streptomycetales; family Streptomycetaceae; genus Streptomyces. Next base: position 64,375 of record NZ_JOCB01000034.1, read on the forward strand.
ACACGTACTTCGCGCCGAGCGCGACCGCCTGGTCGACGGCCGTCCCCAGGTTCTCGATCGTGGCGCTGTCCGCCTCGACCAGCAGGATGCGGGCCTTGGGCGCCACCGCGGAGACCATGTCGAGGTCGAGGGAGATCTCGGTGGCCCAGCCGGGGTCGGCGGCGGGGTAGTCGGTCCCGCCGCGCTGGTCGGTCTTGGTGAAGCAGCCGTTGGCGGTGGTGCAGGGCGGCAGGCCGTACTGGGCCCGGTAGACGGCGAGGTCGGCCTCGGCGTTCGGGTTGTCGAAGGCGTCGACGACGGCGATCGTCGCGCCCTCGCCGCCGTTCGCGGGCAGGCCGTAGGCGCCGCGCAGGTCGACGGGGCCGTAGCCCTGCGGGGCGTCGTCGGCGCCGCGCAGCCCCTGGCGGGCCGGCACGTCGGTGCGGCGCAGCCCGAAGCAGGTGAACTCGTGCGGCTTGGGCGGGCCGCACAGCGGTTCGGTGTGACCGGGCGCGGACGGGGCGGCGGACCGCTGGGCGGGCGGCCGGTCGCCGGTCGCCGCGTGGGCCGGGGTGACCGCGGTGACGGCCGCCAGCACGGCGGCGGTCAGCGCGGCGGCACCGCCGGCCAGGCGCCCGCGCCGGCGTGGCGCGGCGCTTCGGCGTATGTGCAACTCGACTCCTGGGAGCGTGAGGCGGCGGCATGGCGCGCCTCGGACGGGCCGGGCGCCCCGGCCGTGCCGCGGCCGGGGACCGGGACGGGGCGTGGGGGGCGCCTGGGGTGCTGTCTGGTGCTGGGCCATGCATCCGCACCCCCCGCTCCGAGGCCGGCGCGTCATGGGCCCGGCCGATCATCACCACCGCCCGACGCGGAGGAAACACCCCCGACCGAATCCGTCCCTTACGGGCACGCTTTCTGCCCGTTCACCTGGGGGCGGGGGGTGCGGGAGGGGGAAAGGGGGTCCGCGTGAGAGAGGGGGTGCGGGCGGGACCGGGGGCGGACGTGCGGGACCGGGGGCGGACGTGCGGGACCGGTGGGCTGACGTGCGGGACCGGTGGGCGTACGGGACGCGTGCCGACCGGCCGGGATGGTGACGCCGGGTTACGGACGGATGGGCGCACCGTACGGGGACGTCGTGCGACACCGGCTGACGGGCGAGCGGTGCCCGGCGACGGGCAGGCGGTGCCCGGTGGCGGTGGCATGCCGAGCGGCCGGAATGCCAGTCCGGTGACGGGCGCGCAGCGGCGGCGGGGGCAGGGGGCGCCCGGCGGCTCCGGACCGGCGGGCGGACCACCGAACGGGCGGGAGCGTCTTCCGGGGACAGGGAACGCCGCGTGACACCCGACCCGCCGACGGAACGCCCAACCAGCGAGCGGGCAACACCGGGTGACGGACAGGAAGCGCCGGCCGGGAGCAGCCGACGCCAAGTGGCCCCGGGTCGGCGGGCGGTGGTAGGTGGCATGCCGGACGGCCGGCTTGCCGCTCCTGGGGCCGGACGGGAAGCAGGGCAGGGCGTCCGGTGACCGTCCGGGCGGACAGCGCCGGGTGTCCGGCGGGCTGTTCCAAGTGGCCGGATGGACGGTCACCGGGCGCCTGGACGGGCAGCGCCCGGTGACGCCGGACCAGCGGGGAGGCGGACGGAGCCGGGCGGCGCCGCGCCACCGGACGGTTGCCACCCGGCCCGGGCCCGGCCCGGACGGGCGGCACCGGCCCCCTGGCCGGCGCCGGGGACACCGGCCCCGCCGGGGCCCACCCGTACGCCTCCCGCCCATGCGCCCGGCACCGGTCGGGCCGACCGCCCGGTGGCCCCCGGCGAGCGGACGAGCGGTCCCGGGT
>NZ_JOCB01000035.1 GCF_000718775.1 Streptomyces sp. NRRL S-31
CTGTGGGAGGGGGCGGGCTGGGTCCGGGGGCGGGGGTTGAGCGGCATGGACCACCGCTACCAGTGCGTGCCCGCCCCACCGCGGCGGCGCGCGCCCGGCCCACCCGAACGGGTACGCCGGCCGCCGTGGTCAGGGGGCCGGGGTCTGGTGCTGTGCCCGGCCCACGTCGTACACCCCCGGCACGTCCCGCATGGCGCGCATCAGGGCCGGCAGGCGGGCCGCGTCGGGGAGCTGGAGGGTGTACGTGTGGCGCACCCGCTGCTGGCTGGGCGGTTCGACGGTGGCGGAGACGATCTCGGCGCCCTCCAGGGCGATGGCCTCGGTGAGGTCGGCGAGCAGATGGGGGCGGCCGAACGATTCAGCGACCAGGGTGACCCGGCATCCGGCGGTGTCCCCCCAGCGCACGCCGATCTCCGCGCGCCCCAGGTTCTTCATGTTGGCCACCACGGCGCACTCCACGCGGTGCACGGTCACCACTCCCCCGCGCACCGCGAACCCGGTGATCTCGTCCGGCGGCACGGGCGTACAGCACCCGGCCAGCCGTACGGCGGCGCCGGGCCGGTCCACGAGGACGTCGGCGCGCGGGGGTCGCGGGGCGGGTCCGGCGTCCGCGGGGCGCTCGGGGGGAGCGCCGGCGGCGGCGCCCGGACGGGCCGCGGGGTGGGCGGCGGCGCTCTCCCCGTCCCGTGCCGGGGCCGTACCGGGCGCGGCGGTGAGCGGGGCGCGGGTGCCGCCCGGTTCGGCCGTGCCGGTGCCGTCCGCATCGGCCGTGCCGGTGCCTCCGCCGGGGTGCGTCGCGAGCCAGCGCTGGATGGCGATGCGGGCGGCCGGTGTGTGGGCGTGCTCCAGCCATTCGCGGGAGGGCTCGGAGGCCGGGTCCTGGCCCATCAGGAGCTGGACGGTGTCGCCGTCGCGCAGGACCGTGCTGAGGGTGGCGAGGCGGCCGTTGACACGGGCGCCGATGCAGGCGTGCGCGTCCTCGCCGTACTGGGCGTAGGCGGCGTCCACGCAGGTGGCGCCCTCGGGCAGGCCGAGTGCGCCACCGTCGGGGCGGAAGACGGTGATCTCCCGGTCCTGGGCGAGGTCCTCGCGCAGGGTGGACCAGAAGGTGTCGGGGTCGGGGGCGGCCTGCTGCCAGTCGAGGAGGCGGGAGAGCCAGCCGGGGCGGGTGGGGTCGACGCGCTCGCCGTCGGCGGAGGAACCGGCGGCGGGGGAACCGGCGGCGGCCGGGTCGGACGCGGAGGTGCCGGAAGCGGAGGCGTCGGCCGCGGGGGCGTCGGCCGCGGGGGCGTCGGCCGCGGGGGCGTCGGCCGCGGGCGCGTACGGGTTGCCGAGGGCGACGACGCCGGCCTCGGCGACCTTGTGCATCTGGTGGGTGCGGATGAGGACTTCGACGACCTGGCCGTCCGGCCGGGCGACGGCGGTGTGCAGGGACTGGTAGAGGTTGAACTTCGGTACGGCGATGAAGTCCTTGAACTCCGAGACCACCGGCGTCATACAGGTGTGCAGTTCACCGAGGACGGCGTAACAGTCCGCGTCCTCGTTCACCAGCACCAGCAGGCGGCCGAAGTCGGCGCCGCGCAGGCGGCCGCGCTTGCGGGACACTCGGTGGACGGAGACGAAGTGCCGGGGCCGGATGAGGACTTCGGCCGGGATGTCGGCCTCGCGGAGCACGCCCCGCACCTCCTCGGCCACCTCGGCGAGCGGGTCGCCGGAGCGGGCGGCGTTCTCCGCGATCAGCTCGCGGGTGCGCGCGCACTCCTCCGGGCAGAGGATGGCGAAGACCAGGTCCTCCAGTTCCGTCTTCAGGGCCTGCACGCCGAGGCGCTCGGCGAGCGGGATGAGGACGTCCCGGGTGACCTTGGCGATCCGCGCCTGTTTCTCGGGGCGCATCACGCCGAGGGTGCGCATGTTGTGCAGGCGGTCGGCGAGTTTGATCGACATCACGCGCACGTCGTTGCCGGTGGCGACGAGCATCTTGCGGAAGGTCTCCGGCTCGGCGGCGGCTCCGTAGTCGACCTTCTCCAGCTTCGTGACCCCGTCGACCAGGTAACGCACCTCCTCGCCGAACTGCTCCCGCACCTGGTCCAGCGTCACCTCGGTGTCCTCGACCGTGTCGTGCAGCAGGGAGGCCGTCAGGGTCGTGGTCTCGGCGCCGAGTTCGGCGAGGATCAGGGTCACGGCGAGCGGGTGCGTGATGTACGGCTCGCCGCTCTTGCGCATCTGGCCGCGGTGCGAGGACTCCGCCAGCACATAGGCCCGGCGCAACGGTTCGAGGTCGGCGTCGGGATGGTGGGCGCGGTGGGCCTCCACCACGTGGCTGATCGCGTCCGGCAGCTTGTCGCGGGCGGCGGGGCCGAGCAGGGCGGCCCGGCCCAGCCGGCGCAGATCGATCCGCGGCCGGGACTTCCTGCGCGACGCCGCGGGCGCCGCGGACGCTGTGAGCGCCTGCGACACCGTGGGCGCTACCGGACCAGCGGTCGCAGGGTTCGTGGCCTCCGCACTCATGGGCACCTCCGGCTCGTGGACCGGCGGACGGAACCCAGGGCACGCGCGGCTCGGGGATGGCTGCGCTCCCCCGTCCGTGCCGGTGCTTGATGCTACCGAGCCCATCACGTGCGACCGACCGCCTCCCGCCGAGCGTGAAACGGATCACTCGTTCGAGCGACGGGAACGAGGTTTAGATTTTCGGTCAGCCGAACGTGTGGGCCAGTTGGTCCGCATCGATCTCGCCCTCGGCGACGATCACCGCGGGTCCGGTCATCTCGATCTCGCCGTCGGTCCGCTCGGTGATGACCAGGCGCCCGCCGGGCACGTCGACGGTGTACGTCGCCGGGGTGCCGGTGACGGCGGGGTCGGTGCCGTCACGGCGGGCGGTCGCCACGGCGACGGCGCAGGCGCCCGTGCCGCACGAGCGGGTCTCGCCGGAGCCGCGCTCGTGCACGCGCATGGCGACGTGCCGGGGACCGCGGTCGACGACGAACTCGACGTTCACGCCGTCCGGGTAGCTGGCCACCGGGCTGACCGGGGGCGCGGTGAACAGGTCGCCGGCGTGCGCCAGGTCGGCCACGAAGGCCACCGCGTGCGGGTTGCCCATGTTGACGTTCCGCGCGGGCCAGCTGTGCTCGCCGACGCTCACCGTGACGTCCCCCTCGGGCAGGCGGGCGCGGCCCATGCCGACGGTGACGTCGCCGTCCTTGGCGATGTGGACGGTCTTCACTCCCGCGCGCGTGGCGATCGTGTGGTCACCTTCGGCCACATGTCCGGCGTGCTGGAGGTAGCGGGCGAACACACGCACGCCGTTGCCGCACATCTCGGCGACCGAACCGTCGCCGTTGCGGTAGTCCATGAACCACTCGGCCTCGTCGGCCATCGCCCGCGCCTCCGGGTGCGCCGCGGACCGCACCACGTGCAGCACCCCGTCACCGCCGATGCCCGCCCGGCGGTCGCACAGGGCGGCTACGGCGGCCGGGGACAGGTCGAGGGCGTTCTCGGGATCCGGCACGATCACGAAGTCGTTCTCGGTGCCGTGTCCCTTGAGGAAGGCGATCCGTGTGCTCATCCCTCGATCGTACGGGAGCGCCCCGCCGACGGGCCGCGGGAAGCGGGGCCATACGGGACGGCGGGGCGGTGGGGGTGCGAGCGGGTCCGGGCCCGACAGGTCCGGGCGGGTCCGGGCGGGTCCGGGCGGGTCAGCGGAGCCGGGCCACCCGCCATACGGCGAGCACCACGACCACGATCACCAGCAGGACGTAACCGAGTACGACCCGCCAGTCCGGGCGGCGGCCCGATCCCCGCGACGGCAGGCCCGGCCAGGTGTAGCCGACCCGGCGGGCGGCCATCATGCCCCAGCCCGCCGCGCAGGAGCAGATCAGCAGACCGAGCATGGCGATGACCGCGCCGCTGTCGCCGAAGTCGAAGGCGAGCGGGAAGGCGAACATCAGGGAGCCGACGGCGGCGAGGGCCACGATGGGCGCGAGCTGCCAGATCCGCAGCCGGCGCTGCGGGCGCAGCTCGACCTCGACCTCCGGCCCGCTCGGATACATCTCCTCGGGCGCGGGTCCGTCGGCGGTGACCCCGCCCGTGGTGTCGTCGGGCCCGTCGTCGGCGAGGCGGTCCCCGGGCAGCCGGTCGTCGGCCAGCGGGACGCCGGCCGGCCGACCGTGCGGCGGGCCGGTCTCGCGCGGCCCGTCCGCCGCGCCCGGCGCGTCCGTGTCCGCGGCCTCCAGGAGCAGGCCGTCCGTGAGCAGGCCGTCCGGGAGCAGGCTGCTGGTACGCACCGCTTTGTCGCGCATCGCGTTGTCGTGCACCGTGGTGTCGTGCGCGGCGTCGGCGTGCGGCCCGTCGGCGTGCGGCCCGGGGACCCGGGGTCGGTCGTCGCCCGGGCGGTCTCCGCTCCCGCCGGGGTCGTCACTCCCGCTGGTGACGTGCTCGGCGCCCTGTGCGGTGTCGCGAGGGCCGGCCTCCATCGCCACGCGCCCTCCCAACTAGGCTCCACTTGGTCGATCGAAGCTCGATGATGGCACGGCGCCGATGGCCGCGAAGACCGGCGGCGCATCCCGATGCCATGACGTGATCAGGCTGTAACCGGTCGTTCGACCAACGCCAGGGCCTGCTGCGGAAGTTCCCCGCGGTCCGCCACGGCCCCACTCAACCAGTGCACCCGGGGATCCCGCCTGAACCATGAATCCTGGCGGCGCGCGAAGCGCTTGGTGGCACGTACGGTCTCCGCCCGTGCTTCCGCTTCGGTGCATTCACCGGCCAGCGCGGCGAGTACCTGCTGGTAGCCGAGCGCGCGCGACGCCGTGCGCCCCGCGCGCAGGCCCTGCGCCTCCAGGGCGCGCACCTCGTCCACGAGACCCGCCTCCCACATCCGGTCGACGCGCCGCGCGATGCGGTCGTCCAGTTCCGGACGGGCCACGTCGACGCCGATCTGGACGGTGTCGTAGAAGGAGTCATGGCCGGGCAGATTGGCCGTGAAGGGCTGGCCGGTGATCTCGATCACCTCCAGCGCGCGGACGATGCGGCGGCCGTTGCCCGGCAGGATCGCGCGGGCCGCCTCGGGGTCGGCGGCGGCCAGCCGGGCATGCAGCGCGCCCGGGCCGCGCAGCGTCAGCTCCTCCTCCAGGCGGGCCCGGACCTCGGGGTCGGTGCCCGGGAACTCCAGGTTGTCGACGGCTCCGCGGACGTACAGGCCGGAACCGCCGACCAGGACCGGCCAGCGGCCCTCGGCGAGCAGCGCGTCGATCCGCGCGCGGGCCAGTCTCTGGTACTCGGCGACCGAGGCGGTGACCGTCACGTCCCAGATGTCCAGCAGGTGGTGCGGGATGCCGCCGCGCTCCTCGGGCGTCAGTTTGGCGGTACCGATGTCCATCCCTCGGTACAGCTGCATGGAGTCGGCGTTGACGACCTCCCCGCCGAGCTGCTGGGCCAGGAAGACGCCCAGATCGGACTTTCCGGCCGCGGTGGGTCCGACGACGGCGATGACGCGGGGGGCGGGGGGTGCACTGCTCACCGCACCAGTCTCGCAAACCTCCCGGCGGGCTCTCGAACGAGCTACGTGACGGCACGGGTCCGGGTTCGTTGCCCGTGGCGTGATGCCGTCTGCGGGCAGCCGGAGGCGGTGACCCGGGCGGCGCAACCGTACGCACCGGGCGACGCGGGAATTCGCCCGCGCGAGTACCGTATGGAGTGGATATGGGCGTGTTTGCACGGCTTCTCGGCAGGTCGAAGGCGACTCCGGAGGCGTCGGACGCGTCGGCGCCCGCCGGCACGGAGCCGGCCGGGGCCGGGGCGGAGCGGACGTACCGGACGGAGTCGGCGGAGGCGAGGGAAGCCGGGGCGGTGCAGGCGGCGGAGACGACGGCTACGACGGATGCGGCCGGGAACGGGCGCGCGGTCGAGGTCGTGCGGTCGGCCGCCGGCGGGGACGGCGGTACGGACACCGGGTCCGAGGGTGCCGGGATTCCCCGGCAGCAGTCCGCCGGGGAGGTCGCCGACAGCGCGGCCGGCGAGGACGCCCGCAGGTAATTGGCCCGCGAGGGAAGGTGGACCATGGGTCTGATGGACAACATGAAGGCCAAGCTGGGCCCGGCCAGGGACAAGGTGTCGGACCTCGCGCGGCAGCATGGGGACAAGGTCCAGCACGGGATCGACAAGGCCGCGAAGGCCGTCGACGAGCGGACCAAGGGCAAGTACAGCGACAAGATCCACGCGGGCACCGGGAAGGCCAAGGAGGCCATGGACCGCCTCGCGCACAAGAGCGGCCCGGACGCGACGCCCCCCGACCCGATGACCCCGACCCACCCGGAGGGACCGCCGCCGACTTCGTGAACACCGACACGTGGGCGCCCCGGCGTGCGCGGGGCGCCCACGTCCGCGCCCGGGGCGCACGAGCGAGGTCAGGACCAGGTCGCCACCACGTAGCCCACGCCGTACGGTGCGTCCTCGTACAGCAGGGCGCCGGTGAGGTCGGTGCCCCCGGCCGCGCCGGCCAGGATCTGCCAGGGCGCGCGGCCGGCGGCCTTGAGTTCGCGGGCGAGCCCGGGGTCCAGCGCCTCCAGCGCCGTCACGTCCGCCGCCCCCAGCGCCCGCGCGACCGCCGCGTCGAAGGGCGCCGCCCGTTCGTCCAGGTATCCCGGCGCCTTGACCGTGCGGCAGGCGCTGGCGTCTCCCATCACCAGCAGCGCCACCCGGTCGGCCCGGCCGGCCAGTTCCCGGCCGGCCTCGGCGCACCGCTCGGGCTCCAGCGTCTCCGCGACGCCGAGGCCCTCGATCGGGGCGTCGGCCCAGCCGGTCCGCTCCAGCAGCCAGGCGCCTACGGCCAGCGAGGTCGGCAGCTCCCGCTCCGGTGCGGGCCCGGCGGCGGTGCCCAGGTGTACGTCCAAACTCACCCCGAACCCGCGGAAGGTGCCGGGGGCGCCCTGTGGGAACGCGCCGAGCCCGGCCCGGTCGGCGGTGCCGACGACCACCAGCAGGTCGGGGCGGGCGGCGGCGAGCACACCGAGCGCGTCCGAGCAGGCGGCGCGCGCGACGTCCAGCTCTGGCGCGGCGCCCGCGGCGACCTCGGGCACGAGCAGCGGCGGGCAGGGGCAGACGGCGGCGGCGACAAGCATGATCGGCAGCGTAACCCCACCGGCGAACCGGCCGGGTGCCGGTCCGCCACCGGCGCACCGGTCGGGTGAACACCGGCCGGGTGAACACCTTGCGGGCGAGCGCAACGGACCCGGATGAACACCGTCCGGGCGAGCTCGGCCGGGTCGCCGTCACCGACGGACGCGGCCCGCTCGACGGGTCACCCCCCGGCGCGCGGACCTCAGTCGCAGCCGCAGCCGCTTCCCGCCGCCACCGGCAGCGGCTCGGGCACTCCGATCTTCGGCAGGCCGAGCATCACGCCCGCCGGCTTCGCGGCCTGAGCGGCGTTGCGCTTCTCCCAGGCGTCCCCCGCGCGCGTGCGGCGCACGGCGAGGACGGGGCCCTCGGCGAGCAGGTGGTGCGGGGCGGCGTACGTGACCTCGACGGTGACGACGTCGCCGGGACGGACCTCCTGGTCGGGCTTGGTGAAGTGGACCAGCCGGTTGTCGGGGGCGCGGCCGGAGAGGCGGTGGGTGGCGCCGTCCTTGCGGCCCTCGCCCTCGGCGACCATCAGCTCCAGCGTGCGGCCGACCTGCTTCTTGTTCTCCTCCCAGGAGATCTCCTCCTGGAGGGCGACGAGCCGCTCGTAGCGCGCCTGGACGACCTCCTTGGGGATCTGGTTCTCCATGGTCGCGGCGGGGGTGCCGGGGCGCTTGGAGTACTGGAAGGTGAAGGCCTGCGCGAACCGGGCCTCACGGACGACGTGCAGCGTCTGCTCGAAGTCCTCCTCGGTCTCGCCGGGGAAGCCCACGATGATGTCCGTGGTGATCGCCGCGTGCGGGATGGCGGCCCGCACCTTCTCGATGATCCCCAGGTACCGCTCCTGGCGGTAGGAGCGGCGCATCGCCTTCAGGACCGTGTCCGAGCCGGACTGGAGCGGCATGTGCAGCTGGGGCATGGCGTTCGGCGTCTCCGCCATCGCGGCGATCACGTCGTCGGTGAAGTCGCGCGGGTGCGGGGAGGTGAAGCGGACGCGCTCCAGGCCCTCGATGTTCCCGCAGGCGCGCAGCAGCTTGCTGAAGGCCTCGCGGTCGCCGATGTCGGAGCCGTAGGCGTTGACGTTCTGGCCGAGCAGCGTGATCTCCGAGACGCCCTCGCCGACCAGGGTCTCGATCTCGGCGAGGATGTCGCCGGGCCGGCGGTCCTTCTCCTTGCCGCGCAGCGCCGGGACGATGCAGAAGGTGCAGGTGTTGTTGCAGCCGACGGAGATCGACACCCAGGCCGCGTACGCGCTCTCGCGACGGGTCGGCAGTGTGGAGGGGAACGCCTCCAGGGACTCGGCGATCTCGACCTGCGCCTCCTCCTGGACGCGGGCGCGCTCCAGCAGGACGGGCAGCTTGCCGATGTTGTGCGTGCCGAAGACGACGTCCACCCAGGGCGCCTTCTTGACGATGGTGTCGCGGTCCTTCTGCGCCAGGCAGCCGCCGACCGCGATCTGCATGCCGGGGCGCGAGGCCTTCCTCGGCGCGAGCCGGCCGAGGTTGCCGTACAACCGGTTGTCGGCGTTCTCCCGGACCGCGCAGGTGTTGAAGACGACGACGTCCGCGTCCCCGTCCGCTCCCTCGGGGGCCCGCACGTATCCGGCCTCTTCGAGCAGTCCGGCCAATCGCTCGGAGTCGTGGACGTTCATCTGACACCCGTAGGTGCGGATCTCGTAACTCTTGGGGGCGGGAACGTCCACTGCCGGGCTCCGGTCGCTGCTGCTGGTCATGCGTTCAAGGGTAGGCGGTCCGCGGAGGCGGGTGCCCCGGCCTTCCCCGCCCGTACGGCCACCCGTACGGCCGCCCGCCGTGCGGGGCGGGGACGACGGGGAGCACTCCCCTGTTCCGGTGACGGCGGTCACCGTCGTTTGTCCTGGTGGGGTGCGCCCACGGGTCCGGGTACACGTCCCTGGCACCGCCTGTGCGGGGCAGCAGATGTTTTTCGCCAAACGGCGACCGAAAGTTCGGACAGGCGTGTTCAAAAGGGCGGGCGACCTGCTTAGGTGGGTCGGCACCTTGTCCGCCGGAGACGGCCGTTCCCGGATACTGGCAGCAGGTTTCCGGGGTGAGACCGGACCACTTCACCGACGGGAGGTCTGCGAGCGAGTGAGACGCCACAGGGAGTTCGCCGTCGCCCCCGACGCATCCGGGACGGGGAGACGCCCCAGCCGTTGCGACCGGTGAGAACAGCGAACGGGGGTGACGACAGGTGAGGAGAACGAGCGAGCACGCCGCGCTGCGACGCCGGTGTGCCGCGATTCTGCGTGACCTCGGGGTGGAGCGGTCGCTCTCCCTGGAGGCGGTGCGCGAGCGGGTGGAGGAACTCAGAGGCCGCCCGCTCGTGATCAGGGAGCTGCCCGAGGAGGCGGCGGCCACCGGAGCCTGCGGGCTGTGGCTGGGCACCGACAACGCCGACTACGTCTTCTACGAGGCCCGGACCGCGCCGCTGCACCGGGAGCACATCATCCTGCACGAGATCGGCCATGTGCTGTGCGATCACCACCGGAGCGTCACGGACGACGATGACCGGCCGACCGGTCTGCTCCTGCACACCGGCGCTCCGCACCCGCACGTCGTCAAGCGGCTGATGGCCAGGACCAGTTACACGACCACCGAGGAACAAGAAGCCGAGATGATCGCCAGCCTGATCCAGAGCGCCGGGGAGACCGGCCGGGTGGCCGGCCCCCTGGGGCGTCTCGGCGCGTTCCTCGGTGTGACGGGGGACGCCGGTGAGTGAGCTGGCCGCCCGGGCCGGACTCGTCGGCGTCGTCACGCTGTGGTGCGCCCTTCTCTGGCGGGCACGGCCCGCGCTGCGCCAGCCGCACCTGCGGGGCCTGTGGGTCACCGTGCTGGCCGCGACGACCGCCATCACGCTCTTCCAGCCGGGGATCGTCACCGCGCTCACGTCCGCCGGCGTCGATGTGCACACGGTGTCCCTGGTCCGCAATCTGGTCGGCGTGCTCAGCGCGGGACTCGTCCTGCTCTTCGTCATCGACGCCGGCCGCTCCCCGCGGCTGCGCCGCTGGGTGGCGGTGGGGCTGACGGTGTCCCTGGTGTCGCTGCTCGTGCTGGATCTGCTGCCGGTCGACCAGTCGTCCGCGGGGCCGGCCGCCGTGCAGCGGCCCGCCTCCGCCGAGGCCGCCTACTGGCTGATCCTGATCACCGCCCATCTGCTCGGTGACGCCGTCGCCCTCGTGGTCTGCTGGCGGTACAGCCTGCGCACGACGGAGCGCGACCTCGTGTGGTCGCTGCGGCTGTTCGCGGTGGGCAGCGTCCTCGCGCTCGTCTTCTGGTCCGGCTACCTCTGCCACCTGTACGGCCTGGCGCCGGGCCTGCTCCCCTGGCTGTCCCTGGTCATGGCCGCGCACGGCTTCCTGCGGGCCGCGTCCCTGCTGGTGCCCACCGCGACCGCGCTGGCCCGGTCGGCCGCCGCTCTGCGGACCACCTGGCGGCTGTGGCCGCTGTGGCGGGACCTGGTGACGGCGGTGCCGCACGTGGCCCTCGCCAGCCCCCGGCGGACCCGGCTCCACGAGGTGCTGTGGCCACGCTATCCGCTGGCGCTCCAGGCGCACCGGCAGACCATCGAGACGTACGACGCGCTGCTGACGCTCCAGCAGTACGTCCAGCCGGACGCCTACGAGAAGGCGCAGCGACACGCCCGGCGGGCCGGGGTGCGCGACGACCGGCTCGCCTGCGCCGCGCTGGCCGGCGCCGTGGGGCAGGCCCGCCGGGCCGTGCTCGTGGGCGTACCGCCGTCCGTCCCGCGCCCGCTGCCCGGCGTCACCCACGGCAGCCCGCAGACGCTCCTCGGAATCGCCCGCATGTGGCCCGCCATGACGAACGCGCTCCCCTGCTGCCGCCGAACCGCCTGACCGCACCACACGAACGCCCGCGCCCGCGCTCCCCACGGCGAGGCGCACCCACGGCCGGCCGGCCCGCGAGCCGCATGCGCAGCCGCGTGCCGTGTGCCCGTGTGCCGGAACGGACGCGCGCCCGTGCCCATACCGCCCCCACGCCACACGCCCCGCCCCCGCCCCGCACGCCAACAGGCCGACGCGTCCTCAGCCCGCCGCGTCGGCGCCCGCGTCGCCGCGGGCCGCGATGCGGTAGTCGAAGGCGAGGGTGCCGGGGTCGAGGGCCGTGGTCCCGCCGTCGACCGTGAGCACCGCCCCGTTGACGTAGGAGGCGGCGGGGGACAGCAGCCAGCCGATGGCCTCCGCGACCTCGCGGGGCTCGCCGGGGCGCCCCTGCGGCAGCAGCCTGGTCGCCTCCGCGTAGGCGGCCTCCGCGCCGCCCGGCAGGTCCTCCTCCTCGGCGAAGCGCGCCATGCGCCGGTCGGCCATCTCGGTCCGCACCCACCCGGGACACACGATGTTGGCCCGTACCCCCTGGCGCCCGTAGTCGACGGCGACCGAGCGGCACAGCTGGAGCAGGGCCGCCTTGGAGGTGGCGTACGGGGCGTTGCTCGTGCCGTTGCGCAGCGCGGACACCGAGGCGACGGCGACCACCGCACCCCTGGCCTCCAGCAGGTGCGGGATCGCGGCGCGCAGCAGGAGCAGCGGACCGGTGACGTTGGTGCGCATCACCTCGTCCCAGTCCCGCAGCGACATGTCGCCCACGGCTCCGCCGCGCCCGATGCCGGCGTTCAGCACGACACCGTCGAGGCGTCCGTACGCGTCCAGCGCCGCCCGGACCAGCCCCTCCGCCGCGTCGGGGTCCCCCACGTCGGACGGGTGCGCCAGTGCCCCCGTCTCCCGCGCCAGGCGCTCCAGGGGCTCGGCCCGCCGGCCGGAGACGACCACGTGGTGGCCCGCCTCGGCCAGCATCCGGGCCGTGGCCTGCCCGATGCCCGAGCCTCCGCCGGTGACGACGACAACCCGCTTGTCCTCCACTGCTGTTCAGGTCCCTTCACCGAGATCGACCAGTCGACGGGATCGCCGAGCGGGGACGAGCCTATGACCCGCCGGCCGCGCGGTGGCGACTTCCGGCCAGCGCCCGCCGGATCCGGACCGGACCGGCGCGACCGCCAACTCCCTTACCTCACTTCTTACTTCACACCTTGACGTAAGTGGTCTGGACCTCTAGCTTCACCGGACGACCGCGCCCCTCCCCACGACGAAAGGGCGTCCCACCGTGCTCAGAGCCAGGTACCTGTCCGCGCCCGCCGCGCTGGCGGTCACCGTCCTCACCCTCTCCGCCGGCCTGCTGACGGCACCCCCCGCCCAGGCCGCGACCGGCACCATCACCGGTCTCGCCGGCAAGTGTCTCGACGTCGCCGGGGCCGCCTCCGCCGACGGCACGCCCGTCCAGCTCTACGACTGCAACGGCACCGGCGCCCAGCAGTGGACGGTCGGCGGCGACGGCACCATCCGCGCCCTCGGCAAGTGCCTCGACGTCACCGGCGGCTCCACCGCCGACGGCACCAAGACGCAGCTGTGGACCTGCACCGGCGGCGCCAACCAGAAGTGGACGGTCACCGCCGCCCACGACATCGTCAACCCGCAGGCCAACAAGTGCCTGGACGTCACCGACAACAACTCCGCCAACGGCAGCCGGATCCAGATCTGGAGCTGCGGTGGCGGCGCCAACCAGAAGTGGAACGCGCCCGCGGCCGACGGCGGCACCACCCCGTCCGCGCCGATGGCCGTGGCGCCCTACCTCTACAACGGATGGGGCAGCCCGCCGAACCCGACCACCATCACCCAGGCCACCGGCGTGAAGTGGTTCACCCTCGCCTTCGTACTGAGCAACGGCTACTGCAACCCGCAGTGGGACGGCGGCCGCCCGCTGACCGGCGGGGTGGACCAGCAGACGGTCAACACCGTGCGGGCGAACGGCGGGGACGTCATCCCGTCCTTCGGCGGCTACAGCGGCAACAAGCTGGAGAGTTCCTGCTCCAGCGCCGGGGAACTCGCCGCCGCCTACCAGAAGGTCGTGAGCGCCTACGGCCTGAAGGCGATCGACATCGACCTGGAGGCCGACGCCTACGCCAGTGGAACCGTCCAGCAGCGCACGGTCGACGCCCTGAAGACCGTGAAGGCCAACAACCCCGGCCTGAAGGTGTACATCACCATCGGCACCGGACAGAGCGGCCCCGACACCAGTCTCATCAAGCGGGCCGCGGCCTCCGGACTGACCGCCGACGCCTGGGCCATCATGCCGTTCGACTTCGGCGGCGCCGGGCAGAACATGGGCAACCTGACGGTGCAGGCGGCCGAGGGGCTGAAGAACGCCCTGAAGAGCGCCTACGGCTACGGCGACGACCAGGCCTACCGGGACATGGGCATCTCGTCCATGAACGGCGTCACCGACGACAACGAGACCGTCACCGTGGCCGACTTCCGCACCATCCTCGCCTACGCCCAGCAGCACCACCTGGCCCGGCTGACCTTCTGGTCCGCCAACCGGGACCGCCCCTGCACCGGCGGACCGGCCGACAGCTGCTCCGGCGTCGGCCAGTCCGCCTGGGACTACACGCGCGTCTTCTCCGCCTACACCGGCTGATCCGGTTCCGCACCTGCGGTAAGACCGCCCCTCCTCCCCGGCCTCCCCGCACACGGACGCCCGCCGGGACCCGCCCGACAGTGGACGGGTCCCGGCGGGCGTCCTGCCGCTGTCACCCCGAGCCGCGCTCCCGCGAGCCGCTCTCCCGAACCGTGCCCCGAGCCGCGCCCCCGGCCACACCACGAGCCGTGCCCCGAGCCGCGCCCCCGGCCGCGTCCCGAGGCGCATCCCCGTCCGGTGCCGACCGGGAGCCGCTTTCACCGCTCCGCCCCAAGGCCGGCAGACGCCCGCCCCCGCCCTTCCCGGCCTGGGCCTTCGCAACCCCTTCGGCACAGTCACCGCGCACCGTCTTGTCAGGGACATGAACTCTCCCTACAGTCCCTGCCCAACGGAGGTGTGGGAGCGCTCCCAGTCCACGGCGCGCGGGAGCGCCCCCGTCACCCGCCCCTCCCCGAGAGGACCCGCATGCGACCGTCACAGCACCCTGCCCGTGCGGCGCGTGGCCTGTTGGGCGCGCTGCTCACCGCACTCCTCGCGCTGACGGCCCTGCTCACCGCCGGCCCGGCGGCACAGGCCGACACCGCGATCTGCGAACAGTACGGTTCGACCACGATCCAGGGCCGCTACGTCGTCCAGAACAACCGCTGGGGCACCAGCGAGGCCCAGTGCATCACCGCCACGGACACCGGGTTCCGGATCACCCAGGCCGACGGCTCGGCCGCCACGAACGGCGCCCCGAAGTCCTACCCGTCCGTCTACAACGGCTGCCACTACACCAACTGCTCGCCGGGAACCGGCCTACCGGCCCGGCTGAGCACCATCTCCACCGCGCCCACCAGCGTCTCGTACACCTATGTGAGCAACGCGGTGTACGACGCGGCGTACGACATCTGGCTCGACCCCACGCCCCGCACCGACGGCGTCAACCGGACCGAGATCATGATCTGGTTCAACAAGGTGGGCCCGGTCCAGCCCGTGGGTTCGCAGGTCGGCACCGCCACCGTGGCCGGTCGCCAGTGGCAGGTCTGGTCCGGCGGCAACGGCTCCAACGACGTGCTGTCCTTCGTCGCCCCGTCGGCCATCGGCAGCTGGGGCTTCGACGTCATGGACTTCGTCCGGCAGGCCGTCGCCCGGGGACTGGCGCGGAACGACTGGTACCTGACGAGCGTCCAGGCGGGCTTCGAGCCCTGGCAGAACGGCGCCGGCCTGGCCGTGACCGCCTTCTCCTCCACGGTCGACACGAGCGGCGGCACCCCCGGCGGCCCCGGGACCCCGGCCTGCCGGGTGACGTACGCGACGAACGTCTGGCCGGGCGGCTTCACCGCCGACGTCACCGTCGCCAACACCGCCGCCACCCCGGTCGACGGCTGGCGGCTCGCCTTCACGCTGCCCGCCGGCCAGCGCGTCACCGGTGCCTGGAACGCCGGGGTCGCCCCGTCCTCCGGCGCGGTCACGGCCACCGGCCTCGACCACAACGCGCAGCTCCCGCCCGGCGGCCAGGTGACCTTCGGCTTCCAGGGCACGTACGGCGGCACGTTCGCGGCGCCCGCCGCCTTCAGCCTCAACGGGGCCTCCTGCACCACCACCTGACCTGCCCGCGCCTCCGGCACGAGGAGAGCGCGGGGGACCCGCACCGGACCACCCCTCCGGTCCGGTGCGTACCGCCCGACCGATCGAACGGAAGGAGAGAGACGTGACCCGACACGGCAGGCTCCTGTCGGTGGCAGCGGCCTTGACCACCCTGCTGACGGCGCTCGGCCTGGCCCTCCTGGGGCAGGGCAACGCCCACGCGCACGGGGTGGCGATGGCTCCCGGCTCCCGTACCTACCTGTGCTACCTGGACGGCCACACGACGACCGGCGGACTGAACCCGACCAACCCGGCGTGCAAGGACGCGCTGGCCAAGAGCGGGCCGAACGCGCTGTACAACTGGTTCGCCGTGCTCGACTCCAAGGCCGGCGGACGCGGTGCCGGCTACGTCCCGGACGGCACCCTGTGCAGCGCCGGCGACCGGTCGCCGTACGACTTCTCCGCCTACAACGCGGCCCGCTCGGACTGGCCGCGGACCCATCTGACCAGCGGAGCGACCATCCAGGCGCAGTACAGCAACTGGGCCGCGCACCCGGGTGACTTCCGGGTCTACCTCACCAAGTCCGGCTGGTCGCCGAGCACGTCCCTGCGCTGGGCCGACCTCGATCTGATCCAGACGGTCACCAACCCGCCTCAGCAGGGCTCGCCGGGCACCGACGGCGGGCACTACTACTGGGACCTGAAGCTGCCCTCCGGGCGCTCCGGTGACGCCCTGCTCTTCATCCAGTGGGTCCGCTCGGACAGCCAGGAGAACTTCTTCTCCTGCTCCGACATCGTCTTCGACGGCGGTCACGGCGAGGTCACCGGCATCGGCGGCTCCGGCACCACCCCGACACCCACGCCCACCCCGACGCCCACGGACCCGCAGACCGGCTCCTGCATGGCCACGTACTCCGTGGTGAACAGCTGGAGCGGCGGCTTCCAGGCGTCCGTCGAGGTGATGAACCACGGCACCGCCCCGCTCGACGGCTGGGCCGTGTCCTGGAAGCCCGGCACCGGAACGAAGATCAGCAGCGTCTGGAACGGGACGCAGTCCACCGGCGCCGACGGCACGGTCACGGTCCGCAACGCGGACCACAACCGGGTGGTGCCCGCCGACGGCAGCACGTCCTTCGGCTTCACCGCCACCTCCACCGGCAACGACGTCCCCGCCGGATCGATCGGCTGCGCCACCGCCCAGGGCACTTCCTGAGGGTGCCGCGCCACGCGCCGTCTCCCCCGGCCCGCACCCGGGGGAGACGGCGCGTTCCGGTCCGCGGAGGTCGTCCGTACGGGGCGGCGGCCGCGGTGGCCGAAGGCGCGGGGCGGCGTTGACAACCGTGGTGCGCCGGACGAAGCATGGGCGGGCACGTCGGCGGAACCTCATCCACGTCAGGGCAGCGCACGCCGCCCACCAAGGCAGGTACCGGTGACCACGAACCAGTTGTTCGCGCTCTTTTCCGACCTCGCCCTCATCCTCGTTCTCGCCCACCTGCTGGGCGCCGTCGCACAGCGTCTCTCCCAGCCCGCGGTCATCGGTGAGGTGCTCGCGGGCATCCTGCTCGGCCCCACCCTCCTCGGCCGTACGGCGTCGGAGTTTCTCTTCCCCACCGGTGTCCGGCCGATGCTCACCGCTCTGGCCGATGTCGGCATGGCCGTCTTCATGTTCATCGTGGGCCTGGAACTGGACCGGAAGCTGCTGCGCGGCACCGGAAGGCTGGCGGCCACCATCTCGGTCTCCTGCATCCTGCTGCCGTTCGGACTCGGCACCCTGCTCGCCCTGATGCTGGTCGACGACAACGCCCCCGACCACCGGCTGGGTTTCGTGCTCTTCATGGGCACCGCGATGTCGGTGACCGCCTTCCCGGTGCTGGCACGCATCCTGACGGACCGGAAGATGCAGCACACACCGGTCGGCGGGCTGGCGCTGGCCTGCGCCGCGATCGGTGACGTGCTCGCCTGGTGCATGCTCGCCGTCGTGGTCGGCCTGGCCGGAGGGGGCGGTGCCGACCAGTGGCTCCTGCCGCTGCTCGTGCCGTACGCCGGCGTGATGGTGTGGGTGGTCCGCCCGCTGCTGCGCAGGCTGGTCACCGCCCAGGGCTCCCGGCTGAGCCCCGCGGTGCTGACGGCCGTGCTCGCGGGGGTCCTCCTGTCGGGCGCGGTCACCGAGCGGATCGGGCTGCACTTCATCTTCGGCGCGTTCCTCTTCGGGGTGGTGATGCCGAAGGACTCCACCGAGCGGCTGCGCGCCGACATCACCGACCGGATCGGCCATGTGAGCAACCGGCTGCTCCAGCCGGTCTTCTTCATCATCGTCGGTCTGAAGGTCGACCTGTCGGACCTGGGACGGGCCGGCTGGCTGGACTTCGCGCTCATCATGCTCGTGGCGGTCACCGGCAAGTTCCTCGGCGCGTTCCTGGGCGCCCGGGCGCACGGTGTCACGGCACGCCAGTCGGCGGTGCTCGCCACGCTGATGAACACCCGGGGCCTCACCGAGCTGATCATCCTCACCGCCGGTCTCCAACTCGGGGTCCTCAACGAGCGGTTGTACTCGCTGATGGTCGTGATGGCGGTCGTGACCACGGCGATGGCCGGGCCGCTCCTCACCGTCCTCCAGCGACACCCCCCGGCCGACCGGGAACTCGTCCCGCCGGCCCGGGACGCCCAGCCGCCGGCCGCGCAGCACTGACCCTCGCGGCTCCCCCGGCCGCCGGTGCCCTCACCGTCCGGGGTCCGCCCGGAACGGCCCCAGTTCGGTCCGGATCTCGCGCCGCGTCCGCCGCAGCCGGCCCCAGAGTTCGTCGATGTCCGCCCGTACCGCGGCCGGCGAGTCCCCGGCGAGCGGGGCGCCGTCGTCCAGGCGCCGGAGCATGCCGTAGACCGCCCCGAGGTCGTGGCTGAGACCGGCCACGCCCTCGAGCACCCGCTCCGGCATCCGCATCTGCGCCTCGGCGTACACGTCCCGGTACCGGTCCCGCGCCTGTGTGAGCCGCCGCCGTACGGCCGGCAGCTCCTCGTCCCGGCCGAGCGCGTGCAACTGGTCGGTGAGCGCGGCGAGATACTGCCGGGCGGAGGTGTTCAGGGCGACGGAGCACGCGCGCAGCTCCTGGGCGGTGCGCCGCCGCTCGCGCAGCTGTTCCGCGCGCTCCCGCTCGCGCCGGCGGCTGCGCTCGGCCGCGCGCTGGGTGAGCAGCGCGGACAACAGCGTCCCGACGACTCCCACGACCGCGGCCAGGAGCGCGGCCGTTGCCTCGACGTCCACCCCGCCTCCCGCCCCGTAGTCCCGCTGCCGTCCAGGTAAGCAGCGTCGCCGCGCCGGGTGAACGGCCGGCCCGGACCTCGCCCGGTGTTCGCCCCGACACCGACCGGACCCGGCGGCTCCGCCCGCTCCCGCCGCCGTCTCCCGTGACGCGAGTACGCCGGGCGGTCCCCCGCCCCCACCGACGGCCCGCTCGCCGAAATGGGCCCGGAAACCCGATGGAGCTTCCTCCCCCGCTGTGCCTAGAGTCGCGGAATGAGTACACGGACCTTCCGCATCACTGTGCGCGGTGTCTTCGACGGCCTCACCGACGCCCAGCGCACCGCCCTGCTCGCCGACGCCGCCGAACACGACGTCCTGCGCGCCGCCTTCACTCCCGAGGGGACCCTCACCTACGACATCGCCGCCCGCCCCGCCTTCGTCTTCCGCTTCTCCGCCACCGGAGAGAAGGAGGAGGACGTCCTGGAGGCGACGGAACGGGCCGAACAGACCGCCACGTCCTGGCTGACCGAACACGGCTACGGCTTCAAACACCTGCGGAGCGCCGCGGAGGACCTCTCCATGGCGCCTCTGGGCAAGCGACAGCGCCGCGCCGCCCGCACGGCCGGTTCCTGAACGTCGCCCCTAAACTTGAGTAGTCAAGGAGATGGCAAGGGAATCGGGAGGCGGGCACGATGAGCGAGGCCCTGGACGCGGCACTGCGGCTGGTACGGGCCCAGGCGGCGCTCGTACGGCGCTTCGACGCGCGGCTCGGCGGACTCCACGGCGTCAGCCTCGCCGATTTCACCCTGCTGCTCCGGCTGGGGCAGGCACCCGGCGGCCGGATGCGCCGGGTGGACCTGGCCGAGGCGCTGGGGCTGACCGCCTCGGGGGTCACGCGCGGGCTGGCCCCGCTGGAGCGGATCGGGCTGGTGACCCGGGAGCCGGACGCCCGGGACGCACGCGTGGCGTACGCGGCGCTGACCGGGACGGGCCGGCGACGGCTGACGGAGATGCTGGCCACGGCGGAGGAGACCGCCGCCGAGGTCTTCACCGGCACGGCGTGGCCCGCGGCGGACGTCGCGGGTCTCGCGGAACTACTGACCCGCCTGGGCGGCACCGGCCTGACCGCCCGCTGAACCCCGGCCCGCCGGCTCCGGCACACCGGCCGGTCCTGCGTCGCGTCCCGCCGGGCGCCGCATCCCGTTCCGGGCCCCGCTCCTTACTCTGCGCTCCGCGCGCCCGGGGCCCGCGCTCGACCCCCGGTTCCTCCTCCGGTGCCCGGAATCCGGCGAACGGCTCACCACCTACCGGACCTCCCGGCACCCGCCAGCCGGCTTCCCTACCGGCCCGGCCCTCCCGGCCCCCACGCGCGGTCCGTCAGGCCGTACCGAGGCCCGGGAGGTCCCCGGCGCGGACCGTCAGGCCGTGCCGCCCGGTATCCAGCCCTGGCGGCGCAGTACGGCGGACACGTCCGGCGCCCGGTAGTGCTCCCCCTTCAGCACCTTGCCGTCGGCCCGGCGGGCGACCTGTCCGTCCGGACCGATCTTGCTCATGTTGGCGCGGTGGACCTCGGCGATCACCTCGTCCAGGTCGACGCCGTGCACCAGCGCCGTGCCGTACGCCACGTACACCACGTCGGCCAGCTCGTGCGCGAGCCGGTCCAGCGGGCCCTCCACCGAAACCTCGGCGACCTCGGCGGCCTCCTCCGCGAGCAGTTCGCCGCGGTGGGCGGCCAGTCCGGGGTCCACCTCGGTCGGCGTACTGCGGGCGTCGAGGCCGAAGGCGTGGTGGAACTCGCGGACCAGGCGGGCGGGCGAAGTGCTCATACGGCGACTGTAACGGCCGCCACCGACAACGCCCGCCGCCCGTGACCGCTGTGACCCCGGCCCTGGCCCGCACCACCCGTGGACTGGCAGGATCGCCGCATGTCCAAGCTGTTCTCCCGCGTCGGCGGGCGCAGGGCGCTCCAGGGCGCGGCCGTGGCCGTCGTGGCTCTCGGGTTGCTGCTGTGGTGGCTGCTGCCCCTGGGCGAGAAGCCGCCGAGCGGGACGATCGTGTTCAGCACCGGCACGTCCCGCGGGGTCTACCAGGAGTACGGCGAGCGGCTGCGCACCGAGATGGGCAAGGACATGCCGGGCCTGACGGTGAAGCTGCTCCACAGCGCCGGGTCCCAGGAGAACGTCGAGCGGGTGGCGACCGGACAGGCCGACTTCACCATCGCGGCGGCCGACGCGGTGGCGACCTACGAGCTGCGGCACGGCGCGGGCGCCGGGCGGCTGCGCGGGGTGGCCCGGCTCTACGACGACTACGTGCACCTCATCGTGCCCAGCGACTCGGACATCAGGAGCGTCGCGGACCTGCGGCACAAGCGGGTGGCGACCGGGCTGCCCGATTCCGGGGTACGGCTGATCGCCGACCGGGTGCTGCGGGCCGCCGGTATCGATCCGCGCGAGGACATCACCCCGGAGGGGGACGGGATCGACATCGGGCCGGCGCGGCTGCGGGAGGGGAAGATCGACGCCTTCTTCTGGTCCGGCGGGCTGCCGACGAAGGGGCTGGTCGCGCTGGCGCGGCAGGGCGCCTTCCGGTTCGTGCCGATCGGCGACGACCTCGTCACCCGGCTGCACGGCCAGGGCGAGGGGGCGCGCTACTACCGGGCCACCAAGATTCCCGAGTCGGCCTACCCGGACGTCCAGCGGGGCGCCCAGGTGCCGACGATCGCCGTGTCCAACGTGCTGATCACCCGTACGGACGTGGATCCGCGGCTGACCGAGTGGGTGACCCGTACCGTGCTCGACAGCCGGGACGGCATCGGCAGGCACGTCCACTCGGCCCAGCTGGTCGACCTGCGCACCGCGATCTACACCGATCCCCTGCCGCTCCAGGAGGGCGCCCGGCGCTACTACCGGTCGGTGAAGCCCTGAGCCGTCACTACCGGTCGGTGAAGCCCTGAGCCGTCACTACCGGTCGGTGAAGCCCTGAGCCGTCACTACCGGTCGGTGAAGCCCTGAGCCGTCCCCCCAAGCGGGGGTCCCGGGGCGGGCCCGGCGGACACGTCAGGCGAGGGCCGTCGCCTCCCCGGCGGTCTTAAGGGTGCCGGGGCACCCTGACGGTCACCCGCAGCCCCCGCGGCTCGTGGTGGGCGTAGTCGATGGCGCCGCCGCCCGCCGTGAGCAGGGCGCGGGTGATGGACAGGCCCAGGCCGGAGCCCCGCACGTTCTGGTGCCGGCCGCTGCGCCAGAAACGGTCGCCCACGCGCGCGAGTTCCTCGTCGGTGAGGCCGGGGCCGGTGTCCGTGACGACGATCCTGGTGGTGTCGCCGTCGGTGGCGACGGCGACCGTGACGGTGCCGCCCCCGGGGGTGAACTTCACCGCGTTGTCGATCACCGCGTCCAGGGCGCTGGACAGGGCGATCGGATCGGCCCAGCCGGTGGTGGGCGGGCAGTCCCCGGTCAGCCGGACGTCCTTGGCCCGGGCGGCCGGTGCCCAGGCGGCCACCCGTTCCCCGGCCAGCGCGCCGATGTCGGTCAGCGCCAGGTCCGCCTCGGCGTGCTCGGCCAGCGCCAGGCCGAGCAGGTCGTCCAGGACCTGTGCGAGGCGCTTGCCCTCGGTCCGGACCGAGGCGATCTCGGCGTTGTCCTCGGGGAGTTCCAGGGCGAGCAGTTCGATGCGCAGCAGCAGCGCCGCGAGCGGGTTGCGCAGTTGGTGCGAGGCGTCGGCGACGAAGGCGCGCTGCTGTTCCAGCACCGCCTCCACGTTGTCCGCCATCTCGTTGAACGAGCGGGCCAGCCGCCTCAGTTCCGGCGGTCCGCCGGCGGCCGCCACCCGGGACTTCAGCCGTCCGGTGGCGATGTCGTGGGTGGTGGCGTCCAGGACCCGTACCGGCCTGAGCACCCAGCCGGTCAGCCGCAGCGCCGCGCCGACGGCGAGCAGCATGGCCGCGATCTCGCCGGCGCCGATGAGCAGCCAGCCGCGCAGGATGCGGGACCGCATCTGTCCGGTGGGCGAGTCGGTGACCACGACCGCGACGACGTCCCCGTCCCGGATCACCGGCGAGGCGACGACCAGTCGGCTGCCGCGCTGCCAGGGCCATGCCTGCGGCGGGTCGTGGCTGCGCCGGCTGAGCAGCGCCTCGGCGAACGCCCTGCGGACCTCGCCCGTCCGCGGTACGAACCAGGAGCCGGGCGCGTTGGCCATCGCCGAACCGTTGCGGTAGAAGACCCCCGCGCGGATGCCGTAGACGTCGTGGTAGCTCTCCAGTTCGCTGCGCAGCGTCTCCCAGCGCTCGTCCGTGGTGGTGCGGCGGGACCCGCTGGGCCCGTCGGTCACGAACTGGGCGAGCGCCGCGAACCGTGCCGTGTCGTCGATCCGGTCGACGACGACCCGTTGCTGCTGGGCGGCGGCCACGCTGCCGGCGAGCGGGAGGCCGAGCGCGAGCAGGACGGCCGCCAGCAGGACGGTGAGCAGCGGCAGGAGGCGTGTGCGCACCCGTCCCCGCTAGGCGGCCGGGGCGACGAGCCGGTAGCCGACGCCGCGCACGGTCTCGATCAGCGCGGGCTGGCGCAGTTTGGCGCGCAGGGAGGCGACGTGCACCTCCAGGGTGCGGCCGGTCCCCTCCCAGCTGGTGCGCCAGACCTCGCTGATGATCTGCTCCCGCCGGAACACCACGCCGGGCCGCTGCGCGAGCAGGGCCAGCAGGTCGAACTCCTTGCGGGTCAGCTGGACCACCGCGCCCTCCACGCTGACCTGCCGGGTGGGCAGTTCGATGCGGACGGGACCGAGGAGCAGGGCGCTGTCGCCGCCGGTCACGGGGTCCTCGTGGACGGTGCGCCGGCTGACGGCGTGGATCCGGGCGAGCAGTTCCCCGGTGTCGTAGGGCTTCACGACGTAGTCGTCGGCGCCGAGGTTGAGCCCGTGGATGCGGGAGCGGACGTCGGAGCGGGCGGTGACCATGATGACCGGGATGGCGGTGCGCTTGCGGATCTTGCCGCAGACCTCGTAGCCGTCCTGGTCGGGCAGGCCGAGGTCGAGCAGGACGACGCCGAACCCGGCGCCCTCGGGGACGAGCGCCTGGAGGGCTTCCTCGCCGCTGCGCGCGTGGGTGACCTGGAAGCCGTGCCGTGCGAGGACGGCCGAGAGGGCCGCGGCGACGTGGTTGTCGTCCTCGACGAGCAGCAGTCTCATCCCGGCCCCCTCCGGTTCAGCGGTCGTACGGTCCTGGTTCGCGTCGGTCGCGTAGATCACGGGCACGCGCGCGTGCACCATGGCAGTGACGCCGATGGACCGGGACGGCGTCAAGAGCCTTCCGGTTGCCCGCCGCTTCCGTTACCCGGCCGATACGTGCCCGGACGACAAGTACTACGACACGTGTCCGATTGCTATCGGATTGTGATGCTCAGATTCCCCTCAGATGTGATGACGCAGGTCACAGCCCATCACTACTGTCCTCGGATACCCGAGGAGGACGGAGCCTGAGAGCGATGACCAAAGTACCGGTGACCAAGGAAGACGTGGTCACCTCCGACGAACTGGTCGTCCTGAGGAGCGTCAACAAGCACTTCGGCGCGTTGCACGTGCTCCAGGACATCGACCTGACGATCGCCCGCGGCGAGGTCGTCGTGGTCATCGGGCCCTCCGGGTCCGGCAAGTCGACCCTGTGCCGCACCGTCAACCGCCTGGAGACGGTCGACTCGGGCACGATCACGATCGACGGCAAGCCGCTGCCGCACGAGGGCCGGGAGCTGGCCCGGCTGCGGGCGGACGTCGGCATGGTGTTCCAGTCGTTCAACCTCTTCGCGCACAAGACCGTGCTCGAGAACGTGATGCTGGGCCAGGTCAAGGTCCGCAAGGCGGACAAGAAGCAGGCCGAGGAGAAGGCCCGGGCGCTGCTGGACCGGGTCGGCGTGGGCACCCAGGCCGACAAGTACCCCGCCCAGCTGTCCGGCGGCCAGCAGCAGCGGGTGGCGATCGCGCGGGCGCTGGCGATGGACCCGAAGGTCATGCTGTTCGACGAGCCGACCTCCGCCCTGGACCCCGAGATGATCAACGAGGTCCTGGAGGTCATGCAGCAGCTCGCGCGCGAGGGCATGACGATGATCGTCGTCACGCACGAGATGGGCTTCGCCCGCTCGGCCGCCAACCGGGTCGTCTTCATGGCGGACGGCCGGATCGTCGAACAGGCCACGCCCGACCAGTTCTTCAGCAACCCGCGCAGCGACCGGGCGAAGGACTTCCTGTCCAAGATCCTGCACCACTGACCGCACGGCCCCGCCCGCTCAGCCCGCCCGCGTCACGCGCCTTTGGGGACCGGGCCCCTCACCACTCGAAGGATGTTCACCATGAAGCTCCGCAAGGTCACCGCCGCCTCGGCCGTCCTCCTCGCCCTCTCCGTGACCGCCACCGCGTGCGGCGGCGGCAAGGACGACAAGGGTTCCGGTGACGGCAAGAAGATCGCCGTCGGCATCAAGTTCGACCAGCCGGGCATCGGCCAGAAGACCCCGCAGGGCTACTCGGGCTTCGACGTCGACGTGGCCACCTATGTCGCCGGGAAGCTCGGCTACAAGGCCGACCAGATCGAGTGGAAGGAGTCGAAGAGCGCCGACCGCGAGACCATGCTCCAGCGCGGCGACGTCGACTTCATCGCCGCCTCCTACTCGATCACCCCGGAGCGCCAGAAGCTCGTCGACTTCGCCGGCCCCTACCTGCTGGCCCACCAGGACGTGCTGGTCCGCGCGGACGACACCGCGATCAAGTCGGCGGCCGACCTGAACAAGGCGCGGCTGTGTTCGGTCACCGGCTCGACCTCGGCGCAGAACGTCAAGGACAAGCTCGCCCCCAAGGCGCAGCTCCAGAAGTACCCGACGTACTCCGCCTGCCTGACCGGTCTCCAGAACAAGAACATCGACGCCCTCACCACGGACGACTCGATCCTCGCGGGTTACGCCAGCCAGTCCCAGTTCAAGGGCAAGTTCAAGCTGGGCGGCCTGAAGATGACCAACGAGAACTACGGCATCGGCGTCAAGAAGGGCAGCGACCTCAAGGACAAGATCAACAAGGCGCTCGAGGCGATGGTCTCCGACGGCTCCTGGCAGAAGGCCGTGGACAAGAACTTCGGCCCGGCCGGCTACAAGAACGAGCCCGCCCCGAAGATCGGCGAGATCAAGAGCTGAGGCAACGCCCGGTGGGTGCGCCGTCCGCCGAGGACGGCGCACCCGGGCATCCCTACACGCGGAAGCGCGGGAGATCGTGTTCGACTTTCTTGACGGTTACGACGTACTGGGCGCCTTCTGGACGACGGTGCAGCTGACGCTGCTGTCCGCCGTGGGCTCCCTGATCTGGGGCACCCTGCTGGCCGGCATGCGGGTGGGCCCGGTGCCGCTGATGCGCGGCTTCGGCACCGCCTATGTGAACATCGTGCGGAACATCCCGCTCACGGTGATCATCCTCTTCGCCTCGCTCGGCCTGTACTCGACGCTGAGCATCAGCCTCGGTGCCGGCGGCGACATCGACACGGCCAACTTCCGGCTGGCGGTGCTCGGTCTGATCGTCTACACGTCGGCCTTCGTGTGCGAGGCGATCCGGTCCGGCATCAACACGGTGCCGGTCGGCCAGGCGGAGGCCGCGCGGGCCATCGGGCTGAGCTTCACCCAGGTCCTGTTCCTGGTCGTGCTGCCGCAGGCCTTCCGGGCGGCCGTCGGCCCGCTCACCAACGTCCTGATCGCGTTGACGAAGAACACGACGGTGGCGGCCGCGATCGGCGTCGCCGAGGCGGCCCTGTTGATGAAGGACATGGTCGAGAAGGAAGCGCAGCTGCTGCTGATCTCCGCGATCATCGCGTTCGGCTTCTGCTGCCTGACCCTGCCGACCGGCCTGATCCTCGGCTGGGTGGGCAAGAAGGTGGCGGTGAAGCGATGACTTCGGTCCTGTACGACGCGCAGGGGCCGCGCGCCAAGCGGCGCAACGTCCTCTACACGGTGCTCTTCACCGTCGCGCTCGCGGCTGTCGCCTGGTGGGTGTACGCGTCCCTCGACGACAAGCACCAGCTGGACTGGGCGCTGTGGAAGCCCTACCTCGGCGGCGGTACCGAGGCGTACTCGACGTACATATGGCCGGGTCTGGAGAACACCCTCAAGGCGGCGGCCCTGTCGATGGTCATCGCGCTGCCGCTGGGTGCCGTGCTCGGTCTCGCCCGGCTCTCGGACCATGTGTGGGTGCGGGTGCCGGCGTCGGTCGTCGTGGAGTTCTTCCGCGCCATCCCGGTGCTGGTGCTGATGATCTTCGGGCTGGCGCTCTACGCCCAGTACACCGAGGTCAACTCGGACGACCGTCCGCTCTACGCGGTCGTCACCGGCCTGGTGCTGTACAACGCGTCGGTCCTCGCCGAGATCGTCCGCGCGGGCATCCTCGCCCTGCCGAAGGGCCAGTCCGAGGCGGCCATGGCGATCGGGCTGCGCAAGGGGCAGGTGATGCGGATCATCCTGCTGCCGCAGGCCGTCACCACCATGCTCCCGGCGATCGTCAGCCAGCTCGTGGTCATCGTGAAGGACACCGCGCTGGGCGGCGCCGTCCTCACCTTCCCCGAACTGCTCGCCTCGGCGAACACCATGAGCGGCTACTACGGCGCCAACACCATCGCCTCCTTCACGGTGGTGGCTGTGATCTACGTCGCCATCAACTTCTCGCTGACCTCGTTCGCGAGCTGGCTGGAGGGCCGGCTGCGGCGGCGGAAGAAGTCGACGGGCGCGGTGCTGAGCGCGCAGGAGACCGCGGACACCCCGGATCCCGCCGGAACCGGAATCGCGGCCTGACACCAGGTCAGAGCCGAACGCGTCACCGGGGGCAGTGGCTTGATCGCCACTGCCCCCGGTCACTTGACGCAAACTCTGCCAATGGGTTGCATACGTTCTGTGATCGTGCACCCCGCTCCACCTTCCTGTTCACTTGTCACCGTCAGGGCATCGTCACGGGCAGGGGGTGCCGCTTCATGGACCCGGTGATCATCGTCGGAGCGGGGCCCGTCGGGCTGACGCTCGCCCTGCTGCTGGCCCGTCAGGACGTGCCCAGCGTCGTCCTGGACGAGGGTCCCGGCAAGGACGAACCCCGCCCGGCCCGTACCGTCGTGCTGCGCGAGGACACGGCGGCCCTGCTGGAGCGGCTGACCGGAGTCCCCCTCGACGAGCACGGCGTGCGCTGGGCCGGATGGCGGTCCCTCAGGCGCAAGCAGGTGATGACCGAGATCGTCTTCGCCGAGGACGACCCCGCCGCCCCGCTGCACATCGCCCAGCACGTCCTGACGAACGCCCTGCGCGCGGCCCTCGCCGGCGAACCGCTGGCCGAGGTGGTGGCCGACAGTCGGCTGGACGCGCTCGAGCAGGACCGTTCCGGCGTCGCCGCGCACACCCGCGGTCCGAAGGCCGCCTGGTGGCGGGGCAGTCACCTGGTCGGCTGCGACGGAGCCCGCTCCACCGTGCGCAAGCTCCAGGACATCCGCTTCCCCGGCCGTACGGCGGTGGAGCGGTACGCGGTCGCCGCGCTGCGCACGGAACTTCCGTGGGAGGGCCAGGCGTTGCTCCATCGGACACCGCCGTGGCGGTCGTCCGAGCCCTCGGCCGGGGAGGTGACCGCCCGCCCCCTCCCGGACGGCGCCTGGCGGCTGGACTGGCTGCTGCCCCCGGGCAAGGACCTGGTCACACCCGAGATGTTGCTGACCCGCGTCCGGGAGACCCTGACCGGCTGGACGGGCGAGGCCGCACCGGTGTACGACCTGCTCGACACCGGCGTCCACACGGTGCACCACCGGCTGGCCCGCCGGTGGCGGGCCGGCCGGGTCTTCCTCGCCGGGGACGCGGCCCACCTGCTCGGCGCGTTCGGCACCCAGGGGCTCGACGAAGGTCTCCGGGACGCCGACAACCTCGCGTGGAAGCTGGCCGCGGTCTGGCACCACGGTCCGCACGAGGCGCTGCTGGACAGCTACCAGACCGAGCGGCGCGCGGTGATCGCCGCCCGGCTGCGCGCCGCCGACCAGGCGTTGCCGGTGCTCCGCGGCGGGGGCGGGCTGCGCCACATCGTCCCGGGCGCGGCCCGGGGCCACGGCGCGCTGTTCACCGACGGCCACCTGGGGCGCGGTGCGCTGGGTGCGCCGGGGACGTACGCCGGCTCACCGCTCGCGCCCGGGCGTCTGGCGGCGGAGATCGCCGTCGACACGCCGCCCGGCGCTCCGGTGGCCGACGTGCGGGTCACGGCGGAGGACGGGTCCTTCGTCCGGCTGCGCGACCGGCTCGACCGCGGCGCGCTGCTGGTCGTCCTGGTCGCGCCCGGTACGGGGGTGTGGGATCGCAAGCACTGGATGTCCGCCGGTGTGATGCCCCGGCTCGCGGCGGCGGTGAGCGCGCTGCCGCACCCGGCCGAGCTGCTGGTCGCCGAGGGCTATCCGGGCGCCCCGGCCCACAGCGTGCTGCTGGTACGCCCCGACGGCCACCTGGTCACCGCGCTGAACGGGGTCCGCCCGGCCGACCTGTACGCGGCGGCGGAGGCCACGCTGGGCGGCGGCCCGGAAGCGGAGCGGAGCGAGCAGAGCGGGGAGGAGGAGAGGCCGGAGGACGAGCGGAGCAGGGAGGAGCGGAGCGGGGCGGGACGGGGCGGGGAGGATACGGCGCCGACGGAGGCACGTTCGGGCGTGCGCTGACCGGCGTGCGCTGCCCGGCGTGCGCTGCCCGGCGTGCGCTGAGCCTGTGGCCGGGCGCGGGCTCCGGCGGCCGCGGCCCTGTGTCCTGGGGCATCCGCTCTGGCGCGTCCGGCCGCCCTGAGCCGGCGGCACCCTCCGGCGTGCTCGGCCCTGAGCCCATCCGCTCTGGCGCGCCCGGCCCCGAGCCGGGGGCACGCCCTCCGGCTCACATGGCCCTCAGCCCGGGGACACCCCCTTCGCTTCGGCGTGCGCGATCCTGAGCCCGGAGGTACTCCCTCCGGCGCACTCGGCCCTGAGCCCGGGGGCACGCCCTCCGGCGTGCCCGGCCGCCCTGAGCCGGCGGCACCCTCCGGCACACCCGACCCTCAGCCCAGGGACGCCCGTTCGCTTCGGCGTGCGCGGCCCTGTCCCGGGGTCGCTCGCTCCGGCGTGCCCGGACACCGACACCGCGCGCGGGAACGGCACGGGCGTCGGCGTCCTCCGACGTGTGCGGGGCCCTTGTCCGAGAGGGCAGGCGCCGACGGGCTCCGACGTGCGCCGATCGCGCTCCCCGGCCCCCCGTCCACGAGGTGACACTCGGTTGACCGGGTTGCGCCGGCATGCTGTACTCCGGATCGTGACCGACACCTGTGTGCGCCTGTGGCGGAGGGTCCATATGGACCTCGTCCGCTACGCGGGCTGCGTGTGTCGCCCGTCCTGCTGACTTCGCCCTCCCCCACCGGGCGCCGTCGCGCGCCCGTTCCCGCGAACGCTCCCAGGACGGTTGCCCGTGTCTGTCCCCTCCCCTTACCTGCCCTCCTCCGTGTCCCCCGCCACCTCGGCACCCACCCAGGCGGAACTCCTCGCCTTCGTCCGGCACGCCGCGGCCGACGCCGAGCTGATCGCCTCCCTGCCGCTCGACCCGGAGGGCCGCACCTGGGTGCGGCTGGACGGGCCCGGCGGCAGCGAGGCATGGCTGATCGGCTGGCCGCCCGGCACCGGCACCGGCTGGCACGACCACGCCGACTCCGTCGGTGCCTTCCTCACCGCCTCGGGCGAGCTCACCGAGAACTCCCTCGCCGCCCGGCTGCCCACCGACGGCTGGAAGACCCTGGAACTCACCGACGGAGTGGACCGCGTACGCCGGCTGACCACCGGCCAGGGACGCGCCTTCGGCCGCCACCACGTGCACGAGGTGCTCAACGAGTCCCTCGAGCGGCACGCGGTCTCCGTGCACGCCTACTATCCGCCGCTGCCCCACATCCGCCGTTACAGCCGCACGGGCCCGGTGCTCCGCCTGGAGCAGGTCGAACGCCCGGAGGACTGGCAGTGAGCGGCGTGGGCGAGCAGTCGCCGGTGAGCGGTGCGCCGGACCGACGGCCGGTCGGCATCGACGAGTTGCTGGACCGGGTACGGGCCGGCTACCGGCGCGTCGAGGCACGGGAGGCGTACGAGGCCGCCCGTGCCGGGGACGCGCTGCTGGTCGACATCCGGTACGCGGCGCTGCGCGAGCGGGACGGGCTCATCCCGGGTGCCGTCGTGGTCGAGCGCAACGAGCTGGAGTGGCGCCTCGATCCCCAGGGCAGCCACCGCCTCCCCGAGGCCACCGGACACGACCTGCGCGCCGTGGTGGTCTGCAACGAGGGGTACGCCTCCAGCCTCGCCGCCGCCTCCCTCCACCAACTGGGCCTGCACCGGGCGACGGACCTGGTGGGCGGCTTCCAGGCATGGCGGGCGGCAGGGCTTCCGGTGGCACCGGCCACGCGCTGACCGGCCCGGCACCCGAGCCGGCCACGTCCGGCACCAGCCGTGCCCCGGGCCGTCGGCGCGGCGAGCCGTGAACCCCCGGGCACTCGGGGGTTCACGGCAGCGGCCCGGGTGGCCGGACCGCGGGCGGTCCTGCCACCCGGCACTACTCCTTCGCCGTGGCGACCGTCACCGCCCGCACCCGGAGGGCGGCCCGCCCCGGCAGGGCGCTGGCCAGGAGCGCCAGCAGACCGGCGACCCCGACGACGGCGACGTACAGCAACGGGGTGACCGTCGGGGCGGCCCGGCCCGTCATGCCGACGCTGAACGCGGTGAGCACGGCGAGGGCGATACCGCTGCCGAGCGCGGTGGCGAGGAACAGCACGGACAGCGCCTCGGTGCGCAGCATCCGCAGCACCTGGCGGCGGGTCGCGCCGGCGAGCCGGAGCAGTGCGAACTCCCGGACCCGCTCGGCGACCGACATGGCGAGCGTGTTGACGACGGCGATGGCAGTGAACGCCAGGACCAGTCCCATGGCGAGGTAGCCGACCTCGGCGTTCGTCCGCTGCCGGTCGGCCCGGAGGGCGTCGGCGGCGGCCGGCGAAAGAATCCGCAGCGCCGGGAACTCACGGAGCGTAGTCGCGAGTTCTGTCTGTGTACGGGTCGTGCCGACGAGGACGGAGGAGGCGAGCGGATTGTCGACGTGCCGAGCCACGAGGTCGTGGGCGAGGGTGAGGTCGCCGAAGCCGAGACCGCGGGCGTAGACGGCGGCGACGGTGAGCGTGGCGGGCGTGCCGTCGCCGAGCGTGAGTCTCAGGGTGCTTCCCGGCCTCAGGTGCCGCTGTTCCGCGGCCAGTTCGCTGACCGCGACGGTGCCGGGGCCGAGCCGGCGGAGGGAGCCGGCGGTGACCTCGGGGTCCCAGGTGCGGGTCAGTCCCGCCGGGGTGACGCCCTGCGCGGGGTACTTGTCGAGGCCGACGCGGACGGTGGTGCGGACCACCTCGGTGACGGTGTCGTGCCCGGCGCGCAGCCGCTCGGCGGCCGCACCCGGTACGCCCGGTCCCCGCGCGGTGACGACCCAGTCGGCGCGGACGCCGTCGCGGGCCTGGACGCGGGCGGCGTCGTCGAGGGTGCTCTGGACGAAAAGGACGGTGCAGGTCATGCCGATGAGCAGGGTGAGCGGGGTGACGACGGAGGCCATGCGGGCGGCGTTGCCGCGCAGGTTGGCGGTGGCGAGCCGGCCGCCGTGCCCGGTGAGCCGGAGCGGGCCGGCGAGCAGCAGCGCGGCGGCCTTGACCAGCAGCGGACCGAGCAGGGCGACGGACGTGGAGAGGACGACGACGGCGAGGAAGGTCACGGGAGTCGAGGCGGGTTCGGTGCGCAGGGAGGTGAGGAGGACGACGAGGACGACTCCGCCGGCCAGGAGCAGCAGCCCGGCGGCGATCCTGCCCCGGGCGGGTCGGGTGCGTTCGGTCCTGGCCTCGGCCAGGGCCTCGGCGGGGCGGATCCGGGAGATCCTGCGGGAGGCGATCCGGGCCGCCGCCCAGGCGCCGAGCAGGGTGGCGGCGAGAGCGGCGAGCGGCGGGAAGACGCCGGCGGTGTGTTCGAGCGTGTCGGGTACGGCGCCCAGGGCGACGAACCGGGAGTGCAGCCAGCCGCCCAGCGGCAGCCCGAGCAGGGCGCCGGCCGTGCCCGCCACCGCGCCGACGATCAGCGCCTCCCGGCCGAGCAGCCGTCGGATCTGCCCGGGGGTGGCGGCGACGGCCCGCAGCAGGGCGAGTTCGCGGTGGCGCTGCTGCACGGTGAGCGCGAAGGTGCCGACGACCACGAGCACCGCCACCAGCAGCGAGGTGCCGCCCATGGCGCCGCCCATGCTGACCAGCCGGGTGCGGGCGGCAGCCGCGTCCAGGAACTCGACGGGCCCGCGGGCGTCGCCGGTCGTGACCTGGGCCGTGGTGCCGCGCAGCGCCCGTGCCACCGCCTGGCGCACCCGCTCGGGGTCCGCCCCCTTGGCCGGCAGCACGCCGAACGCGGTGACCTGCCCTGGGTGCGCGGCCAGCCGGCGGGCCTCGGCGGCGGAGAAGAACAGGGACGTCTGGTGGCGTACGGGGGTGGCCGGGGTGGCGATACCGCTGATGCGGTAGGTGCGCGGGGCCCGGGTGGACTGCACGGTGAGCCGGTCTCCGGTCCGCAGCCGGGCCCGCGCGGCGAGGCCGCCGTCGATGACGAGGTCGTCCGCGGCCCGCGGGGCGCGGCCCGCCGCCAGCCGGTACGGGGTCAGGACGGCGGAGTCCCAGGCGTGGCCGTAGGCAGTACGGCCGCCGGTGCCGGCCGGGGTCGACGGCTGGGCGAGGAAGGTCAGCTCGGGGACGACCCGGGCGACACCGGGGGTGCGGGCGAGTCCGTCGCGCAGGTGCTCGGGGAGCCAGGCACGCTCGGCGATGGGCTTCGCCTTGTGCTTGACCTTGGTCTTGCCCTTCTTGTGCTTGACGGTGGTCCGGCGCACGTACTGGTCGGCGGAGACCAGGACGGGGGTGGCGGCGTAGCGCTCGGTGCGGATGGTGCCGCGCAGGCCGGTGCCGAGGAGGGTGCCGCAAGCGGTGATCAGCGCCGCCGCGCACATCAGGGCGAGGAAGGCACCGAGGAACCCCGTTTTCCGGGCGCGGACGGTCCGCAGGGCGTAACGGAGCATCATGGGGACGGGCTCTCTTCTGTTGTGTGGCACGGGTGGTGTCGCGCGCGCTCCGCCTCCGGCTGGAGCGGTCACCGGACGCCTGGGGCGCGGATACAGATTCGCCCGTGCGGGCAGCGGAGACACTGCGGTGACCAGGCGTCTTGCCACGGGGGTCATCCCACCCGTCCGCGGCGGGGGTTAACCCCACCCCGGGGTGCCCGTCACGGGCCGCCGTCCCCGCGGGGGCGAGGAGGCTCCCGTCCCGGCGCCCGTCCCCGGCAGCCGTCAGAAGTCGCCGTCCCCGAGGTACTCCGTGTCCTCGCCCTCTTCCTCCAGGGCCCGGCGGACGACCCGGAGGGCCATGCCCTCGGGGTAGCCCTTGCGGGCGAGCATGCCCGCGAGCCGCCGGAGCCGCTTGTCGCGGTCGAGGCCACGGGTGGCACGCAGCTTGCGGTCGACGAGTTCGCGGGCGGTCGTCTCCTCCTGCTCGGAGTCCAGCTGGGCCACGGCGTCCTCGATCAGCGCCGAGTCGACGCCCTTGGTCCGCAGTTCGCGGGCGAGGGCGCGGCGGGCGAGGCCCCGCCCATGGTGCCGGGACTCCACCCAGGCGTCGGCGAAGGCGCCGTCGTCGATGAGCCCGACCTCCTCGAACCGTGACAGCACCTCCTCGGCCACGTCCTCGGGGATCTCCCGCTTGCGCAGCGCGTCCGCGAGCTGCTTGCGGGTGCGCGGGGTCCCGGTGAGCAGGCGCAGGCAGATCGCCCGGGCCCGCTCAGCCGGGTCCCCCGAAGACTCCCCCCGCTCGTCCCTCGCCGAGGGAGGGGGGTCTCCGTCCACGCCGGGCGCGTCCCCGAATCCGCGCCGCCGCCGGCCGCGTCCCGCGTCCCGGGGGCCGCCGGGTCCCCGTGAGCCCCGGCCGCCGGGCGAACCGCCCCCGTACGGTTCACCGTCCGCGCCGTGCGCGCCGGCCGTGTCCGCGCCGTCGTCCTCCCCGTATCCGCCGGCGCCGCGATGGGCGCCGGAGCCGTCGTGCGCCCACTGTCCGCGGTCCCGGCCGGGTCCGCCGTACGGGCCGTATCCGTCGGTGCCGCCGTGCACGTCGTGCCTGTCGAACCCGTCGTCCCGGTGTCCGTCCTCACCGTCCCGGGCGGAGTCCGGGTAGCCCCCGGTGCCCCTCCCCCGTGGGGCACCGGGGGTGGCGTACTCGTACTCGGCCCAGTCGGTTCGTCGTGTCACGGGTCAGCTCTTGGTCGCGGCGGCCTTGGGCTTGGTGGCCTTGGCGGCTGCCGGGGCGGGGGCCGACTTGGCGGTGTCCTCGGCCGCCGCGGTGGTGACCGCCGCGTCCGCGCCCGGCTCGCCGACGGGCTCCTCCGGCCGGACGCCCACGCCCAGCTTCTCCTTGATCTTCTTCTCGATCTCGTTGGCCAGGTCGGGGTTGTCCTTGAGGAAGTTGCGCGCGTTCTCCTTGCCCTGGCCGAGCTGGTCGCCCTCGTACGTGTACCAGGCGCCGGCCTTGCGGACGAAGCCGTGCTCCACGCCCATGTCGATCAGACCGCCCTCGCGGCTGATGCCCTGGCCGTAGAGGATGTCAAACTCGGCCTGCTTGAAGGGCGGCGCGACCTTGTTCTTGACGACCTTGCAGCGGGTGCGGTTGCCGACCGCCTCCGTGCCGTCCTTCAGGGTCTCGATGCGGCGGATGTCGATGCGCACCGAGGCGTAGAACTTCAGGGCCCGGCCACCGGTCGTCGTCTCCGGGGAGCCGAACATCACGCCGATCTTCTCGCGGAGCTGGTTGATGAAGATCGCGGTGGTCTTGGACTGGTTGAGCGCGCTGGTGATCTTGCGCAGGGCCTGGCTCATCAGACGGGCCTGGAGACCCACGTGGCTGTCGCCCATCTCGCCCTCGATCTCCGCGCGCGGGACGAGCGCGGCGACGGAGTCGATGACGATGAGGTCGAGGGCGCCGGAGCGGACCAGCATGTCCACGATCTCCAGGGCCTGCTCGCCGTTGTCGGGCTGGGAGAGGATCAGGTTGTCGATGTCGACGCCGAGCTTGCGCGCGTACTCGGGGTCGAGGGCGTGCTCGGCGTCCACGAAGGCGACCTGGCCGCCGGCCTTCTGCGCGTTCGCCACGGCGTGCAGGGTCAGGGTCGTCTTACCGGAGGACTCCGGTCCGTAGATCTCCACGACACGGCCGCGCGGCAGGCCGCCGACGCCGAGGGCGACGTCGAGCGCGGTCGAACCGGTCGAGATGACCTCGATGGGCTCCTTCGACCGCTCGCCCATGCGCATGACAGCGCCCTTGCCGAACTGCCGTTCAATCTGTGCGAGCGCGGCGTCGAGCGCCTTCTCGCGGTCGGTTCCTGCCATGGGTTCCACCCGGTTTGCTTGAGTCGATCGCTTCACGTCAAAGACGCTAACGCCTGCCACTGACAATGCGCCCCGACGCAGGCCCGGCCTGTGGATAACCCTGGGACATATCCCGGCGAACCGGGACGAAGTACCCGGCCGAAAGCCTCGCCTGAGCCTCCATAAGAATGGATGTTCGATTTTGGTGTCAAGCGCACCACGCGGCACGGCGACCCTTCCACGGGGCGGGCGGAGAGGGGCGCGGACCGCGCCGGCCCGGCGGCCACGCGGACCCGGCGACGGCGTGCCCCGGCTCGTCGCCGAGGCCGGCGCCGGCCACCCGGTGCGCCCTCTTTACCGGTCGCCTGGTCCGGCCTCGTCCATTTGGTGGTGTTCGCGGCCGACAGCGGCCCCTGGGGACGGCCCCGTCTCGTGGCACAAGCCTGTGACGTTCGGGCTCCCCTTCGGGGGGACGCTGATCGCGGTCACCTGGGTCACGTCGTACCTGCGGACCGGCGGCCGACGGCGCGCGGCCCTGCTGTTCGTGCTCGCCGCCGACTGCGCGGTGGAGGTGGCCGGCACACCCCCCAGGCGTGGCGCCGGGTGCCCTCGCACCTGAAACATGAAGACGCCCTTCGACGCGGGGATGTCCATGACGCCCGCGGCGGACGGCGGCGTGCTGGGCGTCCTGCTCGCCGCCTTCGCCGTCACGTCCTTCCGGCACCGGCCGGCGGGCCCCGCCGGGATGCCGCTCGCCGTGCGGTTTGGCTTCGCGCTCCTGCTGGTGGCGCCGGCCTCCGGCGCGGTGACGACCGCGCCGGAGGCCCTGATGCGGATCGGTGGTCCTGACGCGGACCGGCCACCAGGAGGCCGCCTACCACTCGACGGCCCCGCTGAAGCCGCCGCACGGCGTGAGCCCGCACGCGGTCCTTGTCCTGCCCCTGCCGACCTGGCCGCTGTCCCGTACGCCCCGGAGCGAGCAGGCACGGCGGCGGGCCGTGGCCGCGGCGGCCGGCTGCTACCCGGCGGCCGTCGTCGTGGCCGCCGGGTGGGCGGTGCCGACGTACTGAGCCGGCGGCGACCCGCAGGAGCGGTCTGCCTGACGTGGCAGCGGCCCGCGGGAGCGATCCGCCTGATGCGGGACCGGCACGCGGGGGCGGTCTACGACTGCTCCTGCTCGCCGGCGCGGCGGCCGACCCACAGCCGTCGCGCGCGCGTGAGCACCCCCGGACCGGACGGGGCCCTGCCCAGGTGTCCCTGCACCCTCGGGTCGTCCGTGACGGCGTACCGCTTCACGTACGCCCCCAGGAACGCCTGGAGCGTGGCCACCGCCGGAATGGCGATCAGCGCGCCGACCGCGCCCAGCAGGGCGGTGCCCGCGATGACCGAGCCGAAAGCGACCGCCGGGTGGATGTCGACGGTCCTCGCGGTCAGCTTGGGCTGGAGCATGTAGTTCTCGAACTGCTGGTAGATCACGACGAAGACCAGCACCCAGACCGCGTACCAGGGATTGACGGTGAACGCGATCAGCATCGGCAGCGCGCCCGCGAGGTAGGTGCCGATGGTCGGGATGAACTGCGAGACCAGACCCACCCAGACCCCGAGCACGGGCGCATACGGTACGCCCATGGCCTCGAGCAGGACGTAGTGCGCGATCCCGGAGATGAGTGCCATGAGGCCGCGCGAGTAGAGGTAGCCGCCCGTCTTGTCGACGGCGATCTCCCAGGCGCGCAGCACCTCGGCCTGGCGCGCGGGCGGCAGGACGGAGCACAGGGCGCGGCGCAGCCGGGGGCCGTCCGCGGCGAAGTAGAACGAGAACAGGGCGACCGTGAGCAGCCGGAAGAGGCCGCCGAGCACCTGGGCGGACACGTCGAGGACACCGGCCGCGCTGTTCTGGACGTACTTGCGCAACCAGCTGGAGTGGAGCAGGCCCTCCTGGATGTCCACCCGCTTGAGGTCCGTGCGGAAGGTGTGGTTGATCCAGTTGATCAACGAGTCGAGGTATTCCGGGAAACCCTCGACCATCTTGATGATCTGACCGGCCAGCATCGACCCGAGCAGGGTGACGAACCCGGCGGTGACGATCGTCAGGCCGAGGAAGACCAGGAAGGTGGCGAGCCCCCTGCGCATGCCCCGGGCCGCCATCCGGCTCACCGCCGGCTCGATCGCGAGGGCCAGGAAGAACGCGATCAATATGTTGATCAGGAGTCCGGTCAGCTGGTGGAAGGCCCAGCTGCCGAACTGGAACGCGGCGATCAGCGCGAGCGCGAGCACCATGGCCCGGGGCAGCCAGCGCGGCATCCTGCCGCCCGGTGCGACGGCGTCGGAGAGCGGGGGCCGGCGGGGCCGGGTCGCGGCGGCCGGTGCCGCCTGCCGGGCGGACGGCTCGCCGTCCTCGGCGGTGGGTGCCATGGGGTCCTCGTCAGTCGGTGCCACGCGCCCAGTCTCGCCGACGCCACCGGCAACCCGTGCCCACCCGCGTCCTTCGTGACGGATCGGTGCCGTACCGGCACCTTTTCCGGAAGACAAAAAAGGACTTTCCGGAACGGGAGGGCGTGCGACCGCTCGTCCGGCACACCAGGTGCGCGGCGCGTCAGTGCCGCTCGCCCGGGACGTCCATCACGGCGCAGACCACGCGCCACACCTCCTTGGCGTCCCAGCCCGCGTCCAGCGCCTCGTTCACCGTGCGTCCGCCCAGCTCGGACATCACGTGATCGCGCGCGAAGGTTTCGGCGTACCCCGATCCGAAGTGTTCCGCCATCCGCTGCCAGAAGACCGTCAACCGCATGCCCACAGTATCCCGCCCACGGGGGGTGGGCCCGCCCGGGAGTGCCTGCCGGGACCGCTTCGCGCCCTACGGTCTGACCCATGGCAGTTTCAGGAGTATCCCCGCTCCCCTCCACGCCCCCGGCGCGCTCTCCGCTCTTCCGCGCCGAACAGTTCGTGTGGCTCACCGCGCGCGTGCTGGAGCAGCGCCTGTTCGCTTACCACTTCCTGCACGGCGGCCCGGAGGCGGTGGAAACGGCACTGGACGCCTACCGCAACGAGGACGGCGGATACGGACACGCGCTGGAGCCCGACCTGCGCGGACCGGTCAGCCAGCCCCTGCACACCGCGCACGCGCTGCGGGTGCTGGACGCCGTCGGGCGCTGCGGCGGGCAGCGGGTGGAGCGCGTGTGCCGCTATCTGACCTCCGTCTCCACCCCGGACGGCGCCCTTCCGGTGGTCCACCCCGGCCAGCGCGGTTACCCGACGGCGCCGTTCGTCCCGGTCGTCGACGATCCGCCCAGCGAGCTGCTGTCCACCGGCCCGGTGGTCGGACTGCTGCACCGCAACGAGGTGTGGCACGCCTGGCTGTTCCGGGCCACCGACTACTGCTGGCAGGCGGTGGAATCGCTGGAGAAGTCCCACCCCTACGAGGTGGCGGCCGCCGTGGCGTTCCTGGACTCCGCTCCCGACCGCCCGCGCGCGGAGGCCGCCGCCGACCGGCTGGGCCGCCTGGTGCGGGAGCAGCGGCTCGCGGCACTGGACCCGGACCGGCTCGGCGCGTTCCCGGTCGCGCCCGGCTACGCCCCCGGCGAGCACCACTTCCCGCACGACTTCGCCCGGAGCCCGGACTCCCTCGCGCGCGCGTGGTTCACCGACGAGGAGATGACGCGCTCGCTGGACCACCTGGCGGCCGAGCAGCGGGAGGACGGCGGCTGGCCGGTCACCTGGCGCCGGTGGGCACCGGCGCCCGCGCTGGAGGCGCGCTCCCTGGTGACGATCGAGGCGCTGCGCACCCTGCGGGCCCACGGCCGCTTCGTGGGCTGAGCCGCCGCCGCGCCGCGCCCCGGGCCGCCCCGTCAGGGACGGCCGGCGGGCTCCGTCCGCCTCACCCGCCGATGGCCCTTACGCCCACGGTCACCGCCCGCCACCGGCCCCGCTCCCCTGCCACCGGCCCCTTGCTCCGCCGGCCCGCCTCGCCCGCCTCGCCCGCCACCAGCCCGCCACCAGCCCGGCCCGGCCCCCGCGATCAACCCCGCTCCGTCGGCCCGCCTCCCCCGCCACTCCACCAGCCGGTCCGGTCGGGAGGCCGGTGTCCGTCCTGTTTGCCCAGGTCAGGGCAATTGTCAGTGGGCGGGTGCAGGATGGACGCATGGTCAGTTCCGCACACCGAGCCCTGGACGGCTTCTCCCCCGCGACCCGCGGCTGGTTCACGGGGGCCTTCTCCGCGCCCACCGCCGCCCAGGCGGGCGCGTGGCAGGCCATCGGCGAGGGCTCGGACGTGCTGGTGGTCGCCCCGACCGGCTCCGGCAAGACGCTGGCCGCGTTCCTCGCCGCGCTGGACCAGCTGGCCTCCGCCCCGCCCCCGGCCGACCCGAGGAAGCGCTGCCGGGTGCTGTACGTGTCCCCGCTGAAGGCGCTGGCGGTCGACGTCGAGCGCAATCTGCGCAGCCCGCTGACCGGCATCCGCCAGGAGTCCGTGCGCCTGGGGCTGCCCGAGCCGGAGGTCCGGGTCGGCATCCGCTCCGGCGACACCCCGGCCGCCGAGCGCCGCGCCCTGTCCACGCGCCCGCCGGACATCCTGATCACCACCCCCGAGTCGCTGTTCCTGATGCTGACGTCGGCCATGCGCGACGCGCTCACGGGCGTGGAGACGGTGATCCTGGACGAGGTGCACGCGGTGGCGGGCACCAAGCGCGGCGCCCACCTCGCGCTCTCCCTGGAGCGGCTGGACGAGCTGCTGCCGAAGCCGGCCCGCCGGATCGGGCTGTCGGCGACCGTGCGCCCGGTGGACGAGGTGGCCCGCTATCTGTCCCCGCGCCGCAAGGTGGAGATCGTCCAGCCGGAGTCCGGCAAGGAGTTCGACCTCTCCGTGGTCGTCCCGGTCGAGGACATGGGCGAGCTGGGCGGCTCCCCGGCGGCCGACGCCGCCGAGGGAGCGGAGCGGCCGTCGATCTGGCCGCAGGTGGAGGAGCGGATCGCCGACCTGGTCCAGTCCCACCGGTCGACGATCGTCTTCGCCAACTCCCGCCGGCTGGCCGAGCGGCTGTGCAACCGGCTCAACGAGATCGCGTACGAGCGCGCCACCGACGAGACCCTGGAGGAGCACCATTCCCCGGCGCAGCTGATGGGCGGTT
This sequence comes from Streptomyces sp. NRRL S-31, assembly GCF_000718775.1. GTDB lineage: Bacteria > Actinomycetota > Actinomycetes > Streptomycetales > Streptomycetaceae > Streptomyces. The sequence goes on from NZ_JOCB01000035.1 coordinate 40,985, forward strand.
CGGGCGCGGCGCAGGGCGCGCCCGCGGTGATCGCCCGGGCGCACCACGGCTCGGTCTCCAAGGAGCAGCGCGCCCTGGTGGAGGAGGACCTGAAGGCCGGCCGGCTGCCCGCGGTGGTGGCCACCTCCAGCCTCGAGCTGGGCATCGACATGGGTGCCGTCGATCTCGTCGTGCAGGTGGAGTCCCCGCCCTCGGTCGCCTCCGGACTCCAGCGCGTGGGCCGCGCGGGGCACCAGGTCGGCGCCGTCTCCACGGGTGTCGTCTTCCCGAAGTACCGGGGTGACCTCGTCCAGGCGGCCGTGGTGACCGAGCGGATGCGCTCGGGCGCCATCGAGTCGCTGAAGGTGCCGGCGAACCCGCTGGACGTGCTCGCGCAGCAGCTGGTCGCCATGACGGCGCTGGACACCTGGCAGTTCGACGACCTGCTGGCCGTGGTCCGCCGCGCGGCCCCGTTCGCCTCGCTGCCCGACTCGGCGTTCACGGCGGTGCTGGACATGCTCGCGGGCCGCTATCCGTCGGACGCGTTCGCGGAGCTGCGCCCGCGTGTGGTGTGGGACCGCGTGACCGGCGACATCACCGGCCGCCCGGGCGCCCAGCGCCTCGCCGTCACCTCCGGCGGCACGATCCCGGACCGCGGACTGTTCGGGGTCTTCCTCGCCGGCTCCGACCCCAAGAAGGGCGGCGGCCGGGTCGGTGAGCTGGACGAGGAGATGGTCTACGAGTCCCGGGTGGGCGACGTCTTCACGCTGGGCACGAGTTCCTGGCGGATCGAGGACATCACCCGCGACCGCGTCCTGGTCTCGCCCGCGCCGGGCGTGCCGGGCCGGCTGCCCTTCTGGAAGGGCGACCAGCTGGGCCGTCCGCTGGAGCTGGGCCGCGCGGTGGGCGCGTTCCTGCGCGAGGTCGGCTCGCTGCCCAAGGACGACGCGCGGCTGCGGCTGCTGACGGCCGGGCTGGACGCGTGGGCGGCGGACAACGTGCTGTCGTACCTGGACGAGCAGCGCGAGGCGTGCGGCCATGTCCCGGACGACCGCACGATCGTCGTGGAGCGGTTCCGGGACGAGCTGGGCGACTGGCGGGTGGTCGTCCACTCCCCCTTCGGCGCCCAGGTGCACGCACCCTGGGCGCTCGCCCTGGGCGCCCGGCTGTCGGAGCGGTACGGCATGGACGCACAGGTCATGCACGCCGACGACGGCATCGTGCTGCGACTGCCCGACGCCGATCTGATGGGTCTGGACCTGCTCGACCGGGAGCCCGCGAAGGTGGGCACCGAGTACGACGGGGAGCGGGCGCCGGTCGGCGCGGCGGACGTCGCGTTCGACAAGGGCGAGGTCGACCAGATCGTCACCGACCAGGTCGGTGGTTCGGCGCTGTTCGCTTCCCGGTTCCGCGAGTGCGCCGCACGCGCGCTGCTGCTGCCGCGCCGCAGCCCCGGCAAGCGCACCCCGCTGTGGCAGCAGCGCCAGCGGGCGGCCCAGCTGCTCCAGGTGGCCAGCGAGTTCGGCTCGTTCCCGATCGTGCTGGAGGCGGTCCGCGAATGCCTCCAGGACGTCTTCGACGTTCCCGGGCTGACCGAGCTGATGGGCGACATCGAGTCCCGCAGGGTGCGGCTGGTGGAGGTCACCACCCCGGAGCCGTCCCCGTTCGCCCGCTCCCTGCTCTTCGGCTACGTCGCGCAGTTCCTGTACGAGGGCGACTCCCCGCTGGCCGAGCGCCGCGCGGCCGCGCTGTCCCTGGACTCGCGCCTGCTGGCCGAGCTGCTGGGCCAGGCGGAGCTGCGCGAACTGCTCGACGCGGAGGTGCTGACCGAGCTGGAGCGGGAACTCCAGTGGCTCACCGAGGACCGCCGGGTCAAGGACGTCGAGGGCGTCGCCGACGTGCTCCGCCTGCTCGGCCCGCTGACCGACGCCGAACTGGTCGCGCGGGGCGCGGACGCGCAGTGGGCGCGGGAACTGGCCGGGGCGCGCCGGGCCATCAAGGTCCGGATCGCGGGCGTGGACCACTGGGCGGCCGTGGAGGACGCCGGCCGGCTGCGCGACGCGCTCGGCACGGCGCTGCCGGTCGGTGTCCCGGAGGCGTTCACCGAGCCGGTCAAGGATCCGCTGGGCGACCTCCTCGCGCGCTATGCCCGTACGCACGGCCCGTTCACCTCGGCGACGGCGGCGGCCCGGTTCGGGCTGGGCGTGGCGGTCACCGAGGGTGCGCTCCAGCGGCTGGCCGCGGCCGGCCGGATCGTACAGGGCGAGTTCCACCCGGCCGGGATCGGCCAGGAGTGGTGCGACGCCGCCGTGCTGCGCCGACTGCGCCGCCGCTCCCTGGCAGCGCTGCGACACGAGTTGGAGCCCGTGCCGCCCGCCGCGCTCGCGCAGTTCCTGCCGCAGTGGCAGCACATCGGCAAGGGCCATGGGCTGCGCGGCATCGACGGCCTGGTGCGCGCCGTCGAGCAGTTGCAGGGCGCCTCGGTACCGGCCTCCGCGCTGGAGAAGCTGGTGCTGCCCTCCCGCGTGGCGAACTACACGCCCTCGATGCTGGACGAGCTGACCGCCGCGGGCGAGGTGGTGTGGGCCGGGGCTGGCTCCCTGCCCGGCAAGGACGGCTGGGTCTCGCTCCTCCTGGCGGACGCGGCCCCGCTGCTGCTCCCGGCACCGCACCCGCTGGAGCTGACCGCGCTCCACCAGTCGGTCCTGGACGCCCTCTCCGGCGGCTACGGCCTGTTCTTCCGGCAGATCGCCGACCAGGTCCGCGCCACCACGCACCCCGAGGCCACCGACCCCCAGCTGGCCGACGCGCTCTGGGACCTCGCCTGGTCGGGCCGGCTCACCAACGACACGCTCGCGCCGATGCGGGCCCTGCTGGGCTCCGGTCGTACGGCGGGCTCGACCGCGCACCGCGCCAAGCGCGCCGTACCGCGCGGGCGCTACGGCTCCCTGACGGCCGCCGCGCGCACCGCCTCCCGCACGGGTCCGCCGACCGTCGCCGGCCGCTGGTCGCTGCTGCCCGCGGCCGAGCCGGACGTCACCGTGCGGGCGCACGCGCTGGCCCGGACGCTGCTGGACCGGCACGGCGTGGTCACCCGGGGCGCGGTCGCCGCGGAGGGCGTCGAAGGCGGTTTCTCGGCGGTGTACCGGGTGCTGTCCGTGTTCGAGGAGAGCGGTCAGGCCCGGCGGGGGTACGTGGTCGAGGGACTGGGCGCGGCGCAGTTCGCGATGGACGGCGCGGTGGACCGGCTCCGCGCGGTGGCGAACGCCCGTGAGCGGGCCGAGGGCCTGCCCGGACCGGTCCGTCCGAACGGCTTCGGTGTCCCGGGGACCGCGAACGGCTTCGCCGGCCAGGGGTTCCCGGACCCGTTCGACACGACGGTCACCGCCGGCACCGCGCACGGCCATGCTCCCCCCGGCCCCTTCGACGGGGCGGACCCCGGTCTTCCCCACCCCGGCCCGGACGGCGACTTCACCTGGCCGCCGGACGACCACTCCGCCGCCGGCGCGGGTACCTCCCCGCGCGACCTCGCCGACCCGTTCGCCTCCCCCGGCTACGGCGGCCCCCGCGGCGGCGGCACCTCCTACGGTTCGTCCGCCTCGTACGGTCCGGCCGGCCGTAGCCCCGGACAGGGCTACGGCCGCGCGGGCTCCGCCGCGCCCGATCCCCGCGCCGTGGTCCTCGCCGCGGCCGACCCCGCCAACGCCTACGGTTCCGCGCTGCCCTGGCCCGAGCCGCCGACCGGTGCCGGGCACAAGCCGGGCCGCAAGGCGGGTTCACTGGTGGTCCTAGTGGAGGGCGAGCTGACGCTCTACATGGAGCGCGGCGGCAAGACGCTGTTGGCCTGGCCCACCACACCGGACACCGCCGCGGCGGACGACCCCCGGCTGCGGACGGCCGCCGAGGCGCTGGCCGCGGCGGCCCGCGCGGGTTCGCTGGGCACGGTCACGGTCGAGCGGATCAACGGCGCCCAGGCGCTGACCTCCCCGGCCGGTGCCCTGCTGGAGGCGGCGGGCTTCGTGGCGACTCCGCGCGGTCTGCGCCTGAGAGCGTGACCGGCACCGGGCCACAACCCGCGCTGCCGGACACCTCACGGGCACAGCCACCGGCCCCGCACCCCGCACTCGCGGCCCGGGGCGCCGGCTTCCCCTCGTCACCCGTCACCGTGGCAGGCTTGACGCATGCCCGAAGGTGACACGGTCTGGCAGGCCGCGCGGCGGTTGCACGAGGCCCTCGCGGGCAAGGCGCTGACCCGCAGCGACTTCCGCGTGCCCCAGTACGCGACGGTGGACCTGACCGGCCGCAGGGTGCTCGACACGATCCCGCGCGGCAAACACCTGCTGACCCGGTTCGAGGGCGGCCTGAGCCTGCACACCCACCTGCGCATGGAGGGCGCGTGGAAGGTGTACGGCCCGGGCGAGCGCTGGCGGGGAGGACCGGCCCACCAGATCCGGTTGATCCTCGGTGCCGCCGACCGTACCGCCGTCGGCTACCGCCTCCAGGTCCTGGAGCTGCTGCGCACGGCCGAGGAGGAACGGGTCGTCGGCCACCTCGGCCCCGACCTGCTCGGCCCGGACTGGAATCCCGAGCGCGCCCTGGCCAACGTCCTCGCCGATCCCGCCCGCCAGCTCGGCGAGGCCCTGCTGGACCAGCGCAATCTGGCCGGCATCGGCAACGTCTACAAGAGCGAGTTGTGCTTCCTGCTCGGTGTGACCCCCTGGCTGCCGGTCGGCGCGCTCCCCGGGGACCGCGCCGAGAAGCTGCCCGGCCTGGCCAAGCGGCTCCTGGAGGCGAACCGCGACCGCCCGGTCCGGCAGACCACCGGCCTGCCCCGGTACGACCTGTTCGTCTACGGCCGCGCGCCCCGGCCATGCCTGCGCTGCCGCACCCCGGTCCGGGTGGCCGACCAGAGCGACGGCTCCCAGGAGCGCCCCACCTACTGGTGCCCCACCTGCCAGACGGGTCCCGCGCCCGCGCCCGACTCCCCCCAGCGCTGGCGCGACCGCTACCCCCGCCGCACCGACTGAGCACCCGCCGGCCCGCACCCCACCCGGTCCGCGGCGGCCCGGGCACGGTCCGGCCGCCGACCTGAACCCCGCCCCGTCAATTGACGGACCGTCAGAAACGCTCGTACGGTCCCCCCATGCCCCCCACCGCGTACGACCTCGGCGGGCGTACCGCCTTCGTCACCGGAGCCGCCGGCGGCATCGGACGGGCCTCCGCCGTACTGCTCGCCGAGGCGGGCGCGACGGTGCACTGCGCCGACCTGGACGCGGACGGCCTGGACGGTACGGCCGCACTGATCAAGGAGCGCGGCGGCACGGCCCGTCCGCACGTCCTGGACGTCACCGACCGCCCCCGGCTCGCCCGGGCGGTCCGCTCCTGCGGGCGTCTGGACGTGCCGGCCGCGATCGCCGGGATCATGCACAGCAGCCCGGTGCTGGAGACCCGGGACGAGGATCTGGACCGGGTGCTGAACGTCAACTTCAAGGCGGCGCTGTACGCCTGCCAGGAGGCGGCCCGGCTGATGCTGGCCCACGGGACCCGCGGCAGTATCGTCACCATGGCCTCCGGCGCGGTCGACACCGGTGGAGCGGGACTGCTCTGCTACGGCGCGGCGAAGGCAGCCGTGGTGCAACTGACCAGGACGCCGGCCACCGAGGTGGGACCGCGCGGTATCAGGGTCAACGCGATCGCGCCGGGCTGGATCCGCACGCCCATGACCGACCGCCACGACCGCGCGGCACAGGCGCACACCGAGGCCGTGATGACCCGGATGACGCCGCTGGGCCGGGCCGGTGAACCGGACGACGTCGCGCACGCGGTGCCGTACCTGGCGTCGGATGCCTCGGGATTCACGACGGGCCAGATACTCCGCCCGAACGGGGGCGTGGCGATGCCCTGGTGAGGCTCCCGGCCCGCCAGGCAGCCCCCCAGCGCCCCGTCCGCACGGCCCCGGCCGCACGCGTCTCGGGCGCACAGTGCACGGGCAGCACGCTCAGCCCCCAGCCGCCGAGCGCGACGGCACCTTCCACCGCGGCCGAGCCCGTGCCGGTGGCGAGCCGCAGCACGGCCCACCACCACACCACCCCCAGCCCCAGCGCCGTCCCCCGGCGCACTATCCGCCCCACCATGCCCGCCATCACCTCCAGCCGGACGCTAGACCGTCAGACGTCCCGCGCGGGAGGCGCATCACGGGCTCACCGGTGCAACGCCGGACCACGCGGCGCACGGAACGCCGGGTCCCTCCGGCCGCCGGCCACCTCCGTCACGCGTTCTCCGCCTGGAACATCCAGTGGTGCTTCTCCAGATCGGCGGTGATCCCGATGAAGATGTCCTGGGAGACGGGGTCCGGTCCTCCGGTCGCGTCCACCCGCTCCCGCATCCGGCCGATGGCCGCGCCCAGCGCGTCCACCATCGCCGAGACCGCGTCCGTGTCCTTGATCCACCCCGCCGGAGTGGTCTTGAGGCCGCTGCCCGAGGCCACCGTGGCGGCGCGGCCGTCGGGCGGCACGCCCAGCGCCGACGCCCGTTCGGCCACCGTGTCCGAGTGGGTGCGGGCGGAGGCGACGACCTCGTCCAGTTGGAGGTGGAGGGAGCGGAAGCGGGGGCCGACGATGTTCCAGTGGATCTGCTTGGCGGCCAGGGAGAGGTCGACCAGGTCGACGAGCGCCCCCTGGAGCGCCTCGGACACGGTCTTCAGGTCCGCGTCGGCCAACGGGCTCTTCACGACGTACATCCGCTTCCTCCGGTGTTCGGCGCCGTCATGTCACTCTCACGATGACCGCACCACCCGAATGCGGCAAACGGGAGTTACCCGGACACGCACCGACGCCGGCACAGAAGAAGCCCCGGCCGGGCCCGCCCAGGTGTCCCTGGGAAGCCGTCCGGGGCTTCCATCGTCTCGGGTTGTCAGACCGCGCGCGCGAACCTCAGGCGGCGACCACGTCCACCGCTTCCGCGGGCGCCTTGATGGTCACCCGTTCCGGTGGCACGCCGGTCACCGACACGGAACCCAGCATCGGCCGGACCGACGCGGGCACGGGCCCGGTGGCCGTGGCGGACTGGGCCAGTTCGGCGAGCGCGAGTTCGTCGCTCACCTCTCGCATGAGTTCCGACATCCGTACGTCCAGCGCGTCGCAGATGGCGGAGAGCAGCTCGGAGGAAGCCTCCTTCTGCCCCCGCTCCACCTCGGAGAGATAGCCGAGTGAGACTCGGGCGGACGAGGAGACTTCGCGCAGAGTACGGCCCTGGCGTTGGCGCTGCCGACGCAGCACGTCACCCAGCAGGCGACGGAGCAGAATCATCGGTGGCTCCCTCCTCGGACCGCGTAGCCGCATCCTTCTCGCCCCACCGTACCGCCTTGCGCCGCGGCCGTGCGGGGAGCGATGTCGTGTTCACTCAGGGCTGCAAACATCAAAACCCCCCGTTCCGTTCCGTATCCTGTGCCCGCTCATTCCCGGTCTGTTCGCCCGCGAGCCGCTCCAGAAGCACTGTGAGCACGCTCCGTACACTCTCCATACGAATTTCCGCACGGCTGCCGTTCAACCGCAGAGCCTCGACTTTTCCGCCACCGGCAGAACCGGACCGGGCGGTGGAAGACCCGTCGACGGCGACGAAGACCGTCCCGACGGGCTTGCCGTCCTGCGGATCGGGGCCGGCGACCCCGGTGGTCGCGATGCCCCAGTCGGCTCCCAGAGCCTTCCGGACTCCGGCCGCCATCTGGGCCGCGACCTGCGGATCCACTGCTCCGCGCTGGGCCAGCAGGGTGGCGTCGACACCCAGCAGCTCGTGTTTCAACTCGGTGGCGTAGGCGGTGACCGAGCCCCGGAACACCCGGGACGCCCCGGGTACCCCGGTGATCTCCGCCGCTACCAGGCCACCGGTCAACGACTCCGCGACGGCGAGGGTCTCGCCCCTCACGGTCAGTAGTCGCACCAGTTCGGTGGCCCGGGAGCTCACGCTTCCTTCCCCTCCAACGCCGCCGCACGCTCGGCCATTCCCTGCCGACGCAGCACAATGGCTTGTCTGATGTAGTCGAGACCCGTCGCGACCGTGAGGACGACCGCCACGGCCATCACCCAGAACCTCAGGGTGGCCAGCCATCCCGTCAGTGCCAGGACGTACATCCCGACGGCCACGCCCTGGGTGAGCGTCTTCAGCTTGCCGCCGCGGCTGGCGGGGATCACGCCGTAGCGGATGACGAGGAAACGCAGCAGGGTGATGCCGAGTTCCCGGCCGAGGATCACGGCCGTGACCCACCACGGCAGATCGCCGAGGCCCGACAGACAGATGAGCGCCGCCCCCATGATCGCCTTGTCGGCGATGGGGTCGGCGATCTTCCCGAAGTCCGTGACCAGGTTGTAGGTGCGCGCCAGATGCCCGTCGAACAGGTCGGTGATCATGGCGACGGCGAAGGACGCCCAGGCCAGCGAGCGCCAGGCCGGGTCGTAGCCGCCGTCCGCCAGCATCAGCGCCACGAAGCCGGGCACCAGGAGCAGCCGGAGCATGGTCAGCAGATTGGCGACGTTCCAGACGCTCGCCTGGTTGACGGCCGCCGCAGCGATCTTCCCGCCGCGGGCCGGCTTCACGCCCTCGCCCGCTGCGTCGGCGGCGGAACCGGAGACCTCGGACGCCACGCCGTCGGCCGCGGCGGCGGACCCCCGGGGGCCCGGCGCGCCGGAGGAGCCGCCCGCGGCGGATGCCGGGACTCCGGTCATCTGCCCGCCTCCTCACTACACGCGAGCGAGCCGGTCAGCGGCTCGGCGACCAGGTCGACACCTTCCGTGCCGACCACCTTCGCCTCGACCATACGTCCGACACTCAGGCCCGCGCCGCTCGTGAGCAGCACCTGGCCGTCGGTCTCCGGCGCCTGGTGCGCGGCACGGCCGTGGACGCCCTCCTCCTCGTCCACCGACTCCACCAGGACCCGCACGGTCTCGCCCAGGCGCTCCTCGGCGCGCTGCGAGACGAGCACCTCGGCGAGCCGGGAGATGTGCGCGAGACGCTCGGCGACGACGTCCTCGTCCAGCTTCTTCTCGTAACCCGCCGCTTCCGTGCCCTCCTCGTCGGAGTAGCCGAAGACTCCGATGGCGTCCAGCCGGGCGCCGTTCAGGAAGCGCTCCAGCTCGGCCAGGTCGGACTCGCTCTCGCCGGGGAAGCCGACGATGAAGTTGGAGCGCACCCCGGCCTGGGGCGCCTTGCTCCGGATGGTGTCGAGCAGCTCCAGGAACCGGTCGGTGTCGCCGAAGCGGCGCATGGCGCGCAGCACGTCGGGCGCGGAGTGCTGGAAGGACAGGTCGAAGTACGGGGCGACCTTGGGGGTCGAGGTCAGTACGTCGATGAGGCCCGGACGCATCTCGGCCGGCTGGAGGTAGCTCACCCGCACCCGCTCGATGCCGTCGACCGCGGCCAGCTCCGGCAGCAGGGACTCCAGCAGGCGGATGTCGCCGAGGTCCTTGCCGTAGGAGGTGTTGTTCTCGGAGACCAGCATGATCTCCTTCACGCCCTGCTCGGCGAGCCAGCGGGTCTCGTTGAGGACGTCGCTGGGGCGGCGGGAGATGAAGGAGCCGCGGAAGGAGGGGATGGCGCAGAAGGAGCAGCGCCGGTCGCAGCCGGAGGCGACCTTGACCGAGGCGACCGGGGAGCCGCCCAGCCGGCGGCGCAGCGGCGCGCGGGGGCCGGAGGCGGGCGCGATGCCCTCCGGGAGGTCGGCCGGGGCGTGTCCGGGCAGGGCCACCGACGCGGCCGACTCCTGGCGCTCGGCCGGGCTGATCGGCAGCAGCTTGCGCCGGTCGCGCGGGGTGTGGGAGGCGTGGATGCCACCGGACAGGATGGTCTGGAGACGGTCGGAGATGTCCGTGTAGTCGTCGAAGCCGAGCACGCCGTCGGCCTCGGGCAGCGCCTCGGCCAGTTCCTTGCCGTACCGCTCGGCCATGCAGCCCACCGCCACGACGGCCTGGGTTCTCCCGTGGCCCTTGAGGTCGTTGGCCTCCAGCAGGGCGTCGACGGAGTCCTTCTTGGCGGCCTCCACGAAGCCACAGGTGTTGACCACGGCGACGTCGGCGTCCGCGGCGTCCTCGACGAGCTGCCAGCCGTCCGCCTCCAAACGGCCTGCGAGCTCCTCGGAATCCACCTCGTTACGGGCGCAGCCGAGAGTGACCAGTGCGACGGTACGGCGTTCAGGCATGGGCTCAAGACTACTTTGTCTCACTGACGGCCCACGTCGACGGGGGTTGGCCGACGGTGGCCGACTCCGTCACATCGGCCGGGCGCCTGCCCGTCAGCCCGCCACGGGGTCGCCCTTGGTGTACGTGAGGCGCTCCACCGCGCCGGGCTTGAAGGTGTCCTCGATCTTCTTGCCGTTGACGTACAGCTCGATCGCGCCCGCGTCGCCGAGGATCAGGTTGATCTTGGCGCTGTCCTGGAAGGTCTTGGACTCGCCCTTCTTCAGCAGCCCGTCGAAGAGCATCCGGCCGTTGTGGTCCTTGGCCGAGATCCAGCTGCGTCCGTTGGGCGCGCTGACCTGGACGGTCACCTTGTCCTGGGGCGCGGCGGCGATGGCGCTGTCGGAGGGCTCGCCGGTCGGCTCGGCCGGCTTGGGCTTCGTCGGCGTGGGCGAGGCCGTCTTGCCGATGGCGGGCTCGGCGACCTCGGCGACCTGCGACTTCGAGTCACCGGAGTCGCCGCCGCCCTTGACCGCGGTGAACCCGACGAAGCCGATCACGACGACGATCGCGGCGACCATCGCCGCCGTCCAGTTCGGACCACGCCGCTCGGGCCGGATGCGCTCCGCCTCGAACAGGGGGGCGGCGGGGGTGGGCGCGGGACGGCCGCCGTGGTCTCCGTCGTACCGGGCGATCAGCGGCTCGGGGTCGAGGTGGACGGCCCTGGCCAGCGTGCGGATGTGTCCACGGGCGTACACGTCGCCGCCGCAGGGGGCGAAGTCGTCGGCCTCGATGGCGTGCACGATGGCGATACGGACACGAGTGGCGCGGCTGACATCGTCCACGGTGAGCCCGGCCGCGATCCGTGCCTGCTGGAGGGCACGGCCCACGGAGGGTCGGGCTTCCTGGGACTCGTCTCGGAATGGACGCTCGTCTTCAGGGGAGTTGCCGATGGACACGGGGGCGCCTTTCGAGCGTGTAGCCACCTGTGCTGGAAGCTCAGTCTAGGGGGGTGACGAAAGGGTGGGGCAACCGGACGGTATGACTTTGTACGCCATCGGAATGGCACGACATGCCGATCGTCGGACAAGCTGGTACCCCAGGGTGAAGCCCTTACCTGTCCTTTCGCTCAACTGGACGTACGGCACGGGGACAAGGTTGCCCACCGGCCGCTAACGGGTGGGTCACGGCGCCGGCGGGTGGGTCACGGCACCGCGGCCGCCCGGCGCTACGGACTGCGCCGAACGGCCGTTCGCGTCACTCCCCTGACTCCCCGCGGATCAGCGCGAGCACCCCGTCCAGGTCGTCGGGCTTCACGAGGACGTCACGCGCCTTGGAGCCCTCGCTCGGGCCCACGATGTTGCGGGACTCCATCAGGTCCATGAGCCGTCCCGCCTTGGCGAATCCGACGCGCAGCTTGCGCTGGAGCATGGACGTCGACCCGAACTGCGTGGAGACGACCAGCTCGGCGGCCTGGCACAGCAGGTCGAGGTCGTCGCCGATGTCCTCGTCGATCTCCTTCTTCTGCTTGCTGCCCACCGTGACGTCGTCCCTGAACACCGGCGCCATCTGGTCCTTGCAGTGCCGGACGACGGCCGCGACCTCCTCCTCGGTCACGAACGCGCCCTGCATACGGGTCGGCTTGTTGGCACCCATCGGCAGGAAGAGGCCGTCGCCCTTGCCGATCAGCTTCTCGGCGCCCGGCTGGTCGAGGATGACCCGGGAGTCGGCGAGCGAGGACGTGGCGAAGGCGAGCCGGGAGGGCACGTTGGCCTTGATCAGACCGGTCACCACGTCGACCGACGGGCGCTGGGTGGCGAGCACCAGGTGGATGCCGGCCGCGCGCGCGAGCTGCGTGATGCGCACGATGGCGTCCTCGACGTCCCGCGGGGCGACCATCATCAGGTCGGCCAGCTCGTCCACGATCACCAGCAGGTACGGGTACGGCTGGAGTTCCCGCTCGCTGCCCTCCGGCGGCTTGGCCCGGCCCTCGCGCACCGCGCGGTTGAAGTCGTCGATGTGCCGGTACCCGTAGGCGGCCAGGTCGTCGTACCTGAGGTCCATCTCGCGCACCACCCACTGGAGCGCCTCGGCGGCCCGCTTGGGGTTGGTGATGATCGGCGTGATCAGGTGCGGGATGCCCTCGTAGGCGGTCAGCTCGACGCGCTTGGGGTCGACCAGGATCATCCGGACGTCCTCCGGGGTCGCCCGCATCATGACCGAGGTGATCAGACAGTTGATGCAGGACGACTTGCCGGAGCCGGTGGCGCCGGCGACCAGCATGTGCGGCATCTTCGCCAGCGAGTGCATGACGTACCCGCCCTCGACGTCCTTGCCGAAGGCGACCAGCATCGGGTCGTCGTCCTCGGCGGACTCCGCGAGGCGCAGTACGTCGCCGAGGTTGACCATCTCCCGGTCGGTGTTCGGGATCTCGATGCCGACGGCCGACTTGCCCGGGATGGGGCTGATGATCCGCACGTCCGGACTGGCCACCGCGTAGGCGATGTTCTTGGTCAGCGCGGTGATCCGCTCGACCTTCACGGCGGGGCCCAGCTCCACCTCGTAGCGGGTGACCGTCGGTCCGCGGGTGAAGCCGGTGACGCGCGCGTCGACCTTGAACTCGGTGAAGACCTGGGTGAGCGCGGCGACGACCGCGTCGTTGGCGGCGCTGCGCGACTTGCCGGGGCCGCCCCGCTGGAGCAGGTCCAGGGCGGGCAGGGCGTAGGTGACGTCACCGGACAGCTGGAGCTGCTCCGCGCGCGCGGGCAGGTCGCGCGGCGCCTCGGGGGCCTTCTTCGTCAGGTCGGGGACGGCCTTGGTCAGGTCGGGTACGGGCTCCGCCTTGAGCGTCTCCCGCTTGGGGCGGGCCGCGGGGACCGGCGCGGGGGCGGGGGCGGGCACCGGGGTGGTGTCCTCGCGCTCGCCCGCGCCCACCCCCTGGGTGAGGTCGGCGACGACCGGGGACGGCGGCATGCCGTGCTGCACGGCGCCGTCGAGCGCGGCGGCGGCCGCCGTCGCGACGTCCACGGCGTCCAGCTGCCGCACCGGATCCGGCTGGGGCACCGCGGAGCGCCTGGGGCGCCCGCGACGCTGCGAGAGGGCCTCCCGCTCGGCACCGTCCGGGTCGTACGCCTGGGGGGCGCCCGCGCGCCGGCGCGGGCGCTCCGGCGGCGCCTCGCGCCACGGTTCGTCGTACGGGTCCTCGACGTCGTACCCGTCCGTCTCCGGGTCGTGCAGCACGCCCAGGTGGACGCCGAGCTTCCGCAACCGCTGCGGGATCGCGTTGACCGGGGTGGCGGTCACCACGAGCAGCCCGAAGACGGTCAGCAGCAGCAACAGGGGGACGGCGAGCATCTCGGTCACGGTGTAGGTCAGCGGGGTGGCCGCCGCCCAGCCGATGAGGCCGCCGGCGTCCCTTATCCCCGACATGCCGGCGCTGCGCGCGGGCGAACCGCAGGCGATGTGGACCTGGCCGAGCACGCCGATGACGAGCGCGGACAGCCCGATGACGATCCGCCCGTTGGCCTCCGGCTTCTCCGGGTGCCGGATGAACCGTACGGCGATCACCCCGAGCAGTATCGGCACGAGCAGGTCGAGCCGGCCGAAGGCGCCGGTGACCAGGATCTCCACCAGGTCCCCGACGGGTCCTCGCAGGTCCGCCCAGGTGCCCGCGGCGACGATCAGCGCGATGCCGAGCAGCAGCAGCGCGATGCCGTCCTTGCGGTGGGCCGGGTCGAGGTTCTTCGCGCCCTGCCCGATACCGCGGAAGACGGCGCCGACGGCGTGCGCGAGGCCCAGCCAGAGGGCGCGCAGGAGCCGGAACAGGCCCCCCGCGGGCGCGGGCGCCGGCTTGACCGGCACGGCCTTCCTCGCCGGGGCCCTCCGCGCGGGCGCCTTCTTGGCCGGGACCTTCTTCGCGGCGGCCTTCCTCGCCGGAGCCTTCGCGGGAGCGACCGCCTTCTTCGCGGGCTGCTTCTTGGCTGCGGAGGGACGTGAGGCCATGGGTGTGAGGTTACCGGGGGAGACGACGGCGGACACGTGTGCCTACGGCTTCACCCGTTCGTGTCGCGCCTGCCGGGGACCGGAACTGACGCACATTCATGCGCAACCACGGCCCCCGCCCGGGTCAGTTCTGCGCGGGCACCGGGGCACCGCCGCCGCCCGCGCCCGGCTCCAGGGCGTCGAGCGCACGGCGCAATCCGGTGAGTTTGCGCTCCAGATGGGCCGCCGTGGCCACCGCCGCGGCGTCCGCGGAGTCGTCGTCCAGCTGCTTGGACAGCGCCTCCGCCTGCTCCTCGACGGCCGCGAGCCGCGCGGACAGCTCGGCGAGCAGCCCGACCGACTCCTTGCCGGCGACCCCGCTCCTGCCGCCGCCCTCCAACTGGAGCCGCAGCAGCGCCGCCTGCTCGCGCAGCTGGCAGTTCTTCATGTACAGCTCGACGAAGACCGAGACCTTCGCGCGCAGCACCCACGGGTCGAACGGCTTGGAGATGTAGTCCACCGCGCCCGCCGCGTAGCCCCGGAAGGTGTGGTGCGGGCCGTGGTTGATGGCCGTCAGGAAGATGATCGGGATGTCTCTGGTCCGCTCGCGCCGCTTGATGTGCGCCGCGGTCTCGAAGCCGTCCATGCCCGGCATCTGGACATCCAGCAGAATGACCGCGAAATCGTCCGTGAGCAGTGCCTTGAGCGCTTCCTCCCCGGACGATGCCCGCACCAGCGTCTGATCGAGCGCCGAGAGGATCGCCTCCAGCGCCAGCAGATTCTCCGGCCGGTCATCGACCAGGAGGATCTTGGCCTTCTGCACCATGGCCCGCCCTCCTCGCCCCGGCGGTACACCGGGCGCCGCCCCAGGGGACGACTCCCTATCGCCGCCCGTCCTTGTGCCGGTCATCGTAGCCGCACCCCGCCTGTCGCCACACCCTGTCACCGCGATGTCACGGCGCACGTACCGGAAACGCGGCAGGGCCCCGGATGGTTCCCGGAATCCAGGGTTCCCGCATGTGCCCGGCCTTCATCATGCAGCAACGCCCCGAGCGCCGCGGAGGTTCCCCCGGCGTTCTCGGCGCGCCCCGCCGCACCGCCCGCCGCGCTCACTCCGCGCTCACTCCGGCCTCATCCACTGCCGCATCACCGACAGCAGGTGGTCGGGATCGACCGGCTTGGTGACGTAATCGGAGGCGCCCGAGTCGATCGCCTTCTCCCGGTCGCCCTTCATCGCCTTCGCGGTGAGCGCGATGATCGGCAGCCCCGCGAACTGGGGCATCCGCCGGATCGCCGTGGTCGTCGCGTACCCGTCCATCTCGGGCATCATGATGTCCATCAGCACGACCGCCACGTCGTCGTGCTGCTCCAGCACCTCGATGCCCTCGCGGCCGTTCTCCGCGTACAGCACCGACAGCCCGTGCTGCTCCAGCACGCTGGTGAGCGCGAACACGTTGCGGATGTCGTCGTCGACGATCAGCACCTTCTCACCGCCGAACCGCACCGCGCGGCCGGGCTGCGGAGCACGCTCCCGCTCGGCGGCGGCCGGCCACTGCTCGGGCCGCGACGCTTCCTCCGGCAGGCTCCGCCGACGGCGCCGGAAGAGCGCGGCGGCGCCGTTCTGCGTCTCCTGGTACGACTTCACCTCGGCCGGCGTCTCGATCTCCGCCGCGGACAGCTCCGAGGACAGGTGCGCCCGGGAGGCGACCAGGGCGCCGGCCTCCAGGGCGGGCACGGACTGCTGGTAGCCCTGCGGCGGCAGTTCGCTCGGGTGCACCGGCAGGTACAGCGTGAACGTCGAGCCGCGGCCGGGCTCGCTCTGCGCGTGGATCTCACCGCCCAGCAGCTGAGCGATCTCCCGCGAGATCGACAGGCCGAGGCCGGTGCCGCCGTACTTGCGGCTGGTGGTGCCGTCCGCCTGCTTGAACGCCTCGAAGATCACCCGCATCTTGCTGGCCGCGATCCCGATGCCGGTGTCGGTCACCGAGAACGCGATCAGCTCGCCGTCCGGGTCGGTCAGCGACCCCGCCTCCAGCAGCTGCTCCCGGATGGAGTGCGGCACGCCCGTGCCGGCCGGCCGGATCACCAGCTCCACCGAACCGGAGTCGGTGAACTTCACCGCGTTGGACAGTAGGTTGCGCAGCACCTGGAGCAGCCGCTGCTCGTCGGTGTGCAGGGTGGCCGGCAGCTCCGGCGAGACCCGTACGGACAGGTCCAGGCCCTTCTCCGCGGTCAGCGGCCGGAAGGTGGCCTCCACGTAGTCCACGAGCTGGACGAGCGCGATACGGGTCGGGGAGACGTCCATCTTGCCCGCCTCGACCTTCGACAGGTCCAGGATGTCGTTGATCAGCTGGAGCAGGTCGGAGCCGGCGCCGTGGATGGTCTCGGCGAACTCCACCTGCTTCGGCGACAGATTGCCCTCGGCGTTGTCCGCCAGCAGCTTCGCCAGGATCAGCAGCGAGTTGAGCGGGGTGCGCAGCTCGTGCGACATGTTGGCGAGGAACTCGCTCTTGTACCTCATGGAGACCGCCAGCTGCTCGGCACGCTCCTCCAGGACCTGCCGGGCCTCCTCGATCTCGGTGTTCTTCACCTCGATGTCCCGGTTCTGCCGGGCCAGCAGCTCCGCCTTCTCCTCCAGCTCGGCGTTGGACGCCTGGAGCGCCTTCTGCCGGTTCTCCAGCTCGGCCGACCGCTCCCGCAGCTGCTCGGTCAGCTCCTGCGACTGCTTGAGCAGCTGTTCGGTCTTGGTGTTGACCGAGATGGTGTTGACGCTCGTCGCGATCATCTCGGCGATCTGGTTCAGGAAGTCCCGCTGGATCTGCGTGAACGGCGTGAAGGACGCCAGCTCGATCACGCCCAGCACCTTGCCCTCGAACAGCACCGGCAGCACGATCACCTGCGCGGGCGGGGCCTCCCCCAGCCCGGAGGAGATCTTCAGGTAGCCGCTGGGCGCGTTGTCCACCAGGATCGTGCGCTTCTCCTGGGCGGCCGTGCCGATCAGGGCCTCGCCGGGCCGGAACGACGTCGGCATGGAACCCATCGAGTAGCCGTACGAGCCCAGCATCCGCAGCTCGTAGGCGTCCTCCCCGTTGCCGACGGCCCTGCCCTCCATCAGCGGCATCGCCAGGAAGAACGCGCCGTGCTGCGCGGACACCACCGGCGTCAGCTCGCTCATGATCAGCGAGGCGACGTCCTCCAGGTCCCGGCGGCCCTGCATGAGGGCGGAGATACGGGCCAGGTTGCCCTTGAGCCAGTCCTGCTCCTTGTTGGCGATCGTGGTGTCGCGCAGGTTGGCGATCATCTTGTTGATGTAGTCCTGGAGTTCCTGGATCTCGCCGGACGCGTCCACGTCGATCTTCAGGTTCAGGTCGCCGCGGGTCACCGCGGTCGCCACGCGCGCGATGGCCCGCACCTGCCGGGTCAGGTTCCCGGCCATCTCGTTCACGGACTCGGTGAGGTCGCGCCAGGTGCCGTCGACGTCCCGCACGCGTGCCTGACCGCCCAACTGCCCTTCCGTGCCCACCTCGCGGGCCACCCGCGTGACCTCCTCGGCGAAGCTGGACAGCTGGTCGACCATCGTGTTGATCGTCGTCTTGAGCTCAAGGATCTCGCCGCGCGCGTCAATGTCGATCTTCTTCGTCAAGTCACCCTTGGCGATCGCCGTGGTGACCATGGCGATGTTGCGCACCTGTCCGGTCAGGTTCGACGCCATCTGGTTCACCGACTCGGTGAGGTCCTTCCAGGTGCCGGCCACACCCGGTACGTGCGCCTGTCCGCCGAGGATGCCGTCCGTGCCCACCTCGCGGGCCACCTTGGTGACCTGGTCGGCGAACGAACTCAGCGTCTTCACCATCGTGTTGATGGTGTCGGCGAGCTGCGCCACCTCACCGCTCGCCTCGATCGTCACCTGCCGCGTCAGGTCACCGTTGGCGACGGCCGCGGCCACCTGCGAGATGTTCCGCACCTGCATGGTCAGGTTGTTGGCCATCAGGTTGACGTTGTTGCTGAGATCCTTCCAGATGCCCGTGACGCCCGGCACGTGCGCCTGACCGCCCAGGATGCCCTCAGTGCCCACCTCACGGGCCACCCGGGTCACCTGCTCGGCGAAGCTGGAGAGTTGATCAACCATCGTGTTGACCGTCGTGACGAGCTCAAGGATCTCGCCCTTCGCGTCAACAGTGATCTTCTTCGACAGATCGCCCTTGGCGACCGCCGTCGTGACCTCGGCGATGTTGCGCACCTGGATGGTCAGGTTGTTCGCCATGAAGTTCACGGACTGGGTGAGGTCCTTCCAGGTGCCGGAGACACCCTGCACCTCGGCCTGCCCGCCGAGGATGCCCTCCGTGCCCACCTCACGGGCCACCCGCGTGACCTGGTCGGCGAACGACGACAGCTGGTCCACCATCGTGTTCAGGGTGTTCTTCAGCTCCAGGATCTCCCCGCGCGCGTCCACGGTGATCTTCTGGGACAGGTCACCGCGCGCCACGGCCGTCGCGACCTGCGCGATGTTGCGGACCTGTGCGGTCAGGTTGCCCGCCATGCCGTTCACCGAGTCGGTCAGGTCCCGCCACACGCCGGCGACACCCGGCACCTGCGCCTGCCCGCCGAGGCGGCCCTCAGTGCCCACGTCACGCGCCACCCGGGTCACCTGGTCGGCGAAGGCGGACAGCTGATCAACCATCGTGTTGATCGTGTTCTTCAGCTCAAGGATCTCGCCGCGCGCGTCAACGTCGATCTTCTGCGACAGGTCACCGCGCGCCACCGCCGTCGTCACCTGCGCGATCTGCCGCACCTGGGAGGTCAGGTTGCCGGCCATGAAGTTGACGGAGTCCGTCAGCTCCTTCCACGTGCCGGAGACGCCGTCCACCCGGGCCTGACCGCCCAGCCGGCCCTCCGTACCCACGTCCCTGGCCATCCGTGTGACCTGGTCGGCGAAGCTCGACAGCTGGTCCACCATCGTGTTGACGGTGTTCTTCAACTGGAGCATCTCGCCCGAGACGTCCACGGTGACCTTCTGCGACAGATCGCCGTTCGCCACCGCCGTCGTCACCTGGGCGATGTTGCGCACCTGCCCGGTCAGATTGCGGAACGCGGTGTTGACGGAGTCCGTCAGGTCCTTCCAGGTACCGGCCGCGCCCGGCACCTGCGCCTGGCCGCCCAGCTCACCCTCGACCCCGACCTCCCGCGCCACCCGTGTCACCTCGGCACCGAACGCCGACAGCTGGTCCACCATGCCGTTGACGGTGTTCTTCAGCTCCAGCATCTCGCCGGCCACGTCCACGGTGACCTTCTGCGACAGGTCACCGCTCGCCACCGCCGTCGTCACCTGGGCGATGTCCCGCACCTGCGTCGTCAGGTTCCTGAACACCGTGTTGACGGAGTCCGTCAGGTCCTTCCAGGTACCGGCCGCGCCCGGCACGTTCGCCTGCCCGCCGAGCCGCCCCTCCGCGCCGACCTCGTTCGCCACCCGTGTGACCTCGTCCGCGAAGATCCGCAGCGTCTCGGTCATCTGGTTGACCGTCTCGGCGAGCTGCGCCACCTCGCCGCGCGCCGGCACGGTCACCTTCTGCGACAGGTCACCGCTGGCGACGGCGGTCGTCACCTGCGAGATCCCGCGGACCTGCGCGGTCAGGTTGCCCGCCATCGTGTTGACGGAGTCGGTCAGCTCCTTCCACACCCCGTCCACCCCGGGCACCTGCGCCTGGCCGCCCAGGATGCCCTCGGTGCCCACCTCCCGGGCCACCCGCGTGACCTCGGAGGAGAAGGACGACAGCTGGTCCACCATCGTGTTGACGGTGTTCTTCAGCTCCAGCATCTCGCCGGCCACGTGGACGGTCACCTTGCGCGACAGGTCACCCTTGGCGACCGCCGTGGTGACCAGCGCGATGTCCCGCACCTGCGCCGTCAGCCGGTACGCCATCGTGTTGACGGACTCGGTCAGGTCCTTCCAGGAACCCGACATCCCGCGCACCCGGGCCTGGCCGCCGAGCTTGCCCTCGGTGCCCACCTCGCTGGCCACCCGCGTGACCTCGTCCGTGAACGTCGACAGCTGGTCGACCAGGTTGTTGACGGTCCGGCCGACCTTCAGGAACTCACCGCGCAGCGGATGCCCCGTACCGCCGTCCGGCGCCTGCGTCCGCAGCTCCATCCGCGGTGACAGATCGCCCTCGGCGACCGCCGTGAGCACGCGGCTGACCTCGGAGACGGGCCAGACGAGATCGTCCACCAGCGCGTTGGAATTGTCGACGGCCACCGCCCACGAGCCCTCGCAGGCGCCCGTCTCCAGCCGCTCCGTGAGCTTCCCCTCGCGCCCCACCATGCGCCGTACCCGGGACAGTTCACCGGTCAGATGCAGATTGCGGTCCGCCACCTCGTTGAACACGGCCGCGATCTCCGACATCACGCCGTCCCCGGACACCGTGAGCCGCTTGCGGAAGTTCCCGTCCCGCATCGCCACGAGGGCCGCCAGCAACCGGTTCAGGGCAGCCGTGTCCACGGTGGTGGTACCGCCGCTCCTGCCGAGGGACGGTCCGCCTTTCGCGCGCGTCTTCGTGCCCCGCGTCGCCGCGCCAGACTCCACTGTGTCCCTCCCGGAGGGGTAGACCGTCACTGCTGTGCTCGGCCGCTTCGGCCCCCGGCGTGCCGGTCATCGGCATACCGGTTACTCCCGCGTACCCGTTACTTCCGCGTAGATCTGCCGGAGGCGATCCGGCCACACAGGGCTGCTGCCCACCGCGCACGCGCCGCACGCGGACCGACCCGACCTCCGTCAGAAGCTTGCCCAGTGTTTCACCCCGGCCCAACCAGGCCATAACAGTTCGGCACCTTCGCACATCGTTCGCACACCCTGGGGGCGTAAACACCCGCGACCGGCATCCTCTGGGACGGCGAAGGTAAGTAACCTTGCATGCGGCTGTCCAGCCGCACCGGTCCGACCGGTCTGGGCGGTGGCACGAGTACGAGCGGGCATCGGAGGGGCGGCCGGACACCATGACCACCGGAGTGATCCCCGGGGGGCAGCCCCCGGAGCCACAGCCGACGGACGCGCCGATGCCGCGGCAGCGGCGCGAGCCGCCCGGCGAGCCAGCCCTGCATGCCGACGAACGGCCGAGGAGTCCTGTGATCACCGCGCGCGCGGCCGCCAGTTTCGAGCCCGTCGGACGATCCGTCGCGACCGCCCGGTCCTTCGTCCGCGACACCCTCCAGGGGTGGGGGTTCGCCGACATCGTCGACGACGCCGTCGTCCTCACCAGCGAGCTGGTCACCAACGCGGTCGTCCACGCTGGCACGCACGCGGAGGTGCTCTGCCTGCGCACCGAGGAAGGCGTGCGCATCGAGGTCTCCGACCGCTACCCGGAGCGGGAGGTCCCCCTCCAGACCTCCGTCGCCGCCATGGGCAGCCCAGACCGCGAGGGCGGGCGGGGACTCCAGCTCTGCGCGGCCCTCGCCACCCGCTGGGGCGTCGACTACACCCCCACCCACAAGAACGTCTGGTTCCAGCTCGACCTGCCCGAACGCCCGGTCGGCACCCGTGCCGCGGGCCCGGCCCTCCCCGCCGACCTGCTGCCCCTGGCCGACGGCCGGGTCCGCGTCGCCGTGCTCCAGGTCGACCGCAAGGGCGGCATCAGCGCGTGGAACGAGGACGCGGAGGAACTGTTCGGCTACCCGGCCGCCGACGTCATCGGCAAGCCCCTCACCGAGCTGGCGGCCTGGCCGCACACCCCCGGCACCGGCACCGGCATCGCCGAGGCCTTCCGGCTCTCCCGCTGGGAGGGCACCTACGGCATCCGCGGCGCCGACGGCCGCGTGGCCCGGGTGTACGCCTCGCACCTCCGGGTCCGTGACACCGGCGGCGAACCCTCGACCGTCTGCCTCCTGGTCCGCGACGACGAGCGCGCGGTCCTCCAGACCCCGCCGCGCGTCCCGGCCGGCGACCAGCCGCAGTCCGCCGACGGGCAGAACACCGACCCCTTCGAGGTGTTCATCGGCTCCCCCGCCCCGGACGACCTGGACGGACTGCTCCAGCGCACGGTGGAACGCGCCCGCGACATGCTCGACGGCGACTCCGCGTTCCTGCTGCTCGCCACCGACGACGAGACCGAACTGGAGGTGCGAGCCTCCACCGGCCTGCCCTCCGCCCGCCAGCGCTTCGCGCGCGTGCCGGTCGAGGCGGGCCCCGGCCGCTACGGCTCGGCCCGCATGCCCGCCGTCCACGACGACCTCGCCGCCGTCCCCGGCGCCGTGCCCCTGCTCGCCGGCACCGGTATGCGCTCGGTCGTCACCGTCCCGCTGAAGGTCGAGGGCCGCCTCACCGGCTCGCTCGGCGTCGCGGCCGAGGCGCCCGGCCGCTACAGCAACGAGGAGGCTCTGCGCCTCCAGTTCGCCGCCGACCGCATCGCGCTGGCCGTCGAGTCCGCCCGCCTCGGCGAACTGGAACGGCTGCGCCGCGGCTCCCTGAGCTTCCTGGTCGAGGCGTCCGACCTGCTGGCCGGCACCCTGGACCGGGACCAGACGCTGGCCCTGATGGCCCAGATGACGGTCCCCACGCTGGCCACCTGGTGCGCGGTGTACACCATCGCCGACCAGGCGTCGGAGCCGTACCTGTCGTACGTCCTGCACGAGGACGAGGAACTCATCGACGGCATCAAGTCGTTGCTGTCGAAGGTCTCCCCGCCGGACCCGGTGCCCACACCGGGCGCCCGGGTCTGGACGGCCCCGGGCGAGGTCGCCCACCAGGCGGCCCTGCGCAGTTCCATGCGCAGCCTGGGCCTGGCCGGCGGTCCCACGCACCAGGTCGCCTCCGCCATCGGCCCGACGCTCGCCACGGCCTCCGCGGTGGGCGGCGAGACGGTCGTGCTGCCGCTGGTCGCCCGCAACCGCGTCATCGGCATGCTGACCCTCGGCAAGCCCACCGACGAGCATTTCCGCCAGGAGATCCTGGAGCTGGCCGAGGACCTGAGCCGCCGGGCCGCCCTCGCCCTGGACAACGCCCGCCTGTACTCGGAGCGCACGGCCATCAGCCAGTCCCTCCAGCGCAGTCTGCTCCCGCCCGGCCTGCCGCAGATCGACGGTGTCGAGGTGGAGGTCATCTACCGCGCGGCCGGCGAGGGCAACGAGGTCGGCGGCGACTTCTACGACCTCTTCCCCATCGGCAACGGAGCCTACGGCTTCGCCATCGGCGACGTCTGCGGTACGGGTCCCAACGCGGCGGCGGTCACGGGCCTCGCCCGGCACGCCCTGCGTCTGCTGGCCCGCGAGGGCCTGTCCGGCCCCGCGGTCCTGGAGCGCCTGAACTCCGCGATCCTCGACGAGGGCGACCGCAGCCGCTTCCTGACCCTCCTCTACGGCGAGATGCGCCCGCGGGAGGACGGCAGCGCGGAGCTGAAGGTGGTGTGCGCCGGCCATCCGCTCCCGCTGCGTCTGCGCCAGG
The DNA here is from genome assembly GCF_000718775.1 of Streptomyces sp. NRRL S-31. Classification (GTDB taxonomy): domain Bacteria; phylum Actinomycetota; class Actinomycetes; order Streptomycetales; family Streptomycetaceae; genus Streptomyces. The sequence goes on from NZ_JOCB01000035.1 coordinate 64,541, forward strand.
ACGGCACGGTGACGGCGGCGGCCGAGCCGCAGCCGCTGTTGGGCGTCATCGAGGACCTGGAGCTGTACGAGGAGACGGTCACCCTGGACCCGGGCGACGTGCTGCTGTGCGTCACGGACGGTGTCACCGAACGCCGCGAGGGCACACGCATGCTGGGCGACGACGGCCTCGCCGACGTCCTCACGACGTGTACGGGGCTGACGGCGGGCGCGGTCGCGGCACGCATCATGCGCGCGGTGGAGCGCTTCGCCTCGGACGCCCCTTCCGACGACATGGCGATCCTGGCGATGCGGGTTCCCGGCATCCACCAGGAGGCGTGAGGAAGCACGAAAAGGCCCCACCCGGAAGGGTGGGGCCTTTTTGTCTGAGCCCCCAAACGGAATCGAACCGTTGACCTTCTCCTTACCATGGAGACGCTCTGCCGACTGAGCTATAGGGGCCTGTCGTTTTCGAGGTTTCCCTCGCGGTGACGAAGAAACTGTACCCCGATCCGGCCCCGGTTCCCAAATTCGTTCGGGCCCGGTCAGAAGGCGGGCTGGAGCAGACCGCCGAGCGCGTTGCACGCGGAGACGACGCGCTGCATATCCCGCTTGGTGAGCGCCGCGTCCACGGGCAGCGCGAGTGTCTCGTCGGCGGCGAGCTGGGTCTCCGGCAGGGGCACGCACCGGCGGAACTCCGGCAGCCGGTGCACGGGGGTCTTGACCGGCACCCGGCAGTCGACTCCCCTGGCCCGCAGGGCCCGGGCGAAGGCGTCCCGGTCCGGCCGGCCGTTGCCCGGCACGCGGACGACGTACTGCTGGTAGGTGTGCCCGTCCCCGCCGTCCGGCGTCCGCAAGCCCTTCAGCTTGGCGTCGAGATAGGCGGCCCGCTCCCTGCGCTGGGCTATCTCGTCGTACGGCGCCTCGGATTCGCCCTGTTCCAGGACCAGCAGTCCGTGCCGCTGTCCGAGCCCGTGCAACCGGCTGATGTCGGCCCGCCGTCCGAAGCGGTGCACGACAACGACCGCGGCGGTACGGGGGGTTATGGCGGCCTCGACCCCCTCCGGGGCCAGGCAGTAGGTCACCGGGTCTATGTCGGCGAACACCGGGAGCGCGCCGGCCAGGGTGACGGCCTCGGCCACCTCGACGTTCCCGAAGGCCGGTACGACGACCTCGTCACCGACTCCGACGCCTGCGGCCCTGAGCATTGCTGCAGTACCCATGTCTGGATGCTGTGCGCGCAACGTGAACGACACGTTAAGCGCAACAGAAAAAGGTCGGACCCCGAACCGAAGTTCAGGATCCGACCTTTATCACAATTAGTTCGGCGGCGTCCTACTCTCCCACAGGGTCCCCCCTGCAGTACCATCGGCGCTGTGAGGCTTAGCTTCCGGGTTCGGAATGTAACCGGGCGTTTCCCT
>NZ_JOCB01000036.1 GCF_000718775.1 Streptomyces sp. NRRL S-31
GCGCGGGCTCGGCGGCCGGAGCCGGGGCGGCCTCGGCGGCGGGGGCCTCGGCGGCGGCGGGCGCGCCCGTGCCGTCGTCGATGATGGCCAGCTCGGCGCCGACCTCGACGGTCTCGTCCTCGGCGACCTTGATGGAGGACAGCACGCCGGCGGCGGGGGCGGGGATCTCGGTGTCGACCTTGTCGGTCGAGACCTCGAGCAGCGGCTCGTCGGCCTCGACACGCTCGCCCTCGGCCTTCAGCCAGCGGGTGACAGTGCCCTCGGTGACGCTCTCGCCGAGCGCCGGAAGGGTTACGGAAACCGCCATGGTTTCGGTTGCTCCTTACGAAATTGCGGAAGTCTGTGTCGTCGCGCCCGAAGACGGAAGGCGTCAGTCGTGCATGTGGAGGGGCTTGCCGACCAGCGCCAGGTGCGCCTCGCCGAGGGCCTCGTTCTGCGTCGGGTGGGCGTGGATGAGCTGGGCCACCTCGGAGGGCAGGGCCTCCCAGTTGTAGATGAGCTGGGCCTCGCCGACCTGCTCGCCCATGCGCTCGCCGACCATGTGGACGCCGACCACGGCGCCGTCCTTGACCTGCACGAGCTTGACCTCGCCCGCGGTCTTCAGGATCCGGCTCTTGCCGTTGCCGCCGAGCGGGAACTTGATGGAGACGACCTTGTCCGCGCCGTAGACCTCCTTGGCCTTGGCCTCGGTGATGCCGACGGAGGCGACCTCCGGGCTGCAGTACGTCACCCGCGGGACACCGTCGTAGTCGATCGGGACGACCTTCAGGCCGGCCAGACGCTCCGCGACCAGGATGCCCTCGGCGAAGCCGACGTGCGCGAGCTGGAGGGTGGGGACGAGGTCGCCGACGGCGGAGATGGTCGGGACGTTGGTGCGCATGTACTCGTCGACCAGGACGTAGCCGCGGTCCGTCGCGACGCCCTGCTCCTCGTAGCCGAGGCCCTGCGAGACCGGGCCGCGGCCGACGGCGACGAGCAGGATCTCGGCCTCGAACTCCTTGCCGTCCGCCAGGGTGACCTTCACACCGTCCTGGGTGTACTCGGCCTTCTGGAAGAACGTGCCCAGGTTGAACTTGATGCCGCGCTTGCGGAACGCGCGCTCCAGGAGCTTGGAGGAGTTCTCGTCCTCCACGGGGACGAGGTGCTTCAGGCCCTCGATGACCGTGACGTCCGAGCCGAAGGACTTCCACGCCGAGGCGAACTCGACGCCGATGACACCGCCGCCCAGGATGATCGCGGACTTGGGCACGCGGTCCAGGACGAGGGCGTGGTCGGAGGAGATGATGCGGTTGCCGTCGATCTCCAGGCCCGGCAGGGACTTCGGCACGGAGCCGGTCGCCAGCAGGACGTGACGGCCCTCGACGCGCTGGCCGTTCACGTCGACGGAGGTCGGGGAGGACAGCCGGCCCTCACCCTCGATGTACGTCACCTTGCGGGAGGCGATGAGCCCCTGGAGGCCCTTGTACAGGCCCGAGATGACCTCGTCCTTGTACTTGTGGACAGCCGGGACGTCGATGCCCTCGAGGGTGGCCTTGACGCCGAACTGCTCGCTCTCGCGGGCCTGGTCGGCGACCTCGCCCGCGTGGAGCAGGGCCTTGGTGGGGATGCAACCCTTGTGCAGGCAGGTGCCGCCGACCTTGTCCTTCTCGATCAGGGCGACGTCCAGACCCAGCTGCGCCCCGCGCAGGGCCGCGGCGTAACCACCGCTGCCACCGCCGAGGATCACTAGGTCGAAAACGGTGCTGGCGTCGTTCGCCACGTCACGTTCCTCCATGCATGTGCGCCGTACGCCGGTCGACGATGACCGGCTGGCGGCTGGTGTCCGGCCGCTTGATGCTTCGGCCCTTCGGTGGGGGCCCTGTCCTGCCGGGCTCCATCTTTGCACTTGTTCGAGGCGGACGAGACGCCGGGCTGGAGTGTGAGACACCCCACTCGCGCCGGTGGGCCGGGCGCGCGGAGCGGGGGCGTGGGCGCGCACGGCCCCACGCCCCGGCGCCTCCCCGTACTACGGAAGCGGCCGAGCCGTCGGGCGGCTCAGCCCAGGTCGCCCGCGGCCGTCAGCTCGGCGAGGCGGACCAGCGTCCGCACCGCAGACCCGGTCCCGCCCTTCGGCGTGTACCCGAACGGGCCGCCCTCGTTGAACGCGGGCCCGGCGATGTCCAGGTGCGCCCAGGTGATGCCCTCGCCCACGAACTCGCGCAGGAAGAGGCCGGCCACCAGGCCGCCGCCCATCCGCTCGCCCATGTTCGCGATGTCGGCGACCTGCGACTCCATGCCCTTGCGCAGGTGCTCCGGCAGCGGCATCGGCCAGGCCGGCTCGCCGACCTCCTCCGCCGCCTCGTGCACCGCGGAGCGGAACGCGTCGTCGTTGGCCATGACAGCGAACGTCCGGCTGCCCAGCGCCAGCATCATCGCGCCGGTGAGCGTGGCGACGTCCACGATCGCGTCCGGGTTCTCCTGCGAGGCCGCCCACAGCGCGTCGGCGAGGACCAGCCGGCCCTCGGCGTCGGTGTTGAGCACCTCGACCGTCTTGCCGCTGTACATGCGCAGCACGTCACCCGGGCGCACGGCGGAACCGGACGGCATGTTCTCGGCCAGCGCCAGCCAGCCGGTGACGTCGACCTCCAGGCCGAGGCGGGCGGCGGAGACGACCGCGGCGAACACGGCGGCGGCACCGCTCATGTCGCACTTCATCGTCTCGTTGTGCCCGGCCGGCTTCAGCGAGATGCCGCCCGAGTCGTAGGTGATGCCCTTGCCGACGAACGCCAGGTGCTTGGCCGCCTTGGGGTGCTTGTACGACAGCTTCACCAGGCGCGGAGTGGCCGCGGAGCCGCCGCCGACGCCGAGGATGCCGCCGTAGCCGCCCTTGACCAGGGCCTTGTCGTCGAGCACCTGCACCTTGATGCCGTGCTCCTTGGCCGCGGCCTGCGCGATGGCGGCGAAGGCGGCGGGGGTGAGGTCGTTCGGCGGGGTGTTGATCAGGTCGCGGGCGCGGTTCAGCTCCTCGGAGACAGCGACCGCGCGGGCGACCGCGCCCTTGTGGGCGGCGTCGCGCGGCTTGCCGCCGAGCAGCGCGGCCTCGGCCAGCGGCGCCTTGCCGTTCTTCGCCCGCGCGTTCCCGGCGTCGCTCTTGTAGGTGTCGAAGGAGTAGGCGCCGAGCAGGACGCCCTCGCTGATCGCGCCGATCGCGCCGGGGCTGTCGACGGGCAGCGCGAACGCGGCCTTGCGGGACCCGGCGAGCGCGCGGGCCGCGAGGCCGGCGGCCCGGCGCAGCGCCTCGGCGTCGTACCCGGTGTCGCCGCCGTCGCCGTCCTCGGTGTCGGCGGCGGCGTTCTCGCCGTCGGGCAGCGCGCCCAGGCCCACGGCCACCACGAGCGGGGCCTTGAAGCCGGCCGGTGCGGGCAGCTTCGTCAGCTCGCCCTCGGCACCCGAGGCGCCGAGGGTCTCCAGGACGCCGGCCAGCCGGCCGTCGTACGCCTTGTCCACGGCCTCGGCGCCCGGCGCGACGACGGGCCCCTGGGCGCCCTTGGCGACACCGATCACGATCGCGTCGGCCCGCAGGCCGGGCGCCGCGGCGGTGCTGAGAGTCAGAGCAGTCACGGTGGTGAGATCTCGCTTCCGATGTGAAGTTGCTGTGGCCGAAAAGGGGTGGGTCGACCGGGCCCGACAGCCGACCCTAGGTCCAGGCCTGTGGACAGGTGGCTACCGGGGCCTTCACCGCGTCGGCGAACACCCGGGACGAGCCTACGCGCGTGGGCCCATTCGCTCATTCTTTCGGTTATACACCTGTGTGTGGCGGCATGGTCATTTCGCCTCCCCGTACACCCGAGACCCGGGTCGTGCCCGCCGGGTTCCGGCTCACCGGTTCGCATGACGCCCACGGGTTGCCGCACGGCGCTACCGCCCGAGCGCCAGCACCACGAGCGCCGCCGTCGCGGCCGTCTCCGCGACCGCCCCGAACACGTCCCCCGTCACCCCGCCGAACCTGCGGACGCACCGCCGCAGCAGCAGCTCGGCGACGACGGCACCGGCGGCCACCGCGGCGGCGGTCCGTACGCCGTCGTACCCGCCGAGGCACGCGCCCGCCACCCCGGCCGCCGCCACCACACCGGCCGCGCCGCCCAGTGCGGCCCCCCTCGGCACCACCCCGGCGACCGCGGCGCCCAGCCCCTCCGGGCGGGCCGCCGGGACCCCGGCCCGGGCGGCCAGGGTGAGCGCCAGTCGGGCCGCGACCGCCGCCACCACGGTGGCCAGGGCGCCCCGGGCCCAGGAGACGGCGTAGAGCTGCGCCACCACCGCCACCTGGGCCAGCAGCACCAGCACGAGGGTGAGCACCCCGAACGGCCCGATGTCCGACTGCTTCATGATCCTGAGGGCGTCCTCGGCGGGTCTGCCGCTGCCCAGCCCGTCGGCGGTGTCGGCGAGCCCGTCGAGGTGCAGCCCGCGGGTCAGCGCGGCGGGTACGGCGACCGAGGCGACGGCGGCGAGCGGCGCGCCGGCGCCGAGGGCGAGCAGCAGCAGGCCGAGCCCGGCCGCGCAGCCGCCGACGACCAGCCCGGCCACCGGGGCGCACAGCATTCCGCCGCGCGCCGCCCCCCGGTCCCAGCGGTGCACCCGGACGGGCAGCACGGTGAGCGTGCCGAAGGCGAAGCGGAGACCGTCGAGGCGCGAGGACGTGAGCACCGGCGCAGGTTACCCGGCGGTCCTCGAGCCGCCTCCCGCGGCCGGGGCCAGGGTGCGCATATGGGGCACTGCGAACTGCCGCTGCTGCTCGCCCTCGCCGCCTTCCTGCTGACCTTCGTCGTCACTTGGTCGCGCTCGTCGGCGCGGTCCGGCTGGCCCGCCCCGGCTCCCCGTGGGCCCGCCGCTTGTACGCCCGCCGGCCCCGCGCCCGCGCCCGGGCCGAGCTGCGCGCCTTCCGGCACGACCGCCGCTGGACCCGGCCGAGCCGCGCCCTTCAGGACTGGATCGGCGGCAAGCCCGACCCCCGCCCGGCCCATCTGCCCGACCACCGGTGAGGGCGGGGCCGCGGCCGGCTCCCGCGCCGGTCCCGCACCGCCGCCAGCAGGCACAGCAGCCCCACCGCCATCAGCGCCGCCAGGTGCTCCTTGCCCGCCAGGTTCTCCTTCACCAGCACCTCCACGACCATCGCCAGCGTCACCGCGCCCGTCGTGACGTAGGCGCCGTACCGCCAGCCCGCGAACACCGCGAGCCCCACCACCGCCGCCGACGGCCCGGTGTCCACCACCTGCGCGTCGGTCCACGGCAGCCCGAACGGGGCGTGCGCGCCGAGGGTGATGCCGAGCCGCGCGTACAGCGTGCCGGCGAGCGTGGCGACGTAGGCGACGGCCAGCGTCCGCCACCAGCCCAGGCACAGCTCGGCGATCCCGAACACCAGCAGGATCTGGGCCAGCGCCCCCCACACCGGCAGGTCCGGCGCGGGCACGAACAGCGACAGGGGAGTGCGCAGCAGCGCCGCCCACAACGGGTCCTCGGCCCGCACCGCGCCCATGTCCTGCACGCAGCGATAGCCCCAGGGCTGGTTCTGCGCGTGCTGGAGGAACGCCGTCAGCGCGACCGCCGAGAGCGTCATCGGCAGCGCCAGCGGCCCCCGTTCCCGCAGGCGCCCGCGTACGGCGGTGTACAGCGGTCCCCACTCGGCGCGGCCCCAGCGGGCGAGCGTTCCCCTCACGCGTTCCTCATCCCCGTACGGTCATCGGTGCGTGCCCAGGTGCCTGCGGTGCAGCCACTTCGGCAGCCCCGGCGCCTCCAGGAAGCCCTCCGCGCGGGCCGAGGCGAGGCCGATGCGCGGCAGGTCCGCGCTCTTCTCGAAGAGCAGGAACCGCGGCTCCCAGATGGGCCGGTACTTGGCGTTGGCGCGGTACAGCGACTCGATCTGCCACCAGCGCGAGAAGAAGCTGAGCAGCGACCGCCACAGCCTCAACACCGGTCCGGCACCGAGGCGCGCGCCACGTTCGAAGACCGACCGGAACATCGCGAAGTTGAGCGAGACCTGAGTGATCCCGGTCTCGGGGGCCCGCCGCAGCAGCTCGATGACCATGAACTCCATCAGCCCGTTGTCGGAGTCCCGGTCCCGCCGCATCAGGTCAAGGGAGAGCCCGCCCGGACCCCACGGCACGAAGGACAGCAGCGCCCGCAGCCGCCCTGCGGCGTCCGTGCACTCCAGCATCACGCACCGGCCGTCGCGCGGGTCGCCGAGCCGGCCCAGCGCCATGCTGAAGCCGCGCTCGGTCGCCCCGTCCCGCCAGTCGTCGGCGCGCTCCACGAGGTACGCCATCTCCCGCGCCGGGATGTCCTCGTGCCGCCGCACGCGCACCTCGTACCCGGCCCGCCGCACCCGGTTGTACGCCTGCCGGACCGTGCGCATCGCCCGTCCCTCCAGCGTGAACTCGGCGACCTCCACGATCGCCTCGTCACCGAGCTCCAGCGCGTGCAGCCCGTGCCGGGCGTAGACGGTCCCGGCCTCCTCGCCCGCCCCCATCACCGCCGGGATCCAGCCGTGCGCCCGCGCCTCGGCCAGCCACGGCGTGATCGCCCCCGGCCATGCCTCCGGGTCGCCGAGCGGATCGCCGGAGGCCAGGCTCACCCCGCCGACGACCCGGTAGGCGACGGCGGCCTTCCCGGTCGGCGACCACACCACGCTCTTCTCCCGGCGCAGCGCGAAGTAGCCGAGCGAGTCGCGGTCCCCGTGCCGCTCCAGCAGCGCCCGCAGCCGCTTCTCGTCGTCCTCGGTGAGCGGGTCGACGGCCCGCCGGGAGCGGAAGGCGGCGTAGAGCACGGCGAGGACGAGGGCCGTGCTGAGCACGTTGACCGCCACGTTGGCCCAGTTGGGCGGGGCGATGCCGGGGAAGCGCGACCCCTCGGCCGCGACCGAGACCAGCCGCAGGGTGCCGTAGTGCCAGCGTTCCCAGAACGTCGAGCGGGCCGCGTCCGGCGCCTGGTTGGTGGCCGTCACCAGCAGCGCGGCGAGCAGGCTCGCGGCCAGGCCGCCGCCGGCCGCCACGGTGGCCGCGAGCCGGGGGTTGGACCGGTCGCCCTTGGCGTAGAACTCCCGGCGGCCGGCGAGCAGCGCGCCGACGAAGGCGGCCGTCAGCGCCAGGGAGACCCAGTTCTGGGTGTACCGCCGGATCTCCCAGAACGCCATGGCGGCCGCGAACAGGGCCAGGAACAGCCCGCTCGTCACCAGGTTCAGGATCCACGCGGCCCGCTTGCGGCGCCGCATGGTGATCGCCAGGAAGGCGGTGAAGACACCGGAGGCGAAGCCGGCGGTCAGCAGGTACGGCGTGAAGAAGTCGTCCTGGTTGTGCCGGCGCACGTCCTGGCCGAGCGAGACCCACACCGCGCTGAGGAAGTTGACGAAGGCGACGGCCCGCAGGTACCAGACGGCGAAGGCGGCGGCCCTCCGGGACGCCCCGGACGGCCACCGTGCCCGCCCACCGGTCCGCTCCGCGTCCGCTCGCCGCACCACGGCAGTCCGGGCATCTCCCATGGTGCAGGATGATATGGGCGAAGATCGGGCGAACCGTGCTATTCAGGGCGCCTGTCCCGTGCCTGTCCCGGTAAGCGGCGCGCCCCGGCACCGGCCGCGTGTCCGGGCTGCTCCCGCTCCGCCGATTTCCGGCTCCGCGTCCGGGCTGCTCCCGCTCCGTCGGCCCCCCGCCCCGCGTCCGGGCTGCTCCCGCTCCGCCGGCTCCCGTCCCGCCGTCGCTTACTCCGCCGCGGGCTCCTCCCCGGGCTCCCGCTCGGGAAGCTCCGCGGCCAGCGCGGCGGCGGCCCGCACCAGCGGCAGCGCCAGCAGCGCGCCGACGCCCTCGCCGACCTTCACCCCCTGGTCCAGCAGCGGCTCCAGCGCCATCCGGTCCAGCGCCTTCTCCTGCCCCGGCTCCCCGCCGAAGTGCCCGGCCAGCCACCAGTCCGGCGCCCGGAACGCGATCCGCTGGGCGACCAGCGCGCACGCGGCGGACACCACGCCGTCGAGGACCACCGGCAGCTTCCGCACCGCGCACTGGAGCAGGAACCCGGTCATCGCCGCGAGGTCCGCCCCGCCCACGGCCGCCAGCAGCCGGAGCTGGTCGCCGAGCACCGGCCGGGCGCGCCGCAGCGCGTCCCGGATCGCCGCGCACTTGCGCATCCATGTCAGGTCGTCGATCGCGAGCCCGCCCCGGCCGGTCACCACGGACGCGTCGGTGCCGCACAGCGCGGCGATCAGCACCGCCGCGGCCGTGGTGCCGCCCACGCTGACATCACCGAGCACCACCAGATCGGTGCCCGAGTCGGCCTCCTCGTCGGCGATCGCCACACCCGCCCGCAGGGCCGCCTCGGCCTCCTCGACGGTGAGCGCGTCCTCGACGTCGATACGGCCGCTGCCCCGCCGCACCCGGTGCCGCACCACGTCCTCGGGGAAGGCGTCCGGCGGGCAGTCCAGCGCCATGTCCACCACCCGTACGGGCACCTCCTGCCGGCGCGCGAGCACGGCCACCGGGCTCGCACCCTCCAGCACCGCCCGCACCAGCCGCTCCGCGCTGCCCGCGGGGCGTGCCGAGACGCCCAGCTCGGCGATGCCGTGGTCACCGGCGAACAGCACCACCCGCGGCCGCTCGACCTGCCGTACCGGTACCTCGCCGCGGGCGGCGGCCAGCCACTCGCCCAGCTCGTCGAGGCGGCCCAGTGCCCCGGGCGGCACGATCCGGCGCTCGCGCAGGGCCTCGGCGTCACGGCGCACGCCCCCGTCCGGGCGCTCGATCAGATCGGTGAAGTCGTCCAGATTAAGGCTGCTCATTCGCCGAACAGTACCGCCCGTGGACCGACGGGCCCGCGCCACATCGTCACCCCACCCGCACGATGTCTTTGCACCCCGGGGCGGTATCCCATACGTTCCGCTTTGCCGCGGAATGTCGCACAGGGAGCCGCCCATGCCGACCACGCCCCTCACCCCGCAGATCACCACCCCCTTCGACCCCTTCCTGGAGCCGCGCCGCGCGGACTGCCCCTGGTGCGGCTCCCGGAGACTGCGCACCCGGCTGCACGCGCCCGACCCGCTGCGCCACCGGGCGGGCACCTTCGCCGTCGACGCCTGCCGCGACTGCGGCCACGTCTTCCAGAACCCCCGCCTCACCGCTGAGGGACTCGCCTTCTTCCACCGGGACTTCTACGAGAGGCAGCTGGAGGAGTTCACCGACCGCGTCCGCACCGCCCGCGCGGTCCGGCGCCGGCACCGCGCCGCCGCCCGCCGCCTGTCGGCGCTGCGCGAACCGGAGAGCTGGCTGGACGTCGGCACGGGACACGCCCGCTTCCCCGAGGCGGCGAAGGAGTTCTTCCCTTACACCAGCTTCGACGGGCTGGACCCCACGGCCCGCGTCGAGCAGGCGCTCCTGGAGGGCCGGGTGGAGGAGGCGCACCGCGGCTATCTGACGACCCCCGGCACGGCGGCCCGACTGCGCGCCCGCTACGACGTGGTCAGCATGTTCCACCACCTGGCGCACGCCCCCGACCCGCGCGCCGAACTCCGCGCCGCGCTGACCGTCCTGCGCCCCGGCGGCCACCTGGTCGTCGAAGTCCCCGACCCGCGCTGCGCGTTCGCCCGGCTGCTGGGCAGGTGGTGGCTGCCGTACGGCCAGCCGCGCCACCTGCACCTGGTCCCGCCGGCCAACCTGCGCGCGGAACTGGAGCGCCTGGGCTGCACGGTCCTCGTCACCGACCGCGCGGACGCGCACGTGCCCTGCGACCTGTCGGCGGCGCTCACCCTGGCCGCCCTCCACGCCCACCCGGTGTTCCGGCTGGCCGCCGCGCCGGTGACCGCGCTGGCCTCGGCCGCGGACCACGCCCTGGCACCCCTGCTGCGGCACACGCCGTTCTCCAACGCCTGCCGGATCGTGGCCCGCAAGGCCGTCCGCTGACCCGCGCCCCCGTGGGGAGCCCGCCCCCGGTCAGCCCCGCAGCACCAGCGCCTGCCCGGCCACGACCAGCAGCACCTGCTCGCACTCCGCCGCGAACGCCGCGTTCAGGCGCCCCAGTTCGTCCCGGTAACGCCGGCCGGAGGCGGTCGCGGGCACGATGCCCGACCCCACCTCGTTGGAGACCGCGACCACGGTCCGCCGCGCGGTCCGCACCGCGTGCGCCAGCTCCCGCACCCGCTCCCGCAGCGCCTTCTCGCCGCCGCCCGCCCACTCCGCGTCGTCCCACGCCCCGACCGAGTCCATCACGTCCGTCAGCCACAGCGACAGACAGTCGACCAGCAGCGGCGGACCGTCCTCGGCCAGCAGCGGCACCAGGTCCGTCGTCTCCGTCGTACGCCACGACCCCGGCCGCCGCTCCCGGTGCAGGGCCACCCGCGCCGCCCACTCGGTGTCCCCGCCGCGCGTGCCGCCCGTCGCCACGTACAGCACGTCCGGGAACGTCTCCAGGCGCCGCTCCGCCTCCACCGACTTGCCCGAGCGGGCACCGCCCAGCACCAGCGTCCGGCGCGGCACGTCCGGCACCTCCTGGTACGCCCCGACCAGCAGCGTCGTGCCGTCCGGCACCGCCCGCGCCCCGGCCGCCGCGAGCCGGCGCCGCAACTCCGCGCCGGGCGGCACGTCGTGGCCGAGGTGGACGGCGAGGACGTCCGTCGTGGGACCCGCCGAGCCGACCGCCCGGAGCCGGGCGAGCGCGTCCGGACGGGTCACCACGTCCGCGAGGACCATGTCGTAGGACTGCGCCGTCGCCTCCTCCAGACCGGCCGGCGCCCCGCCCGGCGGCAGGTACAGCAGCCGCTGCCCGTCCGGCCCGGTCACCGCGTACCCGGTGCCGCCCGCGTCCATCGCCACGGCCCGCACCCGATGTCCCGTCAGCAGCGCCAACTCCCGCCCGTCCGGCACCCGGCCGGGCTGCGGCAGCCCGGCCGGCACCTCCACCGCCGGGCCGTCGTGCGGGTGCGACAGCAGCACCTGCCGCACCCCGCCCAGCGAGTGCCCGGCGCGGGCCGCCGCGAACGCCGCGCCCGGCGTGAGGTCGAGCAGCAGTGTGCCGTCCACGAGCACCGCGGTCGCGGCCCGCGCGTCCGGCCCGAGCGCGGTCGCGCAGACGGCACAGGAACAACCGGGTCGAGGCAGCCCCGCGGGGGCACCGGTACCGAGCAGAGTGATTTCCACGGACCGATTTTCGCCTGTCCCGGCAGGTCTTGCGCTCCCGGCTAGGCTGCCAGCAGGTGTTGGATCAAAGGAGGCGCACATGACGGCATGGACGTGGCGGTTCGAGAAGTCCGACGGGACGGAGGTCCAGCCCGCGGTCCAGCCCGAGGAGTTCACCACCCAGGGGGACGCCGAGTCCTGGATCGGCGAGCACTGGAAGGCGCTGCGGGAGGGCGGGGCCGACCAGGTGCGGCTGTTCGAGGAGACCAGCGAGATCTACGGGCCGATGAGCCTGCACGCCGAGGCGTGACCCGAGCGGGGGCGGCGTGGGGAGGGGTCCCCCTCCTCACTGCTCGCCCAGCGTGACCTCGGCCGTCCGCTGGACGCCGTCGCGCTGGTACGTCACCGCGGTCCGCTGCCCCGGCCGGTCCGCGGCCAGGGCCTCGGACAGCGAGGTGACGGTGGTGATGGGCCGGCCGCCCACCCCGGTGATGACGTCGCCGGGGCGCAGGCCCGCCCGGTCGGCCGCGCCGCCGCCGCGCGCGGTCACCACCGCCACCCCGATCGGCTGGTAGCGGTCGTCCACGACCGTCCGCGCGGTGATGTCCAGGGCCGCCCGGCCGGAGTCGACGACCTTGCCGGTCCGCACGATCTGGTCGGCGACCGTCCGCACCATCGACGCCGGGATCGCGAAGCCGATCCCGGGCGCCGCGCTGCCCCCGAGGTCCGGGTCGGCCGCGGCGAGCGTCGGGATGCCGATCACCCGGCCGTCCAGGTCGACCAGGGCGCCGCCGCTGTTGCCGGGGTTGATCGCGGCCGAGGTCTGCACCATGTTCGCGATCGTCGCGCCCGTGCCGCCGCCCGAGCTGCCCTCGCTGACGGTCCGCCCGGTCGCCGAGACGATGCCCTCGGTGACACTGGACGACAGCCCCAGCGGCGATCCCATGGCCAGTACGATCCGGCCGACCTCCACCTTCTCGGAGTCCCCGAACACCGCCGGTCGCAGCCCGTCCGGCACCTGGTCCAGCCTGATCACGGCCAGGTCCTGCTCGGGGTAGGAGTAGACCAGGCTCGCGGTCAGCGGCTCCTCGCTGTTGGCCGTCGTCACCAGGAACTTCTTCTCCGCCCCCACCACATGGGCGTTGGTGACGATGTGCCCCTTGTCGTCGTAGACCACCCCGGAGCCCAGGTCGTGGCTCGCCTGGATCTGCACGACCGACGGCAGGACCTCCTTGATGACCCGCTGGTACCGGCTCTGGAGATCGTTCGCGGCCGCCGGCGCCACCGCCCGGGCGGTCGCCGGGTCGTCCCGGCCGGCCGGGGCCGCGGGGCCGGAGCAGCCGGCGGCGAGGACCGCGCAGACGGCCAGCGACGCGGCGCGGACGGCCGTACGCGGCGCACGGGTACGCGGCGCACGGGTACGAAGCGCAGGGGCACGGAGCGCACGGGCACGGGAAGCGTCCATGCCCCGAGTCTCACCGCGCCGTGATCACCCGGCCCGCGCTGTTGCCCCGAACGGGCTCAGCCGCGTACCCCGCACAAGTGCAGCAGGGCCGCCACCCGGCGGTATGGGTCCGTGCGCCCGGCCCGCTCCTCGACCGCGAGCAGGGTGCCGAGGTCCGCCGGGAGCGTCGCGCCGTCCGCCGCCGTGTCGGTGAAGACCCGGACGCCGTACCAGGCGTGCAGTGGGGCGGCGATGCCGGCGAGCGTGGCGGTGAGGGAGGCCAGGCGGTCGGCCCGGACGTCCGGGCCGGTACGGAGGGGGGTGCCCCCGTCGGTGCCCCCGTCGGGGTCTGCGCCGGGGTCCCCGTCCGGGGCCGTGCGGGCATGGGGGAGGGTGGCCGCGCCGTCGAAGGCGGCCAGGGCGCCCGCCCAGTCGCCGGTCAGACCGGGACGCATGGCGAGCGCGTCGCCGTTGCGGACGACGAGGGAGAGCAGCCCGCCGGGGGCCAGCATCCGGGCCAGGCCCGCCACCAGCGGGTCGGGCTCCTCCACGTACATCAGGACGCCGTGGCAGAGCACGACGTCGAAGCTGCCCGGCAGGAAGTGCACGCCGGTGTCCCGGCCGTCGCCCTGCACCAGCCGCACCCGCTCCCGGATGCCCTCCGGTTCCCGGGACACGGCCTCGCGGGCGGCGGCGACCAGCGTCGCGTCCTGCTCGACCCCGGTCACCTGGTGGCCGAGCCGGGCCAGCCGCAGTGCCTGCGCGCCCCGGCCCATCCCCACGTCGAGCACCCGCAGCCGCCGCCCGACCGGGAACCGCCCGGCTATCTGCTCGTCCAGCTGCCGGGTCAGCAACTCCCGCCGGACGATGTCGCGCAGGTCCTGAGGCCCGTCCAGCCGGACCGCACCCACGGGAGAAGCGTCTGCGCTCAGGGCCGCTCTCCGCGCTTGACCTGCGGCTTCGGCAGCCGGAGCCGACGCATCTGCAAGGACCGCATCAGGGCGTAGGCGACCGCGCCCCGGGTGTTCTCGTTCGGGAAGCGCTCGGCCAGCCGCTTCTTCAGACGGAAGCCGCTGACGGCCGCGTCCAGCACGATCAGCACGATCACGATCAGCCAGAGCAGCAGCGCGACGCTCTGGATCGCGGGCACCCGCACCACGCTCAGCACCAGGATGACCACGGCGAGCGGCAGGAAGAACTCCGCCACGTTGAACCGCGAGTCCACCCAGTTCCGGGCGAACCGGCGGACCGGACCCCTGTCCCGGGCCGGCAGGTACCGCTCGTCGCCGCCGGCCAGCGCCTGGCGCTGGCGCTCCAGCGCCCGCCGCCGCTCCTCTCGCTGGCGCTTCGCGGCCTCCTTGCGGTTCGTCGGCGTGGTGGCGACGCTGCGGCGCTGGGTCTGGGCCTCACTGCGCTTGGGCGTGGGCCGACCCTTCGGGGCCTGAGGGTCACGGGGCTGCTTGGAGAGGGTCACCTGCGCCTTGTCGGCGGTCGGGGCCTTCTCTTCCTTGGCACGGCTACGGAACACAAAACCCAAGGGTACGGGCTGCACCCGCGTGGACCCCAGTCCGGTGGGGAACGATCCGGCAACACCGCACGTCTCCAGGGGGGAGAACGGGGCACACGGAAGGGACACCCATCCGGGGGTCGGTGGCATCACCTACTCCTCACGCCGGAGCCGTACGCTCCGCAGTCGTCCTCGGGGATGAGCGCATCACCCCGTGAACAGTGCGGTAATGGAGACGGGGCCCGTACTGTGGGTCCTGTCGCAGGATCTGTGAGCCGGAGTCCGTCAGAAGGGGGCGCGCGAAGCCCATGAGCGGTGTCATGAAGCGTATGGGGATGATCTTCCGCGCGAAGGCGAACAAGGCCCTTGACCGGGCCGAGGACCCGCGCGAGACCCTCGACTACTCGTACCAGAAGCAGCTGGAGCTGCTCCAGAAGGTGCGGCGCGGCGTCGCCGACGTGGCCACCAGCCGCAAGCGCCTGGAGCTCCAGCTCAACCAGCTCCAGCAGCAGTCCGGCAAGCTGGAGGACCAGGGCCGCAAGGCGCTGGCGCTCGGCCGCGAGGACCTGGCCCGCGAGGCCCTCTCCCGCAAGGCCGCGCTCCAGCAGCAGGTCACCGACCTGGAGACGCAGCACGCCACCCTCCAGGGCGAGGAGGAGAAGCTCACCCTGGCGGCCCAGCGCCTCCAGGCCAAGGTGGACGCCTTCCGTACGAAGAAGGAGACCATCAAGGCCACCTACACCGCCGCCCAGGCCCAGACCCGCATCGGGGAGGCGTTCACCGGCATCTCCGAGGAGATGGGCGACGTCGGCCTGGCCATCCAGCGCGCCGAGGACAAGACCGCCCAGCTCCAGGCCCGGGCCGGCGCCATCGACGAGCTGCTCGCCTCCGGCGCCCTGGACGACCCCTCCGGCACCCGCAAGGACGACATCCAGGCCGAGCTGGACCGGCTCTCCGGTGGTACGGATGTAGAGCTGGAACTCCAGCGCATGAAGGCCGAGCTGGCCGGGGGCTCCCCGCAGCAGGCCATCGAGGGCGGCGCCGGTCAGGGGCAGTCCCAGCAGCAGCCGCAGGACACCCCGCGCTTCGACAAGCAGTAGCCCGGCGCCGGGTCCGAGCCGAGGAGGCCGACGTGATCGTACGGATCATGGGGGAGGGCCAGGTGAGGCTGGACGACACCCACCTCGCCGAGCTGAACCAGCTGGACGACGAACTGCTGGCCGAGGTGGAGGGCGGCGACGGCGAGGGCTTCCGCCGCACGCTCACCGCGCTGCTGGACGCCGTGCGCCGGCTCGGCACCCCGCTGCCGGACGACGCGCTGGAACCCTCCGGCCTGATCCTGCCGTCGCCGGACTCGACCCTGGACGAGGTGCGGGAACTGCTGAGCGACGACGGCCTGATCCCCGGCTGAGCGCCCGGGCCCGCCCCCGGCTCAGTCCAGGGTGAACCAGGTGGTCCGGGACTTCCGCCACTCCGGGTGCGTGAGGTCCTTCGCGTCGGTGCCGTCGCCGTAGAGGTCGGCGGCCCCGTCGTCGGTGAGGAGCTGCACCCGGGCGCCGGCGGCGGTCGGGTCGGGCACGGACACCACGGACTCCCAGCCGCCCGCGTCCGCCGTCGGCAGGTCCAGCACCTTCACCGGCCGGTGCCCGGCGATCCCGTCCCAGGAGTACAGGGCGTACGGGGCGCTGTTGTCCTCCGCGGCCCAGGACCCGGCGAGGATCAGGTACCGCCCCTGGTCGTTGCGGCGCAGGTCCCGCACCGACAGCCCGCCGAGGTCCAGCTCGACCGGCGTGCCGAAGGCCGCCTCGGCCCCGCGCGCCACCCGGTCCATGTTCGTCACCGGCACGAGCAGCGCCTTGCCGTCGTTGCGCGGCGGCGCCAGCGGGGCGCGGAAGCCGACGTAGGCGGTGGTGGCCGAACCGGGGGCGAACTCCAGCCCCTCGACGTTGAAGCCGTCGATCCGCTTCGGGGCCTGCCCGTCGGCGGTCGCGGCGGCGAAGCCGTACCGGTCGCCGTTCGCCTCGTCCCAGGCCACCAGGTCGTCGCGGAGCCGGTGCCCGGCGGTGCCGAAGGACAGCCGGGTGGCGGCGCCCGACCCGGAGACGGTCGTGGTGAACACGGTGTTGCGGTCCGGCTTGTACACGCCGTCCTTGTTGTTGCCCAGCGAACCCGTCCAGTAGACCGTGTCCCCGACGCGGGCCGCGCCCTCGATGTCGACCTCCTTGTCCGCGCCCAGCGCGCCGTCGAGGTCCCAGGTCCGCACCGGCGCGCCGGAGACGGCGCCGTCGTACAGGCGCAGGGTGTTGTCCTCGTCGTCGGCGACGATCAGGTATCCGCCGCCTGCGTCCACGGCGGCGGAGGCGTCCGAGGCGCCGGTCAGATAGCGGGCGTCGGCGCTGTGCCGGACGGCCGGGGAGGCCGCGTAGTGCAGGGTCGCGGTGGCCGTCCCGCCGCCCGCGCCGGCCACCTTCAGCGTGAGGTCGGTGTAGCCCCGGGAGCGCGCGGTGACGGCCACGGTGCGGTCGGCGCCGGTCCCGGTGACGTGGACGTCGGTGGTGGCGGCGACCGTGCTCCGGCTGCTCCGCGACGCCGTGACCGTGAGCGCGGAGGCGTCCGCGCCGCTCTGCGCGACCGTCACGGTGACGACCGGGTCCCCGGTGCCGCCGACGGAACCGGACAGATAGGCGGCGGACAGCTTGATCGTGGGCGTGCCGTAGGCGGCGGCGTGGGCGGGGCCGGCCGGGCCGGCGGCCGACAGCAGGGCGAGGACGGCGACGGCCGGGAGCGAGGGGTGGCGCATGGGGGTGCCTTTCGTCGACGGGGGCTCGCGTGTCGAGGAGAAGGCTGGGCAGGCCCGGCCGACAGCGCCTGACGGCGGACGGTCGGTTCGCCGACCGGGGCCCAACAGCTCGAAGGGGCGAGCGCGGTCGGGCGGCCACAGCTCCAGTCTGGCCGATCGCGCGCTTCCCCGCGCCCCTTCGGCGGGCGCGCGGGCACCCCGTCGGCCCCGGCGGGCGAAAGCCCCTTACCCGGCATCTTGCCGTCGGCCCGGCCCCGAACCGTACTGTTCCTCCGTGAGCACTCTCGAACGCGCCCGGTGCGGCCTCCGGGCCCACCCGCTGGCGCTGGACGCGGCCGTCGCGGCGGGCGTGCTGGTCTGCATGGTCGTGGGCTCTTTCGCCGCCCCCCGCGACCAGCACGGGATCACCTGGGGGGTGCGCACCCCCGAACCCCTCGGCCTCCTGCTCATGCTGGCCGGCGCCGTCGCGCTCGTCTTCCGCCGCCGCCACTCCCGGGCGGTCCTCGCCGTCACCGGCTTGGCCTCCGTGGTCGAGAGCGTCACCGGCGATCCGCGCGCCCCGGTCGCGATGTCCGCCGTGGTCGCCCTGTACACCGTCGCCGCCACCACCGACCGGGCCACCACCTGGCGCCTCGGCCTGCTCACCATGACCGTGCTGACGGCCGCCGCGATGCTCGCCGGCCCGCTGCCCTGGTACGCCCAGGAGAACCTGGGCGTCCTCGCCTGGACCGGCATCGGCGCCACCGCGGGGGACGCCGTACGCAGCCGCCGCGCCGTCGTCCAGGCCATCCGGGACCGGGCCGAACGCGCCGAACGCACCCGTGAGGAGGAGGCCCGCCGCCGGGTCGCCGAGGAGCGGCTGCGCATCGCCCGGGACCTGCACGACGTCGTCGCCCACCACATCGCCCTGGTCAACGTGCAGGCCGGGGTCGCGGCCCACGTCATGGACAAGCGGCCCGACCAGGCCAAGGAGGCCCTCGGCCATGTCCGCGAGGCCAGCCGCAGCGCGCTGAACGAGCTGCGCGCCACCGTCGGCCTGCTGCGCCAGTCCGGCGACCCCGAGGCGCCCACCGAGCCCGCCCCCGGTCTCAGCCGCCTCCAGGAGCTGGCGGCCACCTTCCGCAGCGCCGGGCTGCCGGTGGAGGTGGCCGGCGCCGACCAGGGCGGTGCGCTGCCGGCCGCCGTCGACCTGGCCGCCTACCGGATCGTGCAGGAGGCGCTGACCAACGTGCGCAAGCACGCGGGCGCGCGGGCCCGGGCCGAGGTGAGCGTGGTGCGCGTCGGACCGCGCCTGGAGGTCACCGTCCTCGACGACGGCCCGGGCGAGCCCGGCGCCCCGGAGGCCGGCGGCGGGCACGGGCTGCTCGGCATGCGCGAGCGGGTCACCGCCCTGGGCGGCACCCTGACCACCGGACCCCGCTACGGCGGCGGCTTCCGCGTCCATGCGATCCTGCCGGTCACCACGACGACGGCCCAGGGGGAACCCGTATGACCATCCGTGTCCTGCTCGCCGACGACCAGGCACTGCTGCGCAGCGCGTTCCGGGTGCTGGTCGACTCCGAGCCCGACATGGAGGTGGTGGGGGAGGCGTCCGACGGCGCCGAAGCGGTCCGGCTGGCCCGGGAGCACGGCCCCGACGTCGTCCTCATGGACATCCGGATGCCCGGCACCGACGGGCTCGCCGCCACCCGCGCGATCGGCGACGACCCCGCCCTGGCCCAGGTCCGTGTGGTCATCCTGACCACCTTCGAGGTGGACGACTACGTGGTCCGGGCGCTGCGCGCGGGCGCCTCCGGCTTCCTCGGCAAGGGCAGCGAGCCCGAGGAGCTGCTGAACGCCATCCGGGTCGCGGCGGGCGGCGAGGCCCTGCTGTCGCCCGCCGCCACCAAGGGCCTGATCGCCCGCTTCCTCGCCCAGGGCGACGACGGCGCCGTCCCCGACCCCGCCCGTGCCGAGCGGCTCGGCGCGCTCACCGGCAGGGAGCGGGAAGTCCTCGTCCTGGTCGCCGGCGGCCACTCCAACGACGAGATCGCCGAGCGCCTGGCGGTCAGCCCGCTGACGGTGAAGACGCACGTCAACCGGGCCATGGCCAAGCTGGGCGCGCGGGACCGGGCGCAGCTCGTCGTGACCGCGTACGAGTCCGGACTGGTACGTCCGCGGATGGACTGATCTCCACCCACGTGTACTGCGCGCGGAGTAGGGGCCCGGTGAGGAACGGGACCTGGGGCCTACGGATGAGCCCTCCGTGATGGCTCAGGGTGGTGTGGAGTGGGCGCGCGCCTGCGCGCCCCGCCGCCGCTCACCGAAGAGAGACCCTGACCCATGTCCTGGCTGTCCCGGTTCAGCCTCGCGCAACGGGCCCTCGTGGCGCTCGTGTCGCTCGTCGCGCTCGCCTTCGGGCTGATCGCGATACCCCAGATCAAGCAGCAGCTGCTGCCCACCATCGAACTGCCCATGGTGTCGGTGATCGCGCCGTACCAGGGCGCCTCGCCCGACGTGGTCGAGAAGCAGGTCGTCGAGCCCCTCGAGGACAACCTCCAGGCCGTCGACGGCGTCACCGGCGTCACCTCCACCGCGAGCGAGGGCAACGCCGTGATCATGGCGTCCTTCGACTACGGCAACGACACCAAGCGGATCGTCTCCGACGTCCAGCAGGCCGTGAACCGGGCCCGCAACCAGCTCCCGGACACAGTCGACCCGCAGGTCGTCTCCGGTTCCACCGACGACATGCCGACCGTGGTCCTCGCCGTCACCTCCGACAAGGACCAGCAGGCGCTCGCGGACCAGCTCGACACCACGGTCGTACCCGCCCTGAAGGACATCGACGGCGTCGGCCGTGTCCAGGTCATGGGCGTCCGCGACCTCCAGGTCACCGTCACCCCCGACGACGCGAAGCTCGCCCGGGCCGGGCTGACCCCCGCGGCGCTCGGCCAGGCCCTCCAGGCGGGCGGCGCGACCGTCCCGGCCGGCTCCTTCGACGAGGACGGCGCCAACCGCACCGTCCAGGTCGGCGGCGGCTTCACCTCCCTGAAGCAGATCAAGGACCTGATGGTCACCGGCGGGGGCGGGAGGCAGCCGGTACGCCTCGGTGACGTGGCCGCCGTCCGGCAGCGGCCGGCCCCCGCCGACTCCATCACCCGCACCGACGGCCGTCCCAGCCTCGCCGTCAACGTCACCATGGACCACGACGGCAGCGCCGTCTCCATCTCGAACGCGGTCGAGGACAAGCTGCCCGGCCTGCGCGCGGACCTCGGCTCCGGCGCGAAGCTCACGGTCGTCAGCGACCAGGGCCCGGCCGTGTCCAAGTCCATCAAGGGCCTGACCACGGAGGGCGCGCTCGGTCTGCTCTTCGCCGTCCTGGTGATCCTGGTCTTCCTGGCGTCGGTCCGCTCGACGCTGGTCACCGCGGTGTCCATCCCGCTGTCCGTGGTCCTCGCCCTGCTCGTGCTGTGGACGCGCGGCCTGTCGCTGAACATGCTCACGCTGGGCGCGCTGACCATCGCCATCGGCCGGGTCGTCGACGACTCGATCGTGGTCCTGGAGAACGTCAAGCGGCACCTCGGCTACGGCGAGGAGCGCAAGGAGGCCATCCTCACCGCGGTGCGCGAGGTGGCCGGCGCGGTCACCTCCTCCACCCTCACCACGGTCGCCGTGTTCCTGCCGATCGGCCTGGTCGGCGGCATGGTGGGCGCCCTGTTCGGCTCGTTCAGCATCACGGTGACGGCGGCCCTGCTGGCCTCCCTGCTGGTCTCGCTGACGGTGGTGCCGGTCCTGTCGTACTGGTTCCTGCGCGCCCCGAAGGGCACCCCCGGGGACGCGGCGGAGGCCCGCCGCAAGGCCGAGGAGAAGGAGGCGAACAGCCGTCTCCAGCGCGCGTACGTCCCGGTCCTGCGGTTCGCGACGCGCCGCCGGCTCACCAGCGTGCTGATCGCGATCGTGGTCCTGGTCGTCACCTTCGGCATGTCCGGCCTGCTGAAGACGAACTTCTTCGACCAGGGCGAGCAGGAGGTCCTCACCGTCAAGCAGAAGCTGAGGCCCGGCACCAGCCTCGCCGAGACCGACCGGCAGGCCAGGCGGGTGGAGAAGCTGCTCGCCTCCACCGACGGCGTCAAGGACTACCAGGTCACCGTCGGCTCCTCCGGCTTCATGGCGGCCTTCGGTGGCGGCACCGACACCAACCAGGCCAGTTACCAGGTCATGCTGACGGACTCGGCGTCCTACGACGACGTCCAGCGGCACCTCGAGGACGGTCTGGAGCGGCTCAACGGCGCCGGGACGGTCACCGTGTCGGCCGGTGACGGCTTCGGCAGCCAGGACCTGAGCGTGGTGGTCAAGGCATCCGACGCGACGGCGCTGCGGACGGCGGCGGAGCAGGTCCGCTCCACGGTCGCCGGGCTGGACCACGTCACGGACGTCAGCAGCGACCTCGCGCAGAGCGTGCCGCGGATCTCCGTCAAGGCGAACGCCAAGGCGGCGGCGGCCGGGTTCGACGACCAGAAGCTGGGCGCCGCGGTGGCGCAGGCCGTGCGCGGCACGACGGCGGCCAAGGCGGTCCTGGACGACACCGAGCGGGACGTCGTCGTACGGTCGGCGAAGCCCGCGACCACGCTGGCCGAGTTGCGGAAGCTGCGTCTCGGCCCGGTGCGGCTCGGTGACATCGCCACGGTGAAGCTGGTGGACGGCCCGGTGTCGATGACCCGGATCGACGGGCAGCGCGCCGCCACCGTCACGGCCCGGCCGACGGGTGACAACACGGGCGCCATCAGCAGCAAGCTCCAGGCGAAGATCAAGGCCCTGAAGCTCCCGGCGGGCGCCACGGCCGAGATCGGCGGCGTCAGCTCCGACCAGGACGACGCGTTCAAGAACCTGGGCCTGGCCATGCTGGCGGCCATCGCGATCGTCTTCATGCTGCTGGTCGCGACCTTCCGCTCGCTGGCCCAGCCGCTGATCCTGCTGGTCTCCGTCCCGTTCGCGGCGACGGGCGCGATCGGCCTGCTGCTCGTCACCGGCACCCCGATGGGCGTGCCCGCGATGATCGGCATGCTGATGCTGATCGGCATCGTGGTGACCAACGCGATCGTGCTGATCGACCTGATCAACCAGTACCGGGCCCAGGGCCATGGTGTGGTGGAGGCCGTGATCGAGGGCGGCCGGCACCGGCTCCGCCCGATCCTGATGACGGCGCTGGCGACCATCTTCGCCCTGCTCCCGATGGCCCTGGGCGTCACCGGCGAGGGCGGTTTCATCGCCCAGCCGCTGGCCGTGGTGGTCATCGGCGGTCTGATCACCTCGACCCTGCTCACCCTGCTCCTCGTCCCGACGCTCTACGCGATGCTGGAGCTGCGCAAGGAGCGCCGGGCGGCGAAGCGCGCGGCGAAGAAGGAGCCGAGCGAGCCGAGGACGCCGGAACCGGCCGGCGTGTGACGGTACGACGGAGGGCCGGGCCTGGTGACAGGCCCGGCCCTCCGGCACATCCGCCGCGGTTACGGCAGCGCCAGCATCCGCTCCAGCGCCAGCTTGGCGAACGCCTCCGTCTCCCGGTCGACCTGGATGCGGTTGACCAGGTTGCCCTCGGCCAGCGACTCCAGGGTCCAGACCAGGTGGGGCAGGTCGATGCGGTTCATGGTCGAGCAGAAGCAGACCGTCTTGTCGAGGAAGACGATCTCCTTGCCCTCGGGGGCGAAACGGTTCGCCAGGCGGCGGACCAGGTTCAGCTCGGTGCCGATGGCCCACTTGGAACCGGCCGGGGCGGCCTCCAGGGCCTTGATGATGTACTCGGTCGAGCCGACGTGGTCCGCCGCGGCCACGACCTCGTGCTTGCACTCGGGGTGCACCAGGACGTTCACGCCGGGGATGCGCTCGCGGACGTCGTTCACCGAGTCCAGGCTGAAGCGGCCGTGCACGGAGCAGTGGCCCCGCCACAGGATCATCTTCGCGGCGCGCAGCTCCTCCGCCGTCAGGCCGCCGCCCGGCTTGTGCGGGTTGTAGACCACGCAGTCGTCCAGCGACATGCCCATGTCGCGGACGGCGGTGTTGCGGCCCAGGTGCTGGTCGGGCAGGAACAGCACCTTCTCACCCTGCTCGAAGGCCCAGTCCAGCGCCCGCTTGGCGTTGGAGGAGGTGCAGATGAGACCGCCGTGCCGGCCGGTGAACGCCTTGATGTCGGCCGAGGAGTTCATGTACGAGACCGGCACCACCTGCTCGGCGACGCCCGCCTCGGTCAGCACGTCCCAGCACTCGGCGACCTGCTCGGCCGTCGCCATGTCGGCCATGGAGCAGCCAGCGGCGAGGTCGGGCAGGACGACCTTCTGGTCGTCGGAGGTCAGGATGTCCGCCGACTCGGCCATGAAGTGCACACCGCAGAAGACGATGTACTCGGCCTCGGGGCGCGCTGCGGCGTCCCGGGCCAGCTTGAAGGAGTCGCCCGTGACGTCGGCGAACTGGATGACCTCGTCGCGCTGGTAGTGGTGGCCGAGCACGAAGACCTTGTCGCCGAGCTTCTCCTTCGCCGCGCGGGCGCGCAGCACCAGGTCGGGGTCGGACGGCGACGGCAGGTCACCGGGACACTCGACGCCCCGCTCGCTCTTCGGGTCGGCCTCGCGGCCGAGCAGCAACAGGGCGAGCGGAGTCGGCCGCACGTCGAGCTCCGGGGTCTGGGCGGTGGTCACGACACGCACCCTTTCTACTTTTCGTCTAACTGACGCTATCCATGATATCTGCTTCACGTCACTTTGACGATGGCCATAGCGTCCGTGTGACGTGAATCCCGCCGGACTCCCGGGGGTGCCCCGCGGACGCCTGTCCGCCTCCACGGGCATGTGCGAGCATGAGGAAGGAAGAAAAACGCGACCACGCGAATGCCCGGCCCGGAATGAATCCGCGGAAGCGCCGGTTGCACTCGTCGGCAAGCAGTCTCCGTACAACCCGGGAGAGATGTAGATGTCCGTATCGGACGAGACCACCACCGTCACCGACGGCATCATCCTGACCGACGCCGCCGCGGCCAAGGTCAAGGCCCTGCTCGACCAGGAAGGCCGCGACGACCTGGCGCTGCGCGTCGCCGTCCAGCCCGGCGGCTGCTCCGGCCTGCGCTACCAGCTCTTCTTCGACGAGCGCTCGCTCGACGGCGACGTGGAGAAGGACTTCGGCGGGGTCAAGGTCGTCACCGACCGCATGAGCGCTCCGTACCTGGGCGGCGCCACCGTCGACTTCGTGGACACGATCGAGAAGCAGGGCTTCACGATCGACAACCCGAACGCGACCGGCTCCTGCGCCTGCGGCGACTCCTTCAGCTGAACGGGCCGGGCCGGTTCGCCGGCCCGACGGTCATGACGGAGGCGGCGGTCCCCTCGGCGGGGGCCGCCGCCTCCGTGCGTCCGGAGGGGGTCGGCGCGGCCGGCCGTACGGCCCGCACGTACTCCTTGGTGGCCGGCACGCACACCCGGTCCGGCCGGGCGTCCCGGTGACCGTCACCGTCGCCCGGCCCGCGTGTTCCCGCGCTTACTCGTGTCCCGCAGGGCGCACGGTCGCCCGAGGCCGGGGAACCGGTCAGTCGCCGTACTCCGACATCGCGTCCAGCAGCCGGGCGGACCGCGTCGGCACGTCCACGCCGTGGATGCGGGACGGGGACACCGGACGGGACGCGGCGCGCTCCGGGGCGACCCAGTGCGGGGCCATCCGGGCGCAGTCGCCGCGCAGCGACGCGAGATCGTCGGGCTCGGCCGGGGCGGAGGAGGTGACCTCGGGGTTCGTCATGCCCGCACCGTACGCACGGCGCGCACTGCGAAGAAAGATCTACTATCGGGTAGTTTTGCCAGCTTCAGTGGCGGCTTCCGACCGGGTAGCGTGAACTGTCAATCCCGCCTGCCGCAGGAGAATCCCCGTCGTGCGCATCGCAGTCACCGGCTCCATCGCCACCGACCACCTCATGACCTTCCCCGGCCGTTTCGCCGACCAGTTCGTCGCGGACCAGCTGCACACGGTTTCGCTCTCCTTCCTGGTCGACAACCTCGACGTCCGCCGCGGCGGCGTCGGCGCCAACATCGCCTTCGGCATGGGCCAGCTCGGCACCGGGCCGATCCTGGTCGGCGCCGCCGGCTTCGACTTCGACGAATACCGGGCCTGGCTCGACCGGCACGGCGTGGACACCGGCTCGGTGCGCCTCTCCGAGACCCTGCACACCGCCCGCTTCGTGTGCACCACCGACGCCGACCACAACCAGATCGGCTCCTTCTACACCGGCGCGATGAGCGAGGCCCGGCTGATCGAGCTGAAGACGGTCGCGGACCGCGTGGGCGGCCTGGACCTGGTCCTCATCGGTGCCGACGACCCCGAGGCGATGCTCCGCCACACCGAGGAGTGCCGCTCCCGGAACATCCCCTTCGCCGCCGACTTCTCCCAGCAGATCGCCCGGATGGAGGGCGAGGAGATCCGGATACTGCTGGACGGCGCGACGTACCTGTTCTCCAACGAGTACGAGAAGGGGCTCATCGAGGCCAAGACCGGCTGGTCCGACGCCGAGATCCTGTCCAAGGTCGGCCACCGCGTGACCACGCTCGGCGCGCGGGGCGTGCGGATCGAGCGGGCCGGCGAGGACCCGATCGAGGTCGGCTGTCCGGAGGAGGAGCGCAAGGCCGACCCCACCGGCGTCGGCGACGCCTTCCGCGCCGGGTTCCTGTCGGGGCTGGCGTGGGGCGTCCCGCTGGAGCGGGCCGCGCAGGTCGGGTGCATGCTCGCCACGCTGGTCATCGAGACCGTGGGCACGCAGGAGTACCAGCTGCGGCGGGGGCACTTCATGGAGCGGTTCGAGAAGGCGTACGGCGACGAGGCCGGCCAGGAGGTCCGCGCCCACCTGCGCTGACCCGTCACGGGTCTGTGGCGGGGCGCCCGGAGGGCAGTCCGCGTCCTCGGCAGGGATGACCGCGCGGAGGGTGTGCGGGGGCGCTCAGGTCACCCGGCGGACCAGGTACGCCGTTCCCCGGTCCGCCGGTTCCTCGCCCACGTACTCCTGCCCCCGCATCTCGCACCACGCCGGGATGTCCAGCCGGGCCGCCGCGTCGTCCGAGAGGACCCGCACGATCCCGCCCACCGGGACCTCGCCGATCACCTTGGCCAGCTCGATGACCGGGATCGGGCAGCGCTTGCCCAGGGAGTCGACGAGCAGCTCCCGCGCCCCGGCGGCCGTCGCGGGGGCCGGGGCGCCCAGCTTCTCCCGGACGCCCGCCACGGCCCCCGGCAGCACCTCGAGGAACCGCGCCACGTCCGCCTCCGCCGTGCCCGGCGGCAGCGATACCCGTACGTTGCCCTCGCTCAGCACCCCCATCGCCCGCAGCACATGGCTGGGCGTCAGCGTGCTGCTCGTGCAGGAGGAGCCGGAGGAGACCGAGAAGCCCGCCCGGTCCAGCTCGTGCAGCAGTGCCTCGCCGTCGACGTAGAGGCAGGAGAAGGTGACGATCCCGGGCAGCCGGTGCCCGGCGTCGCCGACCACCTCCACGTCCGGGACCAGCTCCGGCACCCGGGTCCGGATCCGCTCCGTCAGCTCCCGCAGCCGTACCGCCTCCCGGGCCGCCTCGGCCCGCACCGCGCGCAGCGACGCCACGGCCGCCACGATCGCCGGGATGTTCTCGAACCCGGGAGCCCGGCCCGACTCCCGCTCGTCCACCGGCCCTTGGGCGGCGAACCGCACCCCCTTGCGCACGACGAGCAGTCCGACCCCGGGCGGCCCGCCCCACTTGTGCGCGCTGGCCGTCAGCAGCGACCAGTCGCCCCCGACCGGCCCCCAGCCCAGCGACTGCGCCGCGTCCACCAGCAGCGGCACCCCGGCCTCCCGGCACACGCCGGCCACCTCGGCCACCGGCTGCACGGTCCCCACCTCGTGGTTGGCCGACTGGAGGCACGCCAGCGCGGTGTCCGGGCGGAGGGCGGCGGCGTACGCCGACGGGGTGACGGCTCCCGTCCGGCCGACGGCCACCCGGGTGACCGTCCCGCCCTCGGCCTCGCACATGTCCGCCGCATGGAGTACGGAGGAGTGTTCGACGGATGACACGATCAGGTGGCGTCCGACGCGCCTCCGCCCGGCCAACGCCCCGGTGACGCCCGCGTGCACGGCCCGGGTCCCGGACGGCGTGAACACCACCTCGTCGGCCCGGCAGCCCACGGCCTCGGCGGCGGCCTCGCGCGCGGCGTCCAGCAGCATCCGGGCCTTCCGCCCCTCCCGGTGGAGCCGGGCCGGATCGGCCCACCCCTCGTCCAGGGAGGCCATCAGGGCCTGACGGGCCACGGGATGCAGAGGAGCGCCGGACGCGGCGTCGAAATAGGACACAGGGCAACGTTAAAGCTTCCGGCAACCGGTCCGCCGGACGGGGAAGCAGGCCAGGCCACAGCCGTGCGGGCCGTGCAAAAACCCCGAAACCACCCGAGCCCCCAGACGCTTTCGGGTGACCCGTAGCGCGTATGCCCCCCTCCCCGCGAACCCCCGGAGGGCGTCGGCTAGGGTTTGGTCCGCATAAACATCCAAACCCCTGCCCGACGCAGGGCGGCGACCGACCAGCGAGAAGGCCGCAGCCGACCGCGCGGGCGAGACTCTCGGGAAGGCGCTACGTGAGTCCCAACGGCTCCGACCGCTCGCCGCGGCGCCCGATGCGGCGGAAGCTGCTGCAGGCACTGACCGCGGGCCTGGTCCTGGCGACCGCAACCGGTTGCACATATAAGGACTTCCCCCGCCTTGGCATGCCCACCCCGACCACGGAAGAGGCTCCGCGGATCCTCTCCCTGTGGCAGGGCTCCTGGGCTGCCGCGCTCGCCGTCGGCGTGCTGGTGTGGGGCCTGATCCTGTGGAGTGCTTTCTTCCACCGGCGCAGCCGCACCAAGGTCGAGGTTCCTCCGCAGACCCGGTACAACATGCCGATCGAGGCCCTGTACACGGTGGTCCCGATCATCATCATCTCGGTGCTCTTCTACTTCACGGCCCGGGACGAGTCGAAGCTCCTGGACACCTCGAAGAAGCCCGACGTCACGGTCAACGTGGTCGGCTTCCAGTGGAGCTGGGGCTTCAACTACATCGAGAACGTCTCCGGTTCCACCGGCGATGCCAAGACCGACAAGAACCTGGACGCCATCCCGGACCGGTTCAAGAAGGAATTCCCGGCGAACGCCGGCGGCGTCTACGACGTCGGCACGCCCGGCACGCGGAACCCGCAGACGAACAACCCCGGTCCGACGCTCTGGCTCCCCAAGGGCAAGACGGTCCGCTTCGTCCTGACCTCGCGTGACGTCATCCACTCCTTCTGGGTGGTGCCGTTCCTCATGAAGCAGGACGTCATCCCGGGCCACACCAACGCCTTCCAGGTGACCCCCAACAAGGAGGGCACCTTCCTCGGCAAGTGTGCCGAGCTCTGCGGCGTCGACCACTCCCGGATGCTGTTCAACGTGAAGGTCGTCTCCCCCGAGCGCTACGAGCAGCACCTCAAGGACCTCGCCAAGAAGGGGCAGACCGGTTACATTCCCGCCGGCATCGCGCAGACGAGCCACGAGAAGAACCGGGAGACGAACAACCTGTGAGCATCCTCAACGAACCCCAGGGTGCCGCGGCAGCAGGGTCCCACTACGCGGACGAGCTGCCGGTCCGGCGCCAGCGCCGCGGTCAAGTCGTCATCAAGTGGCTGACGACCACCGACCACAAGACGATCGGCACGCTGTACCTGGCGACGTCGTTCGCGTTCTTCCTGATCGGCGGCGTGATGGCGCTGCTCATGCGTGCCGAGCTGGCCCGCCCGGGCTTGCAGATCATGTCGAACGAGCAGTTCAACCAGGCGTTCACGATGCACGGCACGATCATGCTGCTGATGTTCGCGACGCCGCTGTTCGCCGGTTTCGCGAACTGGATCATGCCGCTCCAGATCGGCGCGCCCGATGTGGCGTTCCCGCGGCTGAACATGTTCGCCTACTGGCTCTACCTGTTCGGCTCGCTCATCGCGGTGGCCGGCTTCCTCACCCCGCAGGGCGCGGCCGACTTCGGCTGGTTCGCCTACTCGCCGCTGTCGGACGCGGTCCGCAGCCCGGGGCTCGGCGCCGACATGTGGATCATGGGTCTGGCCTTCTCCGGCTTCGGCACGATCCTCGGCTCGGTCAACTTCATCACCACGATCATCTGCATGCGCGCGCCGGGCATGACCATGTTCCGCATGCCGATCTTCGTGTGGAACGTGCTGCTGACCGGTGTGCTGGTCCTGCTGGCCTTCCCGGTCCTCGCGGCCGCGCTGTTCGCCCTGGAGGCGGACCGCAAGTTCGGCGCCCACGTCTTCGACGCCGCGAACGGCGGAGCGCTGCTGTGGCAACACCTCTTCTGGTTCTTCGGACATCCAGAGGTGTACATCATCGCGTTGCCGTTCTTCGGCATCATCAGTGAAGTGATCCCGGTGTTCAGCCGGAAGCCGATGTTCGGCTACATGGGCCTGATCGCCGCCACCATCGCGATCGCCGGTCTGTCCGTGACGGTGTGGGCCCACCACATGTACGTCACCGGTGGTGTGCTGCTGCCGTTCTTCTCCTTCATGACCTTCCTGATCGCCGTACCGACCGGTGTGAAGTTCTTCAACTGGATCGGCACGATGTGGAAGGGCTCGTTGTCCTTCGAGACACCGATGCTCTGGGCGACCGGCTTCCTGATCACCTTCACCTTCGGTGGTCTGACCGGTGTCATCCTGGCCTCGCCCCCGATGGACTTCCACGTCTCCGACTCGTACTTCGTGGTGGCGCACTTCCACTACGTGGTCTTCGGTACGGTCGTCTTCGCCATGTTCTCCGGCTTCCACTTCTGGTGGCCGAAGTGGACCGGCAAGATGCTGGACGAGCGCCTCGGCAAGATCACCTTCTGGACGCTGTTCATCGGTTTCCACGGCACCTTCCTGGTCCAGCACTGGCTGGGCGCCGAGGGCATGCCGCGCCGGTACGCCGACTACCTGGCGGCCGACGGCTTCACCGCGCTGAACACGGTGTCGACCATCAGCTCCTTCCTGCTCGGCCTGTCGATCCTGCCGTTCCTCTACAACGTGTGGAAGACGGCCAAGTACGGCAAGCCGGTCGGCGTGGACGACCCGTGGGGCTACGGCCGCTCGCTGGAGTGGGCGACGTCCTGCCCGCCGCCCCGGCACAACTTCCTCACCCTGCCGCGGATCCGCAGCGAATCCCCGGCGTTCGACCTGCACCACCCCGAGATCGCCGCGCTCGAACAGCTTGAGCACGCCGGTCACGGCACCGCCGTCGCGGGCAGCAAGGAGGCCGGCAAGTGAAGATCCAGGGTCGGATGTTCATCTGGCTGAGCGTCTTCATCCTGATCATGGCCATCGTGTATGGCGTGTGGTCGAAGGAGCCGGCCGGCACCACGGCGCTCTTCCTGGCCTTCGGCCTGTCCGTCATGATCGGCTTCTACCTGGGCTTCACCGCCCGGCGGGTCGACGCGGGCGCCCAGGACGACATGGAGGCCGATGTCGCGGACGACGCGGGCGAGCTGGGCTTCTTCAGCCCGCACAGCTGGCAGCCGCTCATGCTGGGCTTCGGCGGCGCGGTCGCCTTCCTCAGCATCGCGGTCGGCTGGTGGCTGATCTACTTCGCCGCCCCGTTCATCCTGGTCGGCCTGTTCGGCTGGGTGTTCGAGTACTACCACGGTGAGAACCGCACCCAGTAGGGCGCGCTGAACGCACCGGGAGCCCGGACCTTCCTGACGGAGGGTCCGGGCTCTCCTCGTTTGCCGCAGCGCCGTTCGCCCGGATGGGTTACCCGCCGCGCCGGTAGTCTCTCCATCTCATAGCGTGATCGTATGAACCACATTGCGCGGACCCGCACCGTCGTCAGCTGCGCCCTGCTGGTGACCACCCTGGGTGCGGGCGTCACCGCTTGCGGTTCGGACGGCGACCCCCTGTCGGCCAGGCCGTACGACGCAGCGGACCTGATCTCCTTCAACGGCCCCACCGAAGCGGGGAAACGGGCCGATCCGGACAAGCCCCTGGAGGTCACCGCCAACAGCGGTGAGGGCCGCATCACGGACGTCACGGCCCAGGACTCCACAGGGCGCTACGTGACGGGCGAACTGGCCGCCGACGGCAGCCGCTGGCACAGCACCTCCCCGCTGGCCGCCAACGCCCACTACACGGTCACGGTGAGCACCGAGGACGAGGACGGCGCACCCGGCCGCAAGGTCCTCACGTTCGACACCAGCAAGCCCACCGGCAAGAAGCGGCTGGGCGTCACGTTCGGGCCCGGAGCGGGCACCTACGGCGTCGGACAGCCCATCACGGCCCAACTCGACCAGGACATCAAGGACAAGGGACAGCGTGCCGTCGTGGAACGCGCCCTGAGGGTGGACTCCGTGCCGGCCGTACCGGGCTCCTGGTACTGGGTGAGCGGCAAGGAGCTCCACTACCGCCCCAAGGACTACTGGCCCGCCCACGCCACCATCCAGGTGCACAGCAACCTGGACGGCATCAGGATCGGCGACCGGCTGTGGGGCGGGACGGCCAAACCCCTGAAGATCACCACCGGCGACCGGGTCGAGGCCGTCACGGACGCCGCCACCCACCAGCTCACGTACTACCGGAACGGGCAGCAGGTCGAGCAGATCCCGGTCACCACCGGCAAGGCCGGCTTCGAGACCCGCAACGGCGTCAAGGTCGTACTGGAGAAGCAGTACTTCGTACGGATGCGCGGCACCACCGTCGGCATCGCCGAGGGCACCTCCGACTCCTACGACCTGCCGGTCTACTACGCCACCCGGGTCACCTGGTCCGGCGAGTACGTCCACGCCGCCCCCTGGTCCGTCGGATCGCAGGGCTCCGCCAACGTCAGCCACGGCTGCACCGGTATGAGCACGTCGAACGCCGAGTGGTTCTTCGACAACATCCGCACCGGTGACATCGTCAAGGTCGTCAACTCCAACGGCGACCCCATGGAGCCCTTCGGCAACGGCTTCGGCGACTGGAACGTCGACTGGAAGAAGTGGCGCGCGGGCAGCGCCCTGTCCGGCGGCGCCCAGGACGGCCCGGCACCGGCGGACGCGGCGAGGATCCAGCCGGCCGCCCTGTGAGCACACCCGGGGGGCGCGGGACACCGCGCGGCCGGCCGGCGCGGACCGGCCGCCGCGCACCGTCCTCGCGCCCCGACGGCCCGGGGAGTTCCGTGCGCGGCGGACCGGACCGGACCGCGGCGCCCGCCTCCCCGGCCCCGCTAGGCGCTCAGCAGCCTCTTGCGGCGCAGCAGGGACGCCAGCGCGGAGGCGAACTCCACCGGGTCCACCGGCAGCGTCACCGCCGCGTCGGCCCGGCTCCAGGTGGCCAGCCAGGCGTCCTGCGGACGGCCCATCAGCAGCAGCACCGGCGGGCAGTCGAAGACCTCGTCCTTGATCTGCCGGCACACCCCCATGCCGCCCATCGGCACGGCCTCGCCGTCCAGCACGCAGACGTCGATGCCCCCCTTGTCCAGTTCCCGCAGCACCGCCCCGGGGGTCGCGCACTCCACGAACTCCACCAGGGGGACGTCCTGAGCCGGCCGGCGCCCGGCGGCCAGCCGTACTTGCTCTCGGGTGCTGGAGTCGTCGCTGTAGACCAGCACGGTGGCGGTCGGCTGCATTGTTCCTCCGGGACGTCGGCGTCGTACGGACGGGACGGACAGGGCCGTCTGCGCGGATGCTACTCCCATGAACACCACGTCAGCACCGGTTCGGCGGGCGGCAACACTCCGAACGGCACCCCCCGGAGTGAGCGCGAGATAAGCGACCGACATAATGTCGGTCGTGGCGACAGCAACGACAGTAGAAACCGGGCACGCGCACCCGTCGGTCAACCGGCCGAACCTCACCAGCGTCGGAACCATCATCTGGCTGAGTTCCGAGCTGATGTTCTTCGCGGCCCTCTTCGCGATGTACTTCACCCTCCGGTCGGTGACCGGACCGGACCACTGGAAGGAGATGGCGCACGCGCTCAACGTGCCCTTCTCCGCGACGAACACCACGATCCTGGTGCTCTCCTCCCTCACCTGTCAGCTCGGCGTGTTCGCCGCCGAGCGCGGCGATGTGAAGAAGCTCCGTGGCTGGTTCATCCTCACCTTCATCATGGGTGCGATCTTCATCGGCGGTCAGATCTACGAGTACACGGAGCTGGTGAAGAAGGACGGCATCTCGCTGTCCTCCGACCCGTACGGCTCGGTGTTCTACCTGACCACCGGCTTCCACGGCCTGCACGTGACGGGCGGTCTCATCGCCTTCCTGCTGGTCCTCGGCCGTACCTACATGGCCAAGAGGTTCACTCACGAGCAGGCGACCGCCGCCATCGTCGTGTCCTACTACTGGCACTTCGTCGATGTCGTCTGGATCGGCCTTTTCGCCACGATCTACTTGATCAAGTAGCGGGACCGCTCCCGCACATCCAGAAGCACCGACGCAGAAGATCCTGACACCGGGGTAATCCGTGAAAAAGCTCTCCGCACGACGACGCCATCCGCTGGCGGCGGTCGTCGTCCTACTCCTCGCGCTGGCGGCCACTGGGGGGCTGTACGCCGCGTTCGCGCCCGCGGGCAAGGCGCAGGCCGATGAAACCTCCCAGTCCCTGACCATCAAGGAGGGCAAGAAGCTCTACGAGGTCGGCTGCGCCAGCTGCCACGGCACCGGTGGCCAGGGCTCCTCCGACGGCCCGAGCCTGGTCGGTGTCGGCGCCGCCGCGGTCGACTTCCAGGTGGGCACCGGCCGGATGCCGGCCTCCACCTCCCAGATGGCGCAGATCCCGCGCAAGAAGGTCGTCTACACGCAGGCCCAGATCGACCAGCTCGCCGCGTACGTCGCGTCGCTGGGCGCCGGCCCGAACGTGCCGACCAAGCAGCAGTACGGCCCCGCGGGTGCGGACATCGCCCAGGGCGGCGAGCTGTTCCGCACCAACTGCGCGCAGTGCCACAACGCCACCGGCGAGGGCGGCGCCCTGACCCATGGCAAGTACGCGCCGAGCCTCGCGGGCGTCGCTCCCAAGCACATCTACGAGGCCATGCAGACGGGCCCGCAGAACATGCCGTCCTTCCCCGACACCACGATGTCGGAGAAGAACAAGAAGGACATCATCGCGTACCTGAACGCGGTCAACGGCGATGAGACCGAGAACCCGGGTGGTCTGAAGCTGGGCGGCCTCGGGCCGGTCAGCGAGGGTCTGTTCGGCTGGATCTTCGGCCTCGGCACGCTGATCGTGGTCGCCGTCTGGGTCGCCGCTCGGACCGCAAAGGCCAAGAAGTCATGAGTAGCCAAGACATTCCAGAAGAGAACCTGCCCGCTGAGCGGGACCACGCGCACGGCGCGGTAGGGGTCGCGGACGAGGAGAACCCGTTCTCGGACCCGGGCCTGCCGCCGCACGAGCACCGGATCCAGGACATCGACGAGCGGGCCGCCAAGCGGTCCGAGCGTGTGGTGGCCCTGCTGTTCACGGTGTCGATGCTGGCCACCATCGGCTTCATCGTCGCCTACCTGGCCATCCCGAACGACAAGCAGATCTTCGTCTTCCCGATCGGTCACATCAGCGCGATGAACTTCGCGCTGGGCCTGACCCTCGGCGTGGCGCTGTTCTGCATCGGCGCGGGCGCGGTCCACTGGGCCCGCACCCTGATGTCGGACGTGGAGGTCGCCGACGACCGGCACCCGATCGAGGCCTCTCCCGAGGTCCGTGCGAAGGTCCACGCGGACTTCCGCCAGGGCGCCAAGGAGTCGGCGTTCGGCCGCCGCAAGCTGATCCGCAACACGATGTTCGGCGCGCTGGCCCTGGTGCCGCTCTCCGGCGTCATGCTGCTCGGCGGTCTCGGCCCGGCGCCGAAGACGAGCCTGCGCCACACCATGTGGGCCAAGGGCAAGCGCCTGGTCAACATGAACACGAACCAGCCGCTGCGTCCCGAGGACGTCGCCGTCGGCTCGCTCACCTTCGCCAAGCCCGACGGCCTGGAGGAGCACTCCGAGGAGTTCCAGACGGAGATCGCCAAGGCGGCCCTGATGATCGTCCGGCTCCAGCCGGGCAACATCAAGGACAAGCGCGAGCTCGACTGGTCCCACGAGGGCATCGTCGCCTACTCGAAGATCTGCACCCACGTCGGCTGTCCGATCTCGCTCTACGAGCAGCAGACGCACCACGTGCTGTGCCCGTGCCACCAGTCCACCTTCGACCTCTCCGACGGAGCCCGAGTGATCTTCGGTCCCGCCGGCCACGCCCTGCCGCAGCTGCGCATCGGCGTGGACAGCGAGGGTTACCTCCAGGCGCTCGGCGACTTCGAGGAGCCCGTCGGTCCTGCATTCTGGGAGCGCGGATGAGTACTTCAGCGAACGAGACGTCCCGCTCGCGCGGGAAGGCACCGGCCGGCGAACGTGTCGCCGACTGGGCCGACGGCCGGCTCGGGATCTACTCCCTGGCCAAGGCCAACATGCGCAAGATCTTCCCCGACCACTGGTCGTTCATGCTGGGCGAAGTGTGCTTGTACAGCTTCCTCATCATCATCATCACGGGTGTCTATCTGACGCTGTTCTTCCACCCGTCGATGAACGAGGTGGAGTACCACGGCTCGTACGTCCCGCTCCAGGGGCAGCTGATGTCCGAGGCGTTCAGCTCGACCCTGCACATCTCCTTCGACGTGCGCGGTGGTCTGCTCATCCGGCAGATCCACCACTGGGGCGCGGTGGTCTTCATCGCGGGCATGTTCGTGCACATGATGCGCGTGTTCTTCACCGGCGCGTTCCGCAAGCCGCGTGAGATCAACTGGCTGTTCGGCTTCCTGCTGTTCGTCCTGGGCATGTTCACCGGTTTCACCGGTTACTCGCTCCCGGACGACCTGCTCTCCGGCACCGGTGTCCGCTTCATGGAGGGCGCGATCCTGTCCGTGCCCATCGTCGGCACGTACCTGTCGTTCTTCCTCTTCGGCGGCGAGTTCCCGGGCGGCGACTTCGTGGCCCGCTTCTACTCGATCCACATCCTGCTGCTGCCGGGCATCATGCTGGGCCTGGTGGTGGGCCACCTGATCCTGGTCTTCTACCACAAGCACACGCAGTTCGCGGGTCCCGGCAAGACGAACAAGAACGTCGTCGGCATGCCGCTGCTGCCGGTGTACATGGCGAAGGCGGGCGGCTTCTTCTTCCTGGTCTTCGGTGTCCTCGCCGCCCTCGCGGCGATCGCGCAGATCAACCCGATCTGGGCGATCGGCCCCTACCGTCCGGACCAGGTGTCGACCGGCGCCCAGCCCGACTGGTACATGGGCATGGCCGAGGGCCTGATCCGCGCGATGCCGGGCTGGGAGATCAACTTCTGGGGCCACACCCTGGTCCTGGGCGTGTTCATCCCGCTGGTGCTGTTCGGCGTGATCCTCGGCGTGATCGCCGCGTACCCGTTCATCGAGTCCTGGGTCACCGGGGACAAGCGCGAGCACCACATCCTGGACCGCCCGCGCAACGCCCCGACCCGTACCGCGTTCGGTGTCGCCTGGCTGACCGTGTACTTCGTGATGCTGATCGGTGGTGGCAACGACATCGTCGCCACGCACTTCCACCTGTCGATCAACGCGGTCACCTGGTTCGTCCGGATCGCCTACTTCGTCGCCCCGGTGGTCATGTTCATCGTGACCAAGCGGATCTGCCTGGGTCTCCAGCGCCGCGACCGCGACAAGGTGCTGCACGGTCGCGAGACCGGCATCATCAAGCGGCTGCCGCACGGTGAGTTCATCGAGGTGCACGAGCCGCTCAGCCAGGAGCAGCTGCACACGCTCACCGCGCACGAGCAGTACCAGCCGGCCGAGATCGGCCCGACGGTCGACGAGAACGGTGTCGAGCGCAAGGTGCCGGCCTCGCAGAAGCTGCGGGTCAAGCTGTCCAACGCCTACTACGGGGAGGACAACCAGATCCCGAAGCCGACCGTCGACGAGTACAAGGAGATCACGAGCGGCCACGGCCACCACTGATCACCACGTCGCCACACCACGCTGAGGGGCCCCGTCCGGGTTGCGGACGGGGCCCTTCGCGGTGTCCCGGGATGGATAGGGTGGACCTGTTCGAGAATCGTCCCCGTAGTCACGGGATACCACCCAGGAGCGGCTGATGAGCGCTGTGACCCCCGCTGGAGGCGACACCGCGGCGGGCCGCTCCTGGCCCGTCCTGCTGAACGGCCTGCTCGACGGCCGGGACCTGTCCGCGGACGAGACCGCCTGGGCGATGGACCTGATCATGCGCGGCGAGGCGACCGACGCCCAGGTCGCCGCGTTCATGGTGGCGCTGCGGGCCAAGGGCGAGACGGTCGAGGAGATCACCGGACTCGTCCGGACGATGTACGCGCACGCCAACGTCATCGAGGTGCCCGGACCGGCCGTCGACATCGTCGGTACCGGCGGCGACGGCGCCAAGACGGTGAACATCTCCACGATGTCCGCGATCGTCGTCGCCGGCACGGGCGCGAAGGTCGTCAAGCACGGCAACCGCGCCGCCTCCTCCGCCTCCGGCTCCTCCGACGTCCTGGAGAAGCTCGGGATCAACCTCAACCTGACCCCGCTGCGGGTCGCCGAGGTCGCCGAGGAAGCCGGCATCACCATCTGCTTCGCGGTGCGGTTCCACCCGTCGCTGCGCCATGTCGCCCCGGCTCGGGCCCAGTTGGGCATCCGGACCACCTTCAACGTGCTGGGTCCGCTGACCAACCCGGCGCGGGTGCGGGCACAGGCCGTCGGCGTGGCGGACCCCCGCATGGCGCCGATCGTCGCCGGTGTCCTCGCCGAACGGGGCAACTCCGCGCTGGTCTTCCGCGGCGACGACGGCCTGGACGAACTGACCGTCACCGCCCCGTCCCGGGTGTGGGCGGTCCGGGACGGCAAGGTCACGGAGCAGACCTTCGACCCGCGGGACGTCGGCCTCGACCTCGTCCCCGTGGACGCCCTGCGCGGCGCGGACGCCTCCTACAACGCGGAGGTCGCCCGCCGGCTGCTGGACGGCGAGCGGGGGGCCGTCCGGGACGCCGTGCTGCTGAACTCGGCGGCGGCGCTGGTGGCCCTCCAGCCCTCGGACGCGCCGCTCACCGAGCAGCTCCGCGCGGGCATGGCGAAGGCCGCCCTGTCCATCGACTCCGGGGCCGCGAAGCGGTCACTGGAGCGCTGGGTGGCCGCGAGCAACGCCTAGGAGATTTCGTCCCGCGATCCGGACACGGGTTGCGGGACGACGATCATTTCCCGTACTTTCCTGAACCAGGTCATGAGTGACAGTCATGAGGCCCCGGCCGACTGTCCGGCAACCCTCCGTCCGTGGCGGGGTGCCCCGGGTGAAGACCAGGCCGTGGACAGCAAGGTCCACGGCAAGCGCGGATCCCTCGCGCACTCTTCCGGGTGCGGGACCAGGGATCCTGGTCGTCGAGGAGTCTTCCGTGAGCAAGCGAATGCTTTAGGGCCGCAGAGCCCCGCCTCCGCACACCCTTCTCTCTTCTTCGCCGTCCTGCCACGGGAGTTTCGCCATGTCCGTCTTCACCGCTGCCATCGACCGGTCTGTTTGTGCCCCGCTGCCCGTTCTGGGACGAGATGTCACCGTCCCGCTGGTCACCGGAGGCGAAGTCGGCTACGCCGCCCTCGACTACGCGGCCAGCGCCCCCGCCCTCCAGCGGGTCTGGGACGACGTCGCCGCCTACGCCCCGTACTACGGCAGCGTGCACCGCGGCGCCGGCTACCTCTCCCAGCTGTCCACCGACCTGTTCGAGAACGCCCGCAAGACGGTCGCCGCGTTCCTCGGCTGCC
This sequence comes from Streptomyces sp. NRRL S-31, assembly GCF_000718775.1. GTDB lineage: Bacteria > Actinomycetota > Actinomycetes > Streptomycetales > Streptomycetaceae > Streptomyces. The sequence goes on from NZ_JOCB01000036.1 coordinate 38,646, forward strand.
GGGCGGACGACCAGGTGGTCTTCACCCGCTCGACCACCGACTCCCTGAACCTGCTCGCCCGGGCGGTGCCGGCCGGCTGCCGGGTCTTCGTCTTCGAGACCGAGCACCACGCCTCCCTGCTGCCCTGGCAGGACGCGGACGTCACCTACCTCGACGCCCCGCGCACCCCCCGGCAGGCGGTCGAGACCCTGGAGCGGGCGCTCGCCGACCGCGACCCGCACGGCCCGGCCCTGGTCTGCGTCACCGGCGCCTCCAACGTCACCGGCGAGCTGTGGCCGGTGCGCGAGCTGGCCGCCGCCGCACACGCCCACGGCGCCCGGATCGTCCTGGACGCGGCCCAGCTGGCCCCGCACCACCCGGTCTCCGTCGCCGACCTCGACGTCGACTGGGTCGCCTTCTCCGGCCACAAGCTGTACGCCCCCTTCGGCTCCGGGGTCCTCGCGGGCCGCGCCGACTGGCTCCGGGCGGCCGAGCCCTACCTCGCGGGCGGCGGCGCCAGCCGCAAGGTGACCCGGCGCGAGGACGGCGGTGTGGCCGTCGAGTGGCACGAGACCGCGGCCCGCCACGAGGCCGGCTCCCCGAACGTCATCGGCGCCTACGCCATCGCCTCCGCCTGCAAGGCGCTCACCGAGGCCGGCTGGGACGCCCTGGTCGCCCGCGAACAGCACCTCGTCGCCCGGGTCCGCGAGGGCCTGGCCGAGGTGCCGGAGGTGCGCGTCCTCTCCCTCTTCGGCGACGACGCGCCGCGGGTCGGCGTCATCTCCTTCGTCGTCGAGGGCTGGAACAGCTCCCACTTCGCCGCCGCGCTCTCCGCCGAGTACGGCATCGGCGTCCGCGACGGCCTGTTCTGCGCCCACCCGCTGGTACGCACCCTGCTCGGCAGCGACCCGCAGAGCCAGGGCGAGTGCGGGGCCCCCGAGGCGGCCCCGGGGGAGAAGTCCCTGAACGCCATCAGGGTCAGCTTCGGCGCGGGCACGCCGGACGAGCACGTGGAGCGCTTCGTGGGCGCCGTACGGGAGCTGGTGAGCGACGGCGCCAAGTGGCGGTACCGCACGGAGGAGGGCCGCTGCGTCCCGGCGGTGTGAGGCGGCCCGCGCGCACCCCCGCCCGCGCCCGGACCCGGTCACGCACCGGCTCGGCGCGGGCGGCCGCGTGATCCCGCGCCCCGGCGTCGCCGCGGCGGCCGGGTTGAATTCGAGGAGAAGCTCCTAGTTGTCCAGGCCGATCGCGAACGCCGCCTCCAGGTCGTGCTGGGAGTAGGTGCGGAACGCGACGTGCGTGTCGGTGGCCTCGACGCCGGGGATCTTGCTGATGCGGGCCGGGATGACCTCGGCCAGGTCCTCGTGCTGCCGGACCCGGACCATGGCGATCAGGTCGTAGGTGCCGGTGACCGAGAAGACCTCGCTGACGCTGTCCAGCGCGGCGATCCGCTCCGCGATCTCGGGGATCCGGTCCACGCTGGTCTTGATCAGAACGATCGCGGTGATCACGGTTGTCTCTCTCCCTCGGTGGCCGGAGCCGGTGCGGCCTTCACTCTAGTCCCACGGCCGTGACGCACCCACGCGTAGCCGAAGCCCAGGCCGAAGCCGATGAGGTGCGCGAGGTAGGCCACCCCGGGCCCCTCGGAGGCCTGCTCCGCCGCCAGCCACTGGAGGGCCGCCCAGCAGGGCAGCACCACCCACGCCGGGAAGCGCAGCGGCAGGAAGAACAGGAACGGCAGAAGACTGGTCACGCGCGCTCGGGGGAACAGGTAGAGGAACGCTCCGAGGACCGCCGAGACCGCCCCGGAGGCGCCGACGAGCGACTGCCCGGAGGCCGCGTTGGCCGCCGCGTAGCCGAGCAGGGCGAGGTATCCGCAGCCGACGTAGAACAGGGTGAACTCGACCCGGCCCATCCGTTCCTCGGTCATCGCTCCGAAGACGAAGAGGAAGAGCATGTTGCCGAGCAGATGCACCCAGTTGCCGTGCACGAAGAGCGCGGTCGCAGGGGTGAGCGCGGCCCCGGCCGGCCCGTCGAACAGCTCGGCCGGGACCACGCCCCAGCGGTGGAAGTACACCCGCTGCGCGGCGAGCAGGGCGTCCCCGGTGCCGTACCCGGGGACGAACCCGGAGGCCGGTCCGAGGGCGAAGAGCAGACTGCACACGGCGATGAGGCCGTACGTCACGGGCGCCGAGGTGCCCCGGACCGCTCTGAGTGTCCTGCCGGCCGCCGTGCTCCAGGTGCTGATCACAACTACAGAGCATGACGTAACGGGACGCTTGCTGACAGACCGCCTCGCCGCCGTGAACGGACGGGCGGCGAGTCCCCGCCAGGCCGTAGGGTTACGAGCCACACGCGTCGGGGAGCGGCGCGGACCGACACGAGAAGGAAGCGAACCAGCGCGATGACGGTTCCCCTGCCGACCGCCACGACCCGGTGGCGCTGCACCCTCTGCGGCAACCTCACCCGTTTCGACGTGACCCGCTCGTCCAAGGTCGTCGAGTACGTCCACCTCGACCTGGCCGGTGAGCCGACGGTGGAGGAGCGCGAGGTGGTCAGTGAGACCATCGAGTCGGTGCGCTGCCGCTGGTGCAACGCGGTGGACCAGGTGGAACTCGTGGACAGGCCGGGCGCCGGCTCCTGAAGCGGAGCGGCCCCCGGAGAGCGATCTCGGTATTGGGGTGTGACGGATGGTGGAGACCGCAGGCGGGGGGCCGGGCGACGGCACCGCTGAGGTGCTTGACCGTCCCCTGCCCGACGGCGTGCGCCGGCGGGTGGTGAGAATCGTGGCCGAGGCGTTCGGCGGGCTGACGGTGACGGAACTGCCCGCCCAGCTGAGGCAGTACGCCCGGTTCACGCCGAGTCGCCGGGCGAAGTTCGCCGGCAACGCGATGGCGGCGGCGCTGGAGACCGAACCGCTGTTCCGGCAGCGGATCGGGGATCGGTTCCGGGAGGCGCAGCCGGAACTCGCCGGTGCCCTCGACGCCGGTTCGCCGCCCCCGGCCGCGGACCCGCTCGACGTGGCGGCGGCGGCCTATGTGCTGCGCCCGGCGGGCTGGGTGAAGCTGGTCACCGCGGCCGGCGAGGAGGCGCAGCGGGCGGACGCCGAGCGGGCCGACGAGGAGAGCCGGGCCGAGCTGGAGCGGCTGCGCGCGGAGCTGGCGCTGGCCCGCGACCACACCCGGGCCGAGACCGAACGGCTGCGCGCGGAGCTGGAGGCGGTGCGGCGGGAGACGGACGCGTTGCACCGCAAGCTGCGCTCCGCGCTCAGCGATGTGAAGCGGGGCGAGGCCGCGCTGCGCAAGGCGCGGGGCGAGGTGGACGCCGTGCGGGCCGAGGCGCAGGCGCAGGTGTCGGCCGCGGAGAGCGAGTCCCGGCGGCTCAAGGCCCGGCTGGGCGAGGCCGAGGCCGGGCTGGAGGCCGCCCGGCGGGCGGCCCGCGAGGGCCGCAGCGTGGAGGACATGCGGGTGCGGCTGCTGCTCGACACCCTGCTGGACGCCACCCAGGGGCTGCGCCGCGAACTCGCCCTGCCGCCGGTGTCGGTGCGCCCGGCCGAGACGGTCGACGCGGTGGAGCCGGGCCGGATGACGCCGAAGGACATCGCGGCGCGCGCCCTGTCCGAGCATGATCCGGCCATTCTCGATCAGCTCCTGGCCCTGCCGCAGGCACATCTGGTCGTCGACGGTTACAACGTGACCAAGACCGGCTATCCGCAGATGCCGTTGGAGAAGCAGCGGCTGCGGCTGCTGGGCCAGCTCTCGGCGCTCGCCGCGCAGACCGGGGCCGAGGTGACGTGCGTCTTCGACGGCGCCGAGCTGGCCGCGCCGGTGCTGCTCGCGCCGCCGCGCGGGGTGCGGGTGCTGTTCTCCAAGCCGGGTGTGACGGCCGACGAGCTGATCCGCCAGCTGGTGCGCGCGGAGCCGCCCGGACGTCCGGTCATCGTCGCCTCCACCGACCGGGAGGTGGCCGACGGGGTCGCCAAGGCGGGTGCCCGTCCGGTGGCTTCCGCGGTGCTTCTGAAGCGGTTGTCCTGAAGGTCCAACGGGCATAGTCGATGCCCGAATTGAGCCGATCGTCGCGCAACGTAGTGTCAACCACGCATCACCACAGGTGAGTTGTGTGCAAAGAATGCGTGGCGTAGCGGGTTTTTTTGCCGCGAGGATTTGAACTGATCACAACTGGGTCACTAAGGTCTGGCTCGAACCTCCGAACGGGTGATCACTCACAAGAAGGAGTCGTCCTCCGTGGCGTCCCACCGTCGACCCAAGCAGCCGAGCCGCACCCGTGTGACCGTGCTCACCACCGCTGCCGCAGCTGCTGTCGCGCTCAGCGCCAACGCCGCCAACGCCGCGCCGAGCGAGAAGCTCGGCAAGGACGAGGTCAAGGCGAAGGTCGACAAGCTCTACGAGCAGGCCGAGCAGGCGACCGAGAAGTACAACGGCGCCAAGGAGAAGCAGCAGAAGCTCCAGAAGGAGATCTCCACCATCCAGGACGACGTCGCCCGCGGCCAGGAGGAGCTCAACAAGCTGCGCGACGGCCTGGGTTCGCTGGCCACGGCCCAGTACCGCTCCGGCGGCATCGACGCCTCGGTCCAGCTGTTCCTCTCCTCGAACCCGGACGACTACCTCGACAAGGCGTCCACGCTCGACCAGTTGAGCAGCCAGCAGGTCGACGCGCTGAAGAAGATCCAGGACAAGCAGCGCGAACTCGCCCAGGAGCGGGCCGAGGCCGGCGAGAAGCTCAAGGACCTCTCCGCCACCCGCACCGAGCTGGGCAACAAGAAGAAGGAAGTCCAGGGCAAGCTCGCCGAGGCGCAGCGGCTCCTGAACACCCTGACGGCCAAGGAGAAGGCGCAGCTCGCCGAGGAGCAGCAGCGCGCCAGCCGATCCTCCACCGAGCGCGTGGAGCTCAGGGACGCCCCGCCCGCCTCCGGCCGCGCCCAGGCCGCCTTCGCCGCCGCCCAGACCAGGATCGGCTCGCCGTACGTCTACGGCGCGACGGGCCCCTCCTCGTACGACTGCTCGGGTCTGACCTCCTGGTCCTACGCCCAGGCCGGCGTCTCCATCCCGCGCACCTCCGAGGCGCAGGCCAACATCGGCACCCGGATCTACAGCCAGAGCGACCTCAAGGTCGGCGACCTGGTCTTCTTCTTCAACGACCTGCACCACGTCGGTCTCTACGCGGGCAACGGCCAGATCCTGCACGCCCCGCGCACCGGCACGGTGGTCCGGTACGAGTCGATGACCACCATCGGCGGCCCGTTCATGTTCGGCGTCCGCGTCTGACGCCCGCGCCCGACCCGGACACGGTGGCGCCCGAACGGGCGAATCACCGGAACCGGAACTGACCCCACGCCCCGCCGGTGACCTGCGTCAGCGGCGGGGCGTCAGCGTGTGTTGACGCCGATGTCTTTGGTCCGGACCCGTTCCCACGGCTACTGTCTGCCGCGTTTCCCCGGCGCCGGGGCCTCCCCGTCCCCAGGCGCCGGGGAAACGGTCTGTGTCCGCCTGCAGAAGGACTGCCGTGGGGTCCCATCGCCGCCTTGCACCGTCCGGATTCGACCGGGGCGCCGCCGCCCTGTGCGCGCTGTCGGCCGCGGCGGCCGCGCTCGGCGCCGTACCCGCGCAGGGGGCGCCGGGCGGCGGCGCCCGCGCCGAGCTGGACCGGCTGTACGAGGAGGCCGAGAAGGCGACCCAGGCGTACGACGCGACCGACGAGCGCGCCGATGAGCTGCGCCGGCGGGTCCGCGCCGCGCAGGACCACATCGCCCGGCAGCAGCAGAAGGTCAACGACCTGCGCGAGCAGCTCGGTTCGCTGGCCGGCGCGCAGTACCGCGCCGGCGGCATCGACCCGGCGGTCGCCCTGCTCTTCTCCGCCGACCCCGACGACTACCTGGACAAGGCGGCCACGCTCGACCGGATCGGCACCCGGCAGGCGGGCCGGCTGGGGGAGTTGCGGTCCGGCTTGCGCGCACTCGGCCAGGAGCGCGCGGAGGCGGCCGGGATCCTGGCAGAACTGGAGCGCAGCCGCGCGGCCGCGGCCGCCCACAAGCGGACCGTGGAGCGCAAGCTCGCCCGGGCCCGGCAGCTGATCAACGCCCTGTCCGCCACGGAACGCGCCGCCTACGAGCGGGCCTCCCGCGGCAGCCGCCCGGACCTGCCCGGCCCGGCCGCCGCCGACGGCCGCGCCGCCGCGGCCCTGGCCGCCGCCCGCTCCGCCCTCGGCCGCCCCTATGTGTGGGGCGCCAACGGCCCCTCCGGCTTCGACTGCTCGGGCCTGACGCAGTGGGCGTACGCGCACGCCGGCGTCCACCTGCCGCGCACCTCGCAGGCGCAGCGGTCGGCCGGCCGGCGGGTCCCGCTCTCCCAGGCACGCCCCGGTGACCTGGTCGTCTACCGCTCCGACGCCAGCCATGTGGCGATGTACGCCGGTGACGGCCGGGTCATCCACGCGCCCTATCCCGGCGCCCCGGTGCGTTACGACCCGGTCGGGATGATGCCGGTCTCCTCGGTCACCCGGCCCTGACCGCGCTCCGCGCCGTACGATCGGGAAGTGGCTGGTCGCGGACGGGCGTGGAGCATCGGAGCGGTGGCGCTGGGGCTGCTGGCGCCGCTCGCCGGGTGCGGCGGGCACCCGCCGCCCGATCCGGCCCGGACCGAGGTGCAGCGGGTGCTGGACCGGCGCTCGGCGGCGCTGCTCGGCCACGACGAGCGGGCGTACGGCGCCACGGGCACCCGCACCGGGTACATCCGGCTGCGCGCCGTCCCGCTGGCCTCCTTCGGCTACCGGGTCACCGCCGTGCGCCGCACCGCCTCCGGCGCCACCGCCGACGCCTACCTGAGCTACCGCGTCACCGGCTACGACCGGGCCCCCGTCGACACCCGCCGCACCCTCACCCTCGGCCGCACCGCCGACGGCCGCTGGTACGTCACCGCCGACCGACCCGCGCGGGAGGCCGGGCAGCAATTGTGGGACCAGGGCACGGTGACCGCCGTCCGGGGCACGCACAGCCTGGTGCTGGGCACCGGCGCCCCCGCCGGTCTGAAGCCGTTCGCCCGGCTGGCCGACCGGGCGGTCCCGGCCGTCTCCGGGGCGTGGGGCACCCGCTGGAGCCGCCGGGTCGTCGTCCTCGTCCCGGCGTCCCTTGAGGGCATGGCGGCCCTGCTCGGCTCGCCCGCCGCCGACTACCGGGGCATCGCGGCCGTCACCACGGGCGAGGCGGGAGGCTCCGGCCAGGCGCCCGCGGACCGGGTGGTGGTCAACCCGGAGGCCTACTCGACGCTCGGCGACACCGGCCGGCAGGTCGTCGTCACCCACGAGACCACCCATGTCGCCACCCGGGCGGACACCACCGCCGCCACACCGCTGTGGCTCTCCGAGGGGTACGCGGACTGGATCGGCTACCTCGGCACCGGCCGCACCGCCGCCGAGGCCGCCCCGGAACTCGGCCGGGCGGTACGGGACGGCGAGGTGCCGCGGGCGCTCCCCGCCGACGCGGACTTCGGCTTCACCAGCGACCCCACCAAGCTGGCGCGGGCCTACGAGAGCGGCTGGTTGGCCTGCCGGATGATCGCCGACCGGTGGGGCCCGGCCCGGCTCGGCGCCTTCTACCGGGCCGTCGGCGCCCACCCGCGACGGGCGGGGGCGGTCGAGGACGCCCTGGGGAAGGTGCTCGGCACGACGTCGGGCAAGTTCACCGCGGGCTGGCGGGACTACGTCAGGACGCAGCTCGGCTGAGCGCGCCGGCGCGTCAGGAGGAGACCGGCGTCCCGGTGGTCCGGGCGGGCCGGGGCGGGAAGGGGGCGGTCGCGGACGGCGGGACGGTGGAGCGCCAGAGCCGGCGGGCCGCCGTGACCGTGGCCGCGACCAGCAGGCCGTCGCGCACGCCCAGCAGCGCGACGCCGTACCAGTCGCTCAGCACCACGTGCGAGAAGCCGAGCGGGAACTCCAGGACCGTGACGAAGGACGCGAGCACGACCATCAGCGCGGGCGCGGCCATCCGGCTCGCCCGGTACGAGAGGCAGACGGCGGCCAGGCCGATCAGCCACACCAGGTACTGCGGGCTGATCACCCGGCTGGTCACCGTGAACAGCAGCACCGCCGTCAGCGCCGCCTCGGCCAGGGTGTGCGGGGCCGGACGGGTCGCGCGCAGCCGCCACAGCAGCAGCCAGCCGAACGCGGCCCCGGTCAGCGCCAGCGCGGCCGCGCTGACCACGTCCACGTACGGGCCCAGGAACTCGATCGAGCCGTAGTTCAGCAACACCTCGCCGCGCCAGCCGAAGTGCCGGGCCACGTGGAAGACCAGGGCGCCCAGCGACTCCACCTCGGTGCCCCGGTCGCGCTGGAAGGTCAGGAACGCGAACGCGCCCGGCATGGACACCGCGAACAGCAGCGCGACGCCCGCCGCGGTCACCGCCGCCGACCCCCACGCCCGCCGCCGCACGGCACCGACCAGCAGCAGCGCCGGCCACACCTTCAGCAGCGCCCCGAACGCGGTCAGCGCCCCCATCAGCCGCGGGTGCCGGGCCCCGGCGAGCAGCGCCGCCACGGCCACCGCGGTCACCATCACGTCGTAGCGGGCGTACACCGTCGGGCCGAGCAGCGGCACCCCCGCCACCCACACCCCGGCCCCGCGCGGGGAGCGGCCGGGCAGCCGGCCCGCGCGGAGCAGCAGCGCCAGCACGGCGGCGTCGGCCAGGCACGCCAGTACGTAGAAGGCGTGCGCGTACGACAGGAAGGGCAGGGCGGCGGGGGAGAGCACCGCCAGGGCCGCGGCCGGCGGGTACTGCCAGGTCACGTCGTCCAGCGGAAACGTCCCCTGGCGCAGCACCTCGTACCACCCGCGGTAGATCACCGACACGTCCGAGGTGACGTCCGGGCCCGGGAAGACGTAGACCCGGAACACGAACAGCAGCAGGACCGCGCGTGTGACGGCCCAGGTCCCGAGCAGCCAGGCCAGGGACCGCCCGGCACCCTTCGTCTCCACGTGATCCCCTGCCGTCCGCGTCCCGTGCCGTTCGAATCCGCTGCGAGCGACCATGATGTCCCGCGCCCCTGCGCGGATGCCACAGACCCGGCCGCGCCCGGCCGGGAAGGGTCCGTTCGGTAGGGTCGGCGGCGATGCACAAGACCCTGATCGTCACCAACGACTTCCCGCCCCGCCCGGGCGGCATCCAGGCATTCCTGCACAACATGGCCCTCCGCCTGGACCCCGGCCGGGTGGTCGTCTACGCCTCCACCTGGAAGCGCGGCCGGGAGGGCGCCGAGGCCACCGCCGCCTTCGACGCCGAGCAGCCCTTCACCGTGGTGCGCGACCGCACGACCATGCTGCTGCCCACCCCGCGGGTGACCCGGCGGGCGGCCGGACTGCTCCGCGAGCACGGCTGCACCTCGGTGTGGTTCGGCGCGGCGGCACCGCTCGGCCTGATGGCGCCGGCGCTGCGCGCGGCCGGCGCCGAGCGGCTGGTGGCCACCACCCACGGGCACGAGGCCGGCTGGGCCCAGCTGCCCGCCGCCCGGCGGCTGCTGCGCCGGATCGGCGAGGGCACGGACACGATCACCTACCTCGGCGAGTACACCCGGTCCCGGATCGCCACCGCCCTCACCCCGCGGGCGGCCGCGCGGATGGTGCAGCTGCCGCCGGGGGTCGACGAGAAGACCTTCCACCCGGAGTCCGGCGGTGCCGAGGTCCGGGCCCGGCTCGGCCTGACCGACCGGCCGGTCGTGGTCTGCGTCTCCCGCCTGGTGCCGCGCAAGGGGCAGGACACCCTGATCCGGGCCATGCCCGCCGTCCTGGCCGCCGAGCCGGAGGCGGTCCTGCTGATCGTCGGCGGCGGACCGTACGAGGGGGACCTGCGCCGACTGGCGCACCAGACCGGTGTCGCCGGCTCCGTCCGCTTCACCGGCCCGGTGCCCTGGTCCGAACTGCCCGCCCACTACGGCGCCGGGGACGTCTTCGCGATGCCGTGCCGGACCCGCCGGGGCGGCCTCGACGTCGAGGGCCTCGGCATCGTCTACCTGGAGGCGTCGGCCACCGGTCTGCCGGTGGTCGCGGGCGACTCCGGGGGCGCGCCGGACGCGGTGCTCGACGGGGAGACCGGCTGGGTGGTGCGGGGCGGCTCGGTGGGAGAGACCGCCGAACGGATCGTCGCCCTGCTCGGCGACCCCGGACTGCGCCGCCGGATGGGGGAGCGGGGCCGGCGGTGGGTCGAGGAGAGGTGGCGCTGGGACCTGCTGGCGGAGAAGCTGAGGGATCTCCTCTGATCCTGGCCACGCCCTGGCCGAATGCGGAGAGTCCGCACATGCTGCGGAACACGCCAGCGAAACTGATGCGGCGTCAACTGCCGATAGGACAACCCCGACTCACCGACGGCTCGCTCGTGCCCGGGAACATCGGCATGGACCCGTGCGTCACCATCACGGCCCCCGCCGAACGCACGCCGGCGCGGGTCCTCGCCGAGGACACCGCGCCCCGAGCCCGCCCCGCGATCACTTGGCGTAGATCGCCTCGATCTCGCCGGCGTAGTCCTTCGCCACCATGCCCCGCTTCAGCTTCAGCGACGGGGTCAGATGGCCCGAATCCTCCGTGAACTGGGAGGACAGGATGCGGAACTTCCGCACCGATTCCGCCTTCGACACCGCGGCGTTGCCGTCGTCCACGGCCGCCTGGACCGCCGCCAGCAGATCCGGGTCCTCGCACAGCGACGCCGCGGTGGAACCCGCCGGCTTGCCGTGCTCGACGGCCCATCGCCCCAGGAACTCCTCGTCGAGGGTGATCAGCGCGCCCACGAACGGCCGCCCGTCGCCCACCACCATGCACTCCGCGACCAGCGCGTGCGCCCGGATGCGGTCCTCGATCACGGCCGGGGCCACGTTCTTGCCGCCCGCCGTGACGATGATCTCCTTCTTCCGGCCGGTGATCCGCAGATAGCCGTCCTCGTCGAGGGTGCCGATGTCACCGGTGTGGAACCAGCCGTCGGCCAGCGCCTCCGCCGTCGCGTCCGGGTTGTTCCAGTACTCCTTGAACAGGTGATCGCCGTGCAGCAGCACCTCGCCGTCGTCCGCGATCCGCACCACCGAGCCGGGCAGGGGCTGTCCCACCGTGCCGATCTTCGGCCGGTCCCACGGGTTGAACGCGGTCGCCGCACAGGACTCCGTCAGGCCGTACCCCTCCAGCACCGTGAAGCCGATGCCCCGGAAGAAGTGGCCGAGCCGCTCGCCCAGCGGGGCGCCGCCGGAGATGGCGTACTCGCCCCGGCCGCCGAGCACCGCGCGCAGCTTGCCGTAGACCAGCCGGTCGAAGACCCTGTGCTTGACCTTCAGGCCGAACGACGGGCCCGACGGGGTGTCCAGCGCCTTGCTGTAGGCGATCGCGGTGTCCGCCGACTTGTCGAAGATCCGGCCCTTGCCCTCCGCGCGCGCCTTGGCCCGAGCCGAGTTGTAGACCTTCTCGAAGACCCGCGGCACACCGAGGATCAGCGTCGGCCGGAACGCGGCCAGCTCGTCCGTGAGGTGCTTGATGTCCGGGACGCACCCCAGCCTGATCGGCGCCATCATCGGCGCGATCTGCACCAGCCGCCCGAAGACGTGCGCGAGCGGCAGGAAGAGCAGTACCGAGCACTCACCGGTGCGGAACAGCGGACGCAGCCGCTCCACGATGTTGCCGCACTCGGCGAAGAAGCTGCGGTGGGTGAGCACACAGCCCTTGGGGCGCCCGGTCGTACCGCTCGTGTACACGATGGTCGCCGGATCGTCGGCCTTGGCGAGCGAGCCGCGCTCCTCCACCGCCTCGTCCGACACGTCCTGCCCGAGCCGGCCCAGCTCCGCCACGCCACCGGCCTCGATCTGCCAGACGTGCTTCAGCGCGGGCAGCGACTCGCGCACCGACTCCACCGCCGCCGCGTGCGCGTCCAGCTCCACCACGCAGGCCGTCGCGCCCGAGTCGGACAGGATCCACCGCACCTGCTCCGGCGAGCTGGTCTCGTACACCGGCACGGTGACCGCGCCCGCGCTCCAGATCGCGAAGTCCAGCAGCGTCCACTCGTACCGCGTCCGGGACATCAGCCCCACCCGGTCGCCCGGCTGCACCCCGGAGGCGATCAGACCCTTGGCGGCGGTGCGGACCTCGGCCAGGAACTCCCGGGCGGTCACGTCCTGCCAGACGCCCTGCGACTTGCGGGCGATGACGGCGACGTCGGGGTGCTGCGCGGCGTTTCTGCGGACGATATCGGTCAGATTGCCGTCCGCGGGGACCTCGTACAAAGCCGGAAGGCTGAACTCGCGCAAGACTGCTGCTCCTCATAGGGCGCCGGCGCCACGACGTTGTGCGATGCGACGGTGCGGTCCAAGGCTCGGGCAGTGCTCGGGTACTTCGGTGGCTGAAAACCAGAGCACGACTGGACTGCCCGGACGTTACCCGCCGGTATGGCGTCTAGGACAGGGGGTCGTGCCGAGATGTTCGCTGCGTCACACACGGGGGCGTTCCTTCGCGCACAGTAGTCCACGAGTGAACCGACCGGCGAGTAACCGCAGGCGGGACCGGCACTGTTCACCCACACCCCACAGGCTTACTCTTGATCACCATGGCATCCCCACGCACCGGCGACCGGCGGACCCGGATCCATGTGGTCAGCGACGTCCACGGCAACGCCCGTGACCTGGCCCGGGCCGGCGACGGTGCCGACGCCCTGATCTGCCTGGGCGACCTCGTCCTCTTCCTCGACTACGCCGACCACTCGCGCGGCATCTTCCCCGACCTCTTCGGCGAGGAGAACGCCGACCGCATCGTCGCGCTGCGCACCGCCCGCCGGTTCGCCGAGGCCCGTGAGTTCGGCGCCCGGCTGTGGGCCGGGATCGGCACCGACCGGGCCACGGCCATCGAGAAGGCGGTGCGCAGGCAGTACGCCGAGCTGTTCGCCGCGTTCCCCACCCCGACGTACGCCACCTACGGCAACGTCGACATGCCGCAGTTGTGGGCGGAGTACGCCGGACCCGGCACCACCGTCCTCGACGGCCAGCGGGTGGAGATCGGCGGCCGCACCTTCGGCTTCGTCGGCGGCGGCCTGCGCACCCCGATGCGCACCCCGTACGAGATCGGCGACGAGGAGTACGCGGCGAAGATCGAGGCCGTCGGCGAGGTCGACGTGCTGTGCACCCACATTCCCCCGGAGGTCCCCGAACTCGTCTACGACACCGTGGCCCGCCGCTTCGAGCGGGGCAGCCGGGCCCTGCTGGACGCCATCCGCCGCACGCGGCCCCGGTACGCGCTCTTCGGGCATGTGCACCAGCCCCTGGCGCGCCGGATGCGGATCGGCGCCACCGAGTGCGTGAACGTGGGGCACTTCGCCGGCACCGGCACCCCCTGGGTGCTCGAATGGTGAGGCCCGGCGGACGGGGTGAGGGGCGCGGGCCGGCGGCGCGGTAGCCTTCACGCTGCACAGACGTGCGCAGCCCGGCGCACACAGACCTCTCCCCACACGGCCCGCATCCGGAGGAGCCACGGCGATGGCGGAACACACCAGTTCGAGCATCACGATCGAGGCCGCTCCGGCCGACGTCATGGCGGTGATCGCGGACTTCGAGCGTTACCCGGACTGGACCGGAGAGGTGAAGGAGGCGACGGTCCTCGCCGCCGACGGACAGGGCCGCGCCGAGCAGGTCCGCCTCGTCATGGACGCCGGCGCCATCAAGGACGACCAGACCCTCGCCTACACCTGGACCGGCGACCACGAGGTCTCCTGGACCCTGGTCAAGTCCCAGATGCTCCGCTCCCTGGACGGCACCTACCTGCTGGCGCCGGCCGGCCCGGACGCCACCGAGGTCACCTACCGGCTCACCGTCGACGTCAAGATCCCCATGCTCGGCATGATCAAGCGCAAGGCGGAGAAGGTCATCATCGACCGGGCGCTGGCGGGCCTGAAGAAGCGGGTGGAGTCGGGCGACGAGTAGTCGCCCCGGTCCCCGCCCCGCGCACGGCGGTACCGTTCACCGTCATGCGCACCATCCTGATCACGGGCCCGGGCGGCAGCGGGCGCACCACGATCGCCGCCGCGACCGCCCTGCGCGCCGCCGGCGAGGGCGTCCGTACGCTCCTGCTCAGCGCCGACCGCACCGACACCCCCGGCACGGCCCTGGGCACCCCGACCGGACCGGCCCCGGTCCAGGCCGCGCCGCACCTCACCGTCTGGCGTCCGGACGCCACGGAACGCTTCCGGCAGGACCTCGCCGCCTTCCAGACCCGCGCCGTGAACGTCCTCGACCTGCTGGGCGCCGCCCGACTGGACGCCGAGGAGGTCACCCCGCTGCCCGGCGCCGAGGAGCTGTCCTTCCTGCGCGCGCTGCGCGACGGAGCGCTCAGCGAACGGTACGACCTGCTGGTGGCCGACCTCCCGCCCCTGGCCCCGGCGCTCGCCCTGCTCGGCCTGCCCGAGGAACTGCGCCGCTACCTGCGCCGCCTCCTCCCGCCCGAGCGGCAGGCCGCCCGCGCCCTGCGCCCGGTCCTCGGCCGGCTGGCCGGCGTGCCCATGCCCGCCGACTGGCTGTACGAGACCGCGGCCCGCTGGGACGTCGAACTGGCCGCCGTCGAGGCCGTCCTCACCGACCGGGACACCGCCGTACGCCTGGTCGCCGAGCCCGGCCCGGCCGGTGCCGACGCGGTCCGCACCGCCGGCCTCGGCCTCGCCCTGCGCGGGCTGCGCACCGAGGCCCTGATCGCCAACCGGACCCTGCCCGAGGCCGCCCCCGACGGCTGGCTCGCGGGGCTCCTCGCCCAGCAGCGCAAGACGCTCGCCGACTGGAGCGACCCCTACGACGTCCACCCCGTCCCGCACCTCGGCCGCGACCCGCACGGCCCCGACGACCTCGCCGCGCTCGCCGTGCCGGCCGTCAACCCCGCTCCCGCCACGGCCGGGTGGCCGGTCACCGACCGGACCGCCGAGGACGGCGTGCTGGTCTGGCACCTCCCGCTGCCCGGCGCGATACGGGAGGAGCTGGACCTCGTCCGGCGCGGCGACGAACTCCTGATCACCGTGGGTCCGTTCCGCCGGATCGTCCCGCTGCCCTCCGCCCTGCGCCGCTGCACCGTCGCCGGCGCCGGACTGCGGGACGGGGAACTGCGCATCCGCTTCGCCCCGGATCCGTCACTGTGGCCGGGTGGCGGACGGTGAACCGGGCACGTCCGTTCGGGTAACGTCGTAAGGGCGAACCGCAGTCAGGAGTCCGCCATGAGCGAAGAGCGTTCCGCACCCGAACCGCCGCAGGAGCGGGCGACCGACGCCGACGCCTGGGCCACGGCCTGTGCCGAGGACCTCGCCGCCGAGAAGACCCGCCGCCGCACCGAGCACGGCCCGCCGCCGGGCTCGGCCGCCGAGGAGCTGAGGAAGCTCGTGGACGCGGTGGCCGACAGGCTGTCCGGTCTGCCGTCGCCGCTCCTCGGCGGCCTCGCCGGGCCGGCCGCCCAGCAGGCGGTGCGGCAGGTCGTCCAGCAGGCGAAGGCCGCCGTGGAACCCGTCATGGAGCGCAACCCGGACGTCTTCGACCACCTGGCCGCCGCCGGCGGCGAGCTGCTCGCCGCCTACCGCTCGGCCGTCCAGTCCCAGGAGCGGCGCTGGACCGCCCGCGGCGCCGACCCGGCGGCCGGCGGCGGCCCGGCGGCCGGCGACGGTCCGGACCGGCGCGACCCCGGCGAGGGCACCGGGCCCGGGGAGCGGATCGACCTGGACTGAAGCCCTCCCACGGTGGGGCCTCGGGTACGGTTGGCCGTAGCGGGGCACGACCGGAACTGAGGGATTCATGGGACTCACCATCGGCGTCGACATCGGCGGCACGAAGATCGCGGCCGGCGTGGTCGACGAGGAAGGCAACATCCTCTCGACCTTCAAGGTGCCGACCCCTTCCACGGCCGAGGCCATCGTGGACGCCATCGCCTCGGCCGTGGAGGGCGCGCGCGCCGGGCACGAGATCGTCGGCGTGGGCATCGGTGCGGCCGGTTACGTCAACCGGCAGCGCTCCACGGTGTACTTCGCGCCCAACATCGACTGGCGCAACGAGCCGCTCAAGGAGAAGGTCGAGGCCCGCACGGGCCTGCCGGTCGTGGTCGAGAACGACGCCAACGCAGCCGCCTGGGGCGAGTACAAGTTCGGTGCCGGCAAGGGCCACCGCAACGTCATCTGCATCACGCTCGGCACCGGCCTCGGCGGCGGCATCATCATCGGCAACAAGCTGCGCCGCGGCCACTTCGGCGTCGCCGCCGAGTTCGGCCACATCCGGATGGTCCCGGACGGCCTGCTCTGCGGCTGCGGTTCGCAGGGCTGCTGGGAGCAGTACGCCTCCGGTCGCGCCCTGGTCCGGTACGCCAAGCAGCGTGCCAACGCCACCCCCGAGAACGCGGAGGTGCTCCTCTCGATGGGCGACGGCACCCCGGACGGCATCGAGGGCAAGCACATCTCGATGGCCGCCCGCCAGGGCGACCCGGTGGCCGTCGACTCCTACCGCGAGCTGGCCCGCTGGGCCGGTGCCGGCCTCGCCGACCTGGCCTCCCTCTTCGACCCGTCCGCCTTCATCGTCGGCGGCGGCCTCTCCGACGAGGGCGAGCTGGTGCTCGACCCGATCCGCAAGTCGTACAAGCGCTGGCTGGTGGGCGGCAACTGGCGCCCGGTGGCCGACGTGATCGCGGCCCAGCTCGGCAACAAGGCGGGCATGGTGGGCGCGGCGGACCTGGCGCGGGAGCCCGACCCGATCATGTAACCCCCGCCTCCCCGTCTCCCCGGCGTCCGGCCACCGCGCCGGCCGGCCGGGAAGGCGGCGGGGCCGGGTGCCCGTGCGGCACGCGTCGCACGGGCACCCACCGCACGCCCCGGGCCGGGGGCGTACATTGATCCACATGGAGCTGCTCCCCAACTCCCGCACCGAGCCCGACGGTTCCGCGGTCATCAGGGTCCTGAGCTACAACATCCGCTCGATGCGGGACGACACGGCCGCCCTCGCCAGGGTGATCGCCGCCTGCGCCCCGGACCTGGTCCTGGTCCAGGAGGCCCCCCGCTTCTTCCGCTGGCGCAAGAAGCTCGCCCGGCTGGCGGCCGCCTCCGGCCAGGTCGTCCTCACCGGCGGAGCCACGGCGGCCGGCCCCGCGATCCTCTGCTCCCTGCGCGCCACCGTCGAGCGCACGGAGGACGTCCTCCTGCCGCTCACCCCCGGTCTGCACCGCCGCGGCTTCGCCACCGCGGTGGTCCGGTTCGGCGGCGCCCGCCTGGGCGTCCTCAGCTGTCACCTCTCGCTCCGGCAGGACGAGCGCCGTGCCCAGGGCGCCCTGCTCCTCGACCGCCTCGCCGGACTCGGCGTCGAGCACGCCGTCGCCGGCGGAGACCTCAACGAACGCCCCGACGGCCCGGCCTTCCGCCGCCTCGCCGACAGCCTCCAGGACTGCCGTGCCACCGCGCCCTGGGGCGGCGAGTTCACCTCCACCCCCGCAGACCCCCGCCGGCGCATCGACGCGGTCTTCGCGACCCGGGGCGTCGAGGTACTGGGCTGCGGTGTCCCGCTGGACCAGCCCGGCGTGCGCGAGACGGACCTGAGGGCGGCCACGGACCACCTGCCGGTGCTGGCCGCCCTGAGGGTCCCGGCGTCCTAGGGGGTTTCGTCCCGGTCGGGGACCGGTGTCAGACCACGGCGCCGCGCCCCGGGTCGTCGTCCCCTTCCTCGTCCGTGCGCATCCGCGCCACCAGCGTCGCGAAGCCGCCGAGGAAGCCGCCGATGCCGGCGGTCGCCAGCCACCAGGTCATCTCCCAGCCGAGCAGCACCGCCAGCAGCAGCAGGACGGGGCCGCCGACCACGCCGAGCCAGGCGAACCTGGCGGTCGTGTCCGCGGTGGGCAGCGGCGGCGGCTCCGGCGGCACGAAGTGGCCCTCGTCGTCCTCGCCCAGGTCGTCGTCGGAGGGCTCGGACAGCTTGTAGTCGCGCGGGCCCACACCGGGCGCGAAGGAGACCGAGCCGCCCAGCGGGCGGGCGGGCCGCCGGCCCGCGGGGTCGTCCGGGTCGCGCTCGGTCTCCGGTTCCTTCACCGCTTCCCGCACCGGTTCCCCCGCCGGGTCCGTGGCCTCGTCCGGCTCCGGCAGCGCGAGATCCTCCACCGACCTGAACGGCCGGGTGCCCGGCGGATCCGGCGGCTCCTGGCCGTACCCGGCGACGATGGCCCGCCAGGCGGCGTCCTCGTCGAACGGCACCTCCTGCTTGTCCGGCTCCGGGCCCTCGCGGCCCTCACGGCGCTCTCGGTCCTCACGACCCTCACGGTCGGAGTCGTGCTCAGCCAACTGCGGCCGTCCCTTCCTTGCCGACACTGGGTGCGAGCCGGCCGATGAAGGCGAGGCTCTCCTCGAAGATCCGGTCCGCGTCCACGTCCAACGTCGCCACGTGGTAGCTGTGTTCCAGCACCAGCTCCGTGACGTCCGTGGACGACACCCGGCTCAGCACGCGCGCCGAGTCGGCCGCCGGGACGACGTGGTCCCGGGCGCTGCGCAGCAGCAGCAACGGCTGGGTGACCTGGGGCAGCTCGCCGTCCAGCCGGCGCAGGAACAGCCGCAGCGAGTGCGCCGCGTGCAACGGCACCCGGTCGTAGCCCAGCTCCGCCGCGCCCTCCTTGGCGATGTCGCTGGCGATGCCCTTCGTCGTCCGCACCAGGTGCCGGGCGACCGGCAGGGCGTACGCCGACAGTCCGTGCACCTTGTTCGCCGGGTTGACGACGATCGCGCCGGCCACCCGGTCGCCGTGCCGGGCGGCCAGCCGGAGGGCCAGCGCCCCGCCCATCGACAGGCCCGCGACGAACACCCGGGAGCAGCGCGCGGCCAGCACGCGCAGCTCGCGGTCCACCTCCGCGTACCAGTCCTGCCAGGTCGTGAGCTGCATGTCCGCCCAGCGGGTGCCATGGCCGGGCAGCAGCGGCAGGGAGACGGTCAGGCCGTGGGCCGCGTGGTGCTCCGCCCAGGGGCGCAGCGACTGGGGCGAGCCGGTGAAGCCGTGGCAGAGGAGCACCCCCACCTCACCGCCCTCGTGGCGGTACGGCTCGGCTCCGGGGAGAACTGGCATGTGGTTCACCGTACGCGACCGCACTGACACCGACCAGGGTCGTCGGGCCCATTGACGGTCCTCCGGGTTAAGGTCTTCGCGACGACAACAGGAGGCACGCGGGTGTTGTACGGCACGATGAAGGTCGCGATCGGGGGGCCGCTGAAGGTCGCCTTCCGGCCTTGGGTGGAGGGCCTGGAGAACATCCCGGCCACGGGCGCCGCCATCCTGGCCAGTAACCACCTCTCCTTCTCGGACTCGTTCTTCCTGCCGGCCGTGCTGGACCGCAAGGTCACCTTCATCGCCAAGGCCGAGTACTTCACCACCCCGGGTGTGAAGGGCCGCCTCACCGCGGCCTTCTTCAAGGGCGTCGGCCAGCTCCCGGTGGACCGCTCCGGGGCGCGCGGCGCCGGTGAGGCGGCGATCAAGAGCGGGATAGAGGTGCTGGAGCGCGGCGAGCTGTTCGGCATCTACCCCGAGGGCACCCGCTCGCCCGACGGGCGGCTGTACCGGGGCAAGCCCGGCGGCCTGGCCCGGGTGGCGCTCGCCACCGGCGCGCCGGTCATCCCGGTCGCCATGATCGACACGGAGAAGATCCAGCCGCCCGGCAAGGTGGTGCCGAAGCTGATGCGGCCCGGCATCCGCATCGGCAAGCCCATGGACTTCAGCCGTTACCAGGGCATGGAGCACGACCGGTTCGTGCTGCGCGCCCTGACCGACGAGGTGATGTACGAGATCATGAAACTCTCCGGGCAGGAGTACGTCGACATCTACGCCACCGCCGCCAAGCGGCAGCTGACGGAGGCGGCCAAGGCGGCGAAGGCGGCGAGGGACGCGGAGAAGGCGGCCGGGAAGAAGCAGGCCGAGTCCTAGACGGCGGGACCGGGGGACGGGAGCCGGGGGCCGGAGGATTCGAGGGTATCGGGGGAATCGGGGGACCGGGGGACATGCCCAAGCGCGAGCGCGTCATGCGGATGTCGGTCGAGCTGCCGCTGTGGCGCGCGCTCGCCGGCTACCGCGTCCTGACCATGCTGTACGCGATCGGCCTGTGCGCCACCGCGTACGACCAGTTCGTCCGGCCCTGGGTCGCCGTCGGCTACTACGCCGTCCTGGTCGTGTGGACCCTCGCGACCCTGCCCAAGGTCGCCAGCGCGGCCGCCTGCACCAGGCGCTTCCTCATCGCCGACCTGGCCGTCGCCCTCGCCGGCATCCTGCTCACCCCGCTCGCCGACAGCCACGAGCGGATCGCGGGCGGCGGCCCCACCCTGCCGTCGATATGGACCGCCGGCGCGGTGCTGGCCTTCGCCGTCAAGGGCGGCTGGCGCTGGGCGGCCGTCGCCTCCACGGCCGTGGCCGCCGTCAACCTGGTCGAGCGCGGCCACCCCGCCCGGGACACCGTGCACAACGTGATCCTCGTCTGGGTGGCCTCCATCGCCATCGGCTACGTCGTCGAGGTGGCCCGCGCCTCCGAGCGCACCCTCGCCCGCGCGCTGGAGATCGAGGCCGCGACCCGGGAGCGGGAGCGGCTGGCCCGGGACATCCACGACAGCGTGCTCCAGGTGCTGGCGATGGTGAAGCGCCGGGGCGCGGCGCTCGGCGGGGAGGCGGCCGAGCTGGGCCGGCTGGCCGGGGAGCAGGAGGTGGCCCTGCGCACGCTGGTGTCGGGCGGCCTGGTGCCGGTGTCCCGGGTCTCGGAGGACCTGGCGGACGGCGCCGTCGTCCGTGTGGTCGAGGAGCCGTACGAGGACGGGCCGGACGGTGAGGTGGACCTGCGCGCGCTGCTCGCCCCCTACGCGTGCGCCCGGTTCAGCCTCGCCGAGCCCGGCGCCCCGGTGCTGCTGCCGCCGCCCGCCGCCCGCGAGGTGGCCGCCGCCGTCGGGGCCGCCCTGGACAACGTACGGGCGCACGCCGGGGCAGGGGCCCGGGCGTGGATCCTGGTGGAGGACGAGCCGGACGAGATCGTCGTCACCGTCCGGGACGACGGCCCCGGCATCCCCGAGGGCCGGCTGGCGCAGGCCGAGGGCGAGGGCCGGCTGGGGGTGGCCCTGTCGATCCGGGGCCGGCTGCGCGACCTCGGCGGCAGCGCCGGGATCCTCTCCGTCCCCGGGCAGGGCACGGAGGTCGAACTGAAGGTACCGAAGGGCGCCGTACGGGCGCGGGGGAAGAGGACGGAGCGGCGATGACGGAGCAGCGGGACCCGATCAGGGTCATGGTGGTGGACGACCATCCCATGTGGCGGGACGCGGTCGCCCGCGACCTGTCCGAGGCCGGCTTCGAGGTGGTCGCCACCGCCGGCGACGGCGAGCAGGCGGTCCGCCGCGCCAAGGCCGCCGCGCCCGACGTCCTGGTGCTGGACCTCAACCTGCCCGCGAAGCCCGGCGTCCAGGTGTGCAAGGAACTCGTGGGCCACAACCCGGCGTTGCGTGTCCTGGTCCTCTCCGCGAGCGGTGAGCACGCGGACGTGCTGGAGGCCGTGAAGTCCGGCGCGACCGGTTATCTGCTGAAGTCCGCCTCCACCGGGGAACTGCTGGACGCGGTGCGCCGCACCGCCGTGGGCGACCCGGTGTTCACGCCGGGCCTGGCCGGGCTGGTCCTCGGCGAGTACCGGCGGCTGGCCGCCGAGCCCGCGCCCGCCCCGGACGCCGGCGAGCCGGGCGCGCCCCGGCTGACGGACCGGGAGACGGAGGTGCTGCGGCTGGTGGCGAAGGGCCTGAGCTACAAGCAGATCGCCGAGCGCCTCGTCATCTCCCACCGCACGGTCCAGAACCACGTGCAGAACACCCTCGGCAAGCTCCAGTTGCACAACAGGGTGGAACTGGTCCGGTACGCCATAGAGCGCGGCCTCGACGACGAGTAGGACGAGCAGGACGAGCAGGACGAGCGGGACGAGCAGGACGAGGAGAAAGCGCCCGCGACGCGCGCCCGAATCACCCGTATCGCCCCTCCCGGTGTGACCTGAGTCACCGTTAGCGTGACTGGCCGTCAGGCATTCGCGGCGAAGGGACATTTCCATGCGGGTCGGAGTACTGACCGGAGGCGGCGACTGCCCCGGGCTCAACGCCGTCATCCGGGGCGTCGTCCGCAAGGGCGTGCAGGAGTACGGCTATGACTTCGTCGGCTTCCGGGACGGCTGGCGCGGTCCCCTGGAGAACGACACCGTCCGTCTCGACATCGCCGCCGTGCGCGGCATCCTGCCGCGCGGGGGCACCATCCTCGGCTCGTCGCGCACCAACCCCCTGAAGGTGACGGACGGCATCCGCCGGATCAAGGACAACCTGGCCAAACAGGAGATCCAGGCCCTCGTCGCGATCGGCGGCGAGGACACCCTCGGGGTCGCGGCACAGCTGTCCGGCGAGTACGGGATGCCCTGCGTCGGCGTACCGAAGACCATCGACAACGACCTGTCCGCCACCGACTACACCTTCGGTTTCGACACCGCCGTCAACATCGCCACCGAGGCCATCGACCGGCTGCACACCACCGCCGAGTCCCACATGCGGGTGCTGGTGGTGGAGGTGATGGGCCGGCACGCCGGCTGGATCGCCCTGCACTCGGGCCTGGCCGGCGGCGCCAACGTCATCCTCATCCCCGAGCAGCGCTTCGACCTGGAGCGGGTCTGCGAGTGGGTGGACGCCCGGTTCCGGGCCTCGTACGCGCCGATCGTGGTGGTCGCCGAGGGCGCCATGCCCAGGGACGGCGAGATGGTGCTCAAGGACCAGTCGCTGGACTCCTTCGGGCACGTCAGGCTGTCCGGGGTGGGCGAGTGGCTGGCCAAGGAGATCGAGCGGCGCACCGGCAAGGAGGCCCGGACCACGGTCCTCGGGCACGTCCAGCGCGGCGGCACCCCCAGCGCCTTCGACCGCTGGCTCGCCACCCGCTTCGGCCTGCACGCCATCGACTGCGTGCACGACGGCGACTTCGGCACGATGGTCGCGCTGCGCGGCACCGACATCGTCCGCGTCCCCCTCGCCGAGGCGACGGCCCGGCTGAAGACCGTCGCCCCGGAGCTGTACCAGGAGGCCGGGGTCTTCTTCGGCTGACGGCGGGCCGGACCGGCTACACGTTCGGCTGACGGCGGGCCGGACCGGCTACACGGTCGTGCGGCGCAGCTGGCCGACCAGCTCCCGCACGATCGCCGCCCCGTTCAGCGTCAGCACCGACTCCGGGTGGAACTGCACGCCGGCGAAGCCGGGCCCGCGCAGGGCGTGCACCTCGCCGCTCGCCGCCCGGCTCACCGCCACCCCGTGCGCGGCCAGCTCCCGGGCCGCCTCCTCGTCGCACGCCGCGACGAAGCTGTTGTAGAAGCCGACCGTCTCCGGCCACCCGAACAGGTCGATCACCGTCTGCGCCCCCTGGTACGGCACCTCCTTGCGGACCAGCTCCAGGCCCAGTTCGGCGGCGATCAGCTCATGGCCCAGGCAGACGCCCAGCAGCCCGTGCCGGTGCTCCCGGACCACGGTGGCCGCCAGCTCCCGCAGGAACCGCATCTTCGGATCGGCCGTGTCACCGGGGTCACCCGGACCGGGCCCGAGGACGACCGGCCCCTCGTGCGCGAGCACCGCCGCCCGCAGCCCGGGCTCGTCGTACCGGCGGACCGTCACGTCGAGCCCGGTGGAGGTGAGGACGTGCGCGAGCATCGCGGTGAAGGTGTCCTCGCCGTCGACGACGAGGGCGTGGCCCGTGAGGGAGTCGGACCGCTCCTGCATCCGCAGCCAGAACGGCGCGAGCCCGGCCCGCCGCCCGTCCAGCGCGGCCCGCACCCGCGGGTCGTCGGCCAGCCGGGGCCGCTCCCGCTCCGCACGCGGCCGGGACGGCCGTACCCCGAGCGCGGCCAGCACGCCCGCCGCCTTCGCGTGGGTCTCCGCGACCTCGCCGGCCGGGTCGGAGCCGCGCACCAGCGTCGCCCCGACGGACACGCGCAGCCGGCCGTCCGCGGCGATGTCGGCTGTGCGGATCAGGATGGGGGAGTCGAGGGTCTGCGCGCCCCCGGAGTCCCGCCCGAGCAGGGCGAGCGCACCGGCGTAGTACCCGCGCCCCGTGGCCTCGTACCGCTCGATCACCCGGCACGCGTTCTGCACCGGCGACCCGGTCACCGTGGCCGCGAACATGGTCTCCCGCAGCACCTCCCGCACGTCCAGGGAGGACTTCCCGCGCAGCTCGTACTCGGTGTGCGCGAGGTGCGCCATCTCCTTCAGCCGCGGACCGACGACGACCCCGCCCCGGTCGCCGACCGTGCACATCATCTTCAGCTCCTCGTCGACGACCATCGACAGCTCCTCGATCTCCTTGCCGTCTGCGAGGAAGGAGAGCAGGTGCTCCGGGGTCGGGCCCCCGGCGGGATAGCGGTACGTCCCGCTGATCGGGTTCATCACGACCGTGCCGCCGGACATCCGCACGTGCGCCTCGGGGCTGGCGCCCACCAGCGTCCGCTCCCCGGTGTGCACCACGAACGTCCAGTACGCGCCGCGCTCGCCCGCGAGCAGCCGGCGGAACAGCGCGAGGGCGTCGGCGCGGCCGAACCCGGGGATCACGCCCCCGTAGGTGCGCCGGATCACGAAGTTCGCGCCCTCGCCGCGGCCGATCTCCTCCTCCAGCACCCGCCCGACCATCCGCGCGTACTCCTCGTCGCCGATGTCGAAGCCGCCCCCCTCGACCCGCACGTCGTGCGCCGGGAGCCGTTCCAGCGCCTCGTCCAGCCCGATCTCGTACGACTCCTCGGGGGTCAGCACCAGCAGCGGGGTGCCGTCGTCGCGGACGTCGAAGCCGCGCTCGCGGATCTGCCGGAACGGGACGAGGGCGAGTCCCCGGTCGGGCAGCTCGGCCAGCGTGTCCCGGCTGGTCACCGGGCCGAGCAGCAGCTCCACCGGATGCTCGGCGCGGCCCGGGACGCGGCGGCGGAGCAGGGCGAAGGGGCGGTCGTCGTGCACGAGCTGTGCCAGGTCCATGGTTCCTCTTCCGTCGATGACGTGGATGACGCGGGTGGCGTCGATGACGTCAGTGCCGGCGATGCCGGTGAGGAACGGACCCCGGAAACACCGAAGGCCGCCCCCCGGGCGGCCTTCGCGAAGTCTGTCGTACGCGCGATCAGCGGGCCGCCGGAGAAGCGGTCCACCACCAGTTCTGGATCGAAAGCGCGAACATGCCCGGAACCCTACCGCACGCACCGGCCGTCGATCGGGCGATCACCGCGTCTCACCTTTCGGGCGGAAGGAAAGAACATCGGACACGACCCCGTAATGTTTACGAGGTGACCGTGAACGCTAAGACCAGCCCGAGCGCTGGCAACACCTGGCGAGACCTGCCCGCGGCGCAGCAGCCCGAGTACCCCGACCCCGAGGCTCTGCGCGCAGTGATCGCGGACCTCGAGTCGTATCCGCCGCTCGTCTTCGCGGGCGAGTGCGACCAGCTGCGCGCCCGGATGGCGGCCGTCGCCAAGGGAGAGGCGTTCCTCCTCCAGGGCGGCGACTGCGCCGAGGCCTTCGACGCCGTGTCCGCCGACCACATCCGCAACAAGCTGAAGACGCTGCTCCAGATGGGTGCCGTCCTGACCTACGCGGCCTCCGTGCCCGTGGTCAAGGTCGGCCGGATCGCGGGGCAGTACTCCAAGCCGCGCTCCAAGCCGTCCGAGACCCGCGACGGCCTGACGCTCCCGGTGTACCGGGGCGACTCCGTCAACGGCTTCGACTTCACCGAGGCCAGCCGCATCCCGGACCCGGAGCGGCTCAAGCGCATGTACCACGCGTCGGCCTCCACGCTGAACCTGGTGCGCGCCTTCACCACCGGCGGCTACGCCGACCTGCGCCAGGTGCACGCCTGGAACCAGGACTTCGTGAAGACCTCGCCGTCGGGCCAGCGCTACGAGCAGCTCGCGCGCGAGATCGACAACGCGCTGAACTTCATGCGGGCCTGCGGCGCCGAGCCGGAGGAGTTCAAGACCGTCGAGTTCTTCTCCTCGCACGAGGCGCTGCTGCTGGACTACGAGTCCGCCCTGACCCGGGTCGACTCGCGCACCGGCAAGCTGTACGACGTCTCCGCGCACATGGTGTGGATCGGTGAGCGCACCCGGCAGCTGGACCACGCGCACATCGAGTTCGCCTCGCGCATCCGCAACCCGATCGGCATCAAGCTCGGCCCGACCACCACGGCCGAGGAGGCGCTCCGGTACGTCGACCGCCTCGACCCCGAGCGGGAGCCGGGCCGGCTGACCTTCATCGTCCGCATGGGCGCCGGCAAGGTCCGTGACAAGCTCCCCGAGCTGGTCGAGAAGGTCACGGCGTCCGGGGCGACGGTGGCCTGGGTGACCGACCCGATGCACGGCAACACCTTCGAGGCGGCCTCCGGGCACAAGACCCGCCGCTTCGACGACGTGCTCGACGAGGTCAAGGGCTTCTTCGAGGTCCACAAGGCGCTCGGCACCCACCCGGGCGGCATCCACGTGGAGCTGACCGGCGACGACGTCACCGAGTGCGTGGGCGGCGGCGACGAGATCTTCGTGGACGACCTGCACCAGCGCTACGAGACGGCCTGCGACCCGCGGCTGAACCGCAGCCAGTCGCTGGACCTGGCCTTCCTGGTCGCCGAGATGTACCGGGACCAGTGAGCGGCGAGTGAGCACCGGAAGGGGCGCGGATCACACCCGATCCGTGCCCCTTCCCCTTTGACGGCCCCCAACGGGTGGGTAAGGTTAGGTTTGCCTCACCGGACATCGGGATGGCAGCAGAACGGCGATCCCTCGGGAGGTGAATCCGCGTGTACGTGTGCAGCTGCTTCGGCATCACCGAGACCCAGGTCAAGCAGCACGCGGAGAACGGCGCCTGCACCCCGCGCCAGATAGCCTCCGCCTGCAAGGCCGGAACCGACTGCGGCTCTTGCGTGCGCCGCATCCAGGCCCTCCTCGGCCGGGGCGCCTGCCCCCGCCGGGAGCTGATCGAGCGACGCGCCCCGGTCCTCGGACGGCTGGACGACGCCGCCTAGGGGGTTTCGTTTGGATCAGGTCGGATCAGGCCGCGGCGTCCGGTGCGGTGCATCGCAAGGCGGAGGATCACCCGCGTACTGGGCGTACTCCCCGAGGCGTCGGGCTGGCTCTGCTCGATCACGGTCGACAGGTAGAGCGCCTCGCCCAGCTTGTCCACCAGTTCCAGCTGGGTGTCCAGGTAGTCGATGTGGTGTTCCTCGTCGGCCAGGATCGCCTCGAAGATGTTCGCGGACGTGATGTCGTCCTTGTCGCGCATCACCTGCACGCCCCGGCGCAGCCGGTCGATGGCCTCGACCTCGATCTGCCGGTCGGCCCGGAACATCTCGGTCACCGTCTGCCCGACCTGGACGTGGCCCAGCCGCTGGTAGTTCGGCAGGCCGTCCAGCAGCAGGATGCGGTCGGTGAGCAGCTCGGCGTGGCGCATCTCGTCGAACGACTCGGCCCGTGTGTACTCGGCGAGCTTCGACCACCCCTTGTGGTCCTGGAGCTTGGAGTGCAGGAAGTACTGGTTGATCGCGGTCAGCTCGGCGGTCAGTTGTTCGTTGAGCAGTTCGATGACCTCGGGGTCGCCTTGCATACGACGGGCTCCTTCCCGGACAGCGGTGTCGGTGCTAGCGCCGCATGATGGCACCGCCTGTGAAGATCGTCCAGTAAGTGCACACTTAGTGATTAAGGGATGACTTGCGCTGATTGTCGGTTTCGCCGGGTAGTGGTCAAAGGCACCGTCCGGGGTCTGTCAGGATGGATACATGGGTCATCCGGTGGAGCGAGAGTCCGGGGCGGCGGCAGGGGCCGAGCTTCCGCCGGGTCAGCGGCTCCAGCGCGGCTGGCCGGTCACGCACTACGGGCCCGTCCCGAAGTTCCGGCCCGAGCGCTGGGAGTTCCGGGTCTTCGGCGCCACCGCCGACGGTGACAAGCACATCTGGAACCACGAGGGCTTCACGGCGCTGCCGTACACCAGCGTGGTGGCCGATCTGCACTGCGTGACGAAGTTCAGCATGGTCGGCGCGGAGTGGGGCGGTGTCCCGGCCCGCGCGGTGCTGGACCTGGCTCCGCCGGCGCCGGACGTCACCCATGTGATGGTCTGGGCGGAGTACGGCTTCAGCTCCAACCTGCGGCTGTCCGACTTCTCCTCCGACCGCGCGATCTTCGCCACCCACAAGGACGGCGAGCTGCTCACCGCCGAGCACGGTTTCCCGGTCCGTCTGATCGTCCCCCACCTGTACGCGTGGAAGGGCCCGAAATGGGTCCGGGGCGTGGAGTACATGACGGCCGACCGCCGCGGTTTCTGGGAGGAGCGCGGCTACCACAACATCGGCGACCCCTGGAAGGAACAGCGCTACTCCTACCAGGAGGAGCCCGGGGACGGCCCCGAGCTCTGATCCCCGGCCCGCTCAGTGGTGGTACTGGTGCACCACCGCGTGTCCCTTGCCCCGGCCGATCATCCACTTGTTGACCGGGGCGGTCACCACGAAGGCGATCGCGAGGGAGGCCGCGAGCGAGATCCAGAACAGCGGGTCGTCGAGCATGGCGTCCATCGCGGACGGCCAGACCACGATCACGCCGTTGTCGATCAGCTCCATCACCGCGATGGACAGGGTGTCCGCGGCCAGCGCCACCCGGAAGGCCGTACGGAAGCCCACACCGGCCCGCAGCACCCCGCGCAGGGTGAGCGAGTAGCCGAAGATGAAGGCCAGCGCGATCGCGAGCACCGTGGTCGGCAGGTTGCCCCAGCCGAGCGCCGTGCCGACGACCATGCCGAGCACCTCGCCGATGGCGCAGCCGGTCAGGCAGTGCAGGGTGGCCTGTGCGGCCATGGCCCAGGTGGCGGAGGGCGCGTGGTGGTGCGCGTGCTCGCCCTGGTGGTGCGCGTGCGCGTCGTGGTGCGCGTGCGCGTCGGGCCGGTGTCCGTGCTCCGTGTGCGCCTCGTGCTGCATGACTGCCCCCATGTCAGGTAACGGTTCCTGCGTCCGACAGGAACCGTATACCCCCTGGGGGTATTCCCCAAGCGAAGGGATCAGCGGAGTTTCTTCAGCCGCTCCACATCCGCCGCGTGCCCCTCCTTGCCGCCCGGCGTCTCGATGACCAGCGGCACGCCCTCGGTCGCGGGGTGGGTCAGCAGCGCCCGGAAGGGGTCCTCGCCGATGTGGCCGGCGCCGATGTTCTCGTGCCGGTCCTTGTGCGCGCCCGCCACGTCCTTGGAGTCGTTGGCGTGGATCAGCTTCAGCCGGCCCGGGCCGACGGTCTCCACCAGCAGGTCCAGCGTCCGGTGCATGCCGCCCGGTTCCGCCAGGTCGTGCCCGGCGGCGAACACATGGCAGGTGTCCAGGCACACGCCCAGCCTCGGGTGGGCGTCCAGCGCCTCGAAGTACGGCCCGAAGTCCCAGGTGCGCGAGCACAGCGAGGCACCCTGCCCGGCCGTCGACTCCAGCAGCAGGAACGGGTCGTCGTCGTGGGTCAGCTCCTCCAGCAGGGGCAGCATGCGCTCACGCACCTGGCGCAGCGCCACCTCCCGCGGCCGGCCCCCGGTCGCGCTCCCGGTGTGCACCACCACGCCCAGCGCGCCGATCTCCCGGGCGCGTCGCAGCGAGTGCCGCAGCGACTCCACCGACCGCTCCACCGTCGCCTCGGTGTGCGAGCCGAAGTTGATCAGGTAGGGGGCGTGGACGTACGCCGGGATCGACTCCTCGGCGCACGCCGCCCGGAACGCCTCGTCCTGCCGCGGGTTCCCGGCGGGCGTGGCCCAGCCGCGCGGATTGGCGACGAAGACCTGCACGGTCTCCGCCTTCAGCTCGCGGGCGTAGGACAGCCCGACGGAGTGCAGGCCGCCGGCCACGGGCACATGGCCGCCGACGGGATTGCGGGGGAGGCGGGGGAGGGGGGACTGATCGGAACTCACCCGTTCAGGGTGGCACGTCCACGACCGCGCCCGGACCGCGGTCCCCGGTGACTCCGGTCACCGGGCGCGCCGACCGTACGCCCGTCACCTCACCGGATGGTGATGGTGATCGTCGACCCCTTGGGCGCCGGATCGCCGCCCGCCACCGACTGCTTCTTCACGGTGTCCCCGAACAGCCCGAGCAGCCCGCGGTCCTCGTCCACCTCGAAGCCCGCGCCCTCCAGGGCGTCGTGCGCGTCCTCCACGCTGTCGCCGACCACGTCCGGGACCTCGACCATCTCCGGGCCCTTGGACAGCGTCAGCGTCACCGTGTCGCCCTCGGCCGCCTCGCTCCCGTCCCCGGGGCTCTGCTCGGCGACCGCGCCCTTGTCGAACTCCGAGTCGACCCGCCCGGTGGCGACCTTCACCTTCAGCCCGGCGTCCGCCAGCTCGTCCCTCGCGCTGTCCAGGTCCTCGCCGGTGACGTCCGGCACCTCGACGGGGCTGCCCTTGCTGACGACCAGCGCGATCGCCGACCCCGCGTGCCGCCTGGTGCCCGCGTCCGGCGTCGTACGGATCACCGAGCCCCGCGGGACGTCCTCGTCGAACTCCCGGGTGACCATGCCCGGTGCCAGGCCGTCCGCCTTCAGCCGGGCCCGCGCCTTCGCCAGCGACTGCCCCTCCACGTTCGGCACGTTCACCGTCTCCGGGCCCAGCGACACGGTCAGCGTCACCGAGTCGTGGTCGCGGATACGGGCGCCGGGCGCCGGGTCGGAGCCGATCACCGTGCCCCGGTCGACGGTGTCGCTGTAGGCGCGCTTGACCTGGCCGACGTCCAGCCCGGCCGTCCGCAGCCGGTCCCTGGCCTGCGCCTCGGTCTTGGCCAGCAGCGGCGGCACCTTGGTGAACTGCCCCGAGTTGATGTACCAGACCCCGGCGCCCACACCGAGCACCACCAGTACGGCCGCGATCAGCGCGAGCACCGCGCGCGGGGGCCGCGCCGGGCGCCGGCGCGGCGCCACGGGCGGGGCGGCGAGACGGGCGGTGCGGTCGACGCCGTCCGCGCCGGAGCCGTCGAGGGCGTCCTCGCCGGCGGACGGCGGCCGGGGCACCGTCAGGCTGCGCGGGATCACGCTCGTCCGGTCCCCGGCGTTGTCGTGCTCCGCCGTCAGTGCCTGCGGCGGCAGCGCGTCCAGCTGCTCGTCGGTCAGCGTCGCGCGGGCCGCCCGCACCTCGGCGAGCAGGGCGACCGCGTCCCCGGGCCGGCGGTCCGGGGTACGCGCGGTGGCCGACGCCACCAGCTCGTCCAGCCGGTACGACAGCCCGGACACCAGCGCCGAGGGCGGCGGGACGTCCGCGTGCAGGTGCTGGTAGAGCACCTGGGCCGGGGAGCCCCCGGAGTGCGGCTTCGCGCCCGTCAGCATCTCGTACAGCACCACTCCGCACGCGTACACGTCGACGCGCGGGTCGGTGGTGCCCTGCTCGATCTGCTCGGGCGCGAGATAGGAGACGGTGCCGAGCACGGCCCCCGTGGTGCTGGTCACCGTGTCCACGGAGCGCACCAGCCCGAAGTCGGCGACCTTGACCCGCCCGTCGTCGCCTATGAGCACGTTCTCGGGCTTCATGTCGCGGTGCACGAACCCGGCCCGGTGCGCGGCGCCCAGCGCGGCGAGCACCGGCTCCAGGATGTCCAGCGCGGCCCGCGGCTGCACGGCGCCCCGCTCGCGCAGCACGTCCCGCAGGGTGCAGCCGGCGACGTACTCCATCGCCAGGTAGACGTACGCCCCGTCGGTGCCCTGGTCGAAGACCTGCACCACGTTGGGGTGGTCGAGCCGGGCGACCGACTTGGCCTCGCGTATGAAGCGCTCGACGAAGGACCCGTCGGCCGCGAGCGCCGGGTGCATGACCTTCAGCGCGAGCACACGGTCCAGGCGGGTGTCCAGGGCCCGGTAGACCGTGGCCATCCCGCCGGCCGCGATCCGCGCGTCCACGCGGTACCGGCCGTCGAGCACCTGCCCGACGAGGGGGTCCTGAAGGGTCGTATCCACGAGAGGCGAGTCTACGAGGGAGGACCGGCGCCCCCGCCCCGCGGACCGGCCCCGGGGCGGGACTGGAGCCGACCTGTGACGCGATGCACGCGCCCGGGCTACGGCACGGACCGGAACGCGGGCCGCTCCGGATCCAGCGCCGCCAGGCCCTCCGTGGGGGAGGACGCCTCCGCGAGGTACCGCCGCGGGATCCGGCCCGCCAGCCGGGCCAGCCGGCCGCCCTCCACCGCGAGCCGCATGGCGGCGGCCATCCGCTCCGGCTCCTGCGCCCGCGTCACCGCCGACGCCAGCATCACCCCCGCGCACCCCAGCTCCATCGCCAGCGCCGCGTCGGACGCCGTACCGGCCCCCGCGTCCAGGATCACCGGCACGCGCGCATGCTCCACGATCAGCTGGAAGTTGTGCGGGTTGCGGATGCCCAGCCCGGAGCCGATCGGCGAGCCGAGCGGCATGACCGCCGCACAGCCGACGTCCTCCAGCCTCCGCGCGAGCACCGGATCGTCGTTCGTGTACGGCAGTACCGTGAACCCGTCGTCGACCAGCGTCTCCGCCGCCTCCAGCGTTTCCACCGGATCCGGCAGCAGCGTCCGCTCGTCGGCGATGACCTCCAGTTTCACCAGGTCCGTGCCCAGCGCCTCCCGGGCCAGCCGGGCGGTCAGCACGGCCTCGCCGGCGGTGAAACAGCCCGCCGTGTTCGGCAGCACCCGGATGCCGAGCCGCTCCAGCACCGAGAGCACCGAGCCGTGCACGGAGGGGTCCACCCGGCGCATGGCGACCGTCGTGAGTTCCGTGCCCGAGGCGACCAGCGAGCGCTCCAGCACCTCCAGGCTGGGTGCCCCGCCCGTGCCCATGATCAGCCGGGACGAGAAGGTCAGGTCTCCGAGGACCAGGGGATCGTCGGCCATGGCTCAGCCTCCCTGTACGGCGGTGAGGACTTCGACGCGGTCGCCCTCGGCGAGGGCGGTCGCCGACCACTGCGCGCGCGGGACGACGGTCTCGTTGACGGCGGCGGCCACTCCGCGCGGCGCCGCGGTGAGGGCTCCCACGAGGGCGTCCAGCGCGGTGCCCGGGGCGATACGGCGGGGTTCGCCGTTGACGGAGACGGTGATGCTCATACGGGCTGCTCCAGCTGTTCCGGACGGGCGGCGCCGAAGCGCCGCGGGGTGAACGGGCGGGCCTCCTCCGGGAGGTCTCCGGTGACCAGGGCGTGCGCCAGCACGTCACCCGTGACCGGGGTGAGCAGCACCCCGTTGCGGTGGTGCCCGGTGGCCAGCAGCAGTCCGGCCAGGCCGGACGGGCCGAGCAGCGGCGCGTTGTCGGGGGAGCAGGGGCGCAGTCCGGCCCGGGCCTCGGTGAACGGCAGCTCGGTGATGCCCGGCACCAGCTCGTGGGCGTCCCGCAGCAGCTCGTACACGCCCCCGGCCGTGACCGTCGTGTCCCAGCCCAGCTCCTCGCTGGTGGCGCCGACGACCAGCTCGCCGTTCTCCCGGGGCACCAGGTACACCTGGCCGCCGCGCACCACGGCCCGTACGGTGCGGCTCAGGAACGGCGCGTACCGGCGCGGCACGGTGAGCCGCAGCACCTGCCCCTTGACCGGCCGCACCGGCGGCAGCAGCTCTTCGGGCACCCCCGCCAGGCGCCCGCTCAGACTGCCGGCGGCGAGCACCACCCGCTCCGCGCGCAGCCCGGTGCCGTCCGCCGCGGTGACCCCGACGGCCCGGTCCCCGGCCACGTCCAGCCGCTCAGCCCGGACCCGGTGGAACACCACGCCGGTCCGCTCGCAGGCGGCCACCAGGGCCGTCGCCAGCCGGCGCGGGTCGATCTGGTGGTCGCCGTCGACCCGCAGCCCGCCGCGCACCCCCGGCGCGAGCATCGGCTCCAGCCGCCGGCACTCCCGCCCGGACAGCCACTCCGACTCAAGGCCCGAGCGCCGCTGGAGCGCGTGCAGTTCCCGCAGGTGCGCGCGGTCGTCGGCGTCCAGCGCGACGGCGAGGGTGCCGCAGCGCCGGTAGCCGAGGTCGTGGCCGGTCAGCTCGGTCAGCTCGGCCGCGAACCGCGGATAGCGGCGGGCCGACTCCAGGTTCAGGCCGAGCAGGGTCTCCTCGCCGTAGTGCAGCTCGGTGACCGCGGCCAGCATCCCGGCCGCCACCCGCGCGGCCCCGCCGCCGGGCTCGGGGTCCACGACGGCCGTGGCGAGCCCGCG
Source organism: Streptomyces sp. NRRL S-31 (assembly GCF_000718775.1). Lineage (GTDB taxonomy): Bacteria > Actinomycetota > Actinomycetes > Streptomycetales > Streptomycetaceae > Streptomyces. Next base: position 72,785 of record NZ_JOCB01000036.1, read on the forward strand.
CTGCGCCGCGCGCCAGGCCGTGACCAGGCCGATGATTCCGCCCCCGATGACGAGGACGTCGGACGTACGTGACGACATGGGCGGTGAGCCCCTCCCTTCGCCGGCATGACCCGGATCAGGTTCGTACGGTCGGAGGCCGCGAGCCTCCCTCTCAGCCCGGTCGTCCGGGCTCCCGCGAGTGCTTGTACGGTGGTCACCCTAGCCCGCAGCCCTCCTCACCCGTAAGGGAGCCCCGTCCCATGGCCCGGTCGCTCGACGGACTGACCTTCGCCCCCGTGTCCGACCAGGCCCCGGGCCAGGTGGGTACCCACACCCGGTTCGCCTACCACGAGGAGGGCCGGGAGATCTGGGCCGAGTACGCGGGCGGGGACGTCGTGCGCGGCCATCTGGTCGGCACCCGCGAGGGGGACCGGCTGGACTTCCGGTACGTGCAGCTCAGGACCGACGGCACCACCGCCTCGGGGCACTGCGTGTCCACGGTCGTGGAGCTGCCGGACGGGCGGCTGCGGCTGGCGGAGACCTGGGAGTGGGAATCCGGGCCGGGCTCCGGCACCAGCGTTGTGGAGCAGCTCACCGAGCACGCCCCCTGACTGACGTTCCGTCATGTGTCTATGGTGATCGGGTGAGCGAGCAGACAGCGCAGGAGAGCACGTCACAGGGGCGGCGCGTGGTCGTCGTCGGCGCGGGCATGGCCGGGGTGCAGACCGCGGTGGCCCTGCGGGAACAGGCCTTCTCGGGCGCGGTGACCGTCATCGGCGCCGAGCCGCACCAACCGTACGACCGGCCGCCGCTGTCGAAGGCGGTGCTGCTCGGCAAGGCCGAGGACTCCGCCTTCGACGTCGACTTCGACTCCCTCGGCGTCGAGCTGCGCCTCGGCTGCGAGGTGCACGGCCTCCGGGCCCCCGAGCGCGAGCTGGACACCGAGGCGGGCCCGGTGCCGTACGACGTCCTGGTGCTCGCCACCGGCGCCGAACCGGTCGGGCTGCCCGGCGCCGAGGGCGTGCCCGGCGTCCATCTGCTGCGCACCCTGGACGACGCCGAACGGCTGCGCCCCGTCCTCGCCCGCCAGCACGACATCGTGGTCGTGGGCGCCGGCTGGATCGGCGCCGAGTTCGCCACCGCCGCCCGCGAGGCCGGCTGCGCGGTGACCGTCGTGGAGGCGGCCGACCACCCGCTCGCCGGCGCCCTGCCCGCCGAGGTCACCGCGCCGATGGCCGCCTGGTACGCCGACAGCGGCGCCGAGCTGCGCACACGCGCGCGCGTGGAGCGCGTCGAGCCCGGCGCGGTGGTGCTCGCCGACGGCACCCGGCTGCCCGCCGGGGCCGTCGTCGTCGGCATCGGCGCCCGCCCCGCCACCGCCTGGCTGGCGGGCTCCGGCGTGGAGCTGGGCGCGCACGGCGAGGTCCTCGCCGACGACCGGCTGCGCACCTGCCTGCCGGACGTGTACGCCGTCGGCGACTGCGCGTCCTTCCCCTCGGCCCGCTACGGCGAACGGCTCCTCGTCCACCACTGGGACAACGCCCTCCAGGGCCCGCGCACGGTCGCCGCGAACATCCTCGGCGAGACGCCCGCGGTCTACGACCCGGTGCCCTACTTCTGGTCGGAGCAGTTCGGCCGGTTCGTGCAGTACGCCGGCCATCACGCCGCCGCCGACCGCCTCGTGTGGCGGGGCGACCCGGCGGGGCCGTCCTGGACGGTGTGCTGGCTGCGCGAGGACCGCCTGGTCTCCCTGCTGGCCGTCGGCCGTCCGCGCGACCTGGCCCAGGGCCGCCGCCTGATCGAGGCGGGCCGGCATATGGACGCGACGGCCCTGTCCGACCCGGCCCGCCCCCTGAAGGACGCCACGGCGGACTAGGCGGTTTCCGGCCGTTTCCGTCGCCGTGATCCGTCCGGCGGGCGTGGGCGCGGCCGCCCGGCCGGACCTGCCTGACTTCCGACTGTCAGTGGAGGATGGCAGGCTTGTTTCCGTGACCGAGATTGACGCAAAGATTGATGCTCTCGTCCCCGCCTGGCTCACCCTCCCCGACATCGCCGAACAACTCGGCGTCGAGGTGACGCGCGTCCGGCAGCTGGTCAAGGAGGGCCAGCTCATCGCCGTGCGCCGGGGTGAGAACCGGGCGCTGCACGTCCCCGCCGCCTTCATCGACGGGGACAAGGTCGTCAAGGGCCTGTCCGGGACCCTGACGCTCCTGCGGGACGACGGCTTCACGGACGAAGAGATGATCGAGTGGCTCTTCACTCCCGACCCGACCCTCCCCGGCACCCCCGCCCAGGCCCTGAGCGAGAATCGCGGCACGGAGGTGAAGCGCCGCGCCCAGGCGCTCGCCGTCTGAGCCGATCCGCAGCAGGAGGTGGTGCGCGGGCCGGCCGCCCGCGCACCACCACCGCCGACCACCGCCAGACACCGACCCCGGGGGGACCCACGCATGACCGACACCGCCCGCGCCGCGCTCGCCGACGCCCGCCTGTACCTCTGCACGGACGCCCGTGAGCGCCAGGGCGACCTGCCCGAGTTCCTGGACGCGGTGCTGGCCGGCGGTGTCGACATCGTGCAGCTGCGCGACAAGGGCATGGAGGCCGCCGAGGAGCTGGAACACCTGGCGGTCTTCGCCGACGCCTGCGCCCGGCACGACAAGCTGCTCGCGGTCAACGACCGGGCCGACGTCGCCCACGCCGCCCGCGCCGACGTGCTCCACCTCGGCCAGGGCGACCTGCCGGTCCCCGCGGCCCGCGCCATCCTCGGCGACGACGTCCTCATAGGCCGCTCCACGCACGCCGAGGCGGAGGCCGCCGCGGCCGCCGTCCAGGAGGGCGTGGACTACTTCTGCACCGGCCCCTGCTGGCCCACCCCCACCAAGCCCGGCCGGCATGCACCCGGCCTCGACCTGGTCCGTTACACGGCGGGTCTCGGCACCGACCGCCCCTGGTTCGCCATCGGCGGCATCGACCTCGGCAACCTGGACGAGGTCCTGGACGCGGGGGCCCGCCGGGTGGTGGTGGTCCGCGCGATCACCGAGGCGGACGACCCGGGCGCGGCGGCGGCGGAGTTCGCCAAACGGCTGCGGCAGGGCTAGGGGGCGGCGTCCGGTGCGGTGCGGAGACCTCCCCCGGCGGCTGTTGTCCGGTTTTCTGTCCAAGGGGTGGACAGGGAGCCGACAATTCGGGCAAATTTCCGAGGCGTGGTTGGGAGACCGTCCGCCCCTGGCTAACCTGCCGGTATGGCCCTCGGAACCCCATCCACCAGGACTGATCGCGCACGCACCGTGCGGGACATCCTCGCCACCGGCAAGACGACGTACTCGTTCGAGTTCTCTGCGCCGAAGACTCCCAAGGGCGAGCGGAACCTGTGGAGTGCGCTCCGGCGGGTCGAGGCGGTCGCCCCCGACTTCGTCTCCGTGACCTACGGCGCCGGCGGATCCACCCGCGCGGGCACGGTCAAGGAGACCCAGCAGATCGTCGCCGACACGACACTGACCCCGGTCGCGCACCTCACCGCGGTCGACCACTCCATCGCGGAACTGCGCAACATCATCGGCCAGTACGCGGACGCGGGCATCCGCAACATGCTCGCCGTGCGCGGCGACCCGCCCGGCGACCCCATGGGCGAGTGGGTGCCGCACCCGCGGGGCCTGACCTACGCGGCCGAACTCGTCCGGCTCATCAAGGAGTCGGGCGACTTCTGCGTGGGCGTCGCCGCGTTCCCGGAGATGCACCCGCGCTCCGCCGACTGGGACACCGACGTCACCCACTTCGTGGACAAGTGCCGTGCGGGCGCCGACTACGCCATCACACAGATGTTCTTCCGGCCGGAGTCGTACCTCCGGCTGCGCGACCGCGTGGCGCGGGCGGGGTGCGACACCCCGGTGATCCCGGAAATCCTGCCGGTCACCAGCGTGAAGATGCTGGAACGGTTGCCCAAACTCAGCAACGCCGACTTCCCGGACGCCCTGAAAGAGCGCATCCTCACAGCGAAGGACGATCCGGCGGCGGTACGCTCCATCGGTATCGAGTTCGCCACGGAGTTCTGCGCTCGGCTGCTGGCCGAGGGAGTGCCCGGACTGCACTTCATCACGCTCAACAACTCCACGGCGACCCTGGAAATCTACGAGAACCTGGGCCTGCACCACCCCCCGCGGGCCTAGACCGGCCGCACCGCGGTACGACACACTGCGTAGCGGCCACTGGGAGAGGGGCGTACATGGGCTGGGCGGTCCTCTATATCGCGTTCGGCGGCGTCGCGTTGTGGTTGCTGGGCGAGGTGCTGCTTCAGTACAAGGCGCGGCTGCGCTGGCGGCTGCTCGCCTTCACCGGATTCCTCGGCGTCGTGGTGGGGGTGCTGATGCCCTCCGTCATCGTGATCGCGCTGGGCGCCATCGCCTTCGCGGTCGGCCAGACCTACGTCACGCTGTCCTTCCGCCGCGGCTTCGCCGCCGGCTGGGCGGTCAAGCGGCCCGAGGGCGGGGCCGGCGGCGGCAGCAAGCGCCGCCGCGGACGCGCGGAACGGCCCGGTCCGGTCCCGCCGGACGCCCCCGCGGACGCGGACGCGACCGCCGGCGACCACGCCCCCGGTCACGGCGGCGACCACCCGCCCCACGGCCACGGCCCGGCGGGCGGCGACTACGACGACGACTACGAGCGCGACGACGTCTTCACCCCGGCCGCCTCCCGGACGGCCGAGCCCGCCGCCGACGGGACCACCGGCGTCTACGCGCCGCAGCCCCTCCCCGACGACACCGGCAACTACGGCGTCTACGGCGACACCGCCTACGCGAACAACGCCCCGCAGCCCGCCGGTTACGACTACGCCGACTACGGCCGGCCGGACTACGACTACGACACCGCCGGCCGCCAGCAGGGCTACGCCAACTACTCCGACCCGTACATCGGCAGCCAGCCCTACGCCTCCTACGACCAGGGCTACGGCGGCCAGGACCAGCAGTACGGGCAGCAGCCGGGCTACCCCCAGGACCCGTACGCCACCGGCGGCCACGCCGAGACGCCGCCGGGCGGGGTGTGGGTGCCGCAGCAGCGCACCGACGAGGTCCACGGCGGCGAACTCCCGCAGGAGCAGCCGTACCCGCACCAGCCGCAGCCCGGCGTCGGGTACGACGAGCAGTACCGCTTCTGAGCGGGCCGGCCGCGGCTCACCGCGAGCCGCGGAACTCCGGCCCCTCCACGATCAGCCCGGCCACCAGCGCGCCCGACATGCCCGCGTGCGAGAGTCCGCCCCCCGGGTGGGACCAGCCGCCGGCCCGGTACAGCCCGGGCAGCCGCGTGGTGTTCGCCGGGTGCAGGAAGCGTCCCCGGCCGGCGGCGAGCGCCGGCGCGGGCACGGCCCCGTGCCGGGCGCCCGTCTCGTCCTCGGTGTCACCCGGCGCCCGCACCTCGTGCCACAGCAGCCGCTCGCGCAGACCGGGCAGCACACGGCCGGCCGCGTCGAGCAGCAGCTCCGTGTACCGCCGGGCCGTGTCCTCCTGGGCCCAGGGGGCGTCGGTCGGCACCGTGGCGGACAAGACCACCGACTCGTGGTCGTCGTCGGGGCGCAGCGCCGGGTCGTCGGGGCGCAGGACGGTCACCGTGGGCGGCGGGGGCAGGTCACCGCCCGGCGAGGCGAGGAAGTCCCACTCCGACTCCGGGGCCGCCGGATGGACGACCGTGCGGTGCGCGGCTCGGGGCTCCCGGCCGCCGCGCAGGGCGAGCAGCAGCGTGAACCGGGCGGGCGGGGTGGCGTCCGGGTCGGCCCGTACATCGCCCTCGGCGTCCAGCGGACGCTCCGTCAGGGCCCGCAGCCGCGCCGGGTGCACGTCCGCCACGACGTGGTCCGCCTCGGTGACACTCCCGTCGGCGAGTTCCACCCCCGCCGCCCGGCCGTCCGCCTCCACGATCCGGGTGACCTCGGCGCCGAAGACGAACTCCACCCGCCGCTGCCGGCACCGCTCGTACACCGCGCGCGCCAGCTCCCGGATGCCGCCGCGCACGTACCAGGTGCCGAAGGCGTGCTCCATGTACGGCAGCACCGCCGCGCTCGCCGGGGCGTTCCAGGGGTCGACGCCGTACGCGAGCGCGTGACTCGCCAGCAGGGCCTCCAGCCGGTCGTCCCGCAGCTCCCAGCGACCGATCTCGGCCAGCGTCGCGGCCCGGCGCGTGCGCAGCAGCCGTTTGCGCGGCACCCCCGGATAGGGCTCCTTGTCGGCCAGCACCCGCCAGTTGGGCCACAGCGGCTCCTCCAGCAGGGGCCGGCGCGTGCGGTCCCAGGTCTCGCGGGCCCGCACCAGGAAGTCGCCCCAGCGTCCGCCCGCGCCCTCGCCCAGCACCTCGTCGAGGGCCGCGACGACACCCGCGCGCGAGGCGTTCGGCAGGGACACCTCGCTGCCGTCCGCGAAGACGTGCCGCGCCGACGGGTCCACCTGGACCAGCTCGACGCGGTCCTCCAGCGGCTCCTTGCCGGTCTTGACGAACAGATCGCGGTAGACCGCGGGCAGCGTGAGCAGGCCGGGGCCCGTGTCGAAGCGGAACCCGTCCCGCTCGAACCGGCGCACCGCACCGCCGTACGTCTCCGTACGCTCGTACACCACCACCCGGTGGCCCGCGACGGCCAGCCGGGCGGCGGCCGCCATCGCGCCCATCCCGGCGCCGATCACCGCAATCCGTGCCATGCCGGTGACTTTATCGGCCGCCACCGACAGCCCGGCCGCCGGGCGGTGGCGCCGCGGGTCAGGGGGCCCGTGAGGCCAGGCGCCGCTCCTCGCGCCGCTGCGCCCGGCGGCGCAGGAAACGCCGGATGCGCGAGGCGAGGAAGAGCAGGGCCAGCAGCCCGCCGGCGAGCAGGACCGCCGCGACGACCGCCGCCGCCACCGGATGGAACACCGCCAACGCGACGACGGCCCCGGCCCCGAGGTCCTCGGCGAGGCTCAGCACGATGTTGCTGAACGGCTCGGGCGAGGCGTTGACCGCCATCCGTGTCCCGGCCTTGACGGTGTGGCTGGCCAGCGCCGTCGAACCGCCGAGCAGCCCGGCCGCCACGTCGGGGAGCGAGCCGCTCTGCCCGGCGAGCAGCGCCCCCACCCAGGCACCGGCGAGCGGACGGACCACCGTGTGCACGGAGTCCCACAGCGAGTCGACGTACGGGATCTTGTCGGCGACGGCCTCGCACAGGAACAGCACCCCGGCCGTGATCAGCACCTCGGGGCGCTGCAACGTCTGCGGGACGTCGTCGCTCACCCCCGTCGCGCCGAACAGGCCGAGCAGCAGCACCACCGCGTAGGCGTTGATGCCGCTGGCCCAGCCGCTGGTGAACACCAAAGGGAGTACGGACACGGAGGCGATCGTAGCCAGCCGGCGGGCCGCGGCGCGGGCCCGCGCGCGGCCGGCTGAGTACCGGTACTCAGCCGGCCGGATGAGTACGAGCGCGGATGGGGCGGCGCCGGTCCGGACGGGAGAGTGGAGCCATGGCAGGGGGCGTGGCGCGGCACCGCCGACACGGGGCGGCGGAAACGGCGCCCGCCCACCGGCCACTCCTTCCGCCGATCCGTCGGCGGAAGCGGGACACGGGGGAACGGGGGGAAGGAAGGCGCCGGTCCGGAAGCGGACCGGCGCCTTCCCTCTGTGCCGGGAGTGCCCGGGCGGGTGCCGTGAGCGGACCCGTTCGCTCAGACCCTGCCGCTGACCCGTCCCTGGAGCAGCCGGGACAGGGCCGCGTGGACGTCGTCCAGGGAGCGCTCCGGCTGGAAGGACTTCCAGTCCAGCGCGGCCACCAGGACCATGCCGACCAGCGCCGCCGCCGTCAGCTGGACGTCGATCTCGTCGCTGAACTCGCCGGCCGCCACGCCGTCGCGCAGCACCCCCTCCACCACCGCGACCGCCTCCTGCCGCACCACCATCAGGGTGGACTGCCAGGCCCGGTTGGTGCGCCACAGCTCGGCGACGTACAGCTGGGTGAAGGCCGGGTAGCGGTCGATGAAGACCAGGCCCGCGCGGACCATCGCGTCCAGCGCGTCCACCTTGTCGCGGCCCTCGCGCGCCGCCGCCTCGGCCGCCTCCCGCAGGGAGGCGGTGAGCAGGCCGACGCCGTGCCGGAGCAGCTCCTCGAAGAGAACGGACTTGCTCGCGAAGTTGTAGTAGACCGTGCCCTTCGCGACCCCGGCCCGCTCGGCGATCTCGTCCACCGTGGTGGCGGAGAAGCCCTGCTCGGCGATGAGGGTGACGGCCGCCTCGTAGAGCTTCTGCCGGGTGGCCTCGCGGCGCGCGCTGCCGCCGGCCCTGGCGCTGCTGCTTTCCATGGCCCCGATTCTCACAGGTACGCGCGCGTGCGGACGCGCCTTGGGGATCACAGGCTCAGCTCCGGGTGCAGCCGCTCCGGCGTCCACACCTGGCGGCGCCGGGCCGCGAGGGCGGTCAGCGCGAGCGCGCCGGCGGTGAACGCGGAGAGCACCGCGCACGCCTGCCACACCGGGCCGAGTCCGCCGCCCGTGATCAGCCGGCGCAGTGCCTCCACGACGTAGCTCATCGGCAGGAACGGGTGGATCGCGCTGAAGAACCCGGGACTGGTCTGCACGGGATAGGTGCCGCCCGCCGAGGTGAGCTGGAGCATCAGCAGGGCGAGCACCAGTATCCGGCCGGCCGCGCCGAAGCAGGCGTTCAGCCATTGCACGATCGCCGCGAAACAGGTTGTGACCAGGCACAGGAAGCCGATCGTGCCGGCCGCGCGGAGCATCTGGAGACCGATCCCCCAGTGCAGCACGGCCATCAGGGCGGCCACCTGGAGCACGCCCACGGCGACCACCGGCAGCCAGCCGGCGAACGCGATGCGCCAGGCGGACGCGCCGGCCGCGAGGGCGCGCCGGTTGAGCGGCGGGATCAGCATGTAGGCCACCATCGCGCCGACCCACAGGGACAGCGGGATGAAGTAGGGGGCGAAACCGGTGCCGTAGTTCGGGGCCTTGTGCAGGTCGTGGGAGGCCAGCTGGACCGGGTCGGCCATCACGCCGGTGCGCCGGTCGCGGTCCCGCTTGTCGTAGTCCGGGATCTTCTCCGCGCCGGAGTGCAGCCCGCCGGCCAGCTTGCCGGAGCCGTCGGACAGCTTGTACAGCCCGGCGTGCAGGGTCTCGGCGCCCGACTTGGCGGTGCCGATGCCCTCGTCCAGGGTGACCGCGCCGGTGTGCGCGGTGCCCAGCCCGGTGTGCAGCTTCTCGGCGCCGTCGGCGACCCGCTGTGCGCCGGTGTTCAGCTTGTCGATCTTCTTGACGGCGTCGTCGACGTCCTCGGAGAGGTGCGGGGCCCGCTCGGCGAGGGCGTCCGCCTGCTTCCGGAGCGTGCCCAGGTTGTCCCGCATCGTCTTCAGGTCGCCGTCCTGGTCGGCGATGAGCGTGTTGAGGTCGTCGGCGACGGTCGCCACCTCGGCCGCGGCGGTCTTCGCCCGCTTCAGGTCCGGGCAGACCGGGTCGGGGAGGGTCGCGGGCGCGCAGCGCCTGTCGTACACGTCGTCCAGCACGGCGGCGGACGTGTGGGCGGCCCTGGCGGCGCCCGGCGCGACCTTGACCAGCACGTCCAGGTTGTCCTTGACCGCCTTGGCCGAGTCGGAGACCAGCCGGGCGGTGTCCCCGATCGTCTTCTCGTTGTGCTTGATGAACGGGCCCGCCTCGGCGTAGACGCCGTCGACCTTGTCGGCGAGCGCCTGGGTGCCGTCGGCGACCCGCCGCGAACCGTCCTGGAGGTCGCCGGCGCCGGTGTCGAGCTTCTTCAGGCCCTTGGCCAGCTTGCCGCTGCCGCCCTTGAGGTCCTTCAGCCCGTCGGCGAGGTCCTTGGAGCCCTTCTCCGCCTTGCCGATGCCGGTGTTCAGCTTGTCGGCGCCCTCGGCGGCCGTGACGGTCTCGTCGTGGATGTCGGAGAAGGACACGAAGATCTTGTCCAGGAAGGACCGGGACGCCTTCGAGGACGCGGCCGAGCGCACCTCGTTGAAGACGGTGCGGGAGATCTGGCCGACGATGTAGTTGTTCGCGTCGTTGGTGCGCACCCGGAGGGCTCCGGTCTCCGGGGAGTCGCCCGAACTGGACGCTATCCGGCGGCTGAAGTCGGCCGGCATGGTCAGCGACAGGTAGTACGTGCCGTTCTCCACGCCCTCGAGGGCCTCCGCGTCGCTCACCTCGTGCCACTCGAAGGTGCGGCTGTCGCGCAGCCCGTCCACGATGTCGTCGCCGGCGGTGATCCTCTTCCCGCCCGCCGTGGCGCCCTTGTCGTCGTTGACCAGGGCCACGGGTATGCGGTCCAGCCGGCCGTAGGGGTCCCAGAACGACCACAGGTACAGGGCGCCGTAGAGCAGGGGGAGCACCAGCAGCGCGACCAGCGCCGCGCGCGGCAGCCTCCCGCGCCCGAAGCGCCTCAGCTCAAGCGCGGCCAGCCTCGGTGAGCGCATCGGCCTTCTCCTTCCGGTCGCCCGGGTCGTTGCTGTCGTTTCGGACGTCGCCCGGCTCGTCGCGCTCGGTGGACACGGAGACACAGCCCTCGGGAGCGGTACGGCACACGGCCACGACCGTGGTGCCCGCGCGCGTGAGGGACCGCAGCAGGTCCCAGACCTCGGCGCGCTCGGCGTCCGAGAGCTTCATGTCGACGTCGTCGACGCCCAGCAGACGGGGGCGTCCGAGCAGGGCCAGCGCGAGGGAGAGCCGCAGCTCCTGCGGCCGCTCCAGGTCGCGTACGGCCGTCCGGAGGCCCTTGGGGAGCGTCTCGGGGTCCAGCCCGGCGGCGGCCAGTGCCGCGTCGACGCGCTGCCGGGCCCGCCGGCGCCGGGCCCGGGGGTGCAGCAGCTCGCGCGGGGAGTCGCCGAAGCGGCGCTGGAGCAGGGCCCGTTCACGCAGGTGCTCCCCGACGGTCAGCGCCGGCTCCAGGTCGGTGACGCCGGCCACGTTGGCCACCGCGCAGACCCGGCGGACGGCCGCCATCCTCCGGGGGAGTGTGAAACCGCCCACCGAGGCAACTCCCTCAGTGGGTTTCATCCGCCCCGTGAGCGCGAGCAGCAGACAGGTGCGTCCGGAGCCGGACGGTCCCTCGATGGCGATCAGCGAGCCGGGCTCCGCGTGGAGGGTGATGCCACGGAAGGCCCACCCCCGCGGCCCTTCGAGTCCGAGGCCATCGGCCTTGACGTCCGCGCCGTCGGCCTCGGCCTTGACGTCGGCCGTGACGTCGGTCGTGACATCGGCCGTGACGTCGGCCGTGATGTCGTCGGCGCCGTCCGTGTCGGCGCCGGCGCCGTCCGTGTCCTCCGTGGCGTCCACGAGCCCCCCTGTCGGGCCGATTTGAACTGACTGGTCAGTCCAAAAATACGCCTGAACCTTCGATCATGGCAAAAGCCCAGGTCAGAACGGATTGTCAGTGGCATACCGCACGATGGGCACATACGGCATTCGTGCCGTCACCCAGACGACAGGAGGTTCGTCATGGCCCACTATCCCGCAGTCGCCGCCCAACGGCGCCGCGTCACCGGCCCTGCCCCCTCACTGACCGGCCCGGCGAGCGACGTGCACCCCGTGCTCCGCCGGGCCACGGCCCCGCCCGCCGCCCTCGACCTGCTCGCCCAGGCCCGCGCCGGACTGGAGGAGGCCGCCGTCCTCCCGACACCGAACGAGCGCTACGCGACGGCCCACCTCGCCGCCCTGCGCACCGCCGCCGCCGTGCTCGCCGCGCGGGGCCGGCCCGAGACCTCCCCGCGCCGCCGGGCCCGGATTCGCAGCGCCTGGGAGGTACTGCCCGAGATCGCCCCCGAACTGACCGAGTGGAGCGCGCTGTTCGCCTCCGGAGCCGCGCGCCGCGCCCGCGCCGAGGCGGGCATCCGGGGCGCCGCCGGCCAGCGGGACGCCGACGACCTGATACGCGACGTGGCGATGTTCCTGCGCATCGTCGAGCGGATGCTCGTCCTCCAGCCGGTCCTGCCCCAGCCCCGCCAGGACACCGGCGAACCGGACGACCCGGCCCCGAGCACCCCGGCCCCGCGCACTCCTCCAGCGCGGGGCGGACTCCCCGACGCGGGCTGAGCACCGCCCGCTTCGCCGCGAGGCGCGCGACCGGGCCGCACCCCGCGTGACGAGCTGGTACGGGGCCGGAGGCAATAGGGTGGAGTCGCCTGAAGCCCGCCAGCCTGCCGAGGAGTCAACCGCCGTGTCGGACCCGTCGCGCCCCCGCGCCTCCCTGCGTACCGCCGTGGTCTGGGACGTCCTACGGGACGCCCTCGACCGCCGGGTCAAGGCCACGGGCCGGGACTCCCTGGACGTCCTCGACACCGGTGGCGGCAGCGGCAAGTTCGCCGTGCCCCTGGCTCGCCTCGGCCACCACGTCACCGTGGTCGACCCCAGCCCCAACGCCCTGTTCGCGCTGGAGCGCCGTGCCGCCGAGGCCGAGGTGGCCCACCGGGTCAAGGGCGTCCAGGGCGACGCGCACGGGCTGTTCGACGTGGTCGAGCGCGGCGGCTACGACGCCGTCCTGTGCCACGGCGTCCTGGAGTACGTGGACGACCCGGCCGAGAGCGTCCGCAACGCGGTCGCCGCGCTGCGCTCCGAGGGCGTCCTCAGCCTGCTCGCCGCCGGTCTCGGCGGAGCCGTGCTCGCCCGCGCCCTCGCCGGCCACTTCAGCGAGGCCCGGCAGGCGCTCGAGGACCCCGACGGCCGCTGGGGCGCCGGCGACCCGATGCCCCGCCGGTTCACCGCGGAGCGGCTCACCGCGCTGGTCGAGGGCGCCGGCCTGCGGGTCGGCGCGGTGCACGGCGTGCGCGTCTTCGCCGACCTGGTGCCCGGCGTCCTGGTGGACACCGAGCCCGGCGCCCTCGACGCGCTGCTCAAGCTGGAGGCCGCGGCGGCCGAACTGCCCGCGTTCCACTCCGTCGCCACCCAGCTCCATGTGCTCGGTGAGACGGCGGGGGCCGCGGAGGTCTGAGCGCGCCGCGGGGTCCCGAGTGCCCCGGGGCACACCACCGTGACCCGGTGCTGATCAGCGCCTCGGCGGCAGATGGAGTACGCCACAGGCCGCCCGATCGAGGGGTTTGCGCCGTATGATCGAGGTACACCGCCCGGCATGACGGGTCGGCTGCCGGGGAATGGAAGCCTCAGCGAGCCGGACAGCCATGACGGACTCCGGTTGGCCAATTGGCGTAGAGGGGCGGGTTTCACGGGGGCGATTCCCTGCCTATCCTGAAGGGACCCCCCGGGTCGCCCCGGCGACCGCACGATGAGGAGGACTCCGTGCCGCTCTCGGAGCACGAGCAGCGCATGCTCGAGCAGATGGAGCGAGCGCTGTACGCCGAAGATCCCAAGTTCGCGTCGGCGCTTGAGGGAAACGGGCTGCGGACGTACACCCGGCGGCGGGTCTACCAGGCGATCGCGGGTTTCCTCATCGGTATCGCGCTCCTCATGACCGGAATGGTCATGCAGCTGATCTGGGTCAGCGTGGTGGGTTTCCTGGTCATGCTGGGGTGCGCCGTGCTGGCCGTCACCGGCTGGCGCAAGACCCCGAAGCCGGGTGAGCACCCACCGGCCGCCGTGCGCCGGCAGCCGCGGCCGAGGCGCTCCGTGATGGACCGGATCGAGCAGCGCTGGCAGCGCCGCCGGGACGAACAGGGACGCTGACGGCGACGCCTTCCCGGCGCGGAGACCTCCGGAGCGGCACAGAAGCGGCACAGACTCGGGGCACAACGGACGACATGCGTGAAGGGGCGGCCACCATCCGGTGGCCGCCCCTTCACGTCCGCTCGCCTCTTCCGCGTCCGCTCGGCCGTGCCGTCCGCTCAGCCCCGCTGCCCGGACGGCCGGCGCGGTACCGGCCGGAGTGCCGCGGCCCGGGCCCGGAGCGCCGACCAGCGGGCCGACACCGCCCACCACGCCCGGACCGACGACCGGGGCAGGAACCGGGCCCGCAGCCGCGCCCCGGTGCCCACCGAGGCCCGCAGCCCCTCGGCCACCCGGCGCGCATCCTCGGCCGCTCCCGCCGCCGGGCGCGGCCGGGGCGCGTACAGCACCTGCTCCACCGCGTCCGCCACCCGGTGCACGGCGGCCCCGGCCGCCGGGTCGAGCCGCCCGAGCCCGACGATCCGGGCCGCGGCCTTGCGCGGGGTCAGCGACTCGTCCGGCGGGATGCCGTGGTCCCAGGCGCTGTCCGTCAACTCCTGCCAGACGGCCAGGGTGTGCGCCGCCGCGCCCCGCGGGGTCCGCCCGTGCCCGCCGAGCCGCCGTGCGCGCATCCGCTGCCGCCACAGCAGCGGCGCCAGCAGAGCCGCGGTTACCACCACCGCGCCCAGCCCGATCAGCAGCCATCCCCACCAGTCCGTACCGGCATCGTCGCGGTGCGGGACCGCCGCGGCGGACGGGCTGCCGCAGTCCTGGAGCCGGCGCGGCCCGTCGGCGCAGGCGGCGCTCGGCGAGTCGGCCGCCGAAGGCGCCGAGGACGCGCCCTTGGAGGGCAGCGCCTCCTCCGGCATCGAGCTGCCGGGGGTGTCCGACTGGGTGTACGACGGCGTGGTGCCGCGGGTCGGGGTCGGCTCGAAGCGGGTCCAGCCCACCCCCTCGAAGTACAGCTCGGGCCAGGCGTGAGCGTCCTTCTGGTTCACCGCGACCGTGCCGTCGGCCTGCGGGGTGCCGGGCGCGAAGCCCACCGCGACCCGCGCCGGGATGCCGAGCGTGCGGGCCATCGCCGCCATCGTGAAGGAGAAGTGGACGCAGAAGCCCTCCTTCTTCTTCAGGAAGTTCGCTATGGCGTCCGGGCCGCGGCCCACCTTCACCGAGGTGTCGTACTGGAAGCCCCCGGTGACGGCGAACCAGTCCTGGAGCTTGACGGCCTCCTCGTAGTGGCTGTCCGCGCCCGCGGTGATCTCCCTGGCGGTGCGGGCCACCACCTTCGGCAGCGAGGACGGCACCTTGGTGTACCGGTCCCGCAGGGCGGCCGGGGGCTCGGGCGCGGCGGCCAGCTGCCGCGCGGTCGGCCGCACGTCCAGACTGGTCACCTCGTAGGTCTGGCCGCGCGTGGTCTGGCCGCGCTCGCCGACGAGCGTCATCCCGACGGGCTCGTACTTCCACCGTCCGCCGACCTGCACACCGCTCGCCGGATAGGGCATCGGCAGCCAGCTCTGGGCGTACCAGTCCGCCGCCCGGACGGTCGTGCGCACCGTGCCGCGCCGGATGTCCGGGCCCAGGCCGGAGGGCGTGGGCAGCCTGTCCGGCACCCCGACGACGGGCCGCGTCGCCGGGGTCCAGGTGGTGCCGTCGAACTCGTCCAGGGAGACGATCCGCAGATACAGGTCGGAGACGTCGTCGGTGTCGGTCCGCAGGGACAGCACCTGGCGGTCGTCGTCGGTGTTCAGGTCGTCGCGCAGCGACACCAGCGGGTTGACGGCCGAGCCCGTGCGGCCGTTGCCGTCACCCGCCCCCACGCCCGTGCCGGCCGGGTCGAGCAGACCGCCGTGCATCGCGGGCAGGGCGAGCGGCACCAGCAGGGCCACGCCCAGCGCGACCGCGCCGATCCGCCGCCCGGTGCGCACCGGCGCCACGACGCCCGCCTCCGGGGCGCCCGGGGCGCGCGGCGCGCCGCCGAAGACCCGGCCCCACTGGGCGAGCCGGTCACGGCCCTCGGCGAGCAGCAGCATCAGATAACCGGCCGCCGCCACCAGGAACCACAGCCCGCCGGCACCGCCGCCGGACAGCCCCGCGGCCACCGAGTACAGCGCGAGCAGCGGCAGTCCGGCCGGTGCCGCGCTGCGGAACGTCACCGCCAGCGTGTCCACCAGCAGCCCGACGACCAGCGCGCCGCCGATCAGCATCAGCTTGATGCCGTCGGTGACCGGGGCGGGGGTCGCGTACCGGCTGACGTCGTCCGCGCCCTGTCGGAGCAGTTCGGCGAAGTACCGGAAGGCGTCCGGGCCGGGGATCAGCCCGGCGACCGCGTGCCGCCGGGCGAAGACCAGGGTCAGCAGCACCAGGGTGACCAGGGCCTGCGCCACCACCGTCAGCGCCCGGCCCAGCGGCACCCGCCGGGCCGCCGCGCCCACCCCGGTCTGCAAGGCCACCAGCGGGATCAGCTGGATCAGCCAGGTCGGCTCGGTGACCAGCGGCAGCAGCGCGCAGCAGGTCATCAGCGTCGCCGCCGCCGCGCACAGCGCCACGCGTGCCCGTCCGCTCATCACCGCGTCTCCCCGTTCACGGAGGCCAGGCCGGAGCGCTCCCGGTCCGCCCGCCGCCACAGTTCGTCCAGCGCGGCGCCGCGCGGCACGCTCACCGCCGTCCAGCCCGCCTCGCGCAGCGGCCGCAGCCGCTCCTCGTGCCGGTGGCCCGCGCGGGGCACGTCGGTCGCCTCCCGCGTCCAGGTGTCGGGGTCCAGCACGAAGGCGACCGCGCCGCCGCCGCGCCGGCACATCTTGGCGACCGTGGCGGCCTGTTCCTCGTCCAGGTCGCCCAGGAAGGCGACCAGCAGTCCCTCGTTGCCCCCGCGCAGCACGTCGTACGCCCGGGACAGCCCGGTGCCGTCGGAGTGGTCGATCACCGCCAGGGTGTCCATCAGCAGCCCGGCCGCCTCCGCCGTCTCCTGGCCGGCGCCCGCGAAGCCGTAACCGCCCTCGCCGGGCACCGCGCCGCCGCCGTCGGTCAGCAGCCGCACCGAGAAGCCGCGCTCCAGCAGGTGCACCAGGACCGAGGCGGCGCCGGAGACGGCCCACTCGAAGGCCGAGTCCGGTCCCGCGCCCTCGTAGGCGCCGCCGCGGGTGTCCAGCAGCACGGTGCACCGGGAGCGCCGGGGCTGCTCCTCGCGGCGGACCATCAGCTCGCCGTGGCGCGCGGTGGAGCGCCAGTGCACCCGGCGCAGGTCGTCGCCGTGGCGGTAGCCGCGCGGGATCACGTCGTCCTCGCCCGCGAGGGCCGGCGAACGCTGCCGCCCGTCCCCGTGCCCCTGGGCCTCGCCGCCGAAGCGGACCGGGGCCAGCGGAGTCACGCCCGGGGTGACGGTCAGGGGGTCGTACGTCGAGAAGGAGCGGGTCAGCTCACACATGCCGAACGGGTCCGTCAGCCGCAGCTGGAGCGGGCCCAGCGGATAGCGGCCGCGCAGGTCGGAGCGGACCCGGTAGGAGACCTCGCGGCGGCCCCCCGGCTCCATCCGGTCCAGCACGAAACGGGGGCGCGGCCCGAGGACGTAGGGCACCTGGTCCTGGAGCATCAGCAGACCGGTGGGCAGCCGGGAGACGTTGTCCATGCGCAGGTGGACCCGGGCCTCGCTGCCGGCCGGCACCCGCGCGGGGGCCAGGAGGCGGCTCGCGGCCACCCGGTAGCGGGTGCGGTACAGCACGGTCGCGCAGATCAGGGGCAGCACGGCGAGCAGCAGGCCGACCCGCAGCAGTTCGCCCAGGCCCAGCAGATACGAGCAGATCGCGGCGGCGATCCCGGCCGCGAGGAAGGAGCGGCCACGGGTGGTGAGTCCGGCCAGGGCAGTGCGGACGCCGCCCGCCTCCCCGCTGTCGGGCTCCGCCGCCCCGGCCCCCCCGGAACTCATCACAGACTCCGCGGAGGCTGCTGGGGGTAGGCCGGGATGGTCCGGCCGAGTCCGCCGAGACCGTTCTGCCGGCCCGGGGCCGCCGTGGGCACCGGGGTGTGCTGGAGGATCTCCAGCACCACCTGCTCGGCCGTACGCCGGTTGAGCTGGGCCTGGGCGGTGGGCAGCAGGCGGTGGGCGAGGACGGCGGCGGCGAGCGCCTGGACGTCGTCCGGCAGCGCGTACTCCCGGCCCGCGAGGGCGGCGGACGCCTTGGCCGCGCGCAGCAGGTGCAGCGCCGCGCGCGGGGACGCGCCGAGTCTCAGCTCGGGGTGGGTGCGGGTGGCGGCGACCAGCTCGACCGCGTAGCGCCGGACCGGCTCGGAGACGTGCACCTCGCGCACCGCCTCGACCAGCTTGACGATCTCGTGCGCGTGCGCCACCGGCTGGAGGTCCTCCAGCGGGCTGGTGCCCCCGTGCACGTCGAGCATCCGTATCTCGGCCTCCACGCTCGGGTAGCCGACGGAGACGCGGGCCATGAAGCGGTCGCGCTGGGCCTCGGGCAGCGGGTAGGTGCCCTCCATCTCGACCGGGTTCTGGGTGGCCACCACCATGAAGGGGCTGGGCAGCTCGTACGTCTGCCCGTCGATGGTGACCTGCCGCTCCTCCATGGACTCCAGCAGCGCGGACTGGGTCTTGGGCGAGGCGCGGTTGATCTCGTCGCCGATGACGATCTGCGCGAAGATGGCGCCCGGCTTGAACTCGAAGTCCCGGCGCTGCTGGTCCCAGATGGACACGCCCGTGATGTCCGAGGGCAGCAGGTCCGGGGTGAACTGGATGCGCCGCACCGAGCAGTCGATGGACCGCGCCAGCGCCTTGGCGAGCATCGTCTTGCCCACCCCGGGGACGTCCTCGATCAGCAGGTGGCCCTCGGCGAGCAGGACGGTCAGCGCGAGCCGTACGACCTCGGGCTTGCCCTCGATCACGCTCTCCACCGAACCGCGCACCCGCTCCACCGTGGCGGTCAGGTCGTCCCCCACCCCCGCATACGCGCGGGCGGGGGCGTCCCCATGGCTCGCTGGATCGTCATAGGTCGACAACCGGCCCTCCTCGGCCCCGTTCCTCCGGGCCGACGCTGTCGCTGCGCGACCGGCCCACCCCGAAACACGGACACCACGCGGGATGGGTCCCGCGTGACGTCACATCACGCATTCTCGCCGCCGTTACCGATTCGTGTCACCGCCTGTGGACAACTGCCCCCGCGATGTCGGTCATACGACTTTTTCGACCGCGATGTCGGCACGGACGGCGGGACCCGTCCCGGGGCGCCCGGCCGGCACGCCGGCCGGTACGCCGGTCGGGTCAGGCCGGGTCGACCTCGCGCAGCAGACCCGTGCGCACGTCGAAGACGAAACCGCGGATGTCGTCGGTGTGCAGCAGGAAGGGCGAGGTGCGCACCCGCTGCATCGACTGGCGGACGTCCTGGTCGGCGTCCCGGAAGGACTCCACCGCCCACGACGGCCGCTGCCCGACCTCCATCTCCAGCTCGGTGCGGAAGTCCTCGGTGAGGGACTCCAGGCCACAGCCGGTGTGGTGGATCAGCACGATGCTGCGGGTGCCCAGCTTGCGCTGGCTGATGGTCAGGGAGCGGATGACGTCGTCGGTGACCACGCCGCCCGCGTTGCGGATGGTGTGACAGTCGCCGAGCTGGAGACCGAGGGCCTGGTGCAGGTCCAGACGCGCGTCCATGCAGGCGACGACGGCGACGTGCAACACGGGACGGGCGTCCATGCCGGGGTCCGTGAACGCCTCGGCGTAGTGCCGGTTGGCCGACACGAGACGGTCGGTCACGGTGTCGCCCGTGCTTATGGCGCCTTCGGATCCAATAGGTGCAGCTGCAGAAGTCGTCATACTGACGACGTTACTGGTCACGTGGCGTCCCGGCCTGCTGTGAGAGGGGACAAAGAACGTCATCGAGGCTTGTTGTGAGCTAACCCACAGGAAGGGCGGAGCTGGGCCGAACGGGTGGACCGGCGCCGGTCGGGGTTCGCCGTCGTGACGCGGTGCGCGACGCGCAGGCCGGTTGATTGACCAGCGGACAGCGTGGACTAAAGTGACGCGAAAAGCGGGAGGCGAGTCTCTTACCGCTGGTGAACCCCCGGAGACCCCGGCACGCGCCCGGACCCGTCTCCCCGCGCGCGCGGCGCGTACGTACGGCTCGGGGGACCGACGGTGCGTACGGCCCGCCGGAACTGAGAGGCCCCCTTGAGCCAGAGTCGACACGTCCCGGTGATGCTCCAGCGGTGCCTGGACCTGCTGGCGCCCGCCCTGGAGCGCCCGGGAGCGGTGGTCGTCGACTGCACCCTCGGCCTCGGCGGACACAGCGAGGCGCTGCTGGCCCGGTTCCCCGACGCCCGGCTGATCGGCCTGGACCGGGACAAGGAGGCGCTGCGCCTGTCCGGCGAGCGGCTCGCGCCGTACGGGGACCGCGCCACCCTCGTACACGCCGTGTACGACGAGTTGCCGGACGTGCTGCGCCGGCTCGGCATCGCCCGCGCGCAGGGCGTGCTGTTCGACCTCGGGGTCTCCTCCATGCAGCTCGACGAGGCCGACCGCGGCTTCGCCTACGCGCAGGACGCGCCCCTGGACATGCGCATGGACCAGACGACCGGCATCAGCGCCGCCGAGGTCCTCAACACCTACCCGGCCGGTGAACTCGTGCGCATCCTGCGCGCGTACGGCGAGGAGAAGCAGGCCAAGCGGATCGTCGCGGCCGTGGTCCGCGAGCGCGAGAAGGCGCCCTTCGACAACAGCGCGCGCCTCGTGGAGCTGATCCGGGACGCCCTGCCGCAGGCCGCCAAGCGCACCGGCGGAAATCCGGCCAAGCGCACCTTCCAGGCGCTGCGCATCGAGGTCAACGGCGAGCTGTCGGTGCTGGAGCGGGCGGTGCCGGCCGCCGTGAAGGCGCTGGACGTCGGCGGCCGGATCGCCGTGCTGTCGTACCACTCGCTCGAAGACCGGCTCGTCAAGCACGTGTTCGCGGCCGGAGCCGCGTCCACCGCGCCGCCGGGACTGCCGGTCGTGCCCGAGCGCTACCAGCCGAGGCTCAAGCTGCTCACCCGCGGTGCCGAACTTCCCACCGAGGAAGAGATCGCCGAGAACCGCCGGGCCGCACCGGCCAGGCTGCGGGGTGCCGAGCGCATCAGGGAGGACGTCGAGTGAGCCACACGGGCCGGAAGGGCCCCTCCGCGCACCCAGGGGGCGGCATTCCCGACGCACCGGGGGAGCAGTGAGCAGGAAACCCGAGCTGAAGGGGAGGGCCGCCCGGCTGGCCCGGCTCCTCCCGGCCGGCCGCGCCCGGGCGGCGCGCACCCCGTTCGTCCTCCTCGTCGTCGTCCTCCTCGGCGGCGGCCTCATCGGACTGCTGGTGCTGAACTCCGCGCTCAGCGAGGGCTCGTTCCGGCTCGCCGACCTCCAGAAGCGGACGAAGAACCTCACCGACCAGGAGCAGGCCCTCCAGCGGGACATCGACGCCTACTCGTCCCCCGACGCCCTCCAGCGGCGCGCCCGCGAACTCGGCATGGTCCCCGGCGGCGACCCCGCCTTCCTCGGCCCCGACGGCACCGTCAAGGGCGTCCCCGGCGTCGCCTCAGAGACCGCGGCCCTGTCCGCCCCGGCCGCCCCCGGTCCACTGACCCCGGCCGGCCTCCTCAGCCCCGCCCCGTCC
>NZ_JOCB01000037.1 GCF_000718775.1 Streptomyces sp. NRRL S-31
GCAAGAACCAACCCGCATCTCCAGCGGCACGAGCACCACAAACCGGCGATCTAGAAATCGCTGGATACACGGGCAGTCCTGGCGAAAACGACCTCTGAGTGGCCGTTTGCGCGCTCCAATGATCGCGTTCACCCCCCGATCGGCCAGAGCCGCTGCCGATCGTCAGGAGTGTCGCCTGCGGGAGCCGCTGTTTCACCTGTGTGCTCTGCCGGGTCGGCACCGACTGTGCCGAGGGGATACGGCGTCACGGAGCTGCGGGACCGAGGGCCAGGAGGGCCCGCAGTGGTCGGGTGGGCTGCGGTGTACCCCGCCAGATCAGTGCCTTGCGGTAGGTGAGGGAGGGGCTGACCGGGACAGCACTGACGCGGGGGTTGCCGGCGAGAGCCCGGTCGGTGCCCACCGTCAGGGAGACACCGATGCCGGCCTCCACCAGGGCGACGTGAAGGGCCGCGTCGTTGGTCGCGTACCGGGTGGCGAAGTCGATGCCGGCGGCATCGAACGCGGACCGCAACCATGGCCGCAGTCCGCTCTCCTGGCCGTAACTGATCAGGGTCTTTCCGGACAGCAGCTCGATGGGGATGCTCGTGCGACCTGCCAGCGGGGAGTCCGCCGGGACGACGGCCACGATCTCGTCTTCGAGCATGACCACACTGCGTATGCCCTGGGGCAGGGGATGCTCCGGCAGGGCCACGACGGCGGCATCCAGCTCGCCGTTCTCGACGCGCGAGATGAGTCCGGCGCTGCGCCCCTCGACGAGCTGCACGGCGACGCCCGGGTACCTGCGGTGGAAGGCTCCCAGGAGCGCGGGCAGACGGGTGTGCTGGACCCCGTCCACAGTGCCCAGGAGGAGCGTGCCGGTGACCAGCGCGGTGCGGGAGGCGAACTCCGCGATCACCCTGTCGGCATCGGCGAGGGTCTGGCCGGCCAGGGGAAGCAGCACCCGGCCGGCCTCGGTCAGGCGGACGCTGCGTGGATTGCGTTCGAAGAGTGCTTCCCCGAGTTCCTTCTCCAGGGAGCGGATCTGGTGACTCACGGCAGGCTGTGCGACGGACAGCCGGTCGGCGGCGCGGGTGAAGCTCTGCTCCTCGGCCACGGCGACGAAAAACCGCAGGGTTCTCAATTCCACAGTCATTCACCTCATTTATTGCTGGCATCGAAAAACGGTCTTTGACCTCGAAGCTATTTATCCCGACTCTAGAGGAATGGCGGATGTGAGACAGGCGTCGAAGCGCCTTGACGGGCGGCTGGACCCTGACCACCCTGGCCGCGGCAGCCCTGGCCGCGCTCGGTGCCACGCTCGCAGCCAGGGCGTAGCGAAGCGTTCGGCAGTCCTCTCAAGGTCGGGTGCAACCGCCGGAGAAAGGCACCGTACGCAGTGCGTCGCATGGATATCGGCGATGCGCTGACGGGCAATCGCCACCGGTGCACCGGTTCTAGGGTTGCGGCATCGGAAGAAACCGAACCGACGCCGTGGCACCGGTCGTCCCGATGCGGGAACCGGTGGCGACGGCCCGGCCCGCACCAATCTCTCACCCTGCCCCGTCCTGGGCCGCGATGCGGTCGACGGATGACCGAGGGCGGGCTGAACCGGCAGCGTCCGGTCGGTCTGCCCCTGCACAAGCCGGCCCGGTTCCAGCCGTGGCCCTCACTGAAAGAGCAGACAATGAGTGATCCGAAGAAGGTCCTGACCGATCTGGTGCTGTCCACCTCGACGGAGCACGCGCCGCTCGACGCGCCCTGGGACGCGATCGACATCGCTGACTGGCTGCTGAACCTGCCGGACAAGGAGTACCAGCGCTGCGCCCCGCCCGACCACAAGGCGGCGGGGTACACCACGACCGACGACGGCAGGCCGATGTCGATCAACGTGGAGATGATCGGCACCGGACTGGTGATCCAGCACTACGTCGCCGAAATCGCCGAGAAGCACCACTGCCACATGGTGTCCACCTC
Organism: Streptomyces sp. NRRL S-31; assembly: GCF_000718775.1. GTDB lineage: Bacteria > Actinomycetota > Actinomycetes > Streptomycetales > Streptomycetaceae > Streptomyces. The sequence continues at coordinate 1,954 of NZ_JOCB01000037.1, forward strand.
CGATGTGCTCACCCCGCACGGCTGGACGTCGGTCCAGGTGATCTGGGACCTGTCGGTCAAGGACAACGGCGACGGCACCGTCACCTACACCAACCAGGTCACCAGCCACCCCACCCAGGAGTTCATGGAGTTCAACGAGAAGAACGGCATCACCTTCGAGCAGGCCGTCGCCGCACGGCAGGCCGCCTCCGGTGACCACAACCGGCGGGAAACGCCGCTGTTCGCCGCGAGCATCGCGCGCCACGCCCTCGCTCGGAGCTCGTGATGACGCAGTCCCCGACACCTTCCGCGCCGTTGTCGCCGCGCGAGATGGCCCGCGCCTTCACCCCGGCCCTGACCGAGCTGGTGGAGGACCCTCTGTACAGCGAGGTCTGGGCGGATCCCGCTCTCAGCCCGCGGGACCGCAGCATCGCCACCGTCGCCGCGGTCGTGGCGCTGTACCGCCCCGAAGAACTGCCCGCGCAGTTGCGGCGCGCCGTCGACAACGGGGTGACACGGGCCGAACTCGGCGCGCTCATCACACAGATCGCGTTCTACGCGGGCTTCCCCGCGGCCATCAGCGCCTCGGCCATCGCGGCTCGCATCCTCCCGGACTGAGAACGCACACCCCGGGCCCTCGCCGAGAACGCACACCGCGGGTCTCCGGGGCCACCGCCCGTTCCCGTCTTTCCACGTACGTCGAGGACCGCAGCAGCGCGTCCCGCGCAGCAGGAGGTCCGATGACGCCAGACGAGGAACGGGCGGCCGGCCCCTTCCGGCAGTTGGCCCCCCGGCAGGCGTTCTGTCTCCAAGCCTCGGTCGTGGTCTTCTTCCTCGCCGGGGCAAGCGCGCCCACTCCGCTCTACGCCACCTACCAGCAGGAGTGGCACTTCTCGCCGATCACCACCACGGTGATCTTCGGCGTGTACGCGGTGGCGATCCTGCTCGCCCTGCTCATCGTCGGCTCGCTCTCCGACCACGTCGGACGCCGGCCGGTGATCTTCGGCTCCATAGTGGTCCAAGCGGCAGCGGTGGTCGTTTTCACCGGCGCCGACGGAGTGCCCGATCTGGTGTGCGGCCGGATTCTCCAGGGGTTCGCGACCGGCACGGTCGTGGGTGCCGTGGGCGCCGGCATGATCGACGTCAGCCGCTCGGCGGGAACCCTCGCCAACGCGGTGACGCCGGCCGCGGGTACCGCTGTGGGCGCCATGGGATCAGGGCTTCTGGTGACCTACGCGCCCCAGCCCACGCACCTCGTCTACAACGTTCTTCTGGTCGTCTACGTACTGCAGGCCGTCGGCGTGCTCCTCATGGCCGAGACTGCTGCCCGTACCCCTGGCGCGCTGCGCTCACTGCGTGTGAGCTGGACCCTGCCGGCGCGGGCACGCGGTCCGCTGCTGAGGGCTGCGCCGGTGGTGCTGGCCGTCTGGGCGCTGGCCGGTTTCTACGGCTCCCTGGGCCCGGCACTGGTCCATCGTGTCGTTCCCGGTCGGGGCGCGCTGCTGGGTGGACTCGCCCTGTTCACGCTGACGGCCTGCGGTGCCCTGACCGTCCTCGTGCTACGCGATGCCGCCCCCGCTGCCACGATGCAGGTGGGGGCCCTGGCTCTCATCGGTGGTGTGGGGATCACCCTGTTGTCTGTCGCGCTCGGCTCCGCCGGACTGTTCTTCGTGGGCACGGCGATCGCCGGTGTCGGGTTCGGGGCCGGCTTCCAGGGCGGCGTCCGCACGGTGGTACCGCTCGCCGAACCACACGAGCGGTCGGGGCTGTTGTCGGTCATGTACCTGATTTCATATCTCGGCTTCGGCCTGCCGACGATCGTTGCCGGAGTGATCGTCGTGTACGGCGGCGGGGTGGCAAGGGCTGCCTACGAGTACGGCACAACCGTGATGCTGTTCGCGGCAATGGCTTTCGCCGGCACTCTCGGACGCCGGTCCGCCCCGGCCCCATCCGCTCCCGCGGTGCCCGTGTCCAGCCGGCACGACACCGCGGTCGATGTGCGCGCCGACGGGATCAGCCCCCGTGCTGCGTCCGCTCACCGTTCCTCCTCGCACGGCGACGTTCTGGCACCCAAGGGAGACGAACAGCGATGAACCAGCCGACACCTGTCACGGCCCCGCGGATCGTCGTGGGCGTCGACGGCTCACCCCCGTCCAAACGGGCTCTGGTCTGGGGCGGTTACATGACCGCCACGATGGGAGGCGTGCTGGAGGCCGTGACCGCGTGGCAGAACCCCCCTTCCTGGACCGGCGTGGCCGACGACTGGGACCCCGCCGCCGACGCCGGCGCCATGCTGTCTGCCTGCTGCGCCGAGGTGTTCGGCGATGCCCCGCCCGGGAACCTGCGGATCACGGTTCGTGAGGGCGCCGCCGCGGCCGTCCTGCTCGGCGCGAGCGTGGGTGCCCGGATGCTCGTGCTCGGCAGCAGGGGCCACGGCGGTTTCGCGGGTCTCCTGCTGGGATCGGTCAGTGCCGCATGCGCCGAGCACGCCCCCTGTCCAGCCTTGGTCATCCACGGCGACGGCCTGCCGCCGGCTGCCGCCGTCGCGTTCGGCACGGGTCGGAACACCCCCGCAGCGACGACGGAGGGAACACGATGACTGCACACGAAGAAGCCCGGAGCGGGAGGAAAGCCCCGGAGTCCAGCCCCTACCGGCACCCCGCAGCCGGATGGGGCGCGGCGAAGAGTGTCGCGCAGTTCCTCGTGCGCGAGCCCGGCCCGGTGTCCGGTACACGTGCCATCCAGCGCATGAACCACGAGAACGGCGGATTCGACTGTCCGGGAATCGCGTCCATCACGGCCGTGAACCGGGTGCAGTCGTTGGTGCTCCCGACGGTGACGGTGAAGGCGATATGCCCACTTCGTGCCGGAGGCGGGGAAGAAGGGGCGTACGGCGATCGATAGCCTTCCGGGGGAGTGGGAGAAGGGGGCCGCCGGCGCGAACTCCCCGGATTCTCCCCAGGACCCGTCCTGAGCGCCCACCACCTGGGCCGCGGCACGTAAACAGCGAGGTGAGAGGCCCCATGTTCACGACCCGTCCCACCCTCCAGGGCACCTTCGGCATGGTCTCCTCCACCCATTGGCTGGCCTCGCAGTCGGCGATGGCGGTCCTGGAGGACGGCGGCAACGCCTTCGACGCGGCCGTGGCCGGCGCCTTCGTGCTGCACGTCGTCGAGCCGCACCTGAACGGGCCGGCCGGCGAGGTGCCGATCCTGCTCGCCCCGGCGGGCGGCGCCGTACGCGTGCTGTGCGGGCAGGGCGTGGCCCCGGCGGGCGCCTCGGCCGCCCACTACCGGGGGCTCGGGCTGGACCTCGTCCCCGGCACCGGACCGCTCGCCGCCGCCGTGCCCGGCGCCTTCGACGCCTGGCTCCTCCTCCTGCGCGACCACGGCACCAAGTCCCTTGAGGACGTGCTGAAGTACGCCATCGGGTACGCCGAGCACGGGCACGCTCCCGTGGAGAACGTCGGCGCGACCGTCGCGAGCGTGCGGCGGCTGTTCGAGACCGAGTGGACCTCGTCGGCCGAGGTGTACCTGCCGGGCGGCAGGCCGCCCCGGCCCGGCACGCTGCTGCGCAACCCCGCGCTCGCCGCCACCTGGAAGCGGCTGCTGGCCGAGACCGCGCGCGCGGGCGGCCGGGAGGCCCGGATCGACGCCGCGCGCGAGGTGTGGCGCTCCGGCTTCATCGCCGAGGCCCTGGTACGGCAGTCCGGGCGGCCCACCATGGACACCAGCGGTGAACGGCACACCGGCACGCTCACCGGGGCCGACCTGGCCGGCTGGTCGGCCGGCTACGAGGCGCCGGTGACGTACGACCGGGACGGCTGGACCGTGTGCAAGGCCGGACCCTGGAGCCAGGGCCCCGTGCTGCTCCAGCAACTCGCCCTGCTCCCGCCCGAACTGCCCGCGTACGGCGGTGCCGACTACGTCCACCTGCTGATCGAGGGCTGCAAGCTCGCCATGGCCGACCGCGAGGCATGGTACGGCGACGCCGCCGAGGTCCCCCTCGCAGAGCTGCTGTCGGACGGCTACAACGCGCGGCGGCGGACCCTGATCGGCGATGCGGCCTCCTACGAGCTGCGCCCCGGCAGCCCCGGCGGACGCACCCCGCGGCTGCCCGCACACGCGCACGCGCGCGTACCGGCCGGTCCGGTGCCCGGCTTCGACCCGATGGGCGCCGGCGAGCCGACCGTCGCGCCGCTGCCCGGCGCGCCGACCCTCGCGGAGGCGACCGGGGAGGCGCAGGTGACCGGGGAGGCCGAGGTGGCCGCCGACGGCACCACCCGCGGCGACACCTGCCACCTGGACGTCGTCGACCGCTGGGGCAACATGATCGCGGCCACGCCCAGCGGCGGCTGGCTCCAGTCCAACCCCGTCGTCCCCGAACTCGGCTTCCCGCTCGGCACACGCCTCCAGATGACCTGGCTGGAGGAGGGCCTGCCCGGCTCCCTCACCCCCGGCCGCCGCCCCCGCACCACCCTCACCCCGTCGCTGGCGCTCCGTGACGGCGTGCCGGTCATGGCGTTCGGCACGCCCGGCGGCGACCAGCAGGACCAGTGGCAGCTGCACTTCTTCCTCGCCGCCACCCTGCGCGCCCCGGTCCGCGGCGGCCTCGACCTCCAGGGCGCCATCGACGCCCCCAACTGGCACAACGACAGCTTCCCCAGCTCCTTCCACCCGCGCCGCCGGCGCCCCGGCAGCGTGACCGTGGAGTCCCGTACGGACCCGGCGGTGATCGCGGAACTGCGGCGGCGCGGCCATGACGTCACCGTCGGCCCCGCCTGGTCCGAGGGGCGGCTGTGCGCGGTGGCCCGGGACCCGGAGACCGGCATCCTGTCGGCGGCGGCGAACCCGCGCGGCATGCAGGGGTACGCCGTCGGCCGCTGACGGCCCGGCCGGCGGCACCCGCTGTTCCGTCCGATTCCACCCCGGGTTCACCCGCGGGGCGGGGATTGTCAGAGGGACGTGCTGTGATGGGACACATGATCGAAGAGACGGAAACCATCGAGGAGTTTCTCGCCCGCCGCTCGGCCGACGTGGAGACGGCGGTCCGCGAGGCCGCCGCGGCCGAGATCCTGCCCCGCTTCCGCCGCCTCGCCGCGCACGAGGTGGACCAGAAGAGCGGCCCGCACGACCTGGTGACGGACGCCGACCGCCTCGCCGAGGCACGGCTCACCGCGGACCTCCGCGCCCTGCTGCCCGGCTCGGTCGTCGTCGGCGAGGAAGCGGTGCACGCCGACCCGGCGGTGTACGGGGCGCTCCAGGGCGACGCGCCGGTCTGGATCGTCGACCCGGTCGACGGCACCCGCCAGTTCGTCCACGGCGACGACGGCTTCTGCACCCTGGTGGCGCTCGCCCACCGGGGCACCGTGCTCGCCTCCTGGACCTACGCCGCGGCGCGCGGCGCCTTCGCCACCGCCGTCCGCGGCAAGGGCGCCTTCCTGGACGGCGAGCGGCTGTTCGCCGGTCCGCCCGGGCCCGGCCGGGACCTCGTCGTCGCCACCTCCCACCCGGACTACACCACCGACGACCAGAAGCGCGCGCTGCGCGCCCTGTGGACCGACGGCCTCGCCCCGCGCGCGTGCGGCTCCGCGGGCCTGGAGTACCTCGCCGTCGCCCGGGGCGAGGTGGACGCCGTCGCGTTCTCCTGGGAGGCCGCCTGGGACCACGCGGCGGGACTGCTCCTGGTCGAGGAGGCGGGCGGCGCGCACCTCACCCTGACCGGCGAGCCCTTCCGCGTCACCGGCGGCAACGCCCTGCCGTTCACCGCCGCCCGGGACGCTGCCACCGCCCGCCGGGTGGCCGGCCTGCTGCGCGCCGGGTCCTGAACCCCGGCCACCCGGGCCGGGTCGGCGCCGGTCCCGCGGCATATGCTGGCCCCCACTGGCCGTCGGCTGACGAAGGGGTCCGAAGGTGCCGTCGATGCTCGATGCGGTCGTGGTGGGAGCGGGACCGAACGGACTGACCGCTGCCGTGGAGCTGGCCCGCCGCGGCTTCTCCGTGGCCCTGTTCGAGGCGCGGCCCACCGTGGGCGGCGGCGCCGGCACCGAGGAACTGACCCTGCCCGGTTTCCGGCACGACCCGTGTTCGGCCGCCCACCCCCTCGGCGTCAACTCGCCCGCGTTCCGGGCCCTGCCGCTCGACCGGTACGGGCTCGAATGGCTGCACGCCCCGCTGCCCATGGCCCACCCGTTCCCGGACGGCAGCGCGGCCGTGCTCTCCCGCTCCGTCGCCGAGACCGCCGCCTCCTTCGGACCGCGGGACGCGGGCCCGTACCGCAGACTGGTCGAGCCGCTGCTCGCCCACTGGGACACCCTCGTACGGGACTTCATGTCCCTGCCGTCGACCGCGCTGCCGCGCGACCCCGTCACCCTGGCCCGCTTCGGCCTGGCCGGGCTCCCGCCGTCCACGTGGCTGATGCGCCGCTTCAGGGACGAGCGGGTCAAGACCCTCTTCGCCGGACTCGTCGCCCATGTGATGGCACCGCTGGGCGGTCTGGCCACCAGCGCGATCGGGCTGGTCTTCGCCCTCTCCGCGCACGCCCGCGGCTGGCCGGTGGCCCGCGGCGGCTCCCAGGCCATCTCCGACGCCCTCGCCGCCTACCTGACCGACCTCGGCGGTGCGGTGCACACCGACTACGAGGTCAAGCGCCTGGACGACCTGCCGCCCGCGCGCGCGTACGTCTTCGACACCTCGCCCACCGCGCTCGCCCGCATCGCCGGCTTCGGCGACCACTACGCGAACTACCGCTACGGCCCCAGCGTCTTCAAGATCGACTACGCGCTGGACGGCCCCGTCCCCTGGACCGCGCCCGAGGCCCGCACCGCCGGCACCGTCCAGATCGGCGCGGACCACACCGAGATCCGCGACGCACTGCACGCCGCCGCCCGCGCGGGCCGCGCCCCGGAGCGGCCCTTCATGATCACCGTGCAGCCGAGCGTGGCGGACCCCACCCGCGCCCCCGAGGGCAAGCACGTCTTCTGGGCGTACGGCCATGTGCCGAACAACTGGTCCGGGGACCTCACCGAGGCCATAGAACGCCAGCTGGAGCGGTTCGCGCCCGGCTTCCGCGACCGTGTGCTCGCCCGCGCCACCGCCGGGCCCGCCGAGATGGCCGCCCGCAACGCGAACTACGTCGGCGGGGACATCGCCTGCGGCGCGGCCTCTGGACTCCAGCTGCTGCTGCGCCCCAAAATCTCCCTCTTCCCCTACCACACCCCCCACCCGGCCGTCTTCATCTGCTCCTCGGCCACCCCGCCGGGGCCCGGGGTCCACGGGATGTCGGGCCACAACGCGGCCAAGGCCGTCTGGCGGAGACTGAGGCAGAGATGACCACCATCACCCTCGCCCGGGGCGACATCACGCGGCAGCGCGTCGACGCCGTCGTCAACGCGGCCAACTCCTCCCTCCTCGGCGGCGGGGGAGTGGACGGCGCGATCCACCGCCGCGGCGGCCCCGCCGTCCTGAGGGAGTGCCGTGCCCTGCGCGCCTCCCGGTACGGCAAGGGCCTGCCCACCGGCCAGGCGGTCGCCACCACGGCCGGCGACCTCGACGCCCGCTGGGTGATCCACACCGTGGGCCCGGTCTGGTCCGCCACCGAGGACCGCTCGGACCTGCTCGCCTCCTGCTACCGCGAGTCCCTGCGCGTCGCCGGTGAACTCGGCGCCCGCAGCGTGGCGTTCCCGGCCGTCTCCACCGGCGTCTACCGCTGGCCGATGGAGGACGCGGCCAGGATCGCGGTAGCCGCGGTGCGGAGCACGCCGACGGCCGTCGAGGAGGTCCGGTTCGTGCTCTTCGACGAGCGGGCGTACGAGGCGTTCGCCCGGCAGGTCGGCTGACGGCCACACCGCCACCCGCCACGCCGCCGCCCATCGCACCGCCCCCGGACGATCACCCGAAACGGATGTTCACCCGAACGGCGTAATCCATGGTGCGTCCGAAAGCTGTCTGGCCAACGCTCGGAGTGCCGGTGCGCCCTCGGGAGGACCGTGCGCACCGCTCACGCGGGGGAGGCAGAAAGGAACGCCCATGAGCCAGGCAGCGCACCCCACCGGACCGAACGCCTCGGGCGACGCATGGCCGCCACGGCAGTCCACGGCCCGCGGCAGCGGCTGGGTCACCGGCGGCGTCGTCTTCGCCGGAGTACTCATGCTGTGCAGCGGCATCCTCGCCATCTTCCAGGGCATCGCCGCGATCGCCGGGAACGACGTCTACGTCCGCATCGGTGCCTACGTCTACAAGATGAACCTCACCGGCTGGGGCACGATCCACATCGTCCTCGGCGCGCTGGTCCTGCTGACCGGCATCGGGCTGCTCAAGGACATGACCTGGGCCCGCTTCGTCGGACTGTTCCTGGTCTCGCTCAGCCTCATCGCCCAGTTCCTGTTCCTGCCCTACTCGCCCCTCTGGTCGGTGATCCTGATGGCGATCGACGTCTTCGTGATCTGGGCCCTGGCGTCCCGGCAGGAAGCGGTGAGCTAGGGGCTTTCCCGTACGAGGCCCGGACGAGGCCCGTACGAGGCCCGTAAGGCCCGTACGACGCCCGGACCGGGCCCGGCGGATCGGCGTGGCCCCGCGCACGGGGCCGCGCCGCGCTGTGCGACCCCCTCACACCGGTGCGCGAGGCCGCCGGCGGCGCCCCCGCACCCCGGCTCCCGCGGCCCGCGTGGCATCATCGGCCGGGGTCAGGACCGCAGCCGTACGAGGAGCCCGATGAACCCCGCTCTCACCGAGTCACCCGAGGCCGGTGCGCCGCGCCCGTCCGGCGCCGGGAGCGCGGGGCCGGGCGCCTCGCCGACGGGCGGCGTCCCGCTGCCGCGCGCCCGCCTGCTGGACGACTTCTCCCTGGAGATGACCGGCAAGGACGTGGCCAGGCTGGAGGAGGCGGGCGCCGGCATCCCGCCGGGCACCCGGATCAACATCACGTTCCTGGCCGGCGAGGACACCGCCACCCGGCTGACGGCCGCCCGCGCGGTCAAGCGCCTCGGCTTCGTCCCCGTACCGCACATCTCCGCCCGCCGGCTGCCCTCCCGCTCCGCGCTGGAGGAGTTCCTCGCCGGGCTCGCCGCCGACGGCACCGGCGACAACGTGTTCGTCGTCGGCGGCGACCCCGCCCGGCCCGAGGGCCCCTACCCGGACGCCCTCGCCGTCCTGCGCACCGGACTGCTCCGCCGCCACGGCGTCCGGCACGTCGGCATCACCGGCTACCCCGAGGGCCACCCCGGCATAGCCGGCCCGGACCTGTGGTCGGCGCTCACCGACAAGGCCGCGGCCATCGGCGCCGACCGGTTCGACGGCGACGTCATCACCCAGTTCGGCTTCGACGCCGAACCCGTCCTCGACTGGCTGGAGACCCTCCGCGCCCGGGGCGTGCGCCTGCCCGTCCGCGTCGGCGTGCCCGGCCCCGCGGGCGTGCGCCGGCTGCTGGGCTACGCCACCCGGTTCGGCGTCGGCACCAGCGCCTCCGTCGCCCGCAAGTACGGCTTCTCGCTGACCAACCTCATGGGCACCACGGGCCCGGACCGCTTCCTGCACGCGCTGGCCCGCGACTACGACCCGGCCCGGCACGGCACGGTGAAGGTGCACTTCTACACGTTCGGCGGGCTGCGCGCCACCGCCGAGTGGATCAACCGGTTCCGGCAGCGGGACACCTCGGCGGCCCCGGCCGGGTGAAAGGGCCGGACCGCCGGTCAGGCGCACGTACGTGTCGGATTTCCGCCAGCGACCGGGGCGGGCGGTGGCCGATGCTGGACCCATGCGAACAGGGATGCACCTCGACCGGGACCACTGCGTACGCGCCGTGCGGTCCAAGGACGCGCGGTTCGACGGATGGTTCTACACGGCCGTGCTGACCACCCGGATCTACTGCCGGCCGAGCTGCCCGGTGGTGCCGCCCAAGCCGGAGAACATGACGTTCCACCCGAGCGCCGCCGCCTGCCAGCAGGCCGGGTTCAGGGCCTGCAAGCGCTGCCGGCCCGACACCAGCCCCGGCTCCCCGGAGTGGAACCGGCGCGCCGACCTGGTGGCCCGGGCCATGCGGCTGATCGCCGACGGTGTCGTGGACCGCGACGGCGTGCCCGGACTGGCCGCCCGGCTCGGCTACAGCACCCGGCAGGTGGAGCGCCAGCTCGTCGCCGAACTGGGCGCCGGCCCCCTCGCCCTGGCCCGCGCCCAGCGCGCCCAGACCGCACGGCTGCTCATCGAGACCACCCCGCTGCCCATGGCGGAGATCGCCTTCGCGGCCGGCTTCGCCTCCGTCCGCGCCTTCAACGACACCGTCCGCGAGGTCTTCGCGCTGTCCCCGAGCGCACTGCGCGCCCGGGTGCCGGCGAGCGGCGCGGGCACCCCCGGCACGCTCACCCTGCGGCTGCCGTTCCGCGCCCCGCTCCACCCGTCCAACCTCTTCGGCCACCTCGCCGCCACCGCCGTACCCGGCGTGGAGGAGTGGCGGGACGGCGCCTACCGAAGGACCCTGCGGCTGCCGTACGGGCACGGCATCGTCGCCCTCGCCCCCCGCCCCGACCACATCGCCTGCCGGCTCACCCTGAGCGACCTGCGGGACCTGACCGTGGCCATCAGCCGCTGCCGCCGCCTGCTCGACCTGGACGCCGACCCGGTCGCCGTCGACGACCGGCTGCGCGCCGACCCGCTGCTCGCGCCGCTGGTCGAGCGGGCGCCGGGCCGCCGGGTACCGCGCACGGTCGACGAGGCCGAGTTCGCCGTCCGGGCCGTCCTCGGCCAGCAGGTGTCCACCGCCGCCGCCCGCACCCACGCGGCCCGCCTGGTCACCGCGCACGGCGAACCCCTGGAGGACCCCGAGGGCGGCCTCACCCACCTGTTCCCGCCGCCCGGGGCGCTGGCCGCCGTCGACCCCGGCACCCTGGCGGTGCCCCGCACCCGGCGCACCACCTTCACCACCCTCGTCCGCCGGCTGGCCGACGGGGAGCTGCACCTGGGAGTGGACGCAGACTGGGCCCGGACCCGCGCCCGGCTCCTCGCCCTGCCCGGCATCGGACCCTGGACCGCGGACGTCATCGCCATGCGCGCCCTCGGCGACCCCGACGCGTTCCTCCCCACCGACCTCGGCATCCGGCGCGCCGCCGGGACACTGGGCCTGCCGTCCACCCCGGCCGCGCTCACCGCCCGCGCGGAGAGCTGGCGGCCCTGGCGGGCGTACGCGGTGCAGTACCTGTGGGCGACCGACAGCCACCCGATCAACCTCCTGCCCGCGTGAGGACCCCCGACATGAAGCAGCACACCGTCATCGACAGCCCCTACGGCCCGCTCACCCTCGTCGCCGACGACGGCGTCCTGTGCGGCCTCTACATGACCGACCAGCGCCACCGCCCGCCGCAGGAGACCTTCGGCGCACGCGACGACGGCCTCTGCGGCGCGGCGCGGGAACAGCTCTCGGCCTACTTCGAGGGCGAGCTGACGGAGTTCACGCTCGACGTCCGCCTGCACGGCACCCCGTTCCAGCGCCTCGTCTGGGAGCGGCTGACCCGCATCCCCTACGGGGAGACCCGTACCTACGGCCAACTCGCCGACGAACTGGGCAATCCCAGGGCGTCCCGCGCCGTCGGGCTCGCCAACGGCAGGAACCCGGTCGGCATCATCGTGCCCTGCCACCGGGTGATCGGCGCGGGCGGCGGCCTCACCGGCTACGGCGGCGGCCTGGACCGCAAGCGCCGCCTGCTGGACTTCGAACGCGGCACCGCCCTCTTCTGACCCGCCCGGCGGCGGGTCAGCCGGCGGAGGTGTCGGGGCGGCGGCGCCGGGGCGGCGGTTCGCCGTCGTCGGGGCCCGGCGGGCGGTGCCGGAACGGGAAGTCGTCCCCGGCCTCCTCCGGCCTCGACCAGGTGCGGAAGCGGGCCGGCTGGGCGCCCGCCTCCCACTCGGGGTCGGCCGGGACGAGGCCCATGCCCACGACCCCCATCAGATCCAGCAGCATCCGCCGGGTCAGGGCCTGGTCGAGGTGGTCCGCCACCCCTTCGGACCCCCATTGGACGACGAGTTCCGCGGCCTTGGAGAGCCCTTCCACCGACGCGCCGGGGAAGGCCAGGGCGAGGGAGGCGCGTACGACCTCCACGGCGTCTTCGGACCGCACGGTCACCGCCTCCTCTCACAGACGATGCACAGACCCGCCTGTGCCGTGAGGACGAGCGTCAGATGGGCGGTGTCCCGGGCCTGCCGCAGGCACTCGTGCCGGTCCAGATGAGCGTACTGCTGGGTGGAGGCCATGTCGCGGATGAAGACCTCCCAGTGGTCCTGGGCCCGTTCCCAGTCGTTGCGGTGGGCGACCCGCACCCAGGAGTCGACGAAGTTCTGCTGGGCGTGGGAGCCGTGGAAGTACGTCCGCAGGTCCGGGATGAGGCCGGGGGGCCGCAGCCGCTGGCCCCAGGTGCGCCGGCGGAACAGCGTCTCGGTGGAGACCGCCTTCACGCTGCTGATGCGCTGGGCGATGACGTGACCCGCCACCCCACCGATGATGGCGGGAACCAGCAGCCAGCCGACGACGGACGGCAGCCAGAGCGCGAAGCCCTCCGGCGGGTCGAGGAGCGTGAACGCCCGGTACACGTGACTGGGCGAGGTGGTGCGCGCGGCGTAGAGGTAGAGCGCCAGCGCGCCGGCGGTGAGCGGCAGCCCCCAGTCTATGAGCCACTGGGTGACTCCCTTGAGCGCCTTGCGTGACCGCCACGCCCGGCGCAGCCGCCGCCGCAGTCGGTTCCCGGCCGGCGCCAGCTTCAGGTCCGGCGGGATCGGGATGGGTCCCCCAGCCAACATGGCCCCCCTTCGTGGATCGCTGAGCGCATGCTCGCACAGAGCCCGGCGGTGCCCCGGCGCGGGGGCGGGACTCCGGCCCGCGCCCGACGGGCCTTGCCACGGCGGGAGTTCGGCCCGGCGGCCCGCTCGGGCTCAGCTCCCGGGGCTTTCGGCACCCCCGGCACGGACGCGGTCCAGCAGCGCGGGCAGCGCGGTGCCGATGGGCTCCCGGACGATCTCGTGCGCGCGCTCGTCGTACGGGGTCGGTTCGGCGTTGACGATGACCAGGCGGGCGCCGTGGTCGGCGGCGACCCCGACCAGTCCGGCGGCGGGGTGCACCTGGAGGCTGCTGCCGACGGCGACGAACACCGTGCACGCCTTGCTGACCGCGAGGGCGTCGCCGAGGACCACCGGGTCCAGCGGCTGGCCGAACATCACGGTCGCCGGCTTCAGGACGCCCCCGCACGTCCGGCAGGCCGGGTCCTCCTCGCCAGCCGCCACCCGGGCCAGCGCTTCCTCCATCGGCCCCCGCGCACCGCACCCGGTGCACACCACGCTCCGCGCGCTGCCGTGCAGTTCGAGCACCTTGCGGGCGGGCACCCCGGCCCGCTGGTGCAGCCCGTCCACGTTCTGCGTGATCACCCGCACCGGCACGCCGGACCGTTCCAGCTCGGCGACGGCCCGGTGCGCCGCGTTCGGCTCGGCCCCGAGCGCCTGGGTCTCGTACCGCATCCGCCAGGACCGCCGCCGGATCTTAGGATCGGCCATGTAGTACTCGTAGGTCACGAGCTTCTCGGCCTCCGGGTCGCGCCGCCACAGCCCGTTCGGCCCGCGGTAGTCGGGGATGCCGGAGTCGGTGGAGATGCCGGCTCCGCTGAACAGGGCGACGAGGGGCTTGGCCATGGCACCGAGGGTAGGCGCGGCCCGCGGGCCGCCGCGAACGGATTTGCGTGACGCCCCGCCGTGGAGCCGGTCGTCCCGGACCGCGCGCGGGGCCGGGCCCTCACGCCGCGCGGTGGCCGTTCTCCAGCTCCGCCGTGCCGGAGCCGTCCGCCAGGACGTCCAGGGCGACCAGCACCCGGCGGCCGAGCGCGCCCGGCAGATGGGCGGTGATCTCCTCGCGCGGGACCAGGCGCCAGGACAGCAGCTCCTCCTCCTGGAGGCGGATGGCCTTCAGCTCGGTCTCGGTGAGGACACCGCCGTCGTACAGGTACGCCACCAGCGGCGGCCGGCCCACGCCGTGCGCCCAGTCCACCGCCAGCAGCCGGCCCAGCGGCCGGTCGAGCCCGATCTCCTCCAGCGTCTCCCGGCGGGCGCCCTGGCGCGGCGTCTCCCCGGTGTCGGACTCGACGGTTCCGCCCGGAAGCGCCCAGCCGTCGCGGTAGTTGGGCTCCACGAGCAGCACCCGGCCCGCGGCGTCCCGGAAGAGCGCGGCGGCACCGGCGAGGATGCGGGGCAGGCTCGCGATGTAGGCGGCGAAGTCATCACTGGTGGTCATCCAGGAAGGGTAACCACCCGGCCCGCCCCTATGACCCGCTCGCCGCCAGGCGCAGGGTGCGTTCGGCCAGCGCGCTGATCCGCACCCCGTCGAAGCCGAACACCGCGCTGCGGACCGTGTCCCGCAGCGGCTCCCGCCACTGGGCCGGAATGGCCCGCGCCCCGGTGCGGACGCCGGCCACCGAGCCGGCCGTCGCCCCGTTGGAGTCGGTGTCCAGCCCGCCGCGCACGGTCAGGGCGAGGGTCCGGGTGAAGTCGCCGTCGCCGTAGAGCAGCCCGGCGGTGAGGACGGCGGCGTTCGGGACGGTGTGGATCCAGCCGAGTCCGGCGGTCTCCGCGGAGACCGTGGCCAGGGTCTCCTCCCAGGGCAGCCGCGCCTCGTGCAGGCCCGCCACCCGCCGCACGGTCCGGGCCAGGCGACTGCTCGCCGGGACGACCGTCAGCGCGGTGTCCACGGCGTCCCGGACGGTCGGGGCGGTGAACGCCGCCGCGATCAGGGCGGCGGCCCACATGGCGCCGTAGACGCCGTTGCCGGTGTGCGAGAGGACCGCGTCCCGGCGGGCCAGTCCGGCGGCGCGCGGCGGGTCACCGGGGCAGGTCCAGCCGTAGACGTCGGCGCGGATCAGCGCGCCGATCCACTCCTGGTACGGGTTGTCGTACGTCGCCGTCAGCGGCGGCCGCATCCCGGTCGCCAGGTTGCGGTACGCCGCCCGTTCCGCCGTGAACGTCTGGAGGTACGGCAGCCGGAGCAGCCACAGGTCGCCGACCTGCTCGGTGCTGAAGCCGAAGCCGTGGGTCTCCAGCAGGTGCAGGCCGAGGATGGCGTAGTCGACGTCGTCGTCCCGGCAGCTGCCGTCGATCCGGCCGCGCACGCACCGGCGCCACTCCGGGCGCAGCGCGGCGGCCTCGTCCGGGTCGGCGGGTTCGGGGAGGTAGTCGGTCAGCGGCAGGGCGGCGGCCCGGCGGAGGTAGCGGTCGATGCGGTCGCGGGTCCACACCTCGCCCTGTTCCACCGGCTTGCCGAGCATGTTGCCGGCGATCCGGCCGAGCCAGCCGCCGTGGATGCGGTCGGCGAGGTCCGGCCCGGTGTGCTGGGTGCTCATGGCAGGGGTGTACCCGCTCCGCCGGCCGGCTCCCCGCGGCCTTCCCAGGGTTCGGGCGGGGCATGACGGCGGGGGTGTCCTGCGGTTATGGTCGCAGCGGCGCGACTGGCCCCGCCCTGCGCGGGGCCCGGAGAGCAAGGGGAAGACAAGGTGGCGGACGCTGTAGGGAACGAGACCCGTCGGGTGCTCATCGCCGCGGACAAGTTCAAGGGCTCGCTGACGGCCGTGCAGGTCGCCGAGCGGGTGACGGCCGGGTTGCGCCGGGTCGTGCCGGATCTCCGGATCGAGGCGCTCCCCGTGGCCGACGGCGGCGACGGGACCGTGGACGCGGCGGTCGCGGCCGGCTTCGAGCGCCGCGAGGTACGGGTCACCGGTCCGCTGGGCCGGGAGGTGACGGCCGCGTTCGCGCTGCGCGACGGCACCGCGGTGGTGGAGATGGCCGAGGCGAGCGGCCTCCAGCGGCTCCCGGCGGGCGTCTTCGCCCCGCTCACCGCCTCCACGTACGGCTCCGGGGAGCTGCTGCGGGCCGCGCTGGACGCTGGCGCCCGGACGATCGTGTTCGGCGTGGGCGGCAGCGCCACCACGGACGGCGGCGCGGGCATGCTGGCGGCGCTGGGCGCCCGGTTCCTGACCGAGGACGGCGAGCCGGTGCCCCCGGGCGGCGGCGGCCTGGCGGAGCTGGCCCGCGCGGACCTCTCCGGCCTGGACCCCCGGCTGTCCTCGGTGGAGCTGGTGCTGGCCAGCGACGTCGACAACCCGCTGACCGGTCCGAAGGGCGCCCCCGCCGTCTACGGCCCGCAGAAGGGTGCCTCCCCCGAGGACGTGGCGGCCCTGGACGCGGCGCTCGCCCACTTCGCGAAGGTGCTGGAGGCAGAGGCCGGGCCGCGGGCCGCCGAGTACGCGGCGTCGCCGGGCGCGGGCGCGGCGGGCGGCATCGGCTACGGCGCGCTCCTGCTCGGCGCGCGCTTCCGGCCCGGCATCGAGGTCATGCTGGACGTGCTGGGCTTCGCCCCCGCCCTGGAGCGGGCCTCGCTGGTCATCACCGGGGAGGGCTCCCTGGACGAGCAGACCCTGCACGGGAAGGCGCCGGCGGGCGTGGCCGCGGCCGCCCGGGCCGCGGGCAAGGAGGTCGTGGCGGTGTGCGGACGGCTCGCCCTGTCCGCCGAGGCCCTCGCCGGGGCCGGGATCGGCGCGGCCTACCCCCTCACCTCGGTCGAGCCGGACGTGTCGAAGTGCATCGCGGACGCGGGGCCGATCCTCGAGCGGGTCGCCGCGCGCATCGCCGAGACCCGCCTGGGCTGAGCCCCCCCGGGGGCGCGGCCCGGGCCGCGCCCCCGGCCCCGGACAGCGGAGTGCCCCGGACAGCAGAGTGCCCCGGACCCGACCGGGTCCGGGGCACTCGGGGCGGAGCGCTACGGGAGCTGCGCCGCCCGCGCCTCGCGGCGGTTGTCACGGAAGGTGTTCACCCGGCGGGCCGTGGCGAACAGCGGGATCACCGCGCCCATCACCAGCTGGAGCGCGCAGCCCGTCTGGAGGAGCAGCTGGCCGCTGGGGGCGTCGAACGCCCAGGCGGCCAGGAGGCCCATGGACAGGACGATCCAGGAGAGCATGGCGCCGGCGAGGCGGCCCCGCGGCTTCGGGTACTCCACGCGGCTCACCATCAGCCACGCCGTCCCCAGGATGGCCAGCAGCGTCGCCACGAAGGGCAGCTCCAGCAGCACGATCGACACGACCGTCAGCGCGCCGAACGGCGAGGGCATGCCCTGGAACATGCCGTCCTTCAGCGTCACGCAGGAGAAGCGGGCCAGTCTCAGGACCACCGCCAGCAGCACCACGATCGCGCCCACCGCCGCCACCCGCTGGTGCGCGTCGTCGGCGACCATGCCGTAGACGAGCACGAAGTACGCGGGGGCGAGGCCGAAGCTGATCAGGTCCGACAGGTTGTCCAGTTCGGCGCCCATCGGCGACGAGCGCAGCTTGCGCGCCACCAGGCCGTCGAACAGGTCGAAGACCGCCGCGCAGAGCATCAGGATGACCGCCGTGGCCGCGCTGTGGCGGGCCATGCCGGACTCCTGGCTGCCGGTGAGGTGCGGGATCAGGATGCCGGTGGTGGTGAAGTACACCGCCATGAAGCCGCACGTCGCGTTGCCCAGCGTGAGGGTGTCCGCTATCGAGAGGCGGAGAGAGAGGGGCATCTCCTCCTCTTCGTCCACCTCGTCCGCCTCGGGCACCCAGCCCGCCTGGGTCTCCGGATCAATCACGGTCAATGCGAGTCACCCCAGCCACGGTCTTCTGACCGACCTCGACCGCGACCTCCACGCCCTCGGGCAGGTAGAGGTCGACACGCGAGCCGAAGCGGATCAGACCGATGCGGTCGCCCTGCTCGACCTTCGTGCCTTCCGGGAGGTAGGGCACGATGCGGCGGGCCACCGCGCCGGCGATCTGGATCATCTCGATGTCGCCGAGTTCGGTGTCGAAATGCCAGACTACGCGCTCGTTGTTCTCGCTCTCCTTGTTGAAAGCCGGAACAAAGCCGCCGGGGATGTGCTCGACCGACGTCACGGTGCCCGCCAGGGGCGCCCGGTTCACGTGCACGTTGAGCGGGCTCATGAAGATCGCGACGCGGGTGCGCCCGTCCTTCCACGGCATGATGCTCTGCACCACACCGTCGGCGGGCGAGATGACGCGGCCCGGGGCGATCTCACGCTCGGGGTCGCGGAAGAACCACAGCATGCCCGCCGCGAGCGCGGTGGCGGGTACGGCGACGGCCTTGGCGACGCCCGAGCGACGGGCGCGGGCCAGGCTGAGGGCTGCGGTGGCGACGGTCGGGAGAAGCCACGGCGATGCTCCGCGCGCGAGGCGTGCGCCTACCAGGCGGTCGCGGTGTGCAGAGGTTTGGCTGTGGGGCATGGATGACCTTCGTAGCGGATGATGCCGCGCTCTGAACGGGGGACGGCGGCTTTCTCGGATCGTACCGGTCGCGGGCCACAACTCGGCAAGCCAGGAAGCCGAGTCGGCGGCCGAAGAGCGTCTACGGGGTGTGATCTTCTTCTCGAAGAAAACACCCCGTATTCGGACAATCAGCCCTGGAATCGATACTCTTCGAGCAGTCGGCGCCCGATGATCATTTTCTGGATCTCGGCGGTACCTTCACCGATGAGCAGCATCGGGGCCTCGCGGTAGAGGCGCTCGATCTCGTACTCCTTGGAGAAACCGTAGCCGCCGTGGATCCGGAAGGCGTCCTCCACGACCTCCTTGCAGTACTCGGAGGCCAGGTACTTCGCCATGCCGGCCTCCAGGTCGTTGCGCTGCCCCGAGTCCTTCTTGCGGGCGGCGTTGACCATCAGCGCGTGCGCGGCCTCGACCTTCGTGGCCATCTCCGCCAGCTTGAACTGGATGGCCTGGTGCTGGGCGATCGGCTTGCCGAAGGTGTGCCGCTGCTGGGCGTACCCGACCCCCAGTTCGAAGGCGCGCTGTGCGACGCCGCAGCCGCGCGCGGCCACGTTGACCCGGCCGACCTCGACGCCGTCCATCATTTGGTAAAAACCTCGGCCGGTGACCCCGCCGAGCACCCGGTCGGCCGGTACGCGCAGGCCGTCCATGATCAACTCGGTGGTGTCGACGCCCTTGTAGCCCATCTTCTCGATCTTGCCGGGGATGGTCAGACCGGGACGGACCTCACCGAAACCCGGCTCCTTCTCGACCAGGAAGGTGGTCATCGACTTGTGGGGTGCCGTGCCCTCGGGGTGTCCTTCGTCACTGCGGACCAGGACGGCCACGAGCGAGGACGTGCCGCCGTTCGTCAGCCACATCTTCTGGCCGTTCAGGACGTACTCGTCGCCGTCCCGGACCGCCTTGGACGTGATGGCCGACACGTCGGAGCCCAGGCCCGGCTCCGACATCGAGAAGGCGCCCCGGATGTCACCGGCGGCCATACGGGGCAGGAAGTACTCCTTCTGCTCCCGCGTGCCGTGCTGCTTGAGCATGTACGCGACGATGAAGTGCGTGTTGATGATGCCGGACACCGACATCCAGCCACGGGCGATCTCCTCCACGCACAGCGCGTAGGTGAGCAGCGACTCGCCCAGGCCCCCGTACTCCTCGGGGATCATCAGACCGAAGAGGCCGAGTTCCTTCAGCCCGTCCACGATCGCTTGCGGGTACTCGTCGCGGTGCTCCAGCCCGGTCGCGACCGGAATGATCTCTTTGTCGACAAAGTCCCGGACGGTGGAGAGGATCTCCTGCTGGACGTCCGTGAGACCGGCGGTCTGGGCGAGACGGGCCATGGCCTACTTCTCCGTGTTCTTGTCCGCGGGGGCGACGGGTTCCGGGCGGCCCGGCTGCTCGCCGCCGCGCTCCTTGATGTACGTCTCGGTGGGCACCATGACCTTGCGGCGGAAGACGCACACCAGGGTGCCGTCCTGCTTGTAGCCCCTGGTCTCCACGTGGACGATCCCGCGGTCGTCCTTCGACTTGGACGGCCACTTGTCCAGCACCGTCGTCTCGCCGTAGAGCGTGTCGCCGTGGAAGGTCGGCGCCACGTGCCGGAGCGACTCGATCTCCAGGTTGGCGATCGCCTTGCCGGAGACGTCCGCCACCGACATGCCGAGCAGCAGCGAGTAGACGTAGTTGCCCACGACGACGTTCCTGCCGAAGTCGGTCGTCCGCTCGGCGTAGTTGGCGTCCAGGTGGAGCGGGTGGTGGTTCATGGTGAGGAGACAGAACAGGTGGTCGTCGTACTCCGTGACCGTCTTGCCCGGCCAGTGCTTGTACACCGCCCCGACCTCGAACTCCTCGTAGGTACGGCCGAACTGCATCGCGCTCAGGCTCCTCGGTTGTCGGGGGTCTCGAAGTTCGACGTGCGGCGCAGGCCGGCCGCGCGTCCCTTGCCCGCGATGACCAGGGCCATCTTGCGGCTGGCCTCGTCGATCATCTCGTCGCCGAGCATCGCGGAGCCCTTCTTGCCGCCCGCCTCGGACGTGTAGTAGTCGTACGCGTCCAGGATCAGCTCGGCGTGGTCGTAGTCCTCCTGCGAGGGCGAGAACACCTCGTTCGCGGCGTCCACCTGACCCGGGTGCAGCACCCACTTGCCGTCGAAGCCGAGCGCGGCGGCGCGGCCGGCCACCTCGCGGAAGCCGTCGACGTTGCGGATCTGGAGGTAGGGGCCGTCGATCGCCTGGAGGTTGTTGGCGCGGGCCGCCATCAGGATCTTCATCAGGATGTAGTGGTAGGCGTCCGCCGGGTAGCCGGGCGGCTGCTCGCCCACGACCAGCGACTTCATATTGATGGAGGCCATGAAGTCGGCCGGGCCGAAGATGATCGTCTCGACGCGCGGCGAGGCCTGCGCGATCGCGTTGACGTTGTTCAGCCCCTGCGCGTTCTCGATCTGCGCCTCGATGCCGATCCGGCCGACCTCGAAGCCCATGGTCCTCTCGATCTGGGTCAGCAGCAGATCCAGCGCGACGACCTGCTCGGCGTTCTGCACCTTGGGCAGCATGATGCAGTCGAGGTTCGGGCCGGCGCCCTCGACCACCGTCACGACGTCCCGGTACGTCCACTCGGTCGTCCAGTCGTTGACGCGCACCACACGCGTCTTGCCCGCCCAGTCGCCCTCGTTGAGGAACTTGACGATGGTGTGCCGCGCCCCGGGCTTGGCGAGGGGCGCGCAGGCGTCCTCCAGGTCGAGGAAGACCTGGTCCGCCGGGAGGCCCTGCGCCTTCTCCAGGAAGCGCGGGTTGCTGCCCGGCACGGCCAGGCAGGAGCGTCGCGGGCGGAGGCGGTCCACGGCCGGAAGGGACGCGGCCCGGCCGCTCGTCGGAGGGGTGGCGGCGGGAGACGGGCGGGTCATGCGGGGACCTCCAGGGGGTCGAGCTTGTTCGCTTTCCGGATCTCGTCGACGATGCGGCCGATGATTCCGGTGATGTCGAAGTCCTTCGGGGTGAAGACGGCGGCCACTCCGGCGGCCCTCAGCTGCTCGGCGTCGCCGTTCGGGATGATGCCACCCGCGATCACCGGGATGTCTGTGGCACCGGCCACACGCAGCCGCCGGAGCACGTCCGGGACCAGCTGGGCGTGCGAGCCGGACAGGATCGACAGGCCGACCGCGTGCACGTCCTCGGCGAGGGCCGCCTCCACGATCTGCTCCGGGGTGAGCCGGATGCCCTGGTAGACCACCTCGAACCCGGCGTCGCGCGCGCGGACCGCGATCTGCTCGGCGCCGTTGGAGTGCCCGTCCAGGCCGGGCTTGCCGACCAGGAAGCGCAGCCGGCCGACGCCCAGCTCCCGGGCGGTGCCCTCCACCCTGGCGCGCACCTCGGCGAGGGCCGAGCCGGCCTCGGCGGGGACCGCAACCGGCGCGGAG
This sequence comes from Streptomyces sp. NRRL S-31, assembly GCF_000718775.1. GTDB lineage: Bacteria > Actinomycetota > Actinomycetes > Streptomycetales > Streptomycetaceae > Streptomyces. The sequence continues at coordinate 23,655 of NZ_JOCB01000037.1, forward strand.
GACACCCCGGTGGGCGCCCGGTACTCGCCGAACACCTCGCGCAGGGCCGCCGCCCACTCGCCGGTGGTGACCCCGGCCCGGGCGCACTCCAGCGTGGCCTCCATCAGGTTCTCCGTGCCCTTGGCGGCCTCCTTCAGCCGCTCCAGGGCCTTGCACGGGCGAGGGTGGTTGAAGGGCGGCTGGTAGCGGGTGTCCCGCCAGTGCCGGAGCGAGGCGACGACCCGGTTCTCGACCGCCGGGTCCACCGTCTGGATCGCGGTGTCCAGGTCGGCCGTCAGCGGGTTCGGCTCGGTGCCCTGGAAGATGTTGACGCCGACGATCTTCTCCTCGCCGGACTCGATCCGCCCCCGGCGCTCGGCGTGCGAGGCGACCAGCCGCGACTTCAGGTAGCCGGACTCCACGGCGGCCAGCGCGCCGCCCATCTCCTGGATGCGGTCGATCTCCGCGAGGGCGTCCCCGACCAGCTGGTCCACCTTCGCCTCGATCACCTTCGAGCCCTCGAAGATGTCCTCGTACTCCAGCAGGTCGCTCTCGTAGGCGAGCACCTGCTGGATGCGCAGCGACCACTGCTGGTCCCAGGGCCGGGGCAGGCCCAGCGCCTCGTTCCAGGCGGGCAGCTGCACGGCCCGCGCGCGTGCGTCCTTCGACAGCGTCACCGCGAGCATCTCCAGCACGATCCGCTGGACGTTGTTCTCCGGCTGCGCCTCGGTCAGGCCGAGCGAGTTCACCTGGACGCCGTAGCGGAACCGGCGCTGCCGGGGGTCCTCGATGCCGTACCGCTCCCGCGTGATCTGGTCCCAGATGCGGCCGAACGCCCGCATCTTGCACATCTCCTCGACGAAGCGGACGCCCGCGTTGACGAAGAAGGAGATGCGGGCGACCACGTCCCCCATGCGCTCCGGCGGCACCTGGCCGGAGTCGCGCACGGCGTCCAGGACGGCGATCGCGGTGGACATCGCGTACGCGATCTCCTGCACCGGCGTCGCCCCGGCCTCCTGGAGGTGGTAGCTGCAGATGTTGATCGGGTTCCACTTCGGGATGTGGGAGACCGTGTACGCGATCATGTCCGTCGTCAGGCGGAGGGAGGGTCCCGGCGGGAAGACGTGCGTCCCGCGGGACAGGTACTCCTTGACGATGTCGTTCTGGGTCGTGCCCTGGAGCGCGGTGACGTCCGCGCCCTGCTCCTCGGCGACGACCTGGTAGAGCGCCAGCAGCCACATGGCGGTGGCGTTGATCGTCATCGAGGTGTTCATCTGCTCCAGGGGGATGTCCCGGAACAGCCGGCGCATGTCACCCAGGTGCGCGACGGGCACGCCGACCCGGCCGACCTCGCCGCGGGCGAGGATGTGGTCGGAGTCGTAACCGGTCTGGGTGGGCAGGTCGAACGCCACCGACAGACCGGTCTGGCCCTTGGCGAGGTTGCGCCGGTACAGCTCGTTGGACGCCTCCGCGGTCGAGTGGCCCGCGTACGTCCGCATGAGCCACGGACGGTCCTTCTGACGCTCTGTCATCTGCGGCTCTCAGACGTTCCGGAAGCGGTTGATGGCGTCGATGTGCCGGGCGCGCATCTCCTCGTCGCGCACGCCCAGGCCCTCCTCGGGCGCGAGGCACAGCACGCCGACCTTGCCCTGGTGCAGGTTGCGGTGGACGTCGTAGGCGGCCTGCCCGGTGTCCGCCAGGGAGTAGACCTTCGACAGGGTCGGGTGGATCTTGCCCTTGGCGATGAGGCGGTTGGCCTCCCACGCCTCGCGGTAGTTGGCGAAGTGGGAGCCGATGATCCGCTTCAGCGACATCCACAGGTACCGGTTGTCGTACTCGTGGTGGTAGCCCGAGGTGGAGGCGCAGGTGACGATGGTGCCGCCCTTGCGGGTCACGTAGACCGAGGCGCCGAAGGTCTCGCGGCCGGGGTGCTCGAAGACGATGTCGACGTCCTCGCCGCCGGTGAGTTCGCGGATGCGCTTGCCGAAGCGCTTCCATTCCCTGGGGTCCTGGGTGTTCTCGTCCTTCCAGAACCGGTACCCCTCGGCGTTGCGGTCGATGATCAGCTCGGCGCCCATCCGCCGGGCGATCTCGGCCTTCTGCTCGCTGGAGACGACGCAGATCGGGGTGGCGCCGCCGGCGAGCGCGAACTGGGTGGCGTAGGAGCCGAGTCCGCCGCTCGCGCCCCAGATCAGGACGTTGTCGCCCTGCTTCATCTGGGCGCCGTTGCGGGAGACCAGCTGGCGGTAGGCGGTGGAGTTCACCAGGCCCGGGGCCGCGGCCTCCTCCCAGCTCAGGTGGTCCGGCTTCGGCATCAGCTGGTTGGACTTGACCAGCGCCACCTCGGCGAGGCCGCCGAAGTTCGTCTCGAAGCCCCAGATGCGCTGCTCGGGGTCGAGCATCGTGTCGTTGTGGCCGTCGGAGGACTCCAGCTCGACGGAGAGGCAGTGGGCGACGACCTCGTCACCGGGCTTCCAGGCGTTGACGCCCGGGCCGGTGCGCAGGACCACGCCGGCGAGGTCGGAGCCGATGACGTGGTACGGCAGGTCGTGCCGCTTGGTCAGCTCGCTGACCTTGCCGTAGCGCTCCAGGAACCCGAACGTGGACAGCGGCTCGAAGATCGAGGTCCACACCGAGTTGTAGTTGACCGAGGAGGCCATGACGGCCACCAGGGCTTCGCCCGGGCCCAGCTCGGGCACGGCCACCTCGTCGAGGTGGATCGACTTGCGCGGGTCCTTGTCGCGGGTCTCGAGGCCCGCGAACATCTCCGTCTCGTCCTTGTGCACGGTGATCGCGCGGTACGACTCGGGGAGCGGCAGGGCGGCGAAGTCGGCGGACGTGGCGTCCTTCGACTGGATCGCGTCCAGGATGTCCTTCACGGTCACGGTGTTGCCTCCGGCGGTGAGCGCCCTGAGGGAGGGGCGCCTGAGGGATCGTCGGTGCTCGGTGAGTGCTGCTGAGGGTCTGCGAAGGGGGTGCCGTCGGTTCGGCTCGGTGGTGCTTCGGCAGCGCTTTGTGGCGCGGGAGGTTGCCTGTGACGCAGGCGTCCGGGCGCGCAGGCCATCGGCTTGCTGGGACAGCCGGCGAGCGCGTGGTCCCTGCTCGCCGGCCGCCCGGACCTCTTCAACGTATGACACCGCGTGTCAGGTGACAAGGCACTGAGTGCCAGAACTTCGCCTCAGATGAAATCTTTACGTAACAAATGAGCGATGATCGATCGAACGGGCCCCGGAATCCTCCCGAAAACCGGCCCTGACATGGCAAAACGGCCACCCCGAAGGGTGGCCGTCGTCACAGCGGGCCGTGGCGGAGGGACGCTCAGCGCTCCTTGAGCGCCTCCTCGATGGTCCGCATCACCTCGTCCAGCGGGGCGTCGGTACGGGCGACCGTCACCAGCACCTCGCCGTGCGCCGAGGCCAGGGCCGCGCCGGTTCCGGCGGCCGGCCGGGCGGCGGAGTTCCGGCCGGCCCCGATGCCGTTGCCGAAGGTCTTGCGCACGATCGCGAAGGCGTGGTCCAGCTGGGCCTCCACGTCCCCCTGGCCGCCCGCCCGCAGCCAGCGCCTGAGGACGTGGTTGTGGGCGGTGACCACGGCGGACGCGGCGACCTCGGCCAGCAGCGGGTCGTCGTTGGCGTCGTCGGCGTGCGCGTGCTCGTCGAAGTGGCCGAGCAGGTAACGGGTGAACAGGCGCTCGTAGCGGGCCACGGAGGCGATCTCGGCCTCGCGCAGGGTGGGCACCTCGCGCGTCAGCTTGTAGCGGGCGACGGAGATCTCCGGCGCCGCCGCGTACATCCGCATGACCTCTTTGATGCCGCGGCACACGGTGTCGAGCGGATGCTCGTGCGCGGGGGCGGCGTTGAGGACCGCCTCCGCGCGGATCAGCGTGTCGTCGTGGTCCGGGAAGATCGCCTCCTCCTTGGAGCGGAAGTGGCGGAAGAAGGTGCGGCGGGCGACCCCGGCGGCGGCGGCGATCTCGTCGACGGTGGTGGCTTCGTACCCCTTGGTCGCGAACAGCTCCATGGCTGCTGCCGCCAGTTCTCGGCGCATTTTCAGCCGCTGGGCGGCGGCGCGACTGCCTGCGGCACTTTCCGGCGCGTCGGGCGTGGCTGGTGTACGTGAGGACTTGGCGGGCTGGGACATGACCCGAACGTACTGCATGTGCACAGGTCGGTGCGCGGGTCCGGGGCGCCCCCCGCCCGTGGGGGGCGGGGGGCAGCCGGCCGGGTCGAGCAGTCCGCCCCAGTCCGGCTCCGTCCGGAACCGGTCGCCGCCGCCGTCAGCGGCGGGCATACTCGCGGAAGCCGCGGCCGGTCTTGCGTCCGAGGCAGCCCGCGGCCACCAGGTGCTCCAGCAGCGGCGCCGGGGCGAGGCCCGGATCGCGGAACTCGCGGTGCAGCACCTTCTCGATGGCCAGCGAGACGTCCAGCCCGACCACGTCCAGCAGTTCGAACGGGCCCATCGGGTAGCCGCCGCCGAGCCGCATCGCCGCGTCGATGTCGTCCAGCGAGGCGTAGTGCTCCTGGACCATCTTGATCGCGTTGTTGAGGTACGGGAACAGCAGTGCGTTCACGATGAACCCGGCCCGGTCGCCGCAGTCCACGGCGTGCTTGCCGATGTCCGCGCAGACCTCGCGGACCGTCGCGTGCACATCGTCGGCGGTCAGCACCGTACGGACCACCTCGACCAGCTTCATCGCCGGCGCCGGGTTGAAGAAGTGCATGCCGATCACGTCCTGCGGGCGCGAGGTGGCGCGGGCGCAGGCGACGACCGGCAGGGACGAGGTGGTGGTGGCCAGCACCGCGCCCGGCTTGCAGACCTTGTCCAGGGTCGCGAACAGCTGCCGCTTGACCTCCAGGTCCTCGGCGATCGCCTCGACGGCCAGCTCGACGTCGGCGAAGGCGTCGTACGACCCGGCGGGGGCGACGCGCTCCAGGATCCGCGCGGCGGCCTCGGCGGTCAGCCGGCCCTTGTCGACGGAGCGCGCGAGCGACTTGCCGATCCGGGCCTTGGCCGCCTGCGCCTTCTCCTCGCTCCGGGCGGCCAGGACGACCTCGTACCCGGCCTTGGCGAACACCTCGGCGATGCCGGAGGCCATCGTGCCGGAGCCCGCCACGCCGACGGACCGGACGGGACGGCCCGCGGCCCGCACGCCGTCCCGCGCCGGGGCCGACGCGTCCGGCACCACCGTGCCGCTGCCCGGCGCCTCGTAGGTGTAGAAGCCGCGCCCGGCCTTGCGGCCGGTCAGGCCCGCCTCGCTGAGGTGCTTCAGGATCGGGGCGGGGGCGTGCAGCCGGTCCCGGGACTCGGCGTACATCGCCTCCAGGACCGTACGCGCGGTGTCGACGCCGATCAGGTCCAGCAGCGCGAGCGGACCCATGGGCAGCCCGCAGCCGAGCCGCATCGCCGCGTCGATGTCCTCCCGGGAGGCGTACCGGGCCTCGAACATCGCCGCGGCCTGGTTCAGATAGCCGAAGAGCAGCCCGTCCGCGACGAACCCCGGGCGGTCGCCGACCGCGACCGGCTCCTTGCCCAGCTCGATCGCGAGGTTGGTGACGGCGGCGACGGCCTGCGGGGCGGTCAGCACCGAGGAGACCACCTCCACCAGCCGCATGGCCGGCGCGGGGTTGAAGAAGTGCAGGCCCAGCACCCGCTCGGGCCGGGCCGAGTCGGCGGCCAGCCGGGTCACGGAGAGCGCGTTGGTGCCGGTCGCCAGGATCGTCTCCGGGCGCACGATGCCGTCCAGCTCGCGGAAGATCTGCTGCTTGACCTCGTACGACTCCGGGGCCACCTCGATGACGAGGTCGGCGTCGGCCGCCGCGCCGAGGTCGGTGGCGGTGCGCACCCGGCCCAGGGCCGCCGCACGCTCCCCGGCGGTGAGCCGGCCGCGCTCCACGGCACGGGCCGTGGCGGCCTCCAGGGCGGCGAGCGCCTTCGCGGTCTGGGCCTCGCCGACGTCGATGCCGATCACCTCGCGGCCGGCCTTCGCCAGGACCTCGGTGATGCCGGTGCCCATGGTGCCGAGGCCGACGACGGCGATCGTCTTGAACGGGGGCTGCGGGACCGGGGCGGGCGGGGACTGTGGGGACAGGGCGGGGTCGGACAGGGGAGCGGCCATCGCGGGACTCCAGGAATGAGGGGTGACGACTGGGAGCGCGCCGGGTGTGCCGGAGGGCGCACCACGGTGCGGAAAGGAGTGCGGGTGTAGCCGGGCTGCGAGCGCACACGCCCGGGGGCCGCCGGTTGCCACGGGCGCGCACACGCCCACCCGGCGGGGATGTCCGACCGGCTCTGTCCCGAAGCCGGGTCGTACTCGCGGTACGTACGGCGTACCGAACCGACGGAACTCGCTCACGACGGCCGCGTCACCAGACCGTCGCCAGCGGGAGTGCGAGGGTTACTCGCTCGTCTGAGCTTAACCGGCCGGTAACGAGCGCGCTAGTCCCCCCGTGCCAAGTGTGTGAGGGGCTCCCTCCATCGCCGTCCGCGCCTCTACGCTGGACATCGTGGACGAAGAGTTGCGATCGCTCACGGAGCGCTTACGGCAGGAGTCGGGCGGCTCGGCGGCGTTCGAGCGGCTGCTGGCCACCGGGGACGATGGACTGGCGGAGGTGCTCACCGCCCCCGGACAGCCCCTGTGGGCCAGGGAACTGGCCGCCTTCCGCCTCGGCCGGGCGGGCGACCGGCGCGCCTTCGAGGCCCTGGTGCTGCTGCTCAACCACCGCGACCCGCCGCGCTGCGCCGCCGCCGCGCACGCCCTCGCCCGCCTCGGCGACCCCCGTACGGCCCGGGCCGCCGCCGCGCTGGCCACCAACGAACTCCGCGTCGCCTACGCCCTGCACCCGGTACGGCTGCTGGTCGCCCTGCGCGCCCCGGAGGCCGTGCCCGCGCTGATCACCACGCTGGAGCGGCGGCTGCGCCCGCACGACCCCTACCGGCAGGTCGCCCTCGCCTGTGTGGAGGGCCTGGGCGCCCTCGGTGACGTCCGCGCCCGGCGCGTGCTGAGCGAGGCGCTGGCCCACCCCGCGCTCGCCGAGGCGGCGGTGCACGCGCTCGCCCGCATCCCGCAGGAGCAGCCGGGGTGACCCCCGGTCAGCCGCGCGCGACCCTGGCGTACCGCACCTCGGGCACGGACACGCCGTCCGCCTCGAAGACCTCCTCGGCCCCGTCGGCCCGGAACCCGGCCCGCTCGTAGAAGCGGCGGGCGGGGGCGTTGCCCTTGAGGACCCACAGCAGCATGCGCGGGCGGCCCGCGCACCGCTCGAGCGACGCGGCCAGCAGAGCCCGACCGATGCCGCCGCCGAGGTGCGCCGGATCGACGTAGACGGCGTACAGCTCGGCGTCCGCCGTGTGCCCCTCCCCGTCCCGGTACGGGCCGTGCGCCGCCCAGCCGACGACCCGGCCCGCCCGCTCGGCGACCAGGTTCTCCACCGGACCGTCGCCCCGCGCGAACCGGGCCCGCCGCCGCTCGGCGTCGGCCGTGACGTCGAGCCGGTCCAGGTACGGCTGCGGCACCAGTCCCCGGTAGGCGTGCCGCCAGCCGCGGACACGGATCTCGGAGACGCGCTCGCAGTCGGCGAGCGTCATGGGGCGGATGCGCGGGCGGGGGTCGTCCATGGCGCAACCCTAGGCAGTCGGTGCGGGGCACCGCCCGGCATTTCCCGGGCCCCCGGGCCACGGGCCGCGGCCGGGGACCCGGGGACCGGGCCTAGGAACGGAAGCCCAACAGGCCGTGCAGGGCCGAGCCGCGGGACGGTGTCGGGGCCGTCTTCGCCGACGGCGGCTCGGGCTCCGGTGACTTGGCGCAGACCGCGTCGACCGCGCCGTCGCCGCGCGGCAGGCTGCCGTCGGTCAGGTACGCGGCCAGGTACCCGTCCAGGCACGCGTTGCCGCTCAGCGTGACCCCGTGGTTGCCGCCGCCCCGCTCGACCACCAGGCTGGAGCGGGCCAGCAGCCGGTGGGCGGTGGCGGCGCCGGCGTAGGGGGTGGCCGCGTCCTCGGTCGCCTGGAGGAGCAGCGCCGGCGGCAACTCGGCGTTGGCGATGTTCACCCGGCCCAGCGGGGCCGTCGGCCAGAACGCGCACGGCGCGTTGTACCAGGTGTTGTTCCAGGCGATCAGGGGCGCCTTCGCGTGCACCCGCCAGGCGTCCGCCCGCCACCGGTTCCAGCCGCGCGGCCAGGAGGCGTCACGGCACTGCACCGCCGTGTAGACGCTGTAGCCGTTGTCGCCCGAGCGGTCCACGGCGCCGAAGGTCCGGTACGCCGCCACCAGCGGTCCGGTGGACCCGTCGCGCGCGTACGCGGCGAACGCCGCCGCCAGGTGGGGCCAGTAGCCGTCGTAGTAGCCGCCGGGCATGAAGGTGTCCTCCAGCTCCGCGGCGCCGACCGTGCCCCCGGCCGGCCGCTCCGCCAGGGCCGCCCGCATCGCGTACCAGCGGGCCTCGATCCGCGCCGGGTCCGTGCCGAGCCGGTAGACCGCGTCGTGCCGGGCGATCCAGGCCATCAGCGCGCGGTGGCGGTCGTCAAAGGCGTAGTCCTGGCCGAGGTTGTTCCGGTACCAGACGCCGGTCGGGTCGACGACCGAGTCCAGCACCAGGCGGTGGACCCGCTCGGGGTACAGCTTCGCGTACACCGCGCCCAGGTAGGTGCCGTAGGAGTAGCCGAAGTAGCTGATCCGCGGTGCCCCCAGGGCCCGGCGGATCACGTCCAGGTCCCGGGCCGCGCTGACGGTGTCCAGGTGGGGCAGGACGTCCGCGTACTTCCGGCCGCAGGCCGCGGCGAAGGACCGCGCGCGGTCCAGGTTCGCCCGCTCCAGCGCGGCGGTGGCCGGGACCGACGCCGGGCGGCCCGCCGCGAAGTGCCCGGGCGCGCAGGTCAGGGCGGGCGTGCTGCGGCCGACCCCGCGCGGGTCGAAGCCGATGACGTCGTACCGGTCCGCGACGCTCCTCGGCAGCGCGGAGGCGACGAACCCGGCGAGCGCCAGACCGCTGCCGCCGGGGCCGCCGGGGTTGACCAGCAGCGGTCCCTCGGAGGACCGCGCGGTGTGCGGGACGCGGGACAGGGCGAGGGTGATCCGCCGGCCCGCCGGGTCCGCGTGGTCCAGCGGCACCTGCACGGAGGCGCACTGGAGCGTGGGGTGGTCGCGGGTGCCGCACTTCTTCCAGGCGGGCCCGGGCGCGGGGGCCGCTCCGGCCCGGGCGGGAGCGGCGGTGAGCGCGCCCGCCAGCACGGCGGCGGCTGCGCACAGCGCGGCTGCGCGTGTTCTCATACGGGTCCTTCGGGGTCCTTCGGGTCCTTGCGGGACGGAGGTCTCGGCGCACCGCGAGGCGCGCGGTTCACGCCGGATCGTCCCGGTAAGCGGGCACCGGGGAACGCCTTCCCGCGATAGTTGACCCCATCGGGTCGCGCCGTGCCCCCTGATGCCCGGGCGTGCTCACATCAGGCTGAGCTGGACCGGCTCCGCAGCGGCGGGCGCCGGCTCCGGCCCGGCCGGGCGGATCCGGCGGGCCGCCGCGGCGCGCGCGGGCCCGATGCCGTACTCCCGCGCCAGCTCGTGCACCTGACGGGTGATCCGGCGCTGGTACCACGTCGGTGCGTAGGCGCCCTCCGCGTACAGCCGCTCGTACCGCCGCACCAGGTGCGGATGGTGCCGCCCGAGCCAGGCCGTGAACCACTCCCGGGCGCCCGGGCGCAGATGCAGCACCAGCGGGGTGACGGAGACGGCCCCGGCCGCCGCGATGGCCCGCACCGTCTCCCGCAGCCGGTCCGGGTGGTCGCTCAGGAAGGGGATCACCGGTGCCATCAGCACCCCGCAGCCGATGCCGTGCTCCGCGAAGGCGCGCACCACGTCCAGCCGCCGTTCGGGCGCGGGGGTGCCCGGCTCCACCGTGCGCCACAGCTCGGTGTCGAGGAAGCCGACGGAGACCGAGACGCCCACCTCCGTCACCTGGGCCGCGCGGACCAGCAGGTCCAGGTCGCGCAGGATCAGCGTGCCCTTGGTGAGGACCGAGAACGGGTTCGCGCGCTCGGTGAGCGCGGAGATGATGCCCGGCATGAGCCGGTAGCGGCCCTCGGCGCGCTGGTAGCAGTCGACGTTGGTGCCCATCGCCACGTGGTCGCCCCGCCAGCTGCGGGAGGCGAGCTGGCGGCGCAGCACCTCCGGGGCGTTCACCTTGACCACGATCTGGGTGTCGAAGCCGATGCCCGTGTCCAGGTCCAGGTAGCCGTGCGTCCGGCGGGCGAAGCAGTAGACGCACGCGTGCGAGCAGCCGCGGTAGGGGTTGACCGTCCATTCGAACGGCATGCGCGAGGCGCCCGGCACCCGGTTCAGCACCGACCGCGCGCGCACCTCGTGGAAGGTGATCCCGTTGAACTCGGGCGTGTCGAACGTGCGCGTGGCGACGGTGTCCGCGCCGAACAGCGCGGCGTCGGCGGCCCGGCCGTGTTCGCTCTCGTCCGTCAGGTTCTCCCAGCGCATGACGCCTCCTCGGTAGCGCTGGCCACAGAATAGAACATACGTTCCCATGATCGCGCGGACCCCGATTTGGGCCGCCGGGCGCCGGGGTGGTTGGCTTGCCCCAACCCCGAGAAGAAGGTCCTGGAGGAACGCAATGGCGCAGGTCGAGGCCACTACGGAGCGGGTCGTCGCGGCGGACGCGGAGAAGGTGTTCGACGCCCTCGCCGACTACCGCGGCACGCGGCAGCGGCTGCTGCCCGAGCACTTCAGCGAGTACGAGGTCCGCGAGGGCGGCGACGGCGAGGGCACCCTCGTCCACTGGAAGCTCCAGGCCACCAGCAAGCGGGTCCGCGACTGCCTGCTGGAGGTGACCGAGCCCACCGACGGCGAGCTGGTCGAGAAGGACCGCAACTCCTCCATGGTCACCACCTGGCGCGTCACCCCCGCCGGCGAGGGCGGCTCCCGGGTGGTCGTCACCACCACCTGGCAGGGTGCCGGCGGCATCGGCGGCTTCTTCGAGCGCACCTTCGCGCCCAAGGGCCTCGGCCGGATCTACGACGCCCTGCTGGCCAACCTCGCCGCCGACGTCGAGAAGTAGCCAAGTACCCACCGGTGCAAGGGTGTTGACCCCTGGTCCACCCCTTCACCGGTTCGAGTGGATCTCCGCCCCGGACCGGGACGGACCGTAACTCGCCGCAGTCGTTCGCAGTTGCCGCCTTGCGCGGGACAGGTGACGGGTGGGACGAGGGGAGCGGTCCGTGGGCGGGAAGGCTCTGGCGCGGCACGAGCCGGGCGTGGCACCGGCGACGGCGGAAGCGGCCGTACCGGAGACAGGCGGACCGGGAAAGGCCGAGTCGGAGAGGGCCGGATCGGACACGGCCGGATCGGAGCCGGCCGGGCCGGAGCCGGCCGCCGCGCCACCGCCCGCCGCGCCGGCCGCCGGACTCGGGCCCCGGCGGACCCGGCTGGTCTTCACCGGGCTGATGCTGGCACTGCTGCTGGCCGCCCTGGACCAGATGATCGTCGCCACCGCCCTGCCGAAGATCGTCGGCGAACTGCACGGCCTGGACCGGATGTCCTGGGCGATCACCGCCTACCTGCTCACCTCCACCATCGGCCTGCCGGTCTACGGCAAACTCGGCGACCTGGTCGGCCGCAAGGGCGTCTTCCAGTTCGCCATCGCCGTGTTCGTCCTCGGCTCCGCGCTCGCCGGGCGGGCCGGCGGCATGGACCAGCTGATCGCCTTCCGCGCCGTGCAGGGCGTCGGCGCGGGCGGCCTGATGATCGGCGTGCAGGCGATCATCGCCGACATCGTGCCGCCCCGGGAACGCGGCCGGTACATGGGTTTGATCGGCGCCGCCTTCGGGCTCGCCTCCGTCGCCGGCCCGCTGCTCGGCGGCTACTTCACCGACCACCTCTCCTGGCGTTGGTGCTTCTACGTCAACATCCCCTTCGGCCTGGTCACCCTGGCCGTCGTCACCGTCGCGCTGAAGCTCCCCAGGCCGCGGGTGCGCGCCCGGCTCGACGTACCCGGCTCGCTGCTCCTCGCCGCCGCCTCCACCTGCCTGGTGCTGCTCACCAGCTGGGGCGGCACGGAGTACGCCTGGGACTCCCGGCAGATCCTCGGCCTGGCCGCGGGCGCCGTCGCCGCCACCGTCCTCTTCCTGGTCGCCGAGCGCTTCGCCGCCGAACCCCTGATGCCCCTGCGGCTGTTCCGCGACTCCGTCTTCACCGTCAGCGGCCTGGTCGGACTGGTCATCGGCGTCGCCCTGTTCGGCGCCGCCAGCTACCTGCCCACCTTCCTGCAGATGGTCGACGGGGCCAGCGCCACCGAGTCCGGGCTGCTGGTGCTGCCCATGATGGCCGGGATCGTCGGCGCCTCGATCATCGGCGGACAGCTGATCAGCCGCACCGGCCGCTACAAGGCCCTCCCCGTGCTCGGCAGCGCCGTCGCCGTCGTCGGCATGTGGCTGCTGTCCCGGCTGGAGACCGACACGCCCCGGCCGCAGTACAGCGTCTGGATGGCCGTCCTCGGCGCCGGCATCGGCCTGGTGATGCCCGTCCTCGTCCTCGCCGTGCAGAACTCCGTGCGCCCGGCCGACCTCGGCAGCGCCACCAGCGCCAACAACTACTTCCGGCAGATCGGCGGCAGCGTCGGCGCCGCCGTCTTCGGCACGCTCTTCGCCGACCGGCTCGGCGACGCCCTGCGCCGCGAACCGCCCCCGCGGGCGGGCACCGGGCTGCCCGACCCCGACTCGATCACCCCGCAGCTCGTGCACACGCTGCCCGCGGCCCTGCGCGACGCCTACATCCGCGCCTACGCCGAGGCGATGCCCCGGATCTTCCTCTACCTCGTCCCGGTGCTCGCCCTCGGCCTGCTCATCGCCTTCTTCCTCAAGGAGAAACCACTGGTGTCCCACCACACCGCCGAAACGGAGCCGCAGACCGTGACCACCCCCATCCCGCCGGCACGCTCCGAGCCCCCGGCCGGCGGAAGGGCCCACCGCCCGTCCCATGCCGCCGGCATCCCGGTCTGCGGCACGGTGCAGCACCCCGACGGCACCGTGGTGCCCCGCGCGGCGCTCACCCTCATCGACGTCACCGGCCGCCAGGTCGGCCGGGGCGCCAGCGGCGAGGACGGGCGGTACGCCCTCGGCACGCCCGGCTCCGGCTCCTACGTGCTGATCGCCGCCGCCGGCGGACACCAGCCGCAGGCCGTCTCCGTCACCGTCGACGAACGCCCCGTCGAACTCGACGTGGTCCTCGGCGGCGCCGGCCGCCTCGCCGGCAGCGTGCTCACCGCCGACGGCACCCCCGTCCGGGACGCCACCGTCACCCTCACCAACGTGCACGGCGAGGTCGTCGCCACCACCCGCAGCGGACGCGAGGGAGGCTACGTCATCACCGAACTGGTCGCGGGCGAGTACACCCTCGCCGCCAGCGCCCCGGCCTTCCGGCCCGCCGCGCTCCCGGTCACCGTGCAGGCGTCCCGGGAGACCCGGCAGGACATCGAACTCGCGGGCGGCGCGGTGCTGAGGGGCATCGTCCGGGCGAGCGCCGGACGCCCCGTGGAGGACGCCCGGGTGACCCTGCTCGACGCCGCCGGCAACGTCGTCGACACCCTCACCACCGGAGCCGACGGAGCCTTCCGGTTCGTGGATCTCTCCTCCGGGGAGTACACCGTCATCGCCGCGGGCTACCCGCCGGTCGCCACGGTCTTGCAGGTCGCGGGCGGTGGCCGCACCGAACGCGATCTCCAGCTGGGCCACGAGGACTGAGCGGGGCGCGCGGCCGTGCGCCGGAGCGATCAGGCGGAGCCAATTCCAGGATTGCCGCACATCGCGACCGGCCACCGCCGTACCGTAGGGGCGGGCGGCACAGATCGTTTGCGAACAGCCGTGGGGAGAAAGGGCCTGGGCCATGGACCGTGGCAGCGAGCGGGACACGACTCCCGGGCGCGGCATCGGAGACACCTCGGCGGGCCGGATTCCACTGGCCGTGGTCGTCGTCGACCGCGCCGGCCTGGTGTCCCACTGGAGCAGCGGCGCGCGGCGGTTGTTCGGAGTGGACCGGGAGGAAGCCGTCGGCCACCCCGCGGCGGACTTGCTGCCCGTCTCCGGCGCCCTCCCCGACGAGCCGCACGACCTGCACGACCTGCACGACCCCCGCGACCCGCTGGACCGGTCGGCGCCCGACGCGTCCCCGGCGTACGACGGCACCGGCCCCGACCTGGAGACCTCGCTCGGCGGGCACACCGGGTACCCGGCGGCCGGCCGCGCCCGCCTCTGCCCGCCGCCCCCGCGCCCGCCCGGCGACGAGCGGATCGACGTGCTGTGGTGGGCCTATCCGCTGGTCGGCCCGGGCCCCTCCCGGCTGCTCGTGCTGGCCGCCGACGCCACCCGGCTGCGCGAGGAGCGCGGCTACGACGACGAGACGGCCGAACGGATCGCGCCCGGCTTCGCCCGCCACACCGAGCTGCCCGCCCCCGGCGAACTCGAACGGCGGCTCCCCGACATCCTGCCCAACATGGGCCCGGGACTCAGCGCCCGCATCGTCTCCCAGGTCCTCGAACTCGGCTACCCGGTACTGGAGTTCAGCCAGTTCGAGCGGGTGCCCGTGACCCCGTACTGGGGTGTGCCCCGCCGCCCCGGGCGCACCCGCGCCGAAGCCGCCGTACCCCGGCAGCGGACCGCCGAGGCCGTGGTCCCGGCCGGCGCCGAACAGGACCTGGAGTACGCCGCCGTCCGCGAGCGGCTGGAGTTCCTCAACGAGGTCAGCTCCCGCATCGGCTCCTCGCTGGACCTCGGCGAGACCATCCGCGAGGTCACCAGCGCCGCCGTACCCCGGTTCGCGGACTTCGCCGGCACCCATCTGCGGGCCGCGGTGCTGGCCGGCGAGGGCTTCCCGGACGGCCCGCCGGACGCCAGCACCGTGATGTTCCGGGTCTGGGTGGAGCACAACGACGAACCCGGGCGCTGGGACGACACCGTGCCGGTCGGCGAGGCCTTCGCCTTCCCCGAACACACCCCGTTCTACCGGTGCATGGTCACCGGTGAACCCGTCCTCGTCCCGCGCGTCACCGACGAACTGTCCGAGCGGATCTCCGGCGAGTTCGAGAAGCGGGACCTCCGGCCGCTCATCGGCGGCCGGTCCCTGCTGATCGTCCCGCTCAAGGCGCGCAACGTCGTCCTCGGCTTCATGGTGCTGATGCGCCGCCCCGACCGTCCGCAGTTCGACGACATGGACCGCACCACCGGCGCCGAACTCGCCGCCCGCGCCGGCCTCGTGCTCGACAACGCCCGCATGTACACCTACCAGGAGAACGTCGCCGACACCCTCCAGGACAGCATGCTGCCGCAGGTGACCCCGCGGATGGCCGGCTGCGACGTCGCCACCCGCTACCTGCCCGGCACCCGGCTCGGCCGGATCGGCGGCGACTGGTTCGACACCGTCAAACTGCCCGGCTCCCGCACCGCCCTCGTGGTCGGTGACGTCATGGGCCACGGCCTGAACTCGGCCGCGATGATGGGCCAGTTGCGGACCGCCGTGCAGACCATGGCCGCCATGGAGACACCGCCCGCCCAGCTCCTGCGCAACCTGGACGACCTGGCCCGCAGACTCGGCGACACCTACCTCGCCACCTGCCTGTACGTGGTCTACGACCCGATCCGCGGCGAGCTGACCCTCGCCAACGCCGGACACATCCCGCCCGTGCTGGTGCGCGCCGCGGACGGCGGCAGCGCGCTCCTCGAGCTGCCCACCGGAGCCCCGATCGGCGTCGGCGGCGTCCCGTTCGAGGTCGTCCGCGTCCCCGTCAGCCCCGGCGACCGGCTGGTGCTGTGCACCGACGGCCTGGTCGAGGTGCGCGGCTCCGACATCGGCGAGGGCCTGGCCGCGCTCTGCGAGTCCGCCGCGCACCCCGCCGCCTCGATGGACGACGCCTGCGACACGATCATCCGCGCGCTGAACACCCGCGGCGGACGCAAGGACGACGTCGCCCTGCTCATGGCCCGTCTCAACGGCATCCCCGACGACCACGTCGCCGAGTGGCGGCTCGACGCCGACCCGCGCGAGGTGGCCCGGGCCCGCCGCCTGGTCCGCGCCCAGCTCCTCGACTGGGGCCTGCCGCAGGCCGTGGAGACGGCCGGACTGCTGGTCAGCGAGGTCGTCACCAACGCCGTCCGGCATGCCGGGAGCGGCCCGGTCGGGCTGCGGATCGTGCGCACCGACGCGCTGCTGTTCGAGGTCACCGACGACGAGCCCGCCCTGCCCGCCATGCTCGCCGCCGGCCCCGACGACGAGTCGGGGCGCGGGCTGCGCGTGGTCAGCCGGCTGGCCCGGGAGTGGGGCGCCACCACCAGCGGGCACCGCAAGACCGTCTGGTTCGAACAGGCCCTCACCATTCCGTGAAGGTGACCTCCCAGGCCCTTGCCCCGCCCCGGGCCGTCGCGATATCCCGATCACGGAACCGAACCGTGGGGAGATCGTATGAACGTCTCGGACGACTACCGGACCAACTGGGAGAGTTACTGGAAGGAGACCTCCGACGCCCGGGGCGAGGCGATATGGGACTCCGACCCCGCCCTGAGCGCCGAACCGCACAGCGCGCTCCTCCTCCGGCACGCCGACCCCGCCCGCACGATCATCGACCTCGGCTGCGGCAACGGCACCCAGACCCGCTTCCTGGCCACCCGCTTCGCCCGCGCCATGGGCGTGGACCTCTCGCACGCGGCCGTCGAGCACGCCCGCCACGCCGCGGCCGGCGGCCCCGCCGAGTTCGAGCAGCTCGACCTCACCGACACCGAAGCCGTACACGCCCTGCACCGGCGGCTCGGCGACAGCCACGTCTACATGCGGGCCGTCATCCACCAGAGCGAACCGGCCGCGCGCCCCGCGGTGGCCGCCGCCGTGGCCCGGCTCATCGGCACCGAGGGCCGCGCGTTCGTGGTCGAGCTGACCGCCGGCTCGCGGGACGTCCTGCGGCGGGCGGCGGCCGAGCCCGGCGGGCCGGGGCCCAAGCTCCAGCGGGTCTTCCACCACGGGCTCAAGCCCGCCGACGCCGCCGACGACGAGATCCCGCGGCTGCTCGCCGAGGCCGGTCTGACGGTCCTCGCCGACGGCGAGACGGCCCTGCCGATGACCGAGTACCTGGCCGACGGCACCCGCATCGACCTGCCGGCCCGCTGGTTCGTCCTCGCGGGAGCGTGACCGGGCCCGGCGGCCCGCCGCGGGGTCATGGCCTGGGCGCCCCCCGACGCGTAACGTGACACGGCATGAAGATCCTCATCAGTGCCGACATGGAGGGGGCAACGGGCGTCACCTGGCCCGCCGACGTGCTGCCGGGGACCCCGCAGTGGGAGCGGTGCCGGTCGATGTTCACCTCGGACGTGAACGCGGCCGCGGAGGGCTTCTTCGACGGCGGAGCCGACCAGGTGGTCGTCAACGAGGCCCACTGGAGCATGCGCAACCTGCTGCTGGAGCGGCTGGACGAGCGGGTGGAGATGCTCACCGGCCGGCACAAGGCGCTGTCGATGGTGGAGGGCGTCCAGCACGGTGACGTCGACGGCGTCGCCTTCGTCGGCTACCACGCGGGCGCCGGCATGGAGGGCGTCCTCGCCCACACCTACCTCGCCAACCAGATCACCGGGGTGTGGCTGAACGACGTCCGCGCCAGCGAGGGCCTGCTCAACGCGCACGTCGTCGCCGAGTACGGCGTCCCCGTCGTCCTCGTCACCGGTGACGACGTGGCCTGCGAGGACGCCCTCGGCTACGCGCCCGAGGCACTGAAGGTGGCCGTCAAGGACCACGTCTCGCGGTACGCGGCCGTGTGCCGGACCCCGGCCCGGACCGCGGCCGGCATCCGCGCGGCGGCCAAGGAGGCGGCCCGGCTGGCGGTCCGTCACCCACCCGTGCACGCGGGGCCCTGCACCGTCGCCGTCGAGTTCGACGCCGAGCACCTGGCGCAGGCCGCCACCGTCGTGCCCGGCGTGGCGCGGACCGGCGAGCGCAAGGTGGCGTACACCAGCGCCGGCATGTACGAGGGGATCAGGACGTTCAAGGCGGTCACCACGATCGTCTCCGCCGCCGTGGAGGAGCAGTATGGCTGACCCGCAGGCCCTCGAGGAGGTCGTGGAGTTCACCTCCGGCCTGATCCGCATCGACACCACCAACCGGGGCGGCGGGGACTGCCGCGAGCGCCCCGCCGCCGAGTACGCGGCCGAACGGCTGGCCGGCGCCGGACTGGACCCCCTGCTGCTGGAGCGCACCCCCGGCCGCACCAACGTGGTGGCCCGGATCGCGGGCACCGAACCGGCCGCCGACGCGCTGCTGGTCCACGGCCACCTCGACGTGGTGCCGGCCGAGGCCGCCGACTGGCGTGTGCACCCGTTCTCCGGGGAGGTCCGGGACGGCGTGGTGTGGGGGCGGGGCGCCGTCGACATGAAGAACATGGACGCGATGATCCTCGCGGTGCTGCGGTCCTGGGCCCGGCAGGGCGTACGGCCCCGCCGCGACCTCGTCATCGCGTTCACCGCGGACGAGGAGGCCAGCGCCGAGGACGGCTCGGGGTTCCTCGCCGACCGGCACCCCGAACTCTTCGAGGGCTGCACGGAGGCCATCGGAGAGTCGGGCGCCTTCACCTTCCACGACGGTTCCGGGCGCGAGATCTACCCGATCGCCGCGGGGGAGCGGGGCACCGGCTGGCTGAAGCTCACCGCGCGCGGCCGGGCCGGGCACGGCTCCAAGGTCAACGAGGAGAACGCGGTGACCCGGCTGGCCGCCGCCGTCGCCCGCATCGGCGAACACCGGTGGCCCCTCCGGATCACCCCGACCGTACGGGCCGCCCTCACCGAACTCGCCGCGCTCTACGGCATCGACGCCGGCCTCACCGACGTGGACCGGCTGCTGGAGAAGCTCGGCCCGGCCGCCCGGCTGGTCGAGGCGACCGTCCGCAACAGCGCCAACCCGACCATGCTGAACGCCGGTTACAAGCTCAACGTCATCCCCGGCGAGGCCGTCGCCCATGTGGACGGACGCTATCTTCCGGGCACCGAGGAGGAGTTCACCGCCACCCTGGACGAGCTGACCGGCCCCGACGTGCACTGGGAGTTCGCCCACCGGGAAGCTGCCCTCCAGGCACCGGTGGACGCCCCGCTGTTCGCGAAGATGCGGTCCGCCGTGACGGAGTTCGCGCCCGGCGGGCGGGTGGTGCCGTACTGCATGTCGGGCGGCACGGACGCCAAACAGTTCTCCCGGCTCGGCATCACCGGCTATGGTTTCGCCCCGCTGAAGCTGCCCGCCGACTACGACTACCAGGCGCTGTTCCACGGCGTGGACGAGCGCGTGCCCGTCGAGGCGCTGCGCTTCGGGGTCCGCGTCCTGGACCACTTCCTGCGGACGGCCTAGACAGTGGGGGACGAGATGCGAAGAGCGCCGTACGGATCGTGGCCGTCGCCCATCGACGCCACGCTCGCCGCCGCGCACGACGGACGCCCCGACTGGGTGGGGTTCGTCGGCGACGAGATCTGGTGGACCGAGCCCCGGCCGGCCGAGGGCGGCCGGCGCGCCCTGGTGCGGCGCCGGACCGACGGCACCGAGGAATCGGTACTGCCGGCGCCCTGGAACGTACGCAGCCGGGTCATCGAGTACGGCGGCCGGCCCTGGACCGGGGTGAGCCGGGACGGCCGGCCCCTCATCGTCTTCGTGGACTTCGCCGACCAGCGGCTCCACCGCTGGGAACCCGGTGCCGAGCCCACCCCGCTCACCCCTGTGTCCCCGGTCGGCCCCGGCCTGCGCTGGGCGGAGCCCCGCGTGGACCTCGCCCGCGGTGAGGTCTGGTGCGTACTGGAGGAGTTCACCGGCGACGGCCCCGACGACGTGCGGCGGGTCCTGGCCGCCGTACCGCTGGACGGCTCGGCCGCCGACGACCGCGCCGCCGTCCGGGAACTCGCCGCGCCCCGGCACCGGTTCGTCACCGGCGCCCGGCTCTCCCCGGACGGCCGGCGGGCCGCCTGGCTGGGCTGGGACCATCCGCGGATGCCGTGGGACGGGACGGAACTGCTGGTCGCCGAGGTCGGAGCCGACGGCCGGCTGACGGACGCCCGGACGGTCGCCGGCGGACCGGAGGAGGCCGTCGCCCAGGCCGACTGGGCGGCGGACGGCAGCCTGCTGTACGTCAGCGACCGCGGCGGCTGGTGGAACCTCTATCGCGAGGGCACTGCCCTCTGCCCGCGCGAGGAGGAGTTCGGCGGGCCGCTGTGGCAGCTCGGGCTGCGCTGGTTCGCACCGCTTGACAACGGCCTGCTGGCCGTCGTGCACGGCCGCGGGGCGACCGCGCTCGGCATACTGGACCCGGAGACCGGCGAGATCGTCGACGCGGCCGGACCGTGGACGGAGTGCGCCCCCACCCTCGCCGCCCACGGCACCCGGGTCGTCACGGTCGGCGCCAGCCCGCGCACCGCCTACGAGGTCGTCGAGCTGGACACCGCCACCGGCCGCGCCCGGGTGGTCGGCGCCCGCCACCGGGACCCCGTCGACCCCGCCTGCTACCCGGAGCCGCAGATCCGCACCTTCCCCGGCCCGGACGGCCGCGAGGTGCACGCCCACGTCTATCCGCCGCACCACCCCGGACGCGCCGCACCCGACGGCGAACTGCCGCCGTACGTGATCTGGGCGCACGGCGGCCCCACCAGCCGGGCACCGCTCGTGCTGGACCTGGCCATCGCCTACTTCACCTCGCGCGGCATCGGGGTCGCCGAGGTGAACTACGCGGGCTCCACCGGATACGGCCGCGCCTACCGCGAGCGGCTGCGCGAACAGTGGGGCGTGGCCGACGTCGAGGACTGCGCGGCCGTCGCCCGCGCCCTCGCCGAGGAGGGCACCGCCGACCCCGCCCGGCTGGCGATCCGGGGCGGCAGCGCCGGCGGCTGGACCGCCGCCGCCTCCCTGACCACCACCGACGTCTACGCCTGCGGGACCATCGTCTACCCGGTGCTCGACCTCACCGCCTGGGGCCCGGGGGAGACCCACGACTTCGAGTCCCGCTACCTGGAGTCGCTGATCGGCCCGCTCGCCGAGGTGCCCGCCCGGTACGCCCAGCGTTCCCCGGCCGCGCACGCCGACCGGCTCGCCGTGCCCTTCCTGCTGCTCCAGGGCCTGGACGACGTCATCTGTCCGCCCGCCCAGTGCGAACGCTTCCTCGCCCGGGTCGCCGGCCGGGGCGTGCCGCACGCCTACCTCACGTTCGCGGGGGAGGGGCACGGGTTCCGGCGGGCCGAGACCATGGTGCGCGCCCTGGAGGCCGAACTGTCCCTGTACTCCCAGGTGTTCGGGCTGGACCCGGCACCGCCCGTACCCGAGGTGGAACTGACCCCGTGAAGGAACTCGTACGACCCCGCCGGCTGGCCCCGGGCGCCCGGGTGGCCGTCGTCGCCACCAGCGGACCGGTGCCCGAGGAGCGGTTGCAGGCGGGCCTGGACGTGCTGCGCGGCTGGGACCTCGACCCGGTCGCCGGCCCCCATGTGCTGGACCGGCACACCGAGTTCCGTTACCTGGCCGGCACGGACGCCGACCGCGCCGCCGACTTCCAGCGCGCCTGGTGCGACCCCGCCGTGGACGCCGTGCTGTGCGCCCGCGGCGGGTACGGCGCGCAGCGCATGGTCGACCTGCTCGACTGGGACGCGCTGCGGGCGGCCGGACCCAAGGTCTTCGTCGGCTTCAGCGACGTCACCGTCCTGCACGAGGCCATCGCGGCCCGGCTGGGCCTGGCCACGCTGTACGGGCCGGTGGCGGCCGGCATCGACTTCATCAAGAACGCGCGGGCCCAGGAGCACCTGCGGGCCACCCTCTTCGCACCCGAGACCGTCCGCACCCTCTCCTTCGGCGGTACGGCCCTCGTGCCCGGCCGGGCCCGGGGCGTCACCCTCGGCGGCTGTCTCTGCCTGCTCGCCGCGGAACGCGGCACCCCGCACGCCCGGCCCTCGGCGGACGGCGGACTGCTCTGCCTGGAGGACGTGGGCGAGGAGACCTACCGCCTGGACCGGTACCTCACCCAACTGCTGCGCTCCGGCTGGCTGGAGGGGGTGCGCGCAGTGCTGCTCGGCTCCTGGGAGGACTGCGCGGACCCCGCCGGGCTGCGGCCCATGCTCGCCGACCGGCTCGGCGGACTCGGGGTCCCGGTCGCCGCGGACGTCGGATTCGGGCACTGCGCGGGCGCGTTGACGGTCCCGTTCGGGGTGAGCGCCGAACTCGACGCGGACGCGGGCACGTTGACCCTGGACGAACCGGCCCTGCGCTGACGCCCGCCGCGCGGGGACCCGCGCGCACGGTGCCACGGGCGGGGACGCCGTAGGCTGGCCGGATGCCGCACCCCCCGTCCCGCCCGCTCGCCACCGGCCCCCGCGTCGCCATCCGCCCCTTCACCCCCGAGGACGGCCCCGAGTTCACCGCACGGGCCAGGGAGAGCAAGGACCTGCACCGGCCGTGGCTGTTCCCGCCGGACACCGCCGAGGCGTACGCCGACTACGCCGGCCGGCTGATCGAGGACCCGGCCCGGGCCGGTTTCCTGGTGTGCGAGCGGGAGACCGGGTCCATCGCAGGCTTCATCAACATCAACAACATCGTGCGCGGCGGCTTCCAGTGCGGCGCCCTCGGCTACGGCGCCTTCGCGCACGCGGCCGGGCGGGGCCTGATGCGCGAAGGCCTGGACCTGGTGATCGGGTACGCGTTCGGGCCGCTGGGCCTGCACCGGCTGGAGATCAACGTGCAGCCGGGGAACACCGCCTCCATCGCCCTCGCCCGGGGCGCCGGCTTCCGCCTGGAGGGTTTCTCGCCGGACATGATCTTCATCGACGGCGCCTGGCGCGATCACGAACGCTGGGCCCTCACCACCGAGATGCGCCGCTGAGCGGCTCAGCTCCGCTGGTCGACGTACTCGAAGACCGACCCGTCCGGGTGCACCGCCAGCAGATTGCGGCCCGCCGGTGTCGGCACCGGCCCCGCCACCACCTTGGCACCCAGCCCGTCCAGCAGCCGGTGGGCCTCCTCCACGTCCTCGACCGCGATCGTCGCCGTCACCTTGCGCAGGATCTCCAGCTCCGCCTCCGGACCGCTCATCAGCAGGAACGAGCCGACCGCCGCGACCTCGACGGCACCGCGACTGAAGCGCTGCGCCCTGCCGCCGGTCAGCCCCTCGTAGAAGGGGACCGTGGTGTCCAGGTCGTCGACACAGATACGCAGCGAAGCACCGAGAATGTCCATGCCCCTGAGCCTAGTTGGCGCCGGCAGGGGTGCGCACGGCCCTCGCGTTACCCGCTGTGATGGACGGGTACCCGCACGGTATGAACCGTTTTGATCACCTGGAACACCTGGACAGGAACCTCGTCGACGAGCTGGCACAGGTGGCACGCGAGACGGTACGCGACGAACTGCGGGAACAGAGCCGCAAGCGGCGCCGCACCGCCACGCTCTACGCCGCCTCGGGCGCCCTCGCCCTGTACGCCGGCGGCGCCCTGGCGCTCGCCGTGGGCCTCGCCCTGGCGATCGGTCTGCCCGGCTGGGCCGCGGCACTGATCACCGGGGCGCTCCTCGCGGTGACGGCTCATCTGCTGCGGCGTGCCGCGCACTCCGGGCACCGGCGGCAGGCCCCGCACCACGTGATCGGCGGCACCGCGCCGGCCGCCCCGCCGAGCGGTCTGGGCCTGCCCTACCCGCCGATGCCGGACACCCCGCCGGACGCCCCGCACCACAACGGGTCCTGACGGCGGCCCGTCGCCGCGCCCGCCCCCCTCATCCGGTGAGCCGCGGCAGCACCTTCGTCCGGTAGAAGTCGAAGAAGCCGCGCTGGTCCGGCCCGATCTGGTTCACGTACACCCGGTCGAACCCCGCGTCGGCGAAGGCCCGCAACGTGCCCACGTGCTGGTCGACGTCGTCCCCGCACACGACCTTCTCGCGCACCATGTCCTCGGTGACCAGCTCGTGCAGCTGCTCGAAGTGGCGCGGCGAGGGCAGCACCTGGCCCATCTCGCCGGGCAGCAGCTCGTTGTACCAGAGCCGGTGCACCGTACGGACGCACGCGTCGCGGTCCGGGCCGTAACAGACCTTCGTGCCGCCGCTGACCGGCTTGGTCCCGCCACCGCCCTCGCGGAACCGGGTCACCATCTCCTCCTCCGGCATCATCGTGATGTAGCCGTCGCCCACCCGGGCGGCCAGCGAGATCGCCTTCGGGCCGAAACCGGAGATGTCGATCGGGACGGGCTCGTCGGGGACGGTGTAGAGGCGGGCGTTCTCCACGGTGTACTGGGTGCCGTGGTGGCTGACCTCCTCGCCGGTGAACAGCCGGCGCATCACCTGGATCGCCTCCTCCAGCATCTCCAGACGCACCCGGACCGGGGGCCAGCGGTCACCGAGGATGTGCTCGTTCAGCGCCTCGCCGGTGCCGACGCCGAGCCGGAAACGGCCCCGGGTCAGTACCGCGCTGGTCGCCGCGGCCTGTGCCACGACCGCCGGGTGCATCCGCACGGTCGGACAGGTCACGGCCGTCTCGATGGGCAGCGACACGGCCTCCGACAGAGCGCCGATCACCGACCACACGAACGCGCTCTGGCCCTGCGCGTCGTTCCACGGGTGGTAGTGGTCGGAGATCCACAGCGCCTGGAAGCCGGCCTGCTCGGCCATCCGGGCCTGTTCGACGAGGGCCTTGGGGTCGTGTTCCTCGGCCGCCAGGAAGTAGCCGTACTCGGGCATGGGGAAAGACCTCCGCGCGGTGGAGCCGGTGGTTGTGTGTTCCGACCCGGCCCGGGTAACCGGGCGCGACCACGCGAAACGCCGCGCGGCGGGCGCGGGCACGGGTGGCGTTCGGGTGCCGTGACCGGCGTCCGGGTGCCCCGCCCGGCGTTTGGGCGCCCCGGCCCCGGTTACGCGGAACACCTCGGACGAGCCGGACCGCCGGAGGCACACCCCGCGAGGGATCAGCCCGGCGGTGAGCCCGCGAGGAACCAGCCCGGCGGGGAACCCGCGAAGAGCGAACCGCCACGCGGGGGCCGCGGCGCGGCGGTCCGGCCCCGCCCGCCCCGCCGCGGACGGCCCGAACGCGACGCGCCCCACCGGGCGCGACCGAGCACGAGGAGACCGAGGAGATACATGAACACCGAAGAACTCGCCGAACTGGGACAGCAGTTGCGCGTGGACAGCGTGCGGGCGTCCGCCGCCGCCGGATCCGGGCACCCCACGTCCTCGATGTCCGCCGCCGACCTGCTGGCCGTCCTGCTCGCCCACCACCTGCGCTACGACTTCGAACGCCCCGACCACCCCGCCAACGACCGCTTCGTCCTGTCCAAGGGGCACGCGTCCCCGCTGCTGTACGCCGCGTACAAGGCGGCCGGCGCGATCGAGGACGGCGAGCTGGTCACCTTCCGCAAGCTCGGCAGCCGGCTGGAGGGCCACCCGACACCCCGCAGGCTGCCGTGGGTGGAGACGGCCACCGGCTCGCTCGGCCAGGGTCTGCCGGTCGGCGTCGGCATCGCCCTCGCCGGTCAGCGGCTGGACCGCACCGATTACCGGGTCTGGGTGCTGTGCGGCGACAGCGAGCTGGCGGAGGGCTCGGTGTGGGAGGCCGCCGAACACGCCGGGTACGAGCACCTGGACAACCTCGTCGCCATCGTGGACGTCAACCGGCTCGGCCAGCGCGGCCCCACCCGGCACGGCCACGACCTGGACGCCTACGCCCGCCGCTTCCAGGCCTTCGGCTGGCACACCGTCGAGATCGACGGCCATGACGTCGACGCCATCGACCGGGCCTACGGGGAGGCGCTGTCCACCACCGGCCAGCCCACCGCGATCCTCGCCCGCACCCTCAAGGGCAAGGGCGTGGCCTCCGTCCAGGACCGCGAGGGCCTGCACGGCAAGCCGCTGCCCGAGGCGGAGGAGGCCATCGCCGAACTCGGCGGGCCGCGCGACCTGCACGTCCGGGTCGGCGAGCCGCAGGCCGCCGCCGCGCCGCGCTCCCTCACCACCGAGCCCGTCCGGCTGCCGCGCTACGACGAGGGCGACGAGGTCGCGACCAGGGACGCCTTCGGCGCGGCCCTCGCCGCGCTCGGCACCGCCCGTGGCGACGTCGTCGCGCTGGACGGCGAGGTCGGCGACTCCACCCGCACCGAGGAGTTCGCCAAGGCCCACCCCGACCGGTTCTTCGAGTGCTACATCGCCGAGCAGCAGCTCGTCGCCACCTCCGTCGGCATGGCCGCGCGCGGCTGGGTGCCGTACGCCTCCACGTTCGCCGCGTTCCTCACCCGCGCCCACGACTTCGTGCGCATGGCGTCCATCAGCGGTTCCGGGATCAACCTGGTCGGCTCGCACGCCGGTGTTTCGATCGGGCAGGACGGCCCCTCGCAGATGGGTCTGGAGGACCTCGCGATGTTCCGGTCCGTGTACGGCTCGACGGTGCTCTACCCGTGCGACGCCAACCAGACCGCGCGGCTGGTCGCGGCCATGGCCGGGCTGGACGGCATCCGCTACCTGCGCACCTCCCGGGGCAAGACCCCGGTGCTCTACGGCCCGGACGAGGAGTTCCCGGTCGGCGGCAGCAAGACCCTGCGCGGCGGCGAGGAGGACCGGCTGACGATCGTCGCGGCCGGGGTGACCGTGTTCGAGGCGCTGGCGGCGGCCGACCGGCTCGCCGAGGACGGCATCCGGGTGCGGGTGATCGACGCGTACTCGGTCAAGCCCGTCGACGCCGAGACCCTGCGCCGCGCGGCCGAGGAGACCGGCTGTCTGCTCACGGTGGAGGACCACCATCCGGAGGGCGGGCTCGGGGACGCCGTCGCCGAGGTGTTCGGGGACGGGCGGCCGGTGCCCCGCCTGGTCCGGCTGGGCGTGCGCACCATGCCGGGCTCGGCCGCGCCGGACGAGCAGCTGCACGCGGCCGGCATCGACGCCGTGGGCATCGCCGCGGCGGCCCGTCTGCTGGTCGAGGAGGCGGTGGTGCGATGAGCCGCGGGGACACCCGGACCGTCCGGGTGGGCCGCCGCACGGTGTCCGCGCCCGCCCGGGCACGCCCGTCGCGGTGCCACTAATCTGGGAGCAGGTGGACGATTTCGGACTCCGCGCCCGCCACTGGACCCTGGCCGACGCAGTGGACCGGCCGCGCCCCGGCCCCGGGGCCGGTGCGCTCGGCCGCGGCCGCTCCCCGAAGCGCGCCCCGAGCGGCCTCGCGGAGCTGCGAGGCTGCCCCACACACCCGCTGCGACCAGGCAGGACGCACTCCCGGAAGGACGCGTTCGCTCCTGAAGGTTTGGCCAAGGATGTGGCGGCCACACGCAGGGGAGAGGTGGCCATGACGAACGCAAAAGACACATCCCAGTCACAGGCTTCACGGAAATCACAAGATCCCCCCGAAACCGACGACATAGAAGAAACAGAAGAGACGCAAGAGACCCGCAGTGACACGGACAGGCCCGCGGCGAAACGTCCGCGCCCCATGGAGGTGCTGCGCGAGGCGCGCGCCCAGCTGTCCGAACTGACCGGCCTGACGCCCGAGTCGGTGTCCTCGTTCGTGCAGACGGAGGACGGGTGGGCGCTGGAGGTCGAGGTACTCGAACTGGAGAGGGTGCCCGACACGATGAGCCTCATGGCCAGCTACCAGGTGGAACTGGACCTGGACGGCCAGCTGACCGGCTACCGGAAGGTCCGCCGCTACGAGCGCGGGAGGGCCGACGCGCGCGGTGGTCACTGACCCACCGCCCGTGATCCACCCCCCGCGCGGACCCCGCACGGATCGCGTACCTACTACGCAGGAGGAGGAATCGCCGGCATGACTGTTGTTCCGGCACAGCAGACCGGAGGTGGAGGCGGCAGCAGCGGCCTCTACGACGTACTCGAGCTGGTTCTCGACCGGGGGCTCGTGATCGACGCGTTCGTCCGGGTCTCCCTGGTCGGCATCGAGATTCTCAAGATCGACGTCCGGGTCGTCGTCGCCAGCGTCGACACCTATCTGCGCTTCGCCGAGGCGTGCAACCGCCTCGACCTGGAGTCCGGCCCGCGCAAGAGCCCGGGACTGCCCGATCTGGTCGGAGAGATCACCGAATCCGGTGCCCGGGGCAAGTCCAAGGGCGCGCTGTCGGGGGCCGCGCAGACCATATCCGACGCCTTCAACCAGGCCCGCCAGGAAGGGGAGGGCGAGTCACGGCCGCGCGCCCGTAAGGCTCCGGCACGCCGGAAGGAGGAGCAGGAGTGAGCACCTACGTCTACGGGATCACCGCCCGGTCGCACCCCGCGCTGCCCGAGGGCATGACCGGTGTGGGCGAGCCGCCCCTGCCGGTGCGCATTCTCACCGCCGGCGACCTCGCCGCCGTGGTCAGCGACGCCCCCGAGGGGCTGCGGCCCAAGCGCAGGGACCTGCTCGCGCACCAGAACGTACTGGCCGAGACCGGGGCGGGCGGCTGTGTCCTGCCCATGCGCTTCGGCAGCGTCGCCACGGACGACGACGCCGTCACCCAGGTGCTCGGCGAGCGCGCGGAGCACTACGCGGAGCGACTGCGGGAGCTGGATGGCAAGGTCGAGTACAACATCAAGGCCACGCACGTCGAAGAGGCCGTCCTGCATCTGGTGATGGCCGAGAACGAGCAGGTGCGCGCCCTAGCCGAGGCCAACCGCCGCTCCGGAGGCGGAAGTTACGACGACAAGATCCGGCTGGGCGAGATGGTCGCGGCCGCCGTGCAGGCCAAGGAGGCCGAGGACGCGGGCGAGGTCCAGGGGCTGCTGGCGCCGGCCGCCGCCGCGGTCAGCATGGGTCCCGAGTCGACCGGCTGGCTGCTGAACGTGTCATACCTGGTGCCCCGGGACACCGCCGAGGAGTTCCTGGCCACCGTCGAGCAGGTCCGCAAGAGCCACCCCCATCTGGACCTGCGGATCAACGGCCCGCTGCCGCCGTACAGCTTCGTCGAGCCCGGCCCCGCCGAGCCCGCGGGCAGCAGGGCCGGCGCGGACGCCGGCGCGCACTAGCGGCACCGGCCCGGACGGACCGAGCGGAAGGGAGAACACCGTGGGACTGATCGGCGAAGTGCTGATGCTGCCGTTCGCACCGGTGCGGGGCAGCGCGTGGGCCATCAGGCAGGTGCTCCACGAGGCGGAGCGGATCTACTACGACCCCGCCACCGTACGGGCCGAACTCAAACGCCTTGAGGAGCAACTGGAGGCGGGCGAGAT
Source organism: Streptomyces sp. NRRL S-31 (assembly GCF_000718775.1). Lineage (GTDB taxonomy): Bacteria > Actinomycetota > Actinomycetes > Streptomycetales > Streptomycetaceae > Streptomyces. The sequence continues at coordinate 52,786 of NZ_JOCB01000037.1, forward strand.
CACCGAGGAGGAGTTCGACCGGCGTGAGGACGAACTCCTCGACCGGCTGGAGACGACCATGCGCTCCGGCGACACCACAGGCAACGGGACGTGACGATGAACCGAACCGCACTGGGCCTCGCCGTAGGGGCCGGATACCTGCTCGGACGTACCAAGAAGCTGAAGATGGCGGTGGCGGTCGGTTCCGTGGTCGCGGGCAAGAAGCTCAACCTCAGTCCGAAGATGCTCGCCGACCTGGTGAATCAGCAGCTGAAGAACAACCCGCAGTTCAAGGAGATCGGGGACCAGCTCCGGCAGGACCTGCGGGGTGTCGGCAAGGCGGCCTCCGGCGCGATGGTCGAGCGGCAGATGAACACGCTGGCCGACCGGCTGCACGGTCGTACCGCACAGGTCCGCGACCAGCTCTCCGGAGTGGTGCCCGGCGGCTCTGCCGAGGAGTCGGACGACGAGGACGCCCGCGAGGACTCCGACGAACAGGACGAGCAGGACGACGCGGAGTCCTCGCGGTCCTCCCGATCCTCCCGGCGGGAGGGGGGCGACGGCGCCGGACAGGGGGAGGAGCGCAAGCGTGCCCCCGCCAAGAAGTCCGCCGCGAAGAAGGCACCCGGAAAGAAGACCGTCCCCGCCGGGAAGGCGGTGGCCAAGAAGACGGGCGCGGTCCGCAAGACGGCCGCGAAGAAGACGGCCGCGGCCGGCGGCGCCGCCCGCGACGTGACCGGCCGGCAGTCGAAGGGCGGCGATGACCGATGACCGACACTCTCGGATCCGCCACCTCGGCGGCAGGCAAGGCCACGGGCGCGGCCAAGGGCGGCCCGCTCGCCGACCTCGCCCACAGCGAGGCCGCCGACCGGCTCAAGGCGGAGGCACGGCAGTACCTGGCCGCGCAGGCCACCAAGATGCTGACGGGGCTCGGCCGCAAGATGGGCGAGACGACCCTCAAGCTGAACGACATAGCCGACGGCAAGAGCCCGGGCTTCGCCAAGCTGGCGCTCGAAGGCGGCCGCAAGCTCGCCGAAGGCAAAGGGCCGCTGCGCACCGCCCTGGAACTGGGGGCGGGCCGCGCCAAGGACAACGTGATGCAGGCGGTCAGAGGCCTGGGGGGCAGCAAGGGCAAGAAGGGCGGAGCGGGCAAGAAGCCCGTCGTCATCATCGAGTCCATTGACGTCGGCGTGCCGCAGCGCACCGCCTACGACCAGTGGACGCAGTACCAGAGCTTCAGCAGCTTCGCCAAGGGCGTCAAGAGCGCGAGCCGCGCCGACGACACCCACTCCGACTGGCGGGCGAAGATCTTCTGGTCCACCCGCAGCTGGAAGGCGAAGACCACCGAGCAGATACCCGACTACCGCATCCAGTGGACGTCGGAGGGCGCCAAGGGCACGACCAGGGGCGTGGTCTCCTTCCACCGGCTGGAGGACAACCTCACCCGGGTCCTGCTGGTCATCGAGTACTACCCGACCGGCCTCTTCGAGAAGACCGGCAACATCTGGCGGGCGCAGGGCCGCCGGGTCAGGCTGGACCTGAAGAACTTCGCCCGGTTCATCACCATCAAGGGGGAGGCGGAGGACGCCTGGCGCGGCGAGATCCGCGACGGCGAGCTGGTCCGCAGCCACGAGGAGGCCGTGGAGGAGGAGGAACGGGAGCGGGAGTCCGAGGGCCAGGAGCCCGAGGAGGAGTCCGAAGAGGAACCCGAGGAGCCCGAAGAGGGGGCTGAGGAGCCCGAAGAGGGGGCTGAGGAGTCCGAGGAGGGGGCCGAGGAGCCCGAAGAGGGCGAAGAGGGCGAGGGGGAGCCCGCCGAGGACCAGGCGGACGCCTACGAGGACGAGGAGGAAGGCGAGGAAGAGGAGCCCTACGAGGGCGATGAGGAGGGTTACGAGGACGAGGCCGAGCCCGAGGAGGGTGAGGAGCCGGAGGAGGAAGAGGAGCCCGAGGAGGGCGAGGAGGAGGCCGAGTACGAGGACGAGGAACCCGAGTACGCCGAGCGCGGGAGTCGTCGATGACGACACCCGGCCGCTTCCCCGAGCCCTACGGACAGCAGGGCTCGGGGGCGAACCTTGCCGACATCCTCGAGCGCGTGCTCGACAAGGGCGTCGTCATCGCGGGTGACATCAGGATCAACCTGCTCGACATCGAACTGCTCACCATCAAGCTGCGGCTCATCGTCGCCTCGGTGGACAAGGCCAAGGAGATGGGCATCGACTGGTGGGAGACCGATCCCGCCCTCTCCTCCCGGGCCCGCCGGGACGAGCTGGCCCGGGAGAACGCCGAACTGCGAGAACGGCTGGCCCGGCTGGAGGAGCTGGAGCTGGAACCGGGCCGCACCCCGAAGAAGGAGGCACCATGACCGGACTGCGGTACGTGTACGCCGTGTGCCGCCCCTTCGGGACGCCCCTCCAGGCCGAGCTGACGGGCGTCGGGGGCGCTCCGCCGGCGCTGCTGCACCACCACGGGCTCGTCGCGGTGGTCAGCACGGTCCCGGAGGCCGACTTCTCCGAGGAGGCACTGAAGGCGCACCTGGAGGACCTGGACTGGCTCGCCGCGACCGCCCGCGCGCACCAGGGTGTGGTGGACGCGCTCACCACGGTCACCACTCCGCTGCCGCTGCGGCTCGCCACCGTGTTCCGCGACGACAGCGCCGTACGCACCATGATCGAGGCCCGCGAGGACGACTTCCACGCCCTGCTGGACCGGCTGCACGACCGGGTGGAATGGGGCGTGAAGGTGTACATGGAGGCCGAGCCGGCCGAGACCGCCGCGGCGCCCGAGCCCGAGCCCGAGCCCGCGACGGCCGCGGCGCCCCGGCCCGGGAGCGGGCGGGACTACCTGCGGCGGCGGCGGGAGCGCAGCCACGCGCGGGAGGAGAACTGGCAGCGCGCCGAGCGGTTCGCCCACGCCCTGCACGAGCGCCTCGCCGAGCGGGCCGAGGACTTCCGGCTGCACCCCCCGCAGAACGCCGCGCTCTCCGGCACGGCGGCACGGAACGTGCTCAACGCGGCCTATCTGGTGCCCCGGGCCCATTCCGAGGAGTTCGTGGAGCTGGTGGACCGCACCAAGGACGACGAGCCCGGGTTCCGGGTGGAACTCACCGGCCCGTGGGCCGCCTATTCGTTCACGGGGGAGGCGGTGTCGTGACCGTCGTCGAACGGCGCGAGATCGCGCTCGTCGACCTGCTCGACCGGCTGCTGGCCGGCGGAGTCGTGATCACCGGGGACATCACCCTGCGGATCGCCGACGTCGACCTGGTCCGCATCGACCTGAACGCACTGATCAGTTCGGTGAACGAGACGGTTCCCTCACCCTTCGAGGTGATCGTGTGACCCAGCGCAAGCGACTCGACCTGGAACCGGACACGGTCGAGCGCGACCTGGTCAAGCTCGTGCTGACCGTGGTGGAACTGCTGCGTCAGCTCATGGAACGGCAGGCCGTGCGCCGCTTCGACACCGGTGACCTGACCGAGGAGCAGGAGGAGCGGATCGGGCTCACCCTGATGCTCCTGGAGGACCGCATGGCCGAGCTGCGCGACCGCTACGGACTGCGCCCCGAGGACCTCAACCTGGACCTCGGTCCGCTCGGTCCGCTGCTGCCCCGCGACTGACCCGGCGTACGCGACAGACGCGACGTACGCAACAGGCACAGCGGACACGGAGTACGCGACACAGCGGACCTGGCCGGCCCCGCGGGCCCTCACCGCGCGGCCGGCCCCTCCTTGCGGCACAGGAGTTCGCCGTGCAGGACCGCGAACCAGCCGTCCTCGTGCCGCCCCCAGGTCCGCCACGCCTCGGACACCGCCCGCAGCCGCTCCGGGGTCGCGTGCCCGCCCTGCGTGGCCCGGTCGGCGTAGGCCGAGGCCAGTGTGCGGTCCGCCCACAGTCCGCTCCACCAGGCGCGTTCCTCGGGCGTGGCGAACGTCCAGGTGCTGGAGGAGGCGGTGACGGCGGTCAGACCGGCGGCCAGCGCCCAGCCCTTCAGCCGGCGCCCGGCGTCGGGCTCGCCGCCGTTGGCGCGGGCCACCCGCTCGTACAGGTCCAGCCAGTCGTCCAGCCCCGGCAGCGCCGGGTACCAGGTCATCGCCGCGTAGTCCGCGTCGCGCACGGCGATGAAGCCGCCGGGCTTCGTCACCCGGCGCATCTCGCGCAGCGCCCGCACCGGGTCGCCGACGTGCTGGAGCACCTGGTGGGCGTGGACCACGCAGAAGGTGTCGTCCGAGTAGTCCAGGGCGTGCACGTCGGCCACCGCGAAGTCCACGTTGGCCAGGCCCCGGGCGGCGGCGGTGGCCCGGGCCCGCTCCAGGACGCCGGGCGCCCGGTCGACGCCGGTGACATGGCCGTCGGGGACCAGTTCCGCCAGGTCGGCCGTGATCGTGCCGGGCCCGCAGCCGATGTCCAGGATCCTCATGTGGGGCTTCAGGGAGCCGAGCAGATAGGCCGCGGAGTTGGCGGCGGTGCGCCAGGTGTGCGAACGCAGCACCGACTCGTGGTGTCCGTGCGTGTAGACGGCGCTTTCCCGCGCTCGCGGCATGGCGGTTACCCCTTCACCCCTCGAAAGGCGGACTGGCCGGACCCGTCCGCCGGTACGGCCCACCGTACGCGGGCATGCCGGATGATGAGACCCCGGTCTCATCATCCGGACGAGTGGTGGTGTCGACCGCCGCCCGTGCCGCGTCAGCCGGCGCCGTTCAGCGGCCGGTAGACGGTCAGCGCCTCCGGCAGCTTCTCCAGCGTGACCTCGCCCGACACCGTCGTGACCTCGCCGTCGTGGGCCAGCGGCGTGCCCGGGGCGACCCCCGTCAGCCGCAGCCGGTTCACCTGCACCGCCGCGTGCGCGGGCGAGCGGGTCAGCGGACCCGCGACCGCCGCCGCGAGCAGCCGCAGCGCGGGCCCGCGGCTGCCGTGCACCACCCGTACGTCCAGCAGTCCGTCCGCCAGATCGGTACGGCGGCCCGGCGCGAGACCCATGCGGTGGTAGACGCCGTTGCCGACGAACAGCAGCCACAGGGGGCGCCGCTCGCCGCCCACCTCCACCTCCAGCGGATGCCGGCCGGCGCGCAGCACGCGCAGCGCGCCGAGCACCCCGGCCGGCCAGCCGCCGATGCGGTGCGACCAGCGGTCCCGGGCGCGTACCAGCTCCGGGTACACGCCCATGCTCAGCGTGTTCAGGAACAGCCCCGAACCGTCCGCGGAGGCGAAGCGGCCCACGTCCACCCGGACCGCCTCACCGTGCCGGACCGCCCGGGCCAGCGCCCGTTCGTCCTCCACGCCCAGGTCGTAGGCGAAGTGGTTGAGGGTGCCGCCCGGCAGCACCGCGAGCGGCACCCCGTGCCGCAGCGCGACCCCGGCCGCCGCGTTCACCGTGCCGTCGCCGCCGCACACCCCGAGCACCCGGGCCCGGGCCGCCGCCTTCTCCAGTTCCTCGGCGACGTCCTGGGGCGCGCACTCGACGATCTCCGCCCCGGGCAGCGCCTCGTGCAGCGCGCTCACCCGGTCCGCCGTCCCCGACGCCTGGTTGGCGACCACCACCAGGCCGTCGCCCTCGGGCAGCGCCGGGGCTTCCGCCCGGGGCCGGGCGGACGGGCTGATCTGGGCGCGGGTCGGCACCAGACGCCGTACCAGGAACGCGGCCCCCGCGCCGAGCGCCGCCCCGGCCAGCACATCGCTAGGGAAGTGCACCCCCGTGTACACCCGGGACGCCGCCACCGAGGCCGCCACCGGCGCCACCGCCGCGCCCCACGCCGGAGACTCCAGGGCCACCCCGGTCGCGAAGGCCGCGGCCGAGGCGGCGTGCCCGGACGGGAACGACGTGGTGATCGGCTGCCGCTTCAGCCGCCGTACCAGCGGAACCGGATCCAGCACCGGCCGGGCCCGGCGCACCGACCGCTTGCCGAGCGTGTTGATCGTCAGCGAGGCCAGGCCGAGCGAGGCGAGCCCCCGGACCGCCGCCCGCCGGGCCCGGGGAGTGCGGCTCGCCGCCATGGCGGCGGCCGTCGCGAACCACAGCACACCGTGGTTGGCGCCGCGGCTCAGGCGGGGCAGCACCCGTTCGGCGCCGGGCCAGCGCCGGGTGGCGGCCGTCTCGAACAGCCGTCCGTCGAGAGCGAGCAGCGTGCGCAGCGGGGTGCGGGCGGCGGACGCGGCGGCGGTCAGGTCCAGATCTGGGCTCATGGGGTGCGGTTACCCTGAAGTGCCCGTTTCTTGTGTCCCCGAGCGCCGCCCGACCGGCGCGGGAGGAGAACCCCGGATGCGCCTGCTCCTCGTCCGCCACGGCCAGACCCCGTCCAACGTGGACCACCTGCTGGACACCGCCGTGCCCGGCCCGGGGCTGACCCCGCTCGGCGAGGCGCAGGCCGCCGCGCTGCCCGGGGCGCTCGCCGGCGAGGACGTCGAGGCCCTGTACGCCTCCACGCTGATCCGCACCCAGCGGACCGCCGCCCCGCTGGCCGCCGCCCGCGGCCTGGAGGTGATCGTCCGGGACGGCATCCGCGAGCTGTCCGCCGGGGACCTGGAGATGCTGCCCGGGCACACCCCGCAGGCCGAGCGGTACCTGCGCACGGTGTTCGCGTGGGCGGCCGGGGACACCGCGCTGCGGATGCCCGGCGGGGAGAGCGGCGAGGAGGCCCTCGCCCGGTTCGACGCGGTGGTCGCCGAGGCCGACGCGAGCGGCGCCGGCACCGTCGTCATGGTCAGCCACGGCGCCGCGATCCGCGTGTGGACCGCCGCCCGCGCCGACAACGTCGACGTCGCCTTCGCCGCGGCCCGCCCGCTGGAGAACACCGGCGTGGTGGTCCTCGAAGGCTCCCCGTCCGACGGCTGGAAGGCGCTGTCCTGGGAGGGGGCGGTGGTGGAGCCGGCGGGCGAGGGCGGCCCGGCGGGTGAGCCGCTGGGCACGGCCGGGTAGCCGCCCCCGGCCGCCGGTCGCCGGAGCCCGGGCGGGGCCGCCGGACCGCGCCGCCCGATACGCGTTTGCCCCCGGTGCCGCGCGGCCCGCAGAATGCCTGCCCATGGGACATCTCGAAGCCGCGCACCTGGAGTACCACCTCCCCGACGGGAGGACGCTGCTGGGCGATGTGTCCTTCCGGGTCGGCGAAGGCGCCGCCGTGGCCCTGGTCGGCCCGAACGGCGCCGGCAAGACCACCCTGCTGCGGCTGATCTCCGGCGAGCTGAAACCGCACGGCGGCACCGTCACCGTCAGCGGCGGGCTCGGCGTGATGCGCCAGTTCGTGGGCTCGGTACGGGACGAGACGACCGTGCGCGACCTGCTGGTCTCCGTCGCCCCGCCGCGCATCCGGGAGGCGGCGCGAGCGGTCGACGAGGCCGAGCACGCCATCATGACCGTCGACGACGAGGCGGCCCAGCTGCGGTACGCGCAGGCCCTCGCCGACTGGGCCGAGGTGCGCGGCTACGAGGCCGAGACGCTGTGGGACATGTGCACCACGGCCGCGCTCGGCGTGCCGTACGAGCGAGCCCAGTGGCGGCAGGTGCGCACCCTCTCCGGCGGCGAGCAGAAGCGGCTGGTGCTGGAGGCGCTGCTGCGCGGCACCGACGAGGTGCTGCTGCTGGACGAGCCGGACAACTACCTCGACGTGCCCGGCAAGCGGTGGCTGGAGCAGCAGCTCAAGGAGACCCGCAAGACGGTCCTGTTCGTCTCCCACGACCGCGAACTCCTCGCCCGCGCCGCCGAGAAGATCGTCTCCGTCGAGCCGGGCCCGGCCGGTGCCGACGCCTGGGTGCACGGCGGCGGCTTCGCCACCTACCACGAGGCCCGCCGCGAACGCTTCGCCCGCTTCGAGGAGCTGCGCCGCCGCTGGGACGAGAAGCACGCCCAGTTGAAGAAGCTGGTGCTGAACCTCCGTCAGGCAGCCGCCGTCAGCCACGAGATGGCCTCCCGCTACCAGGCCGCGCAGACCCGGCTGCGCAAGTTCGAGGAGGCCGGGCCGCCGCCCGAGCCGCCCCGCGAGCAGGACATCACCATGCGCCTGAAGGGCGGCCGTACCGGTGTACGGGCCGTCACCTGCCAGGAACTCGAACTGACCGGTCTGATGAAGCCGTTCGACCTGGAGGTGTTCTACGGCGAACGGGTCGCCGTCCTCGGTTCCAACGGCTCCGGCAAGTCCCACTTCCTGCGGCTGCTCGCCGGCGAGGACGTCGCGCACACGGGCCGGTGGAAGCTGGGTGCCCGCGTGGTGCCCGGACACTTCGCACAGACCCACGCCCACCCCGAGCTCCAGCGCCGCACCCTGCTCGACATCCTGTGGAAGGAGCACGCCCAGGACCGGGGCGCGGCCATGTCCCGGCTGCGCCGCTACGAACTCACCCAGCAGGCCGAGCAGAACTTCGACCGGCTCTCCGGCGGCCAGCAGGCGCGCTTCCAGATCCTGCTGCTGGAGCTGGCCGGCGCCACCGCGCTGCTGCTGGACGAGCCCACCGACAACCTCGACCTGGAGTCCGCCGAGGCCCTCCAGGAGGGACTGGAAGCCTACGAGGGCACGGTCCTCGCGGTCACCCACGACCGCTGGTTCGCCCGCTCCTTCGACCGCTTCCTGGTCTTCGGCGCCGACGGCCGGGTCCGCGAGACCCCGGAGCCCGTCTGGGACGAACGCCGGGTCGAACGGGCCCGCTGACCCCGGGCCCCCGACGGGGAGGCCCGGGACCCCGGATGTTCGTACAGTGGACTGATGAAGGGAGCGGGCGAGCGGGCGAGCCCGACGGACCGCTCCCGGAAATCGCCCGGGGGCGGCGCCCGCCGGGCGGGTACTCGTAGCCCATGAACGAACACGACGAGCGGGGCACCACGATGACCGGAGTCGACCCCAGCCGGCTGGACGACCAGCAGCTCATGAAGGAGCTGGAGACGATCCACCGCACGCGCCACGACACGCTGCTGTACGGCTCGAACGACGCGCTGCGGGCCCACAACGAGCGCATGGCGCAGCTGGAGGGCGAGTACCTGCGCCGCAATCCGCGCCGCCTGGTGAGCGCGGGCCGCACCCGTGAGGGCGCCCGGGAGCGCGGCTGCGGGGACGCGGCGACCCCGGACGCGCCCGGCAACTGATCCGTCCGGCACCTGGCACGCATCCCGCCCGACCCGTGTCCGGGGCGCCGCGCAGCCGGTCGCAGCCGGTAGGGGTCCCGCGCAGCCGGGAGGGCCGGCCCGTCGCGGGCCGGCCCTCGTCATCCGGGCGTCACCGGCGGGGTCAGCCGGCCTCCCCGGCGAACACGTGCAGGAACGCGTCGCAGAACGCCTTCAGATCGTCCGGCTTGCGGCTGGTCACCAGCTGGTTGGAGCCGTGGTCGCAGATCTTCACCCGCTCGTCCACCCAGGTACCGCCGGCGTTGCGGATGTCCGTCCGCAGGCTCGGCCACGACGTCAGCACCCGGCCGCGGACGACGTCCGCCTCCACCAGGGTCCACGGCGCGTGGCAGATCGCCGCGACCGGACGGCCCTGCTCGAAGAAGCCCTTCACGAACGCGACGGCCTTCTCGTCCATCCGCAGGAAGTCCGGGTTGGCGACCCCGCCCGGCAGCACCAGACCGCCGAACGACCCGGCCGACGCGTCCCCCACCACCTCGTCCACGGGGAACGTGTCCGCCTTGTCCAGATGGTTGAACGCCTGGATCTTTCCGGGCTCGGTCGACACCAGCACCGGCTCGTGCCCGGCGTCCGACGCCGCCTTCCACGGCTCGGTCAGCTCGACCTGCTCGACGCCCTCGGGCGCCACCAGAAACGCGATACGCATGATGTTCAGCCTCCTTTCCCTGACCGCGACGCCGCCTCGCGGGCCCGGGCGCGCCGCCTGCTCGTCACTCCCCGCCGGGTCCTCGGCGCGGGGCCGGCCGGCGCACCGCCCGGTCGGCGGTCCGTCCGGCTCCGGATCACGCGCCGCCCGCCAGCGCCTCGGCCAGCTGCTGCACGTTCTCGTACCGGTCCCCGTGCGGCAGACCCGCCACCGCGTCGATCAGCCCGCCCGGCGCGTTGCCCCGGCGCAGCGCCCGGGCCAGCTCGCCCGGCTTCGCCGGGAACGTGTGCCGGGTCAGGTGCCGGGCCAGCTCCAGCCGTGTGCGCTCCAGCCGTGCCGGTGAGCCGCGACCGCCGACCGGTCCGCTCCAGACCTCCGGGTCGTCGTCCGCGGCCGGTTCCGGATCGTGCCACTCCTCGGTGCGCGTCGGGTGCCCCGACCGCAGCAACCCCTCCAGCTCGTGCTTCATCTCGTCGTCGTGGTGGAAGCTCAACCGGTCACTGCCTCGCTGCATATCTCCCTCCAGAGGTTCGAAGGTCCGCATCGCGTACCCGGTGTCATTCGTCCGACACCAGGTCGCGCCGTACGGCTAGCGCTTTTCCCGGCCAGGCAGGAACTCCTGCACCTTCGCCTTCAGCCCCTGCTTGATCATCGAACCCCGGTCGGCGTCGCCCTTCAGGATCGACGCCGCCGTGGCCTCCATCTGCTCCCAGTCGGCGTGCGGCGGGATCGGCGGTACGGCGGGGTCGGTGAGGAACTCGATCACCACCGGCCCGTCCGCCGCCAGCGCGTCCCGCCAGCCGGCCTCCACCTCCTCCGGCTTCTCCACCCGGATGCCGGTCAGGCCGAGCGAACGGGCGAACTCCGCGTACCGCACGTCCGGGATCGACTGCGACGGCAGGAACGACGGGGCGCCCTCCATCGCGCGCATCTCCCAGGTCACCTGGTTCAGGTCCTGGTTGTTCCACACGGCCACCACCAGCCGCGGATCGGACCAGCGGTCCCGGTACTTCGCCGCCGTGATCATCTCCGCCAGGCCGTTCATCTGCATCGCCCCGTCGCCGACGAGAGCGAACACCGGCCGGTCGGGGTGGGCGAACTTCGCCCCGATGGCGTACGGCACCCCCGGGCCCATCGTCGCCAGCGTCCCGGACAGCGAACCGCGCATGCCCGGCCGCATCGTGATGTGCCGCGCGTACCAGTTGGCGACCGAACCGGAGTCCGAGGTCAGGATCGCGTTGTCCGGCAGCAGCGGATCCAGCGCCCGCGCCACGTGCTCCGGGTTGATCGGATCGGCCGACAGCCCGGCCCGCCGCTCCATCGTCTCGTGCCACCGCTTGACGTTGGCGCACACGGTGTCCTGCCACTCGCGCCCGCGCCCGTCCGCGGTCAGCAGCGGGATCAGCCGGCGCAGCGTCGCCCGCGCGTCCCCGACCAGGTTCACCTCATACGGGTAGCGCATGCCGATCATGTGCGGGTCGATGTCGATCTGCACCCCTCGCGCCTTGCCGAACTCCGGCATGAACTGCGTGTACGGGAACGACGAACCGATCGTCAGCAGCGTGTCGCAGTCCCGCATCAGCTCGTACGACGGCCGGCTGCCCAGCAGCCCGATCGGCCCGGTGACGTAGGGCAGTTCGTCACTGAGCACGTCCTTGCCGAGCAGCGCCTTCGCCACGCCCGCTCCGAGCAGTTCGGCGATCTCGCGGACCTCGGCGACCGCGCCCGCGGCACCCTGCCCGACCAGGACGGCGACCTTGTCGCCCGCGTTGATCACGTCCGCCGCCCGGCGCAGCGCCTCGTCCGTCGGGACCGCCGTGTAGTCGCTCATCCCCAGGCTGGACGGCACCATCTTGAAGTCGTGCGTCGGTGCCGAGTAGTCCAGCTCCTGGACGTCGGCCGGGATGATCAGGGCGGTCGGGCAGCGCCGGGCGTACGCGGTCCGGATCGCCCGGTCCAGCACGTTCGGCAGCTGCTCGGGCACCGTCACCGTCTCCACGAACTCCGAGGCGACGTCCTTGTACAGCGTGTGCAGGTCGACCTCCTGCTGGTAGGAGCCGCCCATCGCCGTCCGGTTGGTCTGGCCGACGATCGCGAGCACCGGGACGTGGTCCAGCTTGGCGTCGTACAGGCCGTTGAGCAGGTGGATGGCCCCGGGTCCGGAGGTCGCCGCGCACACCCCGAGCCGGCCGCCGAACTTCGCGTACCCGACCGCCTCGAAGGCGGACATCTCCTCGTGCCGGGACTGGATGAACCGCGGCCGGTCCTCGGCGCGGCCCCAGGCGGCGAGCAACCCGTTGATGCCGTCGCCCGGATAACCGAATACCTGTTCCACGCCCCAGGCGCGCAGACGTTCGAGGACGTGGTCGGCGACCTTGGTGCTCATGGAGAGACCTCCCCGGGGGGTTCGGAACGGATGGTCGGGCCAGCGCCTACCGAGTCACCTGCGCGGGCCCCGGAAAACCTCCGGGGCGGGTGCGGGACCCGGACGGCGTGGCCCGCCCGGGGGGCCGTCGCCCCGGCGTCACCCGCGCGGCCCCGCGTGTCCCGCGAATGGGCTCCGGCCGCGCGCGGCACGGCCGTGCGCGGGCTGTCATGGCAGCGAGGGCACGACCCCGTGCCCCGTGGCGGCCGGGCGCCGCAGCGCCGTACGGCGTCGCCGTCGGACCGGTGCGCCGGCGTACGGCCGTCCGACCGCCGCCGCGTCCGCACGCGTCCGCCGAGGAGCCCCGTCATGCGCCGCACCGCCCGCGCCCTGTCCGCCGCCTTCGCCGCCGGTGCCGTGCTCGCCCTGACCGGGCCCGTCGCCTCGGCCGCCGAGGCCGGCCCCGGCGGCACCGCCCCGCCTGCCGCGCCCTGCGACCCCCTCACCGGACCGGTGCCGCCGGGGCCGGCC
>NZ_JOCB01000038.1 GCF_000718775.1 Streptomyces sp. NRRL S-31
CCGACGCGCCCCCAGGCCCCCCACCCCGACGTGACCCCGGCCCGACCGCAGTCCGGCCGGCTCGCGGCCTACCCTGAGGGGGTCACCCCGCAACCGGAGTCCGAGAAGCCGGAGAAGCCGCACGTATGAGTGCCACGAGCGAAACGCCCTATCCCTACGACGCGCCCGCCTCACAGGCGCTCTTCGACCGCGCCTCCGTCGTGACGCCGGGCGGGGTGAACTCGCCGGTGCGCGCCTTCCGTGCCGTCGGCGGTACGCCCCGCTTCATGGTGTCCGGCAAGGGGGCCTACCTCACCGACGCCGACGGGCGCGACTACGTCGACCTGGTCTGCTCCTGGGGGCCCATGATCCTCGGGCACTCGCACCCCGAGGTCATCGCCGCCGTGCAGGAGGCCGTCGCCCGGGGCACGTCCTTCGGCACGCCCGGTGAGGGGGAGGTCGCGCTCGCCGAGGAGATCGTCGCCCGGGTCGAGCCCGTGGAGCAGGTGCGGCTCGTCAGCAGCGGCACCGAGGCGACCATGTCCGCGATCCGGCTGGCCCGCGGGTTCACCCGGCGGTCCAAGGTGATCAAGTTCGCCGGCTGCTACCACGGGCACGTGGACTCGCTGCTCGCCGCGGCCGGCAGCGGGGTCGCCACCTTCGCGCTGCCCGACACGCCCGGTGTCACCGGCGCCCAGGCCGGCGACACGATCGTGCTGCCGTACAACGACCTGGAGGCCGTGCAGGAGGCGTTCCACCGGCACCCCGGTGAGATCGCGTGCGTGATCACGGAGGCCTCGCCGGGCAACATGGGCGTCGTGCCGCCGGACCCCGGGTTCAACCAGGGGCTGAGGGACGCCTGCCGGGAGAACGGCGCCCTCTTCATCTCCGACGAGGTCATGACCGGCTTCCGCACCAGCCGCGCCGGGTGGTACGGCGTGGAGGGCGTCAAGCCCGACCTCATGACCTTCGGCAAGGTCATGGGCGGCGGGTTCCCGGCCGCGGCGTTCGGCGGCCGTGCCGACGTGATGGCGCACCTCGCGCCCGCCGGGCCCGTGTACCAGGCCGGCACCCTGTCCGGGAACCCGGTCGCCACCGCCGCCGGGCTCGCCCAGCTGCGGCTGCTCGACGACGCCGCGTACGACAAGGTCGACGCCGTCTCGGAGCAGATCCGTGCGCTGGTCGGCGAGGCGCTGGCCAAGGAGGGTGTCGCGCACCGGGTGCAGACCGCCTCCAACATGTTCTCCGTGTTCTTCACGGACCGGAAGGTGCGCACCTACGAGGACGCCAAGCGGCAGGAGTCGTACCGCTACACCGCGTTCTTCCACTCGCTGCTGGCGAACGGCGTCTACCTGCCGCCGTCGTCCTTCGAGTCCTGGTTCGTGTCCACGGCCCACGACGAGCGGGCCATCCAGAGGATCGCCGACGCCCTTCCGGCGGCGGCCCGGGCGGCTGCGGAGGCCACGGCGGAATGAGCGGCACGGACAAGGACAAGGACATCACCGTCGTCCACCTGATGCGGCACGGCGAGGTCGAGAACCCGGACGGCATCCTGTACGGGCGGCTGCCCGGCTACCACCTGTCCGAGCTGGGCCGGCGGATGGCCGACCGGGTGGCCGAGCACCTGGCCTCGCGGGACGTCACCCATGTGTGCGCCTCCCCGCTGGAGCGGGCGCAGGAGACCGCCACCCCCATCGCCAAGGCGCACGGTCTGGACCTGGCCACCGACGAGCGGCTGATCGAGGCCGAGAACGTGTTCCAGGGCAAGACGTTCGGCGTCGGGGACGGCGCGCTGCGCAACCCGGACAACTGGAAGCACCTCGTCAACCCGTTCCGGCCGTCCTGGGGCGAGCCGTACGTGGACCAGGTCGTGCGGATGATGGGCGCGCTGAACGCGGCCAAGGACCAGGCGCGCGGGCACGAGGCGGTGCTGGTCAGCCATCAGCTGCCGATCTGGATCGTGCGGTCGTACGTCGAGCGGCGGCGGCTGTGGCACGATCCGCGCAAGCGGCAGTGCACGCTGGCCTCCCTGACGACCTTCACCTACCTCGGTGACAAGATCGTGTCCGTGGGGTACAGCGAGCCCGCCATCGATCTCGTCCCGGCCCACCTGCGGGCCGGCGCCAAGCCCCAGAAGGGCGGCGGCACGGCCCAGGGCAAGGCGTTCGGCGCCTGACCGGTCGTCACTGACGGTCCGTTTGGCGTGGCTTAGCGCATTCTTTCGATATCCGTCACGAAAATCACATAAACAAACGGAACCTCCCCGATCATCATTACCTCTGACTGGGTGTCGACCAGCAGGCGTAACGATCGGGGTTTTCCATGCGCAGCTCTTCCCGGACCTTCTCCCGGAGGGGAGTACTCGGCCTCGGCGCGGGCGCGGCGGCCGCCGCCTCGCTCGCCGGCTGCGGCGGTTCCACGTCCTCGGACGGCGCCGGGCGTCCGGACGGTTCCAGCACCCGGCAGGGGAGCAAGGGGGACGGGACGCGTCCGGCGCGGCCCATCGGCGACGGCTCCACGTCCTTCACCGGCGCGCAGCCGCACCAGCCGGCCAAGCCGGAGCCGCTGGAGCCGGGGCAGACCCCGCCCCAGTTCGTGGTCTTCTCCTGGGACGGCGCCGGCGAGGTCGGCAACGGCCTCTTCCCGCGCTTCCTGGACCTGGCCAAGGAGCACGGCGCGAGCATGACCTTCTTCCTCTCGGGGCTGTACCTGCTGCCCGAGTCGAAGAAGCGGCTCTACGACCCCCCGAACAACCCGCGCGGCGCCTCCGACATCGGCTACCTCACCGACGACCACATCAAGGCCACGCTGGAGAACGTGCGCCGGGCCTGGCTGGAGGGGCATGAGATCGGCACCCACTTCAACGGGCACTTCTGCGCCGGCACGGGCACCGTCGGCAACTGGACCCCGGAGCAGTGGGGGAGCGAGATCCAGCAGGCCAAGGCGTTCGTGAAGGAGTGGCGGACCAACACCGGCTGGACCGACCTGCCCTCGCTGCCGTTCGACTACGACAAGGAGCTGGCCGGCGGCCGTACGCCCTGTCTGCTGGGCCAGAACAACCTGCTGCCCAAGGCCCGGGAGCTGGGCTGGCGCTACGACGCCTCCTCGCCGGGCGGCCGCCAGGTGTGGCCGGACAAGCGCCTGGGCATATGGGACCTGCCCTTGCAGCAGATACCTTTCCCCGGACGTTCCTTCGAGGTCCTGTCCATGGACTACAACATGCTCGCCAACCAGTCGGTGAACTCGACCAAGGCGCCCGCGTACAACTACCCGGGATGGCGCAAGCAGTCGGCGCAGGCGTACATCCAGGGATTCCAGCGGGCGTACGAGACGAACCGGGCGCCGTTCTTCGTCGGCAACCACTTCGAGCAGTGGAACGGCGGCATCTACATGGACTCCGTCGAGGAGGCCTTCACGCACATCGCGCGGGAGAAGGAGAAGGGCGCCGACGTCCGGCTGGTCTCCTTCCGGCAGTTCGTGGACTGGATGGACGCGCAGAAGCCCGAGGTGCTCGCCAAGCTGCGCTCGCTGGGTGTCGGGCAGCAGCCCACCGGGGGCTGGAAGGAGTTCCTGCGCGCGACCGGTTCCGCCTCCTCCGACGCGGCCTGAGCGGGTCCCGGGCGGGGGCCGGGTGGTGTCCGGGTGGGGTCCGAGCGGGCCTTGAGGGGAAGGCCGCAGGGGCCCCTGACGGACCCGGGCGGGGGTCGGTGTCTGAAATGTCCCGTGTAAATACGCCCTGAAATGCGGTTTTCCGCCCGGCAGGGGGGTGCGCGAGATCCCCGGAACAGGCATGCGAAACTTTTCACATGAGTACCCGTAGCCGCGCCGTCCTGCTCACCGCTGTGGCCGCCGCCGCGGCCCTGTCCCTGTCCGCGTGCGGCAAGGGCGGCATCTCCGGCGGCGGTGGCGACACCCACTTCGTCACCGGCAGCAACGGCATCGACACCGTCCCGGCCGCCAAGCGCGCCGCGGCCCCGGACCTGTCGGGCAGGACCATCGACGGCAAGACCCTCGACGTCGCCGACTACAAGGGCCAGGTCGTCGTCGTCAACGTCTGGGGCTCCTGGTGCGGGCCGTGCCGCAGCGAGGCGCAGTACTTCGCCAAGGTCTCCAAGCAGTACGAGGGCAAGGGTGTCCAGTTCGTCGGCATCAACACCCGGGACTCCAGCACCACCCCCGCGGTCGCCTTCGAGAAGGAGCACGGCGTCGGGTACCCGAGCCTGTACGACCCCACGGGCAAGCTGATGCTCCGCTTCAAGAAGGGCACCCTCAACCCGCAGCTCGTCCCCTCCACGCTCGTCATCGACCGGCACGGCAAGGTCGCCGCGCGGGCCCTGGAGGCGCTCGACGACACCGGGCTGCTGGAGATGCTCAAGCCGGTCCTCGCGGAGAAGTGACGTGAGCGCACTGCTGACGCTGGCCGCGGAGACGGGCCGCAACCAGACGGTCCTGCACGGCGCTCTGCCGGTCGCCCTGCCGATCGCGCTGATCGCGGGGCTCGTCTCCTTCTTCTCGCCCTGTGTGCTGCCGCTGGTCCCCGGCTACCTCTCCTATGTGACCGGCGTCGCGGGCACCGACCTGGCCGAGGCCAGACGGGGGCGGATGGTCGCCGGGGCCTCCCTGTTCGTGCTCGGCTTCAGCGCCGTGTTCGTCTCCAGCGGGGCGCTCTTCGGCTACTTCGGCGCCAGCCTGGTCGACTACCAGTCCACCCTCACCCGGGTGCTCGGCGCGGTCATGATCGTCATGGGCGTGTTCTTCATGGGGCTGCTGCCCTGGTTCACCATGCGCGAGTTCCGCTTCCACAAGCGGCCGACGGGCGGCCTGCTCGGCGCGCCCCTGCTCGGCGCCCTCTTCGGCGTCGGCTGGACGCCCTGCATGGGCCCGACGCTCTCCTCGGTGAACATCCTCTCCATCAACGAGTCGAGCGCCGCGCGCGGCTCCCTGTTGATGGTCGTCTACTGCCTCGGCCTCGGCGTGCCCTTCGTCCTCACCGCGATCGGCTTCCGCAAGGCGCTCGGCGCCTTCGCCTGGGTCAAGCGCCACTATGTGTGGGTGATGCGCATCGGCGGCTCGATGATGATCGTGACCGGTGTGCTGCTGCTGACCGGTGCCTGGAGCGGCCTGATCCAGCAGATGCAGACCTGGTCCGACGGTTTCAATGTGGGGATCTGACCGATGAGCAAGACCGACACCGACAACAGCCGGGAGCAGGAGGAGCTGGGAGCCGCCGGTTCCCGGCTGTCCACCGCCCCGCAGGAGGAGCCGGTGAGCCTGCCGGGCCTCGGTGTCGTCGGCTGGGCGCGCTGGTGCTGGCGGCAGCTGACCTCCATGCGGGTCGCGCTGCTGCTGCTCCTGCTGCTCTCGCTCGGCGCGATCCCCGGCTCGCTGATCCCGCAGACCGGCGCGGACGCGAGCAAGGTCGAGGACTTCCGCGCGGCCCACCGGACGCTGGCACCCGTCTACGACAAGCTCGGGCTGTTCCACGTGTACAGCTCGGTGTGGTTCTCCGCGATCTACATCCTGCTGTTCGTCTCCCTCATCGGCTGCATCGTGCCCCGCACCTGGCAGTTCGTCGGCCAGTTGCGCGGCCGTCCGCCGGCCGCGCCCAAGCGGCTGACCCGGCTGCCCGCCTACACGACCTGGCGCACGGAGGCCGAGCCGGAGCAGGTCCGCGAGGCCGCGCTCGCGCTGCTGCGCAAGCGCCGCTTCCGGGCGCACGTCGCCGGTGACGCCGTCGCCGCCGAGAAGGGCTACCTGCGCGAGGTGGGCAACCTGGTCTTCCACGTCGCCCTGATCGTGCTGCTGGTCGCCTTCGCCTCCGGCCAGCTGTACAAGTCGGACGGCACCAAGCTGATGGTGGAGGGCGACGGCTTCTCCAACGCGCTGCCGATGTACGACGACTTCAAGTCCGGCACCCTGTTCCGGACGGACGACCTGGTCCCGTTCAGCTTCGACCTCAAGGACTTCAGGGGCACCTACGAGGTCAGCGGCCCGAACCGGGGCACCCCGCGCACCTATGAGGCGAAGATCCGCTACAGCGAGGGCGCCTACGGCAAGGAGAAGCCGACCACCATCAAGGTCAACGAGCCGCTGAAGATCGGCGACTCCAAGGTCTACCTGGTCAGCCACGGCTACGCGCCCGTCGTCACGGTCCGGGACGGCAAGGGCGCGGTCGTCTACCACGACGCCGTACCGCTGCTGCCGCTCGACGGCAACGTCAGCTCCAACGGCGTGGTCAAGGTGATGGACGGCTACCGGGACGCGAAGGGCCGCAAGGACCAGCTCGGCTTCCAGGCGTTCTTCGTGCCGACGTTCGACCCGAAGAGCGGCACGATGCTCTCGCAGTTCCCGGCGCTGGTGAACCCGCTGCTGGCGGTGAACGCCTACCACGGCGACCTGGGTGTGAACTCGGGCATCCCGCAGAGCGTGTACCAGCTCGACAAGAAGCACATGAAGGCGTTCAAGGACGCCAAGGGCCAGCTGCTGAAGAAGCTGCTGAAGCCGGGCGACACCATGACGCTGCCGGACGGCGCCGGATCGATCACCTTCGAGAAGGACGTCAAGGAGTGGGCCGGCTTCGAGATCGTCCAGGAGCCGGGCAGCGGCTGGGCGCTGGCCGGCGCCCTCGCCGCGATCTTCGGCCTGGCCGCCTCCCTGTTCATCCAGCGCCGCCGCGTGTGGGTGCGCGCGGTGCGCGGTGCCGACGGCGTCACGGTGGTCGAGATGGCCGGTCTCGGCCGCAGCGAGTCCGCGAAGGTCCCCGAGGAACTGGGCGACCTCGCCGGCCACCTCTACGACCAGGCGCCGGGGGCCCCCGACCCCGGCGACACACCCGCAGCAACCCCCGACCCTCAAGCCGTACCTGCCGAAGGGGCTGAGAAGTGACTCTCGCCGCCGCCACCAACGAACATCTCGCGAGCATCAGCAACACGCTGATCTACTCGTCGATGGCCGTCTACACCCTGGCCTTCTTCGCCTACATCGCCGAGTGGCTGTTCGGCAGCCGCAGCAAGGTCGCCCGCACGGCCGCCGCGCTCACGGCCGACACCGGCTCCGCCGCGGCCCCCGCCGTCACGGTGCGGCAGGCCGGCGGCACCGCCGTGCTGGAGCGGCCCAAGGTCGTCGTCCGCTCGGCGGCCGGCGCGCGGGACGTGCCGGACGGCCCCGGCGCGCACGGCGGCGACGAGCAGGGCGACCTGTACGGGCGGATCGCCGTCTCCCTCACCGTGCTCGCCTTCCTGGTGGAGCTGGGCGGTGTCATCGCCCGCGCGGCCTCCGTGGAGCGGGCGCCGTGGGGCAACATGTACGAGTTCAACATCACCTTCTCCACGGTCGCCGTCGGCGTGTACCTCGTGCTGCTGGCGCTGAGGAAGAACGTGCGCTGGCTCGGGCTGTTCCTCACCACGACCGTGCTGCTGGACCTGGGTCTCGCGGTCACCGTGCTGTACACGGCCAGCGACCAGCTGGTGCCGGCGCTGCACTCGTACTGGCTGTACATCCACGTCTCCACCGCGATCTTCTGCGGCGCGGTGTTCTACGTCGGCGCGGTCACCACGATCCTGTACCTGTTCAAGGACGCCTACGAGAACAAGCTCCAGAGCGGCGGCCGGCCGGGCGGGTTCGCGACCTCGGTGCTGGAGCGGCTGCCCGCCTCGGCGTCCCTGGACAAGTTCTCCTACCGGGTCAACGCCGCCGTCTTCCCGCTGTGGACGTTCACGATCATCGCGGGCGCGATCTGGGCGGGCGACGCCTGGGGCCGGTACTGGAACTGGGACCCGAAGGAGACCTGGTCCTTCATCACCTGGGTCGCCTACGCCGGCTACCTGCACGCGCGGGCCACGGCCGGCTGGAAGGGCCGCAAGGCCGCCTACCTGGCGCTGATCGCGTTCGCCTGCTGGCTGTTCAACTACTACGGCGTCAACATCTTCGTCACCGGCAAGCACTCCTACGCGGGCGTGTGAGCGCCGGCCGGGTGCGCGCGCCCGGCCCCGGGGTCAGGCTGGTGTCATGAGCGGTTCCATCGCACAGGGCACCAGCCAGACCCACGGGAACACGCACATCCTGCACTTCACGGTGCGGCTCCCGCGGCGGATGGAGGAGGTCTGGCCCGCGGTGTCCACGCCCGGCGGGCTGGCGGCCTGGTTCACCGCCGCCGAGGTGCTCGAACCCCGGCTCGGCGGTGCGGTCAGCCTGCGCGGGCTGGGCGGCGGCGAGGTCACCGCGTGGGACGTGGACCGGGTCGCCGAGTACACGCTGGAGGACGGCGGCCGCATCCGGTTCCACCTGGAGCGGGACGGGGAGGACGGCAGCGCGCTCCGCTTCACGCACGAGTTCCAGGGCGAGGAGGAGTCGGAGCAGCGCTGGCGGGACAGGTTCGAGCGCCTGATCGAGCACTTGGCACAGCCCCGCTAGACCCGGCCGGGCCCGAATCCGATGGGGCCCGGACCCGGCAGGGCTCCGTGTGCCCGGTGGCCGTCCGGCGCCGGGCTCAGGAGACGGCGGACAGGCTGCCGTGGGCCACCGAGGCGATCCGGTCGCGCAGCCGCTCCGCGTACAGCCGCATGGTCTTCGCGGCCACGTCCGTGTCCGGGTAGCGGCTCGCCAGCCACAGCCCCTCGGGCAGCCGGTTCACCCACACGCACACCTGGTCCCCGTACGACACCCGCAGCAGTCCGTACGCCTTCAGCTCCGCCCACCGCCCGGCACCAGGCAGGGCGCGCGTGTCGACGTAGGAGACGATCGAGTACAGGTCCGGCGAGGACGGCCGGAAGTCGGCGCCGAGCAGGTCCAGCACCCGCGGCAGCGGCATCCGGGCCAGCGTCCGGTTCGCCCGCAGCTCCGCCCGTACCGCGCGCAGCGCCTCCGGGAAGCCGTGCAGGCGGTCCACGGGCACCTCGACGGGGGCGCCGCCCACGTACCAGCCCACCGACTCGGCCCACCGCGACTTCACCCGGGTGTGGAAGGGCACCACCGTCCGGTACACCGGCCGCCCGCCCAGCTCGTGCACGATGAGCGCGGTCGCCGCCAGCACCCCGGCCAGGCTGCCGCCGTAGGGCCGGCAGTACGCCTCGAACGCCGCCGCCGCGTCCGCGTCCGCCAGCGGCTCGCACAGCATCCGCTGCCGGGGCAGCGGGCCGTCCGGCTCCAGGCCCAGGTCGACGGGGAAGTTCGGCAGCGTGCCGTCGCAGCGGCGGATGAAGTCCCGCCAGCGGTCGACGACCGCGTGCCGGCCGTCGATGCCGTCGGCGTGGGCCCGCTCCAGCCGGCAGAAGTCGACGTAACTGGCGGGCGGCTCACCGGCGGCGGGTGCGGTCTGGGCCGGGTCCGCCGCGTACAGGTCGTGGATCTCGGCGGGGATGCGCTGCACGGAGTAGGCGTCGACGTTGCTGTGGTCGAAGGCGAGGTACACGCTCGCGCCGTCGTCCCGGACGACCGCCGCGTAGATGAGGTTCGGCCAGCGCAGCGCGTCCGCGACCGTGTCGAAGCGGTCCTGGAGGTGCCGTACGAGGGTGTCGGCGTCGGCGAAGTGCCCCGCCTCCTCCCGGCGCAGCGACACGTCGGCCGCGTCCAGCGTGAACCGGCGCAGCTCGTCACCGGCCCACCGGAAGCCGCTGCGCAGCGTCTCGTGCCGTACGGTCCAGGCGCGCAGGGCCCGCTCCAGCGCGTCCAGGTCGACCGGGCCGGGCAGGTCGAAGGCGGCGCCGAGCCAGGTCGGCACGAACAGCCCGTCCTCCCGGACGGACCGGGCGGTCCGGATGTGCGACTCCTGGATGTAGGCGGGTGGCCGGGAATCCTCGGGGAGCGCCGTCGCCGCCGCCACGGTCGCCGGGCTCAGCGTCCATTCGACGAGCCGCCCCGGCCGGACCTCGCAGCGCTGGATGTCAGTGATTCGCACGCCTCTCCCATCGCAGGAGGGGCCCGGACGCGGGCCCCCTGACAAGGCAATGCCGTGGGACGCGGCCGGGACATGCCCGTCCGGTTCATTTCAACGGAACGGGTGGCAGGCCGAACGCGGAAGTGATTGACCGACGGTGACCGGCCGGGAGCCCCCGGACCCCCGCCGGGAACCCCTCAGCGCCGTCCGGGGCCGCCCGGACCGGGGGTGGGCGCGTGGACAAAGCGGGACGTCGGCGATACTGGGGCGCATGGCTTACGACGATCTTCGCTCCCT
Source organism: Streptomyces sp. NRRL S-31 (assembly GCF_000718775.1). Lineage (GTDB taxonomy): Bacteria > Actinomycetota > Actinomycetes > Streptomycetales > Streptomycetaceae > Streptomyces. Next base: position 10,151 of record NZ_JOCB01000038.1, read on the forward strand.
GCTCCGGGCGCTGGAGCGAGAGGGAGACCTCAAGCGCATCAAGGCCGAGGTCGACCCGTACCTGGAGGTCGGGGAGATCGTCGACCGGGTGCAGAAGTCCGGCGGTCCGGCGCTGCTCTTCGAGAACGTGCGCGGCTCCGACATGCCCCTCGCCATGAACGTGTTCGGCACCGACCGCCGGCTGCTGAAGGCGCTGGGCCTGAAGTCGTACGGCGAGATCTCCGAGAAGATCGGCGGTCTGCTGCGGCCGGAGCTGCCGCACGGCTTCGTCGGGGTGCGGGAGGCGTTCGGGAAGCTGGGCGCGATGACCCACGTCCCGCCGAGGAAGGTCAAGGAGGCGCCGGCGCAGGAGGTCGTCCTGCACGGCGACGACGTCGACCTGGACCGGCTCCCGGCCCTCTTCACCTGGCCGCAGGACGGCGGTTCCTTCTTCAACCTGGGCCTGACCCACACCAAGGATCCCGAGACCGGCGTCCGCAACCTGGGCCTGTACCGCCTCCAGCGCCACGACCGGCGCACGATCGGCATGCACTGGCAGATCCACAAGGACAGCCGGAACCACTACCAGGTGGCGGCGCGCAGGGGCGAGCGCCTGCCGGTCGCCATCGCCTTCGGCTGCCCGCCGGCCGTCACCTACGCCTCCACCGCCCCGCTGCCCGGTGACATCGACGAGTACCTCTTCGCCGGGTTCCTCGCAGGCAAGCGGATCGAGATGATCGACTGCAAGACGGTCCCGCTCCAGGTGCCGGCCAACGCCGAGGTCGTCCTGGAGGGCTGGCTGGAGCCCGGCGAGATGCTCCCCGAGGGCCCCTTCGGCGACCACACCGGCTTCTACACCCCGCAGGAGCCCTTCCCGGCGCTGAGGATCGACTGCGTCACCATGCGCAGGCGCCCGCTGCTCCAGTCGATCGTGGTCGGCCGCCCGCCGACCGAGGACGGTCCGCTCGGCCGCGCCACGGAACGCTTCTTCCTGCCCCTGCTGAAGATCATCGTCCCGGACATCGTGGACTACCACCTGCCCGAGGCCGGCGGCTTCCACAACTGCGCGATCGTCTCGATCGACAAGAAGTACCCGAAGCACGCCCAGAAGGTGATGCACGCGATCTGGGGGGCGCACATGATGTCCCTCACCAAGCTGATCGTGGTCGTGGACTCCGACTGCGATGTGCACGATCTGCACGAGGTGGCCTGGCGGGCCCTCGGCAACACCGACTACGGCCGTGACCTGACGGTCGTCGAAGGCCCCGTCGACCACCTCGACCACGCCTCCTACCAGCAGTTCTGGGGTGGCAAGGCGGGCATCGACGCCACGAGGAAGTGGCCCGAGGAGGGTTACACCCGGGACGGGGGCTGGCCGGAGATGGTCCTCTCCGACCCCGATACGGCGGCCCTGGTGGACCGCCGCTGGAAGGAGTACGGACTGTGAGTTCCGCGTCCGCCGCCATCCCCCAGCCAGGACGCACCAAGGCGTTCCTGCGCCTGGTGATGATCGAGCACTCGGTCTTCGCGCTGCCCTTCGCCTACATCGCCGCGCTGACGGCGATGTACGAGTGGGACGGGAACATCCACTGGGGCCGGCTGCTGCTGGTCACCGTCTGCATGGTCGGCCTGCGCACGTTCGCGATGGCGGTCAACCGGATCATCGACCGCGAGATCGACGCCCGCAACCCGCGCACGGCCCACCGCGAGCTGGTGACCGGCGCGATGTCGGTGCGGCACGCCTGGACCGGCGCCCTGGTCGCCCTGGTGGTCTTCCTCGGCGCGGCGGCCCTGCTGAACCCGCTCTGCCTGGCCCTGGCGCCGGTCGCGGTGATCCCGATGGTGGTCTACCCCTACGGGAAGCGGTTCACCAACTTCCCGCAGGCCATCCTGGGGCTCGCCCAGGCCATGGGGCCGATCGGCGGCTGGCTGGCGATCAGCGGCGAGTGGTCCTGGACGGCGGTGATCCTCGGTCTCGCCGTCGGCATCTGGATCGGCGGCTTCGACCTGATCTACGCCTGCCAGGACGTGGAGACCGACCGGGAGATCGGCGTGATGTCGGTGCCGGCCCGGTTCGGCATCCCGGCCGCGATCTGGGGCGCGCGCGCCTGTCACACCGTGACCACGGCGCTGTTCGTCTGGTATGCCCTGGCCACCCATGCCGGCGCGTTCTTCTGGCTGGGCCTGCTGATCGTCGCGGGTGCCTTCGTCTACGAGCACCGCATCGTCCGCCCCCATGACCTGTCCCGGCTGAACCGGGCCTTCTTCAGCGTCAACGGCTTCATCGGCATTGCCCTGTTCGTGTGTGCCCTGCTGGACCTCCTGGTCCGGGGTCTGACCGTCTGACCGGTCGGGGTCCGACCGTCCGACGGCGGGCCCCACGCCCCCTCCGGGCCTGAGTACGGTCCACCCCGCCGGTACGCTCAAGGTGTGAACGCAGGAGAAACGCAGCGCGTACCTTGGATCGTGGGGGTGTCCGGAGCTTCCGGCACGCCGTACGCGGCTGCCGTGCTGCGGGCGCTGCTCGCGGCCGGGGAGGCGGTGGACCTGGTGGTCAGCCGGGCCTCGCGGCTGACGCTGCTGGACGAGACGGGCATCTCGTTCCGGGACGCCCACTGGCAGGACGACCTGGGCCGGTGGCTGGCCCTGGGCGCCGACGGCAAGCCCGGCACCTTCGACGTGGACGTCAGCGGGGTGCGGTACTGGAGCGCGGGCGATCTCGCGGCCGGCCCGTCCTCGGGGTCGTACCCGGCGAAGGGGATGCTGATCGTGCCCGCCTCCACCGCCTGTGTGGCCGGTGTGGCGCTCGGCCTGTCCAAGGACCTGCTCCAGCGCACGGCGAGCGTCACGCTGAAGGAGCGCCGCACGCTGGTCGTGGCCGTCCGGGAGACCCCGTTGAACGGGCAGACGCTGCGGCACCTTCTCGCGCTGGACGACGCCGGCGCCTCGGTCGTGCCGGCCTCCCCGGCCTTCTACGCGGGCGCCACCCACATCCAGGACCTGGTGGACTTCGTCGCCGGCCGGGTGCTGGACGCGGCGGGGGTCGGGCACGGCCTGTACCGGCGCTGGCGGGGCGAGCTGGGCGGCGGCACGGCGGACCCGCGGGACACGTAGCAGTACCTCTCATCACCCCAGGGACTCCCGGAACTCCGGGAATTCCGGGGGCTCCAGGGACTTCAGGAACTTTCACCGGAAGGCTTCGATCGCATGGACGCGGTGGACAGGCAGCTCATCCAGGCACTGAGGGAGAACGGCCGGGCCTCGTACGCGGAGCTGGGGCGCCTTGTCGGCCTGTCGGGCCCCAGTGTGACGGACCGCATCAACCGGCTGGAGGCGGCCGGTGTCATCACCGGGTACCGCGCGACGGTGGACGCGGCCTCCCTCGGCCTCGGTGTCACCGCGCTGATCGGCATCTCGCTGTCCGACGCGGCCGACCACGAGGACGTCGCGCAGCGGCTGCGCGACCTGTCGGAGATCGAGGACTGCTGGTTCATCGCCGGCGACGACTCGTTCATGCTCAAGGTGCGCTCCAGTGACGTGGACGGTCTGGAGAAGACCATCCGCCGGCTCAGCGGCACCAAGGGCGTCTCCCGGACCCGTACCACGATCGTGCTCTCCACGAAGTGGGAGAACCGGGTCGGGGAGCTGCCCGAAGAGGTCTAGGGATACCGTTGGTCGGGCTGTCGTAGAAAGGTGTTGGCATGGATCTCGGGCTCAAGCGCGAGCTGGAGGAGAAGGTCCGCTCCGGTGAGCGGCTGACCCGCGAGGACGGCATCGCCCTCTACGAGTCGGACGATCTGGCGTGGCTGGGCGGTCTCGCCCACGAGGTGCGGACCCGCAAGAACGGTGACGTGGTCCACTTCAACGTCAACCGTCACCTCAACATGACGAACGTGTGCACCGCGTCGTGCGCCTACTGCTCGTTCCAGCGCAAGCCGGGCGAGAAGGACGCGTACACGATGCGCATCGAGGAGGCCGTCAAGCTCGCCAAGGCGATGGAGTCGGAGAACCTCACCGAGCTGCACATCGTCAACGGCCTGCACCCGAACCTGCCGTGGCGCTACTACCCGCGCTCGCTCAGGGAGCTGAAGAAGGCCCTGCCGCACGTCTCCCTGAAGGCGTTCACGGCGACGGAGATCCACCACTTCGAGACGATCTCCGGTCTGACCGCCTCCGAGATCCTGGACGAGCTGATCGACGCTGGCCTGGAGTCGCTGACCGGCGGCGGCGCGGAGATCTTCGACTGGGAGGTCCGCCGGCACATCGTGGACCACCGGACCCACTGGGAGGACTGGTCCCGCATCCACCGCCTGGCGCACGAGAAGGGTCTGAAGACCCCGTGCACCATGCTGTACGGCCACATCGAGGAGCCCCGCCACCGGGTGGACCACGTCCTGCGGCTGCGCGAGCTCCAGGACGAGACGAACGGCTTCCAGGTCTTCATCCCGCTGCGCTACCAGCACGACTTCGTGGACGTGAAGGACGGCAAGGTCCGCAACACGCTCCAGGCGCGCACGCGGATGGCGACCGGCGCGGAGGCGCTGAAGACCTTCGCCGTCTCCCGTCTGCTCTTCGACAACGTGCCGCACGTGAAGGTCTTCTGGGTGATGCACGGCGTGCAGACCGCCCAGCTCGCCCTCCAGCACGGCGCGGACGACATGGACGGCTCGGTCGTCGAGTACAAGATCACGCACGACGCGGACAACTACGGCACGCCGAACAAGCTGACCCGTGAGGACCTGCTGGAACTGATCCGTGACGCGGGCTTCCGCCCGGTGGAGCGCAACACGCGCTACGAGATCATCCGCGAGTACGAGGGCGCCGACCCGGGCCGCCGCGACCTGCCCCAGCCGATGCGGGTCTGAGTCCGCGTCCGACGACGGTCCGAGACGGCCCCTCCCCGCTCAGGCGGGGAGGGGCCGTTCCGTTCCCCGGACCCCCGGGCGGGGCAGGTGCCGGTAATGGATACACTGCCCCCGTGCCTCTTACCTTCACCCTGGACCCCGCCATCACCCCGGCGCTGCGCGACTCCGTCCTCGATCTGTGGACGGACGTCTCGAACGCGGACGGCGCCGTCGGCTTCGTGCCCCCGGTGAGCCGTGCCGAGGTGCGCCCGGAACTGGTGCGGCACTTCGTGCAGATGGCCGAGGGCCGCACCCGGCTGCTGGTCGGGCACGACGAGGACGGGCGGCTGGCCGCGGCCGCCTTCCTCACCCGCAACACCCACCGGCTGATGACCCACTGGGTGTGGCTCTACACGGTGATGGTCCACCCGGACCTCCAGGGCCGGGGGTACGGCCGTGAGCTGCTGGCCGCCGCCGCGGACGCGGCCCGCGGGATGGACGGTGTCGAGGCGGTCCGGCTGACCTGCCGGGGCGGACACGGCCTGGAGCGGTTCTACGCCTCCTGCGGCTACAAGGAGGTCGGCCGCGTCCCGGACGCCATCCGGGTCGCGCCCGGCGACGACCGCGACGAGGTCGTCATGCTGCTGCCGCTCGGCTGACCCCCGTGCACGGCCGCCCGGCGGTCGTGCTTCACTGGACGATGACCCCTTTTGGAATCGGACGAGTGGATTGAGATGCTCCGCTACACGCTGATGCGCCTCGGTATCTTCGCGGGCTGCCTCGTGGTCGTCTGGGCTGCCGTCTACTCGGGCGCCTTCCCGCGCGGCTTCGGCGACTCCAACCTCCTCTGGGTGCTGCTGCTCTCCCTGGTCCTGTCGGCGCCGATCAGCTGGGTGGTGCTGCGCAAGGAGCGCGACCGGGCCTCGGTGCGGATCGTGCAGCGGGTCGACCGGATGAAGGCCAACCTGGATGCCAACCGCAGCCAGGAGGACGTGGTCGACGAGGCGTCGCGCGCCTAGGGGCGCGGCGTCCGGCGGGTCGGGCCCCGGGAGCCAATTACCCTTGCCCCATGGGTGCCGTCAAGACCAAACGGATGCCGAGGGCGGTGCGGGAGCAGCAGATGCTCGACGCCGCCGTGCGGATCTTCGGGCAGCGCGGGTACATGGCCGCCTCGATGGACGAGATCGCCGAACTCGCGGGCGTCTCCAAGCCGTTGGTCTACCTGTACCTGAACTCCAAGGAAGACCTCTTCACCGCCTGCATCCGCCGTGAGGCCGCCGCGCTGACGGCGGCCGTCCGCGCGGGCGTCGGGCAGGGGCTGCCCGCCGACCGGCGGCTGTGGACGGGCCTGCGGGCGTTCTTCGCGCACACCGCCGAGCACCCGGACGGCTGGTCGGTGCTGCACCTCCAAGCGCGTACGCACGGGGAGCCCTTCGTCTCCGAGGCCGCCGCGATGCGTGCGGAGATCGTCGCGTTCGTCACCCGGCTGGTCGCGGTGGCGGCCCGGGAGGCGCACCGCGATCCCGGTCTGCCCGAGCGCGAGGTGGCCGGGCTCGCCGAGGCCCTGGTCGGCGCGGCGGAGTCGCTCGCCACCTGGGCCAACGCCACCCCGGGGGTCACCGCCCGGCAGGCGGCGGCCACCCTGATGGACTTCGCCTGGTCGGGCCTGGGCAGCCTGATGTCCGGGCGGACGTGGACCCCGCCGGCCGAGGACGAGACCCCCTAGCGACTCCGGACGTTCGAGCGACTCCCGGCGTTCAGCGCTTCCGGTAGTGCGCGCGCAGGTCGTCCATCACCTGGTCGATCTCCGCGCGTGCCTTCTTCAGGGGGGCGTCGACGCCCTCGACGGGGCGTGCCCCGAGGAGGTAGATCCCGACGTCGTAGCGGCCGATCGCGCCGTGCGCCTCGTACCGGCCGGTGCTCAGCGAGTAGGACGAGCAGTAGTCCCGCTTCGCCGAGTAGAGCGTGTGCCGCCGGGAGTCGGTGCGGGCGCGTGTGCAGTCGTCCTGCCGCGACTTCTCGGCGGCCTCGGCGTCGGCGGCGGCGATGACCTCCAGTGCGAACGGCTCGAACTCGCCGCTCTTGCTCTTCGCGGCCACCCAGCACTGGCCCCGGCCGTCCCGGTGCCAGGTGGAGATGACCTTGGCGGTCGCTCCCTCGGGCAGCCTCACGTCCACGCTGTCGGCGGACACCCGCCCCTCGCACTTGCGGCCCAGTTCCTTCTCCAGCGCGCTCGGCCCGTCGCTCCCGCCGCACGCGGCAAGCGCTCCCAGCAGTACCGCCGTCAGTACGGCGGTCGGCGTCCCCGTCGGCACACGTCTCGTCACGCCAGGCAGCGTACGGCTCCTGGGGCGGGTCAACTCTGGTTTTGCGCGAGGAAGTTGCGCACGGGCAGCGGTCGTACCTCGCCGGACAGGTGGAGTCCGCCGTCCGGGCCCCGCAGCGCGAAGCGCCCGTCGCCGTCCGCGCCGTACGCGACCGTGCCCGGCAGCGGCACGGGCGCCCGGAAGCGGGCCCGCACCTCGGCCGCGTCCGGGGTCCCGTGGGCGGCCAGGCACCGGGCGACGGTCCACATGCCGTGCGCGACGGCCCGGGGGAAGCCGAACAGCCGGGCGGTGAGCGGGTGCAGGTGGATCGGGTTGCGGTCCCCGGAGGCGGCGCCGTACCGCCGCCCGACGTCCGCGCCGATCGCCCACTCGGCGACGACGGGCATCACCGGGTCGCCGTCGGCGCCCCCGGTGCCGTCGTCCGGGGTGCGGGGTGAAGCCGCGTGCCGGTCGCCGTCCGGCCGGCCGGGGGCCGTGCCGTGCCGGGCCAGGTATGTGCTGCGGGAGGACCACACCAGCCCGCCGTCCCGCCGCAGCGCGGTCGCCACCGTCGCCTCGGTGCCCCGCCGGTGCGCGGTCAGCCCCTCGATCCACACGGACAGGTCGTACTCCCCGTCGGCCCGCAGCGCGGCGGCCCGCTCGATCGAGAGCGACGTGTGCACCAGGCCCAGTAGCGGCAGCGGGAAGTCCCGGCGGCTCATCAGCCGCATGGCGAGCGGGAATCCGAGGACGTGCGGGTAGGTGACCGGGAGGTCCGGCTCCCCGGTCGGGAAGCCGCAGACCCGTTCGTACGCGGCGAGCCGCGCGAGGTCGATCCGCAGGCCCGGCAGCAGCAGCCGGGTGCGCGGGAACCCGGCGCCCGGGGCCGGTCGTTTGAAGGGGGACCGCAGCGCGCCCCGGAGCAGCAGCGGCCCCAGCGCGGGCGACGAGTTCAGCTGGCGGTCGGCCATGGGCAACGCTCCCGCGCGACTCGGTGACTCGGTCCGAAGTCCTTACTCTTGAGTAATGTTACTGGAGGTAAGAGCATGGGGCGCAACGGGTGACGGCGATCGCGCCACCTCCGGTCCGGTATGCCCCGGACGAAGGTGAGCATCCCTCACATAACCCGCGATGCTGCACACCCCCGGCCCCGGATCATTCCCGAACCCGCACAACCCCCGCACAGCGGAGCCGTACCATCTCCTGCCTGACCAGCGGTAACCCCTCTCCGCCGGGGCCCGCCGCCGGTGCCCGAACGCCAGAGGAGCCGCACCCGTGTCCACGTCCTACCCGAACACCCCCCTCTCCTCCGGCGTCCCCGTCTTCGCCACCGACTACGAAGGCCGGCCGGTCCTGGTGGAACCCGAGGTCCGGCGGCTGGACGGCGCGGTGCGCGAGGTGGCGGTGCCACCGTTCGCACCCCCGGTCACCCGCGGCTCCCTCGCCGACCTGCCGTACCAGAACGCCGAGAAGGACCCCGAAGCGGTGGTCCTCAGCCGCAAGCTGTCCGGCGGGCGCTGGACCGACGTCACGGCCGCCCGGTTCGCCGCCGAGGTGCAGGCGGTGGCCAAGGGCCTGATCGCCGAGGGCCTGGTGCCCGGCGACCGGATCGCCGTCATGGCCCGCACCACCTACGACTGGACCCTGCTCGACTTCGCCGCCTGGGCGGCCGGCCTGGTCACCGTCCCGGTCTACCCGACCTCCTCCGTCTTCCAGACCCGCTGGATCCTGCACGACAGCGGCGCGGTCGCCCTGGTCACCGAGACCGCCGCCCAGGCCGCCGCCATCGGCCCCGAACTCCCGCACCTGCCCGACGTGCGCCACGTCTGGGTGATGGAGAAGGAGCACGTGGCCCGGCTCGCCGACGCGGGCGTCGCGATACCGGACGCCGAGGTGGGCGTACGCCGGGGCATGCTCGGCCCCGACACCCTCGCCACCCTGATCTACACCTCCGGCACCACCGGCCGCCCCAAGGGCTGCGCCCTGTCGCACGGCAACTTCTTCGCCGAGGTCGACAACGCGATCGAACTCCTCCACCCGGTCTTCAAGGCGCGCGACGAACGGCCGTCGGTCCTGCTCTTCCTGCCCATGTCGCACGTCTTCGGCCGGATGGTGGCCATCGCCTGCGTCCGCGCCCGGGTCCGCCTCGGCCACGCGCCGAGCCTGGCGGCGGACGACCTGCTGCCGGACCTGGCCGGCTTCCAGCCGACCGCGCTGCTCACCATCCCGTACATGCTGGAGAAGGTCTACAACACCGCGCGCGCCAGGTCGGAGGCGGGCGGCCGGTCGTCGGTCTTCGACCGGGCGGCGGCCGTGGCCCAGCGCTACGGCGAGGCGACGGAGGCCCACCAGACCGGCACCGGCAGCGGCCCGAGCCGCGCCCTGAAGACCCAGCGCGCCCTCTACGACCCGCTGGTCTACCGGCGCATCCGCGCCGCCATGGGAGGCCGCGTCCGGTACGTCATCTGCGGCGGCTCCCCGCTCGGCCGCCGCCTCGCCGCGTTCTACGCGGGCGCGGGCATCGAGATCTTCGAGGGCTACGGCCTCACGGAGACCACCGGTGCCTCCACGGTCACCCCGCCCCTCAGACCCCGGCTGGGCACGGTCGGCTGGCCGCTGCCCGGCACCCGGGTGCGGATCGCGGCGGACGGCGAGATCCTCGTCGCCGGGGACCACGTGCTGCGCGGCTACTGGGACCCGGCGGCGGGCGGCGTCGTCCCCGCCACCCGCGACGGCTGGCTGTCCACCGGCGACCTCGGCGAACTGGACGAAGACGGCTATCTGACCATCACCGGCCGCAAGAAGGAACTGCTGATCACGGCGGGCGGCAAGTCGGTGGCCCCGGCCCCGCTGGAGAACTGGCTGCGCCAGCACCCGCTGATCTCCCAGGTGATGCTGGTGGGCGACGGCCGTCCGTACGTCTCCGCGCTCATCACCCTGGACCTCGCCGGCACCACCCACTGGCGCCGGATGATCGGCAAGCACCCGGTGCCGCCGGAGCTGCTGACCGACGACCCCGAGCTGACGGAGGTCCTCCAGCGGGCGCTGGACGAGGCCAACAAGCTGGTCTCCCGCCCCGAATCCATCCGCAGGTTCGTCGTGCTGCCGGTCGACTTCACGGAGGCGGCGGGCCACCTCACCCCGTCGATGAAGCTCCGCCGCGAGCACATCCTGCGCGACTTCGCGGAGCAGGTGGAGAGCCTGTACGAGCGGTAGCGGGCGGCGGTCCGCCGCCGGGCCGCGCGCTCAGCCCTCCGGCTCGGGCGCCCGCGAACCACCGGCCGGCTGCCGCGAGTCGAGCGGCAGCTCCGCCCAGACCGTCTTGCCGACGTCCCGCTCGGAGACGCCCCAGAGCTTCGCGAGCGCCCGCACGATCACGAGGCCGCGCCCGCGCTCGTCCTCCGGCCGCCCGTCGGGGAACCGTGGCGCGCGGTCGCCGCGGGCGTCGCTGACCTCGATGCGCAGGGTGTCCTCCGCCGGCAGCAGCCGCAGCCGCAACTCGAAGTCCCGTCCCGGGACGCGACCGTGGGTGACGGCGTTGGCGGCGAGTTCGGCCACGACCAGCTGGGCGCTCTGGCTGAAATCGCCGTCGAGCGGATAACCCCAGGTGGCGAGCGTGGTTCCGGTGAGCCGCCGGGCCAGACGGGCACCGCGCGGAGTGGCACTCAGCCGTTGGACGAGTGCGGCGGGTGAAGTCGTGGGGGTGGAGATTTCTACGTTCACATCACCGAGCGTGGCCACTTCTCTCTACTCTGACCAGGGACGACGCGGCGACTGTCCGTAGTCGTACGCGTGCGGAACGTCTGTGTGCGGGTGTCGGAGGTGGTGTGATGGAGGAGCGGCGGCCGGAGACTCCGGCGGAGCTGAACGGCGCGGCGACGGTCTTCGTCGTGCTGGGCAAGCAGCTGAGGCTGCTGAGGGAGAAAGCGGGGCTCAACCAGCGGGAGTTCGGCGTCCTGGTCGGGTACGGCCCGGATCAGATCTCGGCGATGGAGAGGGGCGTACGGACACCGCGGCCGGAGTTCCTGCGCAAGGCGGACGAGATCTTCGGTGCGGACGGGCTGTTCATCGAGGTCATCCCCCAGGTGGAGGAGGCGATGTCGCGGGCGCGGACACGGCATCCGGAGTGGTACCGGAGCTATGCGTCGATGGAGGCGGAGGCGGTGGAGCTGCACCACTACTCCAACCACGCCGTACAGGGCCTGTTGCAGACCGAGTCGTACGCGCGGGCGGTGTTCGCCAAACGACGTCCGTTCCTCAGCGAGGAGACGATCGAGAAGCGAGTGGCCGATCGTCTCTCGCGACAGCAGGTGTTCGAGCGCCTGCCGCCCCCTGTCGCCAGCTACGTGCTCGAAGAGGTGGTGCTCGACCGGCCGATCGGCGGGCCGCGCGTGCACGCCGAGCAACTGCGCCGTCTGCTGGAGGTCGGCAGTATGACGAACGTCGAGATGCAGGTGATGCCGACGCGGACGGAGGAACACCCCAGTCTGGACAGTGCGTTCAACCTGTTGGTGCCCAAGGGGCAGACGCAGGTGGCGTACATCGAGGCGCAAAGCTTTCCCCGGCTCATCACGGACCGGGAGGAGGTTCGAAAGATCGCCGACCGCTATGGGACCATGCGCGCCATGGCACTCAGCCCCATTGAGACCCGGTCTCTGATCAAGCAGAAGCTGGAGAAGCGATGAGCACCGAGGACATGGCTTGGTTCAAGTCCAGTTACAGCAGCGGTGAGGGAGGCGACTGCGTCGAACTCGCCTACAACTGGCGCAAGTCCAGTTACAGCAGTGGCGAGGGTGGCGAGTGCGTCGAGGTCGCCGCCCACCCCGCCGCGATCCACGTCCGGGACTCCAAGCGGCCCGCCGCCGCTCACTTCACCGTGGCGCCCGCCGCCTGGTCAGCCTTTCTTCTGGGCGAGAAGAGGCTGGAGAAGCGATGAGCACCGGGGACCTGGCTTGGTTCAAGTCCAGTCACAGCGGCGGTGAAGGTGGTGACTGCGTCGAACTCGCCTATCACTGGCGTAAGTCCAGCCACAGTGGCGGCGAGGGTGGCGAGTGCGTCGAGGTCGCTGCCCACCCCGCCGCGATCCACGTCCGGGACTCCAAGCGGCCCGCCGCCGCTCACTTCACCGTGGCGCCCGGCGCCTGGTCGGCCTTTCTTCTGGGCGAGAAGAAGCTGGAGAAGCGATGAGCACCGAGGACCTGGCTTGGTTCAAGTCCAGTCACAGCGATGGTGAAGGCGGCGATTGCGTCGAACTCGCCTACCACTGGCGTAAGTCCAGCTACAGCGACGGCGAGGGCGGCGAGTGCGTCGAGGTCGCCGCCCACCCCGCCGCGATCCACGTCCGGGACTCCAAGCAGCCCGCCGCCGCTCACTTCACCGTGGCGCCCGCCGCCTGGTCGGCCTTTCTTCTGGGGAGGGACCCTAGCGGGCCCCGGCGACCGGCCCTTTAGGCTGCTTCCCTCGGCCAACGCATCACATCGGGGGAGTGCAGGGGCGATGAACCAGGCGTCGGAGGTCTTCCAGCCGCTCCAGGCCGACGACCCGCCCGTGGTGGCCGGTTACCGGCTGGCGGCCCGGCTCGGCGCGGGCGGCATGGGCCGGGTCTATCTGTCGCACACCCAGGGCGGCCGTCCCGTCGCGCTCAAGGTCGTACGGCCGGAACTGGCGGACGACCCGGACTTCCGGCGGCGGTTCCGGCGGGAGATCACGGCGGCCCGGCGGGTCCGGGGCGCGTACACGGCCGAGCTGATCGACGCGGACGCGGACGGCGTGCCGCCGTGGCTGGCGACGCTGTACGTGCCCGGGCCGTCCCTGACGGACGCGGTGGTCCGGCGCGGGCCGCTGCCGGTGCCCGCCGTGTTGTGGCTGATGGCGGGGGTGGCCGAGGCGTTGCAGGCGATCCACACCGAGGGGATCGTGCACCGGGATCTGAAGCCGTCGAACGTGCTGCTGGCCGCCGACGGCCCACGGGTGATCGACTTCGGGATCGCGCTGGCCGCCGACGGGACGTCGTACACGGCGACCGGCGGCACCATAGGCACGCCCGCGTTCATGGCCCCGGAGCAGGCGTCCGGGGACGAGGTGACGGCGGCGACCGACGTCTTCGCGCTCGGGCAGACGGCCGCGTTCGCGGCACTCGGCAGACCGCTGTACGGCGAGGGCTCGGCCTTGAACGTGCTGTACCGGATCGTGCACACCGCACCCGACCTGTCCCTGCTGCCCGAGCCGCTGCGTCCGCTGCTCGCCCGGTGCCTGGCCGCCGACCCGGCAGAGCGGGCCACCCCGGCGGAGGTCGTGGAGTGGTGCCGGCGGCGGCTGGGCGCGGACGCCGACGCGGGCGGGGGACCGGCCGTGTGGCGGGAGATCACCGGACCGGAGGCCGTGGTCCCGGCACCGGTGCCCGACCCGACTCCCGTGGTCCCGCAGCCCCTGATCGGGTACCCCGGGCCCACGGCCGGGTGGCCGCAGCCGACGGCGGAGCAGCGCAGGGCGCGCAGACGGCGCACCGCGCTGGTCTCGGCGGCCGGTGTGGCGGGCGGCGCGCTGCTGGTGGCGGCCGGGGCCTGGTGGGTCATGGACACGTCCGGCGGGGCCGCCGGCCGGGCCGCGGCCGGTTCCGGGACGTCCGCGACAGGGCCGGCAGCCGACCGGTCGTCGGCGTCGGACTCGTCGGACTCCTCCGGCTCCTCGGCCCCGGGGTCCGGTGCCGCCGCGCCGGGAGCGGAGCGGTCCCCCTCGGCGACGCCGACGCGGCCACGGGCCGACGTGTACGCCCCTCTGACGGTGGACGCGCGGAACCCGCTGAGCATCGAGGACCCGTGGGGCAAGCCCAGGAACGGCAAGGGCGACATCCGCTTCGGTTGCGAGTCCGTCGGCTGCGAGCTGAAGAGCGACGCGAGCGCGTTCGTCCAGATCATGGGCGGGCACGGCACGACGCTGGACGAGTGCCGTCTGATGCTCGGGAGCGGCAAGTACCACACGTGGAAACTGGCCGCGGCGGCGGCCGGCAGCGAGATCTGCATCAAGCACCCGTCGGGCGACATCGCGCTGTTCGTGATCCAGACCAAGTCGACCGCGCTGCCCGACCTTGCCTTCGTCCAGGGAGACCTGACGGTCTGGCGGAACGCGGTCTGACCCTTCGCGTCACCCGTTCCCCGTCACATCGGACGATCCAGGGAGGTGGTGAAGGCCGGCTCCGCCGCCGGGCAGCCGGTGGCGCAGGCCCAGAGCCGGAACGGCAGCCCCCGGTGCCGTACCTCGCCCAGCACCCGCCCGCTGGTGCCGAGCGGGCGGGCGCACAGGGCGCATTCGATCGCCATCTGCTGGCGGGGCCGGAGCACGGCCACGTCGGGGAGGGGCCGGCACGAAGGGACGGCGGACTCCGCCGGTCTCAAACCGCCCTCGCCCGGTCCGGCGGGCCACCGGCCGACGGCACACCGTGCCTCGCCCCGCCGACGGGGGGCTCCGCGGCCTGCATCCGGTGCCGGGGCAGCGACCTCCGGGGCGGCCTGGTGAGGGTGATCTGGCGCACCACCTGCTGGAAACAGGCCAGGGAGGCGAAACTCGGCAGGGCCGCGGCGGCGGTGTCGATCATATTTCTCGGCGCCTGCGCGACGCACAGCGTCATGGCGATGGCCGAGAAGATCAGCAGTACCGACCAGGAATGGAAGGCCCGGCGCTGGTGCAACGATGCCCGCAGAATGGAGAGCGACGCCACCAGCCAGGGACCGAACACCAGAAGGGGCCACCAGGAGACCGCGCCGGTGTGCGCGCGTGATGCCGCGATGAATCGCAGCGGGTCATAGGCGATCAGTCCGCCGAAGATGCTGACGGCGGAGGCGATGACGGTCACTATTGCCGCGGACGAATAGCTGGCGACACGAATCATGTTCGTATGCCGCCGGGTTCGGACTTTGCGATGTCCCCGGTGAGCCGCCTGCATCGGGGGAAGCTCCGCGGTGATTTCCACCAGGGCGTCGCGATGACTGTCGCCGTCCGGCGCCGCGGGCGGCTCCTCGTCGTGCGCGGCCGGGACCCTCGGCTGCTGCTCGACGGCGTCGCGCAGCATGAAGGCCAGCTCTTCCGCGGGGTCCCAGGCCGAGTCCGGCGGGATGAGGGGCGGGTAGCGGAAGGCGTCGGCGGGCGCCCGGTGGCGCTCCTCGCCGTCCTGCCGGACGCCGGGGTACTCGATGGGGGGATCTGGGTAATATCCCAGGTAATCGGGATGCATGACCGGTCCGCTCATTCCGCCGGTGCGCCGCAGAGCCGCGTGTCCGAGCCGGCCCAGCGTTTCGATGCGTGTCGCTCCAGGCAGTTCATCGCATCCATGAATTCCTGGAGGATCTCCTCGGTCACCTCGAGGGTGACGAGGAGGCCGCCCTTCGCCAGGACCCCCTTGCCGCGACCGGCGCTGTTCTGAGCGGGCAGGTATGTGTGGGAACCGAGCCGCATCGGTCGCCGTGCAGTCGAATACGGTCGTTCGGAGAGAGATTCGACTGCCCGCCCCCGCGATTGCTTCGTCATGCTGCGGATAACTTGCGCCATTCGATGATGGATGCGCGGCGAACGGGTGAAGGATTAGCCGGACAAACACCTTGTTCAGGTATCGGTAGGGCTTATCTGTAGCTGTATTAAGAAGAATCATCCGCCCGCCCCCGGACGGCTCCCGGACGGGCGGCCCTAGCCCACCCCGGCCAGCCGCAGCAGTCCCGTTGTGGCCGCCGCGGCCAGGACCACCACGGCGAACGGGGCCCGGCGCCAGGCCAGGGCCGCGCCGACCAGGACCCCGGCGGGGCGGGCCCAGCCCGCGAAGCCGCCGGACTCGGTCAGGGCACCCGTGGCCAGCAGGGCGACCAGCAGGACCACCGCGCCCGCCGAGGCCAGCTCCTGGACCCGGGGCGGGACCGTGACCCGGCCGTGCAGGACCGGGCCGACCAGCCGGAAGGCGTACGTCCCCACGGCCAGGGCGAGGATCACGGCGACGGTCGCGTTCACGCGGCGGCCCCCGGAGCGGCCGGACGGCGGTGGAGGAGGAGCCCGGCGAGGGCGAGCAGCACCGGGACCCCGGCCGGCACGGCGGGCGTGACCGCCAGGGCGAGCGCGGCGCCGAGCAGGGCGCACCGCCGTACCGCCGCGTCCGCGCGCAGGGCGGGCAGGACCAGGGCGACCAGGACGGCCGGGAAGGCGGCGTCCAGGCCGTAGCGGGTGGTGTCGCCGAGCGCGCTGCCCGCGAGGGCGCCGGCCAGCACGCCGGTGTTCCACACGGCGAACAGGCCGAGCCCGGATATCCAGAACGCGCGCCGCCGCAGGGCCGGCTCGGGCTGGGCGAGGGCGAAGGCGACCGTCTCGTCGGTGACCAGGTGCGCGCCCAGGAAGCGGGCGGCGCGGCCGGAGCCGATGATCTCGGCCACGGCCAGGCTGAAGGCCGCCGTCCGTGTGTTGAGCAGCAGCCCGGTGGCCACGGCCGCGGCCGGACCGCCCCCGGCGAGGAGTACGCCGACCGCGCTGAACTGGGCCGATCCGGCGTACACCACCAGGGACATCAGCACCGGTACCCACACCGGGAGTCCGCCCGCGACGGACACGGCGCCGAAGGAGACGCCGACGATGCCGCCGGCCAGCCAGACGAGCGAGCTGTCGCGGAGCAGGGAACGGTCCCCGGCCGCGCTGGTTGTTCGCTGTGCCGAACGCATGTTCTCTAGAATGAACAGCGACCACTTGTTCGTCAAGACGAACAAACGTACCGATGGAGCGAACGACATGTCCGAGCCCGCCCCCGCCCGGCTGCCCATGGAGTGGATCGCCGCGTCCCTGAAGCGGGAGCGCGGCCGTGCCGGCCTGTCCCTGTCCGAGCTGGCCAAGCGCGCCGGTGTCGCCAAGTCCACGCTGTCCCAGCTGGAGGCGGCGGGCGGCAACCCGAGCATGGAGACGATCTGGGCGCTCGCGGTGGCGCTCGGCGTGCCCTTCAGCGCGCTCGTCGAGCCGCCCGCGCCGGCGGTCCAGGTGATCCGGGCGGGCCGGGGGCCCGCGGTCCACTCCGAGCGGGCCGACTATCTGGCGTCGCTGCTTTCCGCCTGCCCGCCTGGGGTCCGCCGCGATCTGTACGTCGTCTGGCTGGAGCCCGGCACCGTGCGGGACTCCGCGCCCCACATCCCGGGCACCGTGGAGCACGTCGTGGTGAGCGAGGGCGCGGTGCGGGCGGGGCCGCACGGGGGGACCGCCGAGCTGGGGCCGGGGGACTACATGTCGTACCGGGGTGACGTGCCTCACTCGTACGAGGCGCTGGCCGCCGGGACCAGGCTCGTGCTGGTCATGCAGCACGTCTGACGGCGGGGGCGGGGAAAGGCAGGAGCCCCGTCGCCGTGCGGCGCGGGGCTCCTTGGGTACTGCTCTCAGGTTCTGCGATCAGGCAGTGATCAGACGGGGGTGACGTTCTCCGCCTGCGGACCCTTCGGGCCCTGGGTCACGTCGAAGGACACCTGCTGGTTCTCCTCGAGGGAGCGGAAGCCGGTGGCGTTGATCGCGGAGTAGTGAACGAAGACGTCGGGGCCGCCGCCTTCCTGGGCGATGAAGCCAAAGCCCTTTTCGGCGTTGAACCACTTAACGGTTCCGGTAGCCATATAAGCCCTCCTTGGGCTCACAAAGGGTTGCCCTGCTCCAGAACCTGCAAGTGTGAAACGGTGCTGCACAACTGCATATGTCTGAAAACGACGAGAGCCCGCGGTCACATGCTCCGCAGGCTCTGTACTGCAAGGGAAACCAAACTGCAACTTGCGGCGAGCCTAGCACGCGGGCAGCCGAAAGCAATAGGGGTCAAGATCACTTCACCCGGATGTTTGAACATCCGTTAGCCCGTTCGGGGGCGGGGCCGGTCCTGGGACCGTACCGCGAGGGGGCTAGTCTCGCGATGTGGACAATTCTCGCACCCGGCCGCGCGTCGGCCACATCCAGTTCCTGAACTGCCTGCCCCTGTACTGGGGCCTCGCGAGAACCGGCACGCTTCTGGACTTCGAGCTGACCAAGGACACCCCGGAGAAGCTCAGCGAGCAGCTCGTGCGCGGTGACCTCGACATCGGCCCCGTCACCCTGGTCGAATTCCTCCGCAACGCCGACGACCTCGTCGCCTTCCCGGACATCGCCGTCGGCTGCGACGGCCCGGTGATGTCCTGTGTGATCGTCTCCCAGGTGCCCCTCGACCGGCTCGACGGTGCCCGGGTCGCCCTCGGCTCCACCTCCCGCACCTCGGTCCGCCTCGCCCAGCTGCTGCTCGCCGAGCGGTACGGCGTCCGGCCGGACTACTACACCTGCCCGCCCGACCTCAGCCTGATGATGCAGGAGGCGGAGGCGGCCGTCCTGATCGGTGACGCCGCCCTGCGCGCCAACCTCCTCGACGGCCCGCGCTACGGCCTGGAGGTGCACGACCTCGGCGCGCTCTGGAAGGAGTGGACCGGCCTGCCGTTCGTCTTCGCGGTCTGGGCGGCCCGCCGGGACTACGCCGAGCGCGAGCCGGTCATCACCCGCCAGGTCCACGAGGCGTTCCTCGCCTCCCGCGACCTCTCCCTCGAAGAGGTCACCAAGGTCGCCGAACAGGCCGCCCGCTGGGAGGCGTTCGACGAGGACACCCTGGCCCGGTACTTCACCACCCTCGACTTCAGCTTCGGCGCCCCGCAGCTGGAGGCCGTCGCCGAGTTCGCCCGCCGGGTCGGCCCGACGACGGGCTTCCCGGCCGACGTCCGGGTGGAACTGCTGCGGCCCTGACCGCTCCCGGCGGTCTGCGACGGTCGGCGGGGTCGGCGGCGGTCGGCGGAGGGCACGGCCCGCGCGGTGCCCGCCGTACGGTGTCCGCCGTCCGGAACGGGTAGGCACACCGGGGACGGCGGGTCGCGGCCGTCGAGGAGACGGTGACGGGGCGACGGGGCAACGGGGTGACGGGGCGACGGGGGTGGGGAGCGTGGGCGGGGTGACCACGGGGCTGGTGGTGCTCGTCGCGGCGGTGTGGGGCGCGCTGGCGGGCGCCCTGCTGCCGCGCGCCGCCTACCGCTTCGCCGTCCCGTCCGGCGAGCCCTGGCGCGACCGGTGCCCCGACGGCCACCCGGTCCGCGGGTGGCTGGGCTGGGCGGGGTGCGCGGCGTGCGCGGGCACGGGCGCGGGGGCGGGCCGGGGCGCACATGGCGCACGGGGCCCCCAGGACGCACAGGACGCGCCGGGCGCACAGGACGCGCCGGGCTCACCGGACTTGCGTGGCGCGCGGGACCTCGGGGAGTCCCTCCCGGGCGTCCCCCCGGCGCCGTACCGTCCCTCCGCCGTCCTGCTCGCCGCCGCGACCGCCCTCGTCTGCGCCCTCCTCGCCGCCGCCACCGGCACCCGGCCCGAACTCGCGGTCTGGCTGCCGCTCGCGCCCGTCGGCGTCCTGCTCGCCGCCGTGGACATCCGGGTGCGGCGGCTGCCCGACCCGCTGACCCTCCCGCTCGCCGCGGGCGCCCTCGCCCTGCTCGGCCTCGCCGCCCTGCTCCCCGAACACGCCGGCCACTGGCCGACCGCCCTCGGCGCCGCCCTCGCGCTCGGCGCCGGCTACTGGGTGCTGTACCTCGTCAACCCGGGCGGCATGGGCTTCGGGGACGTGAAACTGGCCGTCGGCGCGGGCGCCGTACTCGGCTGGTACGGCTGGCCCACCGTGCTGCTCGGCACCTTCGCCGCGTTCCTGCTCGGCGCGCTCTACGGCGGCGCCCTCGTCCTCGCCCGGCGGGCGGACCGCAAGACGGCCGTGCCCTTCGGCCCGTTCCTCCTCGCCGGGACCCTCGCCGGGCTGCTGGCCGGCGCCTACGCGGCCTGAGGTCTTTCGCCCGAAACGGCTGGCGTAGGCTGGTTCGGTCTGCCCCCAGTGCTTGACGAACTTGACGAAAGGGACGCCCGGTGACCGAGAAGGCCGACCTCCAGTCCGTGCTCGACCGAGCCGCGGCGGGCGGACGCATCACTCCCGAAGAGGCGCTCGACCTCTACCGCGACGCGCCCCTGCACGCCCTGGGCGCCGCCGCCGACGCCGTACGCCGGCGCAAGTACGCGGGCATCGAGCACATCGCCACGTACATCATCGAGCGGAACATCAACTACACGAACGTGTGCGTCACGGCGTGCAAGTTCTGCGCCTTCTACGCGGCCCCCAAGGACAAGGACAAGGGCTGGACCCGCGACCTCGACGACATCCTGCGCCGCTGCGCGGAGACCGTCGAACTGGGCGGCACCCAGATCATGTTCCAGGGCGGCCACCACCCGGACTACGGCGTCGAGTACTACGAGAAGCACTTCAAGGCCATCAAGGACGCCTTCCCGCAGCTGGTCATCCACTCGCTGGGTGCCTCCGAGGTCGAGCACATGGCCCGGATCAGCGGGGTCTCGGTCGAGGAGGCCATCACCCGCATCCACGAGGCGGGTCTGGACTCCTTCGCCGGCGCCGGCGCCGAACTCCTGCCCGAGCGCCCCCGCAAGGCCATCGCGCCCCTGAAGGAGAGCGGCGAGCGCTGGCTGGAGATCATGGAGACCGCGCACCGGCTGGGCGTGGAGTCCACCTCCACCATGCTCATGGGCACCGGCGAGACCAACGCCGAGCGCATCGAGCACCTGCGGATGATCCGGGACGTACAGGACCGCACGGGCGGCTTCCGCGCCTTCATCCCGTACACCTACCAGCCCGAGAACAACCACCTGAAGGGCCGTACGCAGGCCACGATCTTCGAGTACCTCCGGATGATCGCCATCGCCCGCCTCTTCCTCGACAACGTCCGGCACATCCAGGGCTCCTGGCTCACCACCGGCAAGGAGGTCGGCCAGCTCTCCCTGCACTACGGCGCGGACGACCTGGGCTCGATCATGCTGGAGGAGAACGTGGTCTCCTCGGCCGGCGCCAAGCACCGCTCCAACCGGCTGGAGATCATCGACCTGATCCGCCGGGCGGACCGGGTCCCGGCGCAGCGCTCCACGACGTACGAGCACCTCGTCGTCCACGAGGACCCGGCCCAGGACCCCGTCGACGACCGCGTGGTCTCGCACATCTCCTCCACCGCCATCGACGGCGGCACCGCCCACCCCGAACTGAAGCTGCTCGCGTCGAACTAGGGCCGCCGTGCTGACGATCCACGCGGACTCCCGGGGCCACGCACTCCTCGTCAAGGGCGAGTGGACCGAGGCCGTCGGCCCCCTGGAGGAACTGGCCGCCGCGCACCCGCACGCCCGCGTGCGCGCCTGGCCCGGCATCCTCACGCCCGGGTTCGTCAACCTCCACGGCACCGAACTGCTGGAGGAGACCTACCACCCGGACCCCCGGGAGGCCGACGCCCTCGGCACCGAGCCGCTGACCGGCGACGCGCTCACCGCGCTCGCCCTCGACGACGCCCGCTGGGGCGCGAGCGCCCGGCGCGGGGTGCAGCGCATGCTCGCCCACGGCACGGTCGCGGCGGCCTGCGAGCCCCTGCGCAACCGCGCGGTGCGCGACGCCGTGCGCCGCACCGGGCTGGGCATCGTGGGCCGCCTGGGCCGGCCCGGCGGCACCCCCTCCCTCGACCCCCTGGCCGCCGGCCCGCCCCCCGAACAGCCGCCGCCGCGTGAACCGGGCTCCGCGGCCCGCTTCGCGGTCTTCGACGTGACCGACGAGGCCGAACTGCTGGAGCGCGGGACGGCGACGTGCGTGGCGACGGTGGTGGCCGGACGGCTGGTCTTCCGGCGCCGCTGAGCGGGCCTCAGGGGTCTGGGCGGCGCGGGGAGCCGGGGGCCCCGCCGGGAGACCGGGCTGCAAGAATGGGCGGGTGACCCGCGCCTCCCTGAACAAGCAGCCGCACGAAGTCGCCTCGATGTTCGACGACGTGGCGGAACGGTACGACCTGACGAACGACGTGCTGTCACTCGGCCAGGACCGGCGCTGGCGCAAGGAGGTGGCGCGGGCGGTCGACGCGCGCCCCGCGCAGAAGGTCCTGGACCTCGCCGCCGGCACGGCCACCTCCTCGCTGCCCTTCGCGCGGACGGGCGCGTACGTCGTCCCCTGCGACTTCTCCCTCGGCATGCTCCAGGTCGGCAAGAAGCGGCACACCTGGATGCCGTTCACGGCGGGCGACGCGACCCGGCTGCCCTTCAAGGACGACACCTTCGACGCGGTGACCATCTCCTTCGGGCTGCGCAACGTGCAGGACACGGACGCGGCCCTGCGGGAGATGTACCGGGTCACCCGCCCCGGCGGGCGCGTGGTGATCTGCGAGTTCTCCCACCCGACCTGGACGCCGTTCCGCACCGTCTACACCGAGTACCTGATGCGGGCGCTGCCGCCGGTCGCGCGCGCGGTGTCCTCCAACCCGGACGCGTACGTCTACCTCGCCGAGTCCATCCGGGCCTGGCCCGACCAGCCCGGACTGGCCGAACGGCTGCGCGGGGCGGGCTGGTCGAAGGTGGCGTGGCGGAACCTCACCGGCGGCGTGGTCGCGCTGCACCGGGGCTTCAAGGAGAGCTGAGGGGCGCGGTTCCACGGAGAGCCGGGAGCGCGGCTCACGGAGTGCTGAGACCGCCCACCGGGCGCGGGTCCTCGGGCTGCTCCAGCTCCCGCCGCACTCCTCCGCGCGGCGGCCCGGGGACGCGCGGCTCGCGCACGCCCCCGCCGCCCTCGCCGTCGCCGAAGTCGAACCACACGGACACCACCGACTCCCGCGGCACCTCGGTACCGGGCTGTGGGTACTGGCGTACGACGTAGTCGACGACGGCGAGGTGGAAGTCCGGCCGGTCCGGCGCCCGGAGCAGCAGACCCCACGCCTGGGCCGTCGCGCGCGCGTCCACGGCCATCAGACCGACCAGACGCGGGACACGCACTTCGGGTGTTTTGGGTGTTATACGCACAGATGTCACCCCCAGCGGTACAGGAAGGGTAACTCCGGCGCGGCCCACCCGGAAGGCGTCGGTGTCTTTCCGTGACAGATGGCTACACAGAGTCACCGACGTTGAGCCGGAAGCAGAGCGCGGACCCGCCCAGCGTGGGGTGCGGGTAGCTCTCCGCCCGCTCCATGCCGAGCCGCCTGGCCACCGCCATCGACCGCGCGTTGCCCTCCCGGACCATCGCCACCACTCCGGGCACCCCGGCCGCCCGCACCCGCGCCACGGCCTCCCGCGCCGCCGCGGTGGCGTACCCCCGGCCCCAGTGCGCCCGCCCGAGCCGCCAGCCGATCTCGATCTCGCCCACCGGCCCCCAGTCCGGCCGCCACGGCTGCGCCCCGGTGAAGCCGACGACCTCCCCGGACCCGTCCAGCAGGGTCCACAGGCAGAAGCCGCGCTCGGCGTCGTGCCGCCGCTGGCGCGCGGTGAGTTCCTCGTAGTCCGACAGCGCCGCCGGCCGGCCGCCGTGGAACTCCATGACCTCCGGGTCGGCGAAGATCCGGTGCCAGGCGACCGCGTCCTCGTGCGTGGGAACGCGCAGCCGTACCGCGGGGAGAGGTCTCTTCACAGGGCAGCCCTTCAGCCGGGTGATCAATTCTGCTGAATAGACTGCCCATGTCCAGTGCCGGTCGGCACACAGATTTCGACCTTGGGGAGATCCCGTCGTGACCGTCGCCAGCGAGCCCCTCTCCGAGAACACCGCCGACGTGATCGTCGTGGGCGCGGGGCCGGCCGGCTCCACGACCGCGTACCACCTCGCCAAGGCCGGTCTCGACGTCCTGCTCCTGGAGAAGACCGAATTCCCGCGCGAGAAGGTGTGCGGCGACGGCCTCACCCCGCGCGCGGTCAAGCAGCTCGTCGCCATGGGGATCGACATCTCCGAAGAGGCCGGCTGGCTGCGCAACAAGGGCCTGCGGATCATCGGCGGCGGCGTCCGCCTCCAGCTCGACTGGCCGGACCTGGCCGCGTACCCGAACTACGGACTGGTGCGCAAGCGCGACGACTTCGACGAGCAGCTCGCCCGCAACGCCCAGAAGGCCGGCGCCCGCCTGTTCGAGCGCTGCAACGTCTCCGGCCCCGTCGTCGACGACCGCACCGGCCGCATCACCGGCGTCACCGCCAAGCTCGGCGAGGAGAAGCGCGAAGTCACCTTCCACGCGCCGCTCGTCGTCGCCGCCGACGGCAACTCCACCCGGCTGTCCCTCGCCATGGGCCTGCACCGGCGCGAGGACCGCCCCATGGGCGTCGCGGTCCGCACCTACTTCGAGAGCCCCCGCCACGACGACGACTACCTGGAGTCCTGGCTCGAACTGTGGGACCGCCGCGGCCCCCAGGACCGCCTGCTGCCCGGCTACGGCTGGATCTTCGGCATGGGGGACGGTACGTCGAACGTCGGCCTCGGGGTGCTGAACACCTCCGCGGCCTTCAAGGAGCTGGACTGGCGCGAGATCCTCAAGGCGTGGTGCGCCTCCATGCCCGAGGACTGGGGCTACACACCGGAGAACATGACCGGCCCGATCCGCGGCGCCGCGCTCCCGATGGCCTTCAACCGCCAGCCGCACTACACGCGCGGGCTGCTGCTCGTCGGCGACGCCGGCGGCCTGGTGAACCCGTTCAACGGCGAGGGCATCGCCTACGCCATGGAGTCCGGCCAGCTCGCCGCCGACGTCATCGTGCAGGCCCACGCGCGCGCCACGCCCGCCCAGCGCGAGATCGCCCTCCAGCGCTACCCGCGCGTCCTCAAGGACACCTACGGCGGCTACTACACGCTCGGCCGCGCCTTCGTGAAGCTCATCGGCAACCCGAAGGTCATGCAGATCGCCGCCCAGCGCGGTCTGACCCACCCGATGCTGATGAAGTTCACCCTCAAGCTCCTCGCGAACCTCACCGACCCCACGGGCGGCGACGCGATGGACCGCATCATCAACGGCCTGAGCAAGGTGGCCCCGAAGGCGTGAGCAACCGCCGGGCGGATTCGGCGTTTCAGGGTCCGCTATCGAAGGGTCAGCTCGTCCCGGCGGCCCCGGAGCGGCCCCGGGGCGGCCTGGGGAGCGCAGTCGAGACAGGCTTAGACGGTCACGCTCGGGCGAACGAGGGCGACCTGCTCGTCGTCGAGCGGACGTAGCCGCTCGACGACGTGCGGCGGTAGGGGCCGCTCGTTGTGTGACGGTCGCGAGGCGGGGCGCGGCGGGGTGGGGAAGAGGTATGCGACGCTGTGGCGTCCGGGCCGCGTGGGGCCGAGCAGGGCATCGAACGGGGCGAGATCCCGGTCGGGTCGTCGCACCCCATCGGAATCCGCGCTCGTGCAGCGCTTCGGCGTCGCTGGGGACACCGCCCGCGCGGCCGTGGCGCACCTGCGCGACAAGGGGTACGTGCATCCTGTGCCGCAACGGGGATCGTTCGTTGTCAACCGGTCGGGGGAGGGCAGCGACCAGCGCGGCTCTACTTGCCTGACTGCCAGTAGTCCAGCCAATCGTGGGCCAGGCGGGACATGTTCTTTTTCCACGTCTGGGGATCGGTGCTGGCGATCTCGTTCCACGCGTGGGCGTTCGCCTCGGAGAACACCCGCACCGACGCGTCGGGCGCCGTTGCCCACGAGGGGAAGCGATCGCGCGCCCACGCGTCCGCCGAAGGCGCGGAGTGTCCGGCTTCCATCAGGCGCAGGATGAGGACAGCAGGGTCGATCCATGCCGCTCCGCGGGTCGGCCATGCCCAGTCGATGAGGTGCGCACGCGTCGTGATGAGCATGTTGTGCGGCGCGAGGTCCGTGTGAAGCAAGGTGTCGCCGACGAGTCGCTCGACGCCGGCAGGGCCTGCGTATCCGCTCCATCTGTCCTCGGCGCGCTTGAGCTCGATGTCAGGGCACGGGGTGTTCTGTAGCTCCACCAGCGCACGGGCGACGAGCGGCAGGTCGGACGAACCAGGGGTGTAGTCGGCGTGGCGACCGGCGATGCGCTCGTAACCGATCAGGTCCCAGCCGGCGGCTTGGACGTGCCACAGCAGCCGGGGACACGACGGCGGTAGGTAGGGGTTGATCGTGGCCTCGCGCTGCTGTGTCCGAGCCTGGGGGTGATCGGTGGGCACGCCCTTGACGAACAAGGTCGCGTCAGCGGTCTGAACAGTGGCGGCGATGCCGGAATTGGCGCCCGCGTCGGCGGTCTGGGCGCGCACTACCGGGCCGGTGTGCTGCTCGACGGCGGCGCGTGCGGCGAGCGGTAGGTCATCCCAGTGGATGCGGTCTACTGGCATGTCGGGTTCCTGGGGGTGGACGGGCGAGCCGCCCCCGACCCTACGCGGGCGGGGGCGGCCCCATGGTGAGTGCGGTTTTTAGTAAGGCTGGTCGTCGTCGGCCTGGCACGAGCAGCCGAGGCTCTCGGAGAACGTGCCGATCTCCTTGGTGATCCGGAACTCGTCGTCAGCGATCGGCCGGGACGTGATCGCGACCGGGAGCGGTGCGGGGGTGGCGGTCGGCCGGGGGGAGATCGCGACGAGGACGGGGCCCGGGGCGGCGGGCGGGGCCTGTTCCGTGGTGCGGGGCTCGATGACGGTTGCCATGGTTCACCTCACTGGTTCGGGGTCGGGATGCTGGCAGTACATATTTCGTGGTGCCTTCGCCTCCTGGTAGAGCTTGGCCATGGGGCGGCAGGTGGTGCAGCCGCCCGGATTGCCGTCGGCGTCTTTCTGGCCGAACGTGCAGCCGGCGCAGCCCCCGGTGCGAAGCTGTAGGCCGTCGGCGATGCCGCCGAGGCGTTTGAGTCCCTCGATGCCTTCCTGCATCAGCGGGATGTGTGGGTCGCGGCCGATCTTGCATATGGACGCGTGGCCGAACGGGTCGGCGTGAAAGAACGTGTGTCCGGCGTTGCAGCCGGTGAACGGCTTCCGTTTACGGAGGTACTTGGCGGCCTGTTCGGGGATCGGGGTCGCGTCGCCCTGGATGGTGGGCGACATGTTGGTGAACACGAACACCTGGCCGTACCGCTCGGCGAGCTGTTCCATGGCGGCGAACTCGTCTGCGTTGTCCTTGGTGATGACGATGTTCAACTGCAAGCGCAGACCAGCCTCGCGGGCGGCGTCGAGTCCACGGATGAAGCGGCCGAACGCTCCTCGGTTGCGGGTGAATCCGTCGTAGGTTTCCTCCGCCGCGCCATAGACGCTGAGGGACAGGTGATGGGGCGGGCGTTCGGTGAGGGTCTCCAGGATCTTCGGCTTGTGGAGCTGTGATCCGTTGGTGGAGATCGTCAGCATGATGCCGAGGTCATAGGCGTACGAGTACGCCTCGGGGAAATCGCGGTCGATCAGTGGCTCGCCGCCCGTGATCTGAAGCCACAGCACGCCAGCGTCATGCATGATGTCGAGCAGCCGGACCTTGTCCGCCCAAGGCATCCCCTCGAACCGCTTCAATCCGAGGTAGCAGTGCGGGCAGTCGTAGTCGCAGCCCTTGTTGATCTCGTAAGACGCGCGGGCCATGCCATACGGGGAGGGGGCGCGCACAAGGACGCTGTCGCGCAGGGAGCGTCGTGCGGGGAGTTCGAGCCCCCATGCCTGGCGTGCGCCGTCGATGAGCCAGTGCGGCGCCTCGGCGCCCGTGCTCGCGACCTTGCTCAATTCCAGGTACCGAGCGAACGGAATCTGCACGCTGTTGTCGTCGCCGGGACGTAAGACGAGGTACTCGTCGAGGAACGGGCTGGCGATCAGTTCGGGCATGAGTCCTCCATCTGGAAGCGGAAGCGCGGCGGTGTCGACCCCCGCCCGCAGGGGTGGGCGATGATGCGGCGGGTGCCGAAGACGTCGAAAGGGAGGCCTGGTCCTTCGCGAGCGTGGTGCACAGCACGAGTTGGTCGAGGCGTTGGTGGCGGGTTCGGAGACACCGAGCAGAACGTCGTCGACCTGGTCCGAGGCCGTGATAAACCACGCCTTGAGCGTGGCCCGCGCGAACGTACGGGCCTGCGGAACGGCGCGGGCATCGCAGGGGAACCAGCGTGTCATCTCGGGCACGAGGCACCTCCTGTCGCTGCGCGATGCGGCGCTGTAGCGCAGGCCAATGGGGATGAGCCCCGTTCCTCCCGCGCCCTCGGCCGAGCCTGGTCGGCGTCACGCGCGGTATCGACGTCGACGTCGTGCGCCATTGCTGAACTCCCGCCGCTTGGTGCTTGGTTCGTCGTACAGGCAACCGCGGCAGCGTGCAGAGCGGTACCGTCAGCAGGGGTGGCGGAAGGTGTCACTCAGCTACCACTCATGACCGAGGGGTAAGGGTTCGCCATGAAGAATCCGAACGAGGATCTCGAACACTGGCTCACGCGGTCAGGCATGAGTCGCAAGGAACTCGCGCGTCGCGTGAAATCCGCAGCTCAGACGCGGGGACAGGCGCACATCACGCCGGACGCGACGACCGTACGGCGTTGGCTGGCCGGCGATCAGCCGCGCCCGCCCGTGCCCGAGATCCTCGCCGACGTCTTCTCGGCGCACTTCGCATACCGGGTCACAACGTAAGATCTCGGGCTCGGTGAGGGTCAGACAGTCGAACGCTTGCTCATTTACAGCTCGTCCTTCGCGGTTACCGTGGAAGCAGTGACCGACTTGGGGAGGGCGGACGTGGACCGTCGCAACTTCTTGGCCGCAGCGCCGTTCGCCGCTGTGGCGGCCGTCGGGCCATCCCGCGACTGGCTGCTCAACACGCTTGACCAGCAGCCGGAACCGGGGCCGCGGGTGCGTCTTGAGGACGTGACGGCGGTCCGGAACATGTTCAGTGAGTTCCAGAAGATGGACGTTCTACAAGGCGGCGGCTCAGGCCGACTCATCCTCGCCGAGTACATGAACCAGCATGTCTATCCGCTGCTGCGCCGTACTTATACCGAGGAAGTGCGGCGGGCGCTGTGCGAGGCGGCGGCCGAGCAGACGTACTTGCTGGGATGGATGGCGTACGACAACGGCGAGCACGGAACGGCGCAGCGATACCTCATCCAGTCGCTACGACTTGCCGAGGAGTCGACGAACGCCGCGCTCGGCGCGCACGTGCTTGCCGGCATGGCCGATCAAGCGACGTTGCTCGGCCACCCGGAGGAAGGGCGCCGGCTCGCGCAGGCCGGCCGCGCCGGTCTCGGTAACGGGGGCTCGCCTGCTTGTCTGGCCGACTTGTGGGCACTGGAAGCGCGGGCACTCGCCAAGCTCGGCGACAAGACCGCGGCAGCTCATGCCGTGGCCCAATCGGAGACCGCGTTCAGTCGAGTACGCCCGGAGAAGGAACCGGAGTGGGCGACGTTCATCGACCCCGCGTATTTGCACGGCGAACACGCGAACACGTTCCGGGACATCGACGATCCGGCGAACGCCGCAGAATACGCGCGCCAGTCCATCGACCATGCGCGCAGGCAGCGGCGCGCGCGGCGGGGGGCGATGTCGCAGGCTGCGCTCGCGGTCTCGCATTTGCAGCGCCGGGACCTGGAGGCCGCGCACTCCGCCGGTTTGCGGACGTTGTCCCTGTCGCGTCAGGTGAAGAGCTCGCGCTGCGTCGAGGCGGTGCAGGACTTGCAGCGGCGGATGCAGCCCTACGGTACCCATCGACTCGTCGCGGACTTCAACGAGCGCGCTCGCGAGCTTGTCGCTGCGGCGTGACGACAAAGGTGCACCCGCCCGCAGGCGCAAGGCCGACGGGCTGGTCTGGTAGGTGTTCTGGCGTGCCGTCCAGTTCGCGTATGCGTGGCTGGTCGTACCGGCGGTAGAGCCGATCCCGCAGGACTCCCGAGGTCTCCGTGCCGACCTCGATGCCGATGTCGTCGTCTTCCACAGACTGTGCGTAGGCGACCAGGCCCGGGCGATGTCGAACCGATCGATCGCCGTGGCCTGCCGGGTGTGGAAGACGACGCGGTGATCGAGGTAGCTCGCCCATCCGCCGGCGCCGGTCTGGAGACCGAGAAAGCCTTGGTCATTGCTGGTGATGCTGGTAGTCGAGACCACGCCGCCCACCAGATTCAGGGGCCGCGCTCGATCCACAGAGCGGTGCCGCCCGTTCGACGGCGGCGCGCGTCCGCTGTGCGATCTGCCGGCGATGTCTCGTTGCAGGCGCGTGGATGCCCACGCGTACACGATGTCGAGCCTGCCGCCCTCGCTCCACTCGATCATCCGCTCGAAGTCTTCTCAGTATGCCTGCTAACGCGGCATTACCAAGGCGGTCCCGAGGCGTGCCCCCCGTCGGGGGCGGGGGCGTTTCGCGGGGCGCCGGGAAAGCGCGAGGGCCGCTGCCCCCGAGCGGCAGCGGCCCTACACGCGTGAGAGGTGCGCGGTGGCTCTCAGAGCACCCGCACCGCGCCCGTGGGCGGGTCGTACGACAGCGGACGCTCCACGACGCCGGTGGAGGAGTTCTGCGCGCCGACGAACATACCGCCGCCGACGTACACCGCCACGTGGTACGCGCTGCCCGCGCTGCCCCAGTACAGGATGTCGCCCGGCTGGAGGTTGTTCAGCGAGACCTGGGTGCCGGCGGTGGACTGGTCCTGGGAGACGCGCGGCAGGCTGATGTTGACCTGCTTGAAGGCCGTCTGCACCAGGCCGGAGCAGTCGTAGGCGGAGGGGCCGGTGGCGCCGGGGACGTACGCCTTGCCGACCTGTGCCTTCACGAAGTTCACGATCGAGGCGACCGAACCGGTGGCGGTGGAGCTGCCGGTGGACGTCGAGGTGGAGGGCGCCGTGGAGGTGGTGGAGGCGGACGTGGAGTCCGCCGTGGTGGACAGCGTGGTCCGCTCGGCGGCGCGCGAGGCGCGGGCGGCGGCCTCCTTGCGGGCCTCCTGCTCGGCCTTCTTCTTGGCCTCGGCCGCCTTCTTCTTGGCCTCGGCGAGGTCGGCCTCCGCCTGCTTCGCGGCCTTCGCGGCGGCCGCGTCACGCTCTGCTTGCAGCTGGTAGTTCGCGGCGGCCTGCTCGGTGGCGTCCGCGGACTGGGCCGCCTGGGCGGCCAGGTCGGCCGTCAGGGTGGGCAGTTCGAGGGTCTGCGTCACCGGCTCGGCAGCGTTCGCCGAACCAGCCGCCCCGGCGACTGCCAGGGTGCCGAGGACGCCACCGGCGACTCCGGCCCGCACGGCGAGGGCCGGCGCGTTCCGGCGGGGCTTCCGGTGGCTGCGTATGTGAGCGGTGTGGGACATGAGAACAACCGGTACCAGGGGCTCCTTCATATCTTCAAGAAACGTGTCCTGCGCCACACTTGTTCAGCCGAGTATCGGAATCCCGGGCGTGTCGCTCCTTATTGACGCCGTAACGGACATTGCGGACGGTCGTGATCAAGCCCTTGATCACGGTCTTTGATCATTACGTCCGGATTGCCCCCCGCTTACCACTGGTTGCGGTCGTTGGCCAAGCCCGGTTCTCATCGGCTTCTCATCGATGTGGCGGAGGTCACGGAACGGTTACCGGAACCCCGGCGTCCCGCGCGTGCGGAGATCGTGAACGCGCGCACGCGCTCCGAGTGCGTTCACATCCGCTCCGGCCGCCCCCTCGGCATGTGAACGGCTCCCACTACCAGGCCCTTGCGTCCAGCACGAATTTGCATGCGAGGGAAGTTTCTTGATATTGAGACGACCCTTCCGGCCTGCGATGACGGGCGGGATTGTCACTTCTGGTGATCAACTGAACGCTTCCTGTGTGAAGATCACCCATCATCCGACTTCATGATCCTTCGTCAGGTGGTGGAGATCACAAAGCTTGTGCAATACCCCGTGTCGCAGATCACAGAGCGGCAGGCATAAGATGCGGAGCAGTTGGGCTTGTGACCTGCTTCACATGTTCTCGATCTTCGCCGGGATGAGCGGGGCTCGTGGGACCGGTGAGGCGGATGTGAGCCCCTACCGCCAGCAGTCAGCGCCGACTGAGAGGAGCGAGGAGCGGTGAACGCTTATGCGCCCATCCTCGTACTGGGAGCCCTCGGGGCAGGCTTTGCGATCTTCTCCGTGGTCATGGCCACGCTGATCGGTCCGAAGCGGTACAACCGCGCCAAGCTCGAGGCATACGAGTGCGGCATCGAGCCGACCCCCACGCCGGCCGGCGGCGGGCGCTTCCCCATCAAGTACTACCTGACGGCGATGCTCTTCATCGTCTTCGACATCGAGATCGTCTTCCTCTACCCCTGGGCCGTCACCTTCGACTCCCTGGGGATCTTCGGGCTCGTGGAGATGCTGCTCTTCGTGCTCACCGTCTTCGTCGCGTACGCGTACGTATGGCGGCGCGGCGGCCTGGAATGGGACTGAGGGGCCTTTAACGACATGGGACTCGAAGAAAAGCTGCCGAGCGGTTTCCTGCTCACCACCGTCGAGCAGGCCGCGGGCTGGGTGCGCAAGGCGTCCGTCTTCCCGGCGACCTTCGGCCTCGCCTGCTGCGCCATCGAGATGATGACCACCGGCGCCGGCCGCTACGACCTCGCCCGCTTCGGCATGGAGGTCTTCCGCGGCTCGCCGCGCCAGGCCGACCTGATGATCGTCGCCGGCCGGGTCAGCCAGAAGATGGCGCCCGTCCTGCGGCAGGTCTACGACCAGATGCCCAGCCCCAAGTGGGTGATCTCCATGGGTGTCTGCGCCTCCTCGGGCGGCATGTTCAACAACTACGCGATCGTCCAGGGCGTCGACCACATCGTCCCGGTCGACATCTATCTCCCCGGCTGCCCGCCCCGGCCCGAGATGCTCATGGACGCCATCCTCAAGCTCCACCAGAAGATCCAGTCCTCCAAGCTCGGCGTGAACGCCGAGGAAGCGGCCCGCGAGGCGGAGGAGGCGGCGCTCAAGGCCCTGCCCACGATCGAGATGAAGGGGCTGCTGCGGTGACCGACGCGAACGGCACCAACGGCGCGAGCGGGGCGAAGGGCTCCGCGAACGGGGCCGACCGCCCCGCGAACGGGGTCAACCCCGAGAAGGACCTCGCCGCCTCCAACCTCCCCGGCCAGCGCGGCCAGGGCGGCGAGGAGATCCGCGTCCAGCGCGGCATGTTCGGCGCCGCGGGCGGCGGCGACACCTCCGGCTACGGCGGCCTCGTCCGCTCGGTCCGGCTCCCCGGACCGGCGACCCGCCCCTACGGCGGTTGGTTCGACGAGGTCGCCGACGAACTGGAGGGCGCCCTGGAGGAACAGGGCCTCGTCCCCGAGAACGTCATCGAGAAGACGGTCGTCGACCGCGACGAACTGACCTTCCACATCGAACGCGCGCACCTGCTCGCCGTCGCCCGCACCCTGCGCGACGACCCGGCCCTGCGCTTCGAGCTGTGCACCGGCGTCAGCGGCGTCCACTACCCGCACGACAGGGGCCGCGAGCTGCACGCCGTCTACCACCTGCGCTCGATCACCCACAACCGGCTGATCCGCCTCGAAGTCAGCGCCCCCGACAGCGACCCACGCGTCCCCTCCCTGGTCGCCGTCTACCCGACCAACGACTGGCACGAGCGCGAGACGTACGACTTCTTCGGCATCGTCTTCGACGGTCACCCGGCCCTGACGCGGATCATGATGCCGGACGACTGGCAGGGCCACCCGCAGCGCAAGGACTACCCCCTCGGCGGCATCCCCGTCGAGTACAAGGGCGCCCAGATCCCGGCTCCGGACCAGCGGAGGTCGTACTCGTGAGCAGGCAGTCAGCATCCGCCGCGTCGGCCGCGTCCGCACGCGAGACCACCGAGGGCACCGTCTACACGGTCACCGGTGGCGACTGGGACGAGGTCGTCCAGTCCGCGGCCCGCGCCGACGACGAACGCATCGTCGTCAACATGGGGCCCCAGCACCCGTCCACCCACGGGGTGCTCCGCCTGATCCTGGAGATCGAGGGCGAGACGGTCACCGAGGCCCGCTGCGGCATCGGCTACCTCCACACCGGCATCGAGAAGAACCTCGAGTACCGCACGTGGACGCAGGGCACCACCTTCGTCACGCGCATGGACTACCTGACGTCCTTCTTCAACGAGACCGCCTACTGTCTCGCCGTCGAGAAGCTCCTCGGCATCGAGGACCAGATCACCGACCGCGCCGAGATCATCCGGGTGCTCCTGATGGAGCTGAACCGGATCTCCTCCCACCTGGTGTGCATCGCCACCGGCGGCATGGAGCTGGGCGCCACCACGATCATGATCTACGGATTCCGTGATCGGGAAATGATCCTCGACATCTACGAGCTGGTCACGGGCCTGCGCATGAACCACGCGTACATCCGGCCCGGCGGACTCGCCCAGGACCTGCCGCCCGGCGCGGTGGACCAGATCCGCGAGTTCGTGAAGAAGATGAAGAAGAACCTCCCGGAGTACGACAAGCTCGCCACCGGGAACCCCATCTTCAAGGCCCGTATGCAGGACATCGGCTACCTCGACCTGGCCGGCTGCATGGCCCTCGGCGCCACCGGCCCCATCCTGCGTTCCACCGGCCTCCCGCACGACCTGCGCAAGACCCAGCCGTACTGCGGCTACGAGACGTACGACTTCGACGTCCCCACCGCCGACAGCTGCGACGCCTACGGCCGCTTCCTGGTCCGCCTGGAGGAGATGCGCCAGTCGCTCAGGATCGTCGAGCAGTGCCTCGACCGGCTCCAGCCCGGCCCGGTCATGGTCGCCGACAAGAAGATCGCCTGGCCCGCCCAGCTGGCCCTGGGACCCGACGGACTCGGCAACTCCCTCGACCACATCAAGAAGATCATGGGCACCTCCATGGAGGCCCTGATCCACCACTTCAAGCTGGTCACCGAGGGCTTCCGCGTCCCGCCGGGACAGGCGTACGCGGCCGTCGAGTCACCCAAGGGCGAACTCGGCGTGCACGCCGTCTCCGACGGCGGCACCCGCCCCTACCGGGTCCACTTCCGCGACCCGTCCTTCACCAACCTTCAGGCCATGGCGGCGATGTGCGAGGGCGGCCAGGTCGCCGACGTCATCGTCGCCGTCGCGTCCATCGACCCCGTGATGGGAGGCGTCGACCGGTGACCACCTCGTCTTCGGAGCGGGGCATCAGCCTGGGCATGCCCGAACTGCCCGCACCCGCCTACCCGGACGACGTCCGGGCCCGGCTGGAGGCGGACGCCCGGGAAGTGATCGCGCGCTACCCGGACTCCCGGTCCGCCCTCCTCCCGCTGCTCCACCTCGTGCAGGCCGAGGAAGGCCATGTCACGCGCACCGGCATGCGGTTCTGCGCGGACGTGCTCGGCCTGACCACGGCCGAGGTCACCGCGGTCGCCACCTTCTACACCATGTACCGGCGGCGGCCCTCCGGCGACTACCAGGTCGGCGTGTGCACCAACACGCTCTGCGCGGTGATGGGCGGCGACGCCATCTTCGAGACCCTCCAGGAGCACCTGGGCGTCGGCAACGGCGAGACCACCGACGACGGCAAGGTCACCCTGGAGCACATCGAGTGCAACGCGGCCTGCGACTACGCGCCGGTCGTGATGGTCAACTGGGAGTTCTTCGACAACCAGACCCCGGCGAGCGCCAGGCGCCTGGTCGACGACCTGCGCGCGGGACAGCCCGTCCAGCCCACGCGCGGGGCCCGGCTGTGCACCTTCAAGGAGACCGCGCGCATCCTGGCCGGCTTCCCCGACGAGCGGCCCGCGGCCGTCGAGGAGGGCGGCAGCGCGGGACCCGCGTCGCTGGTGGGCCTCCGCCTGGCCAAGGGAGAGACCGCACCCGCGCGCGTGGTCCATCCGCGCGGAGGTCCGCAGGGGGAAGGGCAGGACCGGGTGCACGAGCCGTCGCCGGCCGAACACCTCAGCTCCCACGACGCGCCGCAGGAGACCTCGGCCTCCGATCCCTCGCACCCCGCGGGGCCCACCGCGAAGGAGGGGGAGTGATGACCGTGGCAGCCGAACTCAAGGACTCCAGCCCCGAGAAGCTGCTCGCACCCGTGCTGTCGGCCTTCTGGGACGAGGACCGGTCCTGGTCCCTGGAGGTCTACCGGAGGCACGAAGGGTACGAGGGGCTCCGCAAGGCGCTCGCCATGTCACCGGACGACCTGATCGCGTACGTCAAGGACTCCGGGCTGCGCGGCCGGGGCGGCGCGGGATTCCCGACCGGAATGAAGTGGCAGTTCATTCCCCAGGGGGATGGAAAACCGCACTATCTGGTTGTCAACGCCGACGAATCGGAACCGGGCACCTGCAAGGACATCCCGCTCCTCTTCGCGAATCCGCACAGCCTCATCGAGGGCATCGTGATCGCGTGCTACGCCATCAGGTCGTCGCACGCCTTCATCTATCTGCGGGGTGAGGTCGTCCCCGTCCTGCGGCGGTTGCACGAGGCCGTGCGCGAGGCCTACGAGGCGGGCTATCTCGGCGAGAACATCCTGGGCAGCGGCCTCGACCTCCAGCTCACCGTGCACGCCGGCGCGGGCGCGTACATCTGCGGTGAGGAGACCGCACTGCTCGACTCGCTCGAAGGCCGCCGTGGTCAACCGCGGCTCCGTCCCCCCTTCCCCGCCGTGGAGGGCCTCTACGCCTGCCCCACTGTGGTGAACAACGTCGAGTCGATCGCGTCGGTTCCCGCGATCCTGAAGAACGGCAAGGACTGGTTCAGGTCGATGGGCAGCGAGAAGTCCCCGGGCTTCACGCTGTACTCGCTCAGCGGCCACGTCACGAGCCCCGGCCAGTACGAGGCGCCGCTCGGCATCACCCTGCGCCAGCTCCTCGACATGAGCGGCGGCATGCGGGCGGGCCACCGCCTGAAGTTCTGGACCCCGGGCGGCTCCTCGACGCCGATGTTCACCGCCGACCACCTCGACGTGCCCCTGGACTACGAGGGCGTCGGCGCCGCCGGCTCCATGCTCGGCACCAAGGCGCTCCAGTGCTTCGACGAGACCACCTGCGTGGTGCGGGCCGTCACCCGCTGGACCGAGTTCTACGCCCACGAGTCCTGCGGCAAGTGCACCCCCTGTCGCGAAGGCACCTACTGGCTGGTGCAGTTGCTCCGCGACATCGAGGCCGGCAAGGGCGTCATGTCCGACCTCGACAAGCTCGCCGACATCGCCGACAACATCAACGGCAAGTCCTTCTGCGCCCTGGGCGACGGCGCCGCGTCCCCGATCTTCTCCTCGCTGAAGTACTTCCGCGAGGAGTACGAGCAGCACATCACGGGCCGGGGCTGCCCCTTCGACCCGGCCAAGTCGACGGCCTGGGCGGACCGCCCGGAGGTGAACGCATGACCGTGACCACGAGCGCCCCCGCGGGAGGGGGAGAGGCGGCGGTCCCGCCGGAGAACCTCGTCACGCTGACGATCGACGGCGTCGAGATCAGCGTGCCCAAGGGCACCCTGGTGATCCGCGCCGCCGAACAGCTCGGCATCGAGATCCCCCGCTTCTGCGACCACCCCCTCCTCGACCCGGCCGGCGCCTGCCGCCAGTGCATCGTCGAGGTCGAGGGCCAGCGCAAGCCGATGGCGTCCTGCACGATCACGTGCACGGACGGCATGGTCGTGA
The DNA here is from genome assembly GCF_000718775.1 of Streptomyces sp. NRRL S-31. Lineage (GTDB taxonomy): Bacteria > Actinomycetota > Actinomycetes > Streptomycetales > Streptomycetaceae > Streptomyces. The sequence goes on from NZ_JOCB01000038.1 coordinate 47,596, forward strand.
AAACCCACCTCACCTCCCCGGTCGCCGAGAAGGCCCAGCACGGCGTGATGGAGCTGCTGCTCATCAACCACCCGCTGGACTGCCCGGTCTGCGACAAGGGCGGCGAGTGCCCGTTGCAGAACCAGGCTATGTCGCACGGCAATGCCGAGTCCCGCTTCGAGGGCCGCAAGCGCACGTACGAGAAGCCCGTCGCGATCTCCCCGCAGGTGCTGCTGGACCGCGAGCGGTGCGTGCTGTGCGCCCGCTGCACCCGGTTCTCCAACCAGGTCGCCGGCGATCCCATGATCGAGCTGATCGAGCGGGGCGCGCTCCAGCAGGTCGGCACCGGCGAGGGCGACCCGTTCGAGTCGTACTTCTCCGGCAACACCATCCAGATCTGCCCGGTCGGCGCGCTCACCTCGGCCGCCTACCGCTTCCGCTCCCGCCCCTTCGACCTCGTCTCCTCGCCGTCGGTGTGCGAACACTGCGCCGGCGGCTGCGCCACCCGCACCGACCACCGGCGCGGCAAGGTCATGCGGCGGCTCGCCGCCGACGACCCCGAGGTCAACGAGGAGTGGATCTGCGACAAGGGCCGCTTCGGGTTCCGGTACGCGCAGCTCAAGGACCGCCTCGACACCCCGCTCGTGCGCAACGCCGACGGCGTCCTGGAGCCCGCCTCCTGGCCCGAGGCGCTGGAGGCGGCCGCCCGCGGACTGACCGCCGCCCGCGCCCGGACCGGGGTCCTCGTCGGCGGCCGGCTCACCGTCGAGGACGCCTACGCGTACGGCAAGTTCGCGCGCGTGGCGCTGGACACCAACGACATCGACTTCCGCGCGCGCGTGCACAGCGCCGAGGAGGCCGAGTTCCTGGCGGCCCGGGTGGCCGGCCACGGCCGTGACGTCTGGGGGTCCCCCCGGACGGAGTCTGGGGGAGGTACGGGCGTGACGTACACCTCCCTGGAGAAGGCGCCCGCCGTCCTGCTGGTCGGCTTCGAGTCGGAGGAGGAGGCCCCCGGCGTCTTCCTGCGGCTTCGCAAGGCCTGGCGCAAGCACAAGCAGCGGGTGTTCGCCCTGGCCACGCACGCCACCCGGGGCCTGGAGAAGACCGGCGGCACACTGCTGCCGGCCGCTCCCGGCACCGAGACCGAGTGGCTGGACGCCCTCGCCGGCGGCGTCGGCCTGGAGGAGCCGGGCACGCACGCCGCCGAGGCCCTGCGTGCCGAAGGCGCCGTCATCATCGTCGGCGAGCGGCTGGCCGGAGTCGCGGGCGGCCTCACCGCCGCCGTGCGCGCCGCCACCGCGACCGGCGCCCAGCTGGTGTGGATCCCCCGCAGGGCCGGTGAGCGCGGCGCCGTCGAGGCGGGCGCGCTGCCCACGCTGCTGCCCGGAGGCCGCCCGGCGACCGACCCGCGCGCGCGTGCGGAGGTCGCCGCCGCCTGGGGCGTCGCCGGACTCCCGGCGGGCCACGGCCGCGACACCCGGGGAATCGTCGAGGCCGCCGCGGACGGTGCACTCTCCGCGCTGGTCGTCGCCGGGGTGGAGGTCGCCGACCTGCCCGACCCGGCACGCGCGCGGGAGGCCCTGGACAGGGTCGGCTTCCTGGTCTCGCTGGAGCTGCGGCCCGGCGAGGTCACCGACCGCGCCGACGTCGTCCTGCCGGTCGCCGCGGTCGCCGAGAAGGCGGGCACCTTCCTCAACTGGGAAGGGCGCGCGCGCTCCTTCGAGGCCGCGCTCAAGCCGGACCAGATGACCCGCCGGCTCCCGCCGACCGACACCCGCGTGCTCCAGATGCTCGCCGACGCCATGGACGTCCACCTGGGGCTGCCGGATCTGCGCACCACGCGCGCGGAGATCGACCGGCTCGGCCCCTGGGACGGCCCCCGCGCCTCCGGGCCCATGGAGTCCGCGGGCGCACTGCCCCGCCCGGCCGCGGGCGAGGCCGTACTCGCCGGACACCGGCTCCTGCTCGACCAGGGCGTCCTCCAGGAGGGCGACGAGGCGCTCGCCGGGACCCGGCACGCCGCACGCGCGCGCGTGTCCGCCGCCACGGCCGCCGAGGCGGGCGTCCCGGACGGCGGCACCCTGGCCGTCAGCGGTCCCGCCGGCACGGTCGAACTGCCGCTGGCGGTGACCGACATGCCCGACCGGGTCGTCTGGCTCCCGCTGAACTCCGCGGGCACCGGCGTCGCCTCCGACACCGGGGCGCGGCCCGGCTCCCTCGTCCGCATCGGCCCGGCGGCAGTCGCCGAGGAGGCCCCCAAGGAGCCCAAGGAGGTGGAGGCATGAGCGTGTACCTCGCCGCTGAAGACCTCTCGCTGTTCGGCCGCGACCCCTGGTGGCTGGTCGTCGTCAAGGCGGTGTTCTGCTTCGCCTTCCTGATGGTGACCGTGCTGTTCTCCATCGTCTGGGAGCGCAAGGTCGTCGCCTGGATGCAGTTGCGCATCGGCCCCAACCGGCACGGCCCCTGGGGCATGCTCCAGTCGCTCGCCGACGGCGTGAAGCTGATGCTCAAGGAAGACCTCGTCGTCAAGCGCGCGGACAAGGCGGTCTACGTCCTCGCGCCGATCGTCGCGGCCATCCCGGCCTTCATGGCGATCGCGGTGATCCCGTTCGGACCGGCCGGCAACGAGATCTCGATCTTCGGCCACCGCACCACCATGCAGCTCACCGACCTGCCGATCGCGATGCTCTACATCCTCGCGGTCGCCTCCGTCGGCATCTACGGCATCGTGCTGGCGGGCTGGAGCTCCGGATCCACCTATCCGCTCCTGGGCGGCCTGCGCTCCTGCGCGCAGATGATCTCCTACGAGATCGCCATGGGCGCCGCGTTCGCCTCCGTGTTCCTCTACTCGGGGTCGATGTCGACGTCCACGATCGTCGAGCAGCAGCACGACCGCTGGTACATCCTGCTGCTGCCGGTCTCCTTCATCCTGTACATCGTCACGATGGTCGGCGAGACCAACCGCGCCCCCTTCGACATGCCGGAGTCCGAGGGCGACCTGGTCGGCGGCTTCAACACCGAGTACTCGTCGATCAAGTTCGCGATGTTCATGCTCGCCGAGTACGTCAACATGGTGACCGTCTCGGCCGTGTCGACCACCCTGTTCCTCGGCGGCTGGCGCGCCCCCTGGCCGGTCAGCGGCTTCTGGGAAGGCGCCAACCACGGCTGGTGGCCGCTGCTCTGGTTCGTCATCAAGGTGCAGCTGCTGCTGTTCTTCTTCATCTGGCTGCGCGGCACGCTCCCCCGCGTCCGCTACGACCAGCTGATGAAGCTCGGCTGGAAGGTCCTCATCCCGGTCTCCGTGACCTGGCTGATGCTGGTCGCGACCGTCCGCGCCCTGCGCAACGAGAACTACGACTTCGCCGACATCGCCCTCTACGTCGGCGGCGGCGTTCTCGCCCTGCTGCTGATCTCCTTCGTCGCCGACCTGTTCCGCGAGAAGGGGAGGGCGGCCGAGCAGCCCGCCGCCCGGCAGCCGGACTTCGACCCGATGGCGGGCGGGTTCCCCGTGCCGCCGCTGCCCGGGCAGGAGCTGCCGGCGGCGCCGAGGCGCCGCCCCCGCCGCGAGCGGGAGCTGATTGTCAGTGGCGGGCCGGACACTGTCAGTGACGGAACTTCGGATGGAAAGGAGTCGTCCGATGGCTGAGGAGCCTCAGGAGTCCGGGCAGATCAAGCCCGGCTTCCAGAACCCCGTGGCCGGCTTCGGCGTGACCTTCAAGGCCATGTTCAAGAAGCGGCTGACCGAGCAGTACCCGGAGCAGAAGAAGACCACGGCTCCGCGGTTCCACGGACGGCACCAGCTCAACCGCCATCCGGACGGCCTGGAGAAGTGCGTCGGCTGCGAGCTGTGCGCCTGGGCCTGCCCCGCCGACGCCATCTACGTGGAGGGCGCCGACAACACCGACGAGGAGCGCTACTCGCCGGGCGAGCGGTACGGCCGCGTCTACCAGATCAACTACGCCCGCTGCATCCTGTGCGGGCTGTGCATCGAGGCGTGCCCCACGCGCGCGCTGACGATGACGAACGAGTTCGAGCTGGCGGACTCCAGCCGCGCCAACCTCATCTACACCAAGGAGCAGCTGCTCGCCGGCCTCGAAGAGGGCATGGTCGACACACCGCACGCGATCTTCCCGGGCACCGACGAGCAGGACTACTACCGCGGGCTGGTGACCCAGGCCGCGCCCGGCACCGTCCGGCAGACCGCCGTCTCCAAGGGCGAGGCCCCGCAGGAGGCGGCCGCCACCACCGGCGAGGACGAGCCGGCCTCGGAGGAGGTGATCGGCCGATGAACGCGCCGGCCCTCGCCGCCTACACCACCTCCACCGGTGAGGCCTTCCAGTTCTGGGTCCTCGGCACGATCGCGGTGATCGGCGCCCTGTGCACCGTCTTCATGAGGAAGGCCGTGCACAGCGCGCTCTGCCTCGCCGGCACCATGATCGTCCTGGCGGTGTTCTACCTCGCCAACGGCGCCTACTTCCTCGGGATCGTGCAGATCGTCGTCTACACCGGCGCGATCATGATGCTGTTCCTGTTCGTGGTGATGCTCGTCGGCGTCACGGCCGCGGACTCCCTGAAGGAGACCATCAGGGGCCAGCGCTGGCTGGCCCTGCTGTGCGGCGTCGGCTTCGGCGTCCTGCTGTTCGCCGGCATCGCGAACGCCTCCCTGAAGGACTTCGACGGCATCGGCCAGGCCAACGCCAACGGCAACGTCGAGGGTCTGGCGGCCCTCATCTTCACCAAGTACGTCTTCGCCTTCGAGATCACCGGCGCGCTGCTGATCACGGCCGCCGTCGGCGCCATGGTGCTCACCCACCGCGAGCGCACCGAGCGCGCCAAGACCCAGCGCGAACTGGCCGAACAGCGCGTCCGCGAGGGCCGCCACGTCCCGCCGCTGCCCGCCCCCGGTGTCTACGCCCGGCACAACGCCGTGGACATCGCGGGCCTGCTGCCCGACGGCACCCCCGCCGAGCTGACGGTCAGCAAGACGCTGCGCGACCGGGGCCAGATCCGCGACGTGTCCACCGAGGCGCTCAACGACCTGCGGGCGCTGGAGCAGCGCGCCGAGGAGCGCCTGGAGCGCCGGGCGGTCGAGCCGGAGACGTTCAAGCGGCCCGAGGAGGCGTCGAAGTGAACCCGGTCAACTACCTCTACCTCGCCGCCCTGCTGTTCACGATCGGCGCGACCGGCGTCCTCATCCGGCGCAACGCCATCGTGGTCTTCATGTGCGTCGAGCTGATGCTGAACGCCTGCAACCTCGCGTTCGTCACCTTCTCCCGGATGCACGGCAACCTCGACGGCCAGATCATCGCCTTCTTCACGATGGTCGTCGCCGCCGCGGAGGTCGTGGTGGGCCTCGCGATCATCGTGTCGCTGTTCCGTACCCGCCACTCGGCCTCGGTCGACGACGCCAGCCTGATGAAGCTGTAAGGGGTCGGAAGAATCGTGGAGAACCTGATCGCGCCGCTCATCGCGGCGCCCCTGCTCGGAGCGGCCGTCCTCCTGGTCGGCGGCCGGCGCCTGGACCGCGTCGGCCACTGGGTCGGCACGCTGCTGTCGACCGCCTCCTTCGTGTTCGGCCTGATCCTCTTCGCCGACCTGCTCGGCCGGAACGCCGAACACCGCACCCTGGTCAAGCACCTGTTCACCTGGATCCCGGTGGCCGGCTTCCAGGCGGACGTCACCTTCCGCCTCGACCAGCTGTCCATGACGTTCGTCCTGCTGATCACGGGCGTCGGCTCACTGATCCACCTGTACTCGGTCGGGTACATGGAGCACGACGAGCGCCGCCGCCGCTTCTTCGGCTACCTGAACCTGTTCCTCGCGGCGATGCTGCTGCTCGTCCTCGCCGACAACTACCTGCTGCTGTACGTCGGCTGGGAAGGCGTCGGTCTCGCCTCGTACCTGCTGATCGGCTTCTGGCAGCACAAGCCCAGCGCCGCCACGGCCGCGAAGAAGGCCTTCCTGGTCAACCGCGTCGGCGACATGGGCCTGTCGATCGCGATCATGCTGATGTTCACCACGTTCGGCAGCTTCGCCTTCGGCCCGGTCCTCACCCACACCGGTGACGCCTCCGAGGGCAGGCTCACCGCGATCGGCCTGATGCTGCTCCTCGCCGCCTGCGGCAAGTCCGCCCAGGTGCCGCTCCAGTCCTGGCTCGGGGACGCCATGGAGGGCCCGACCCCGGTCTCGGCCCTGATCCACGCCGCGACGATGGTGACCGCGGGCGTCTACCTGATCGTCCGCTCCGCCGCCGTCTTCAACGCCGCCCCCGACGCCCAGCTGGCCGTCACCGTGGTGGGCGCGGTCACGCTGCTCTTCGGTGCGATCGTCGGTTGCGCCAAGGACGACATCAAGAAGGCGCTGGCCGGCTCCACCATGTCGCAGATCGGCTACATGGTCCTGGCCGCCGGTCTCGGCCCCATCGGCTACGTCTTCGCGATCATGCACCTGGTGACGCACGGCTTCTTCAAGGCCGGGCTGTTCCTCGGCGCGGGTTCCGTGATGCACGGCATGAACGACGAGGTCGACATGCGCCGCTACGGCGGCCTGCGCAAGTACATGCCGGTCACGTTCGTCACCTTCGGCCTCGGCTACCTCGCCATCATCGGCTTCCCGGGCCTGTCCGGCTTCTTCTCCAAGGACAAGATCATCGAGGCGGCGTTCGCCAAGGGCGGCACCGAGGGCTGGATCCTCGGCGGCGCGGCCCTGCTGGGCGCGGCCATCACCGCGTTCTACATGACGCGCGTGATGCTGATGACGTTCTTCGGCGAGGAGCGCTGGCGGAACCGGCCCACCCGCTCCCCGCAGGGGCCGAGCGCCGAGCCCGCCGCCGAGACGGACGGCGAGCACACCGAGCCGCACCCGCACGAGTCCCCGAAGGTCATGACCATCCCCATGATCGTGCTGGCCGTCGGCTCCGTCTTCGGCGGAGGCTTCTTCAGCATCGGCGACCGGTTCCTGCACTGGCTGGAGCCCGTCACGGGCCACAGCGAGGGCGACTCCCCGCTCAGCGCGGCGACCGTCACCGGGGCGACCATGGTCTGCCTCGTCGTCGGGGTCGCCATCGCCTGGGCCCAGTACGGCCGCAAGTCCGTCCCGGCGGTCGCCCCGCGCGGCTCGCTGCTCACCCGCGCGGCCCGCCGCGACCTGCTCCAGGACGACTTCAACCACGTGGTCCTGGTGCGCGGCGGCGAGCATCTGACGCGCTCCCTGGTGTACGTCGACCACACCCTGGTCGACGGCGTCGTCAACGGCACCGCGGCCGGGTTCGGCGGCCTCTCCGGACGACTGCGCCGGCTCCAGAACGGCTTCGCCCGCTCCTACGCGGTCTCGATGTTCGGCGGTGCGGCGCTCCTGGTCGCCGCGACCCTGCTGATGAGGGCGGTCTGATACCGATGTCCTTTCCCCTGCTGACAGCGACGGCGGTGCTCCCGGCCCTCGGGGCCGTCGCCACGGCCGCCGTACCGGCCGCCCGGCGCACCGCCGCCAAGTGGCTGGCGCTGGTCGTCTCGCTCGCCACGCTCGCCCTGGCGGTCACCGTCCTGGTCCGCTTCGACCCGGACGGCGCCCGCTACCAACTCACCGAGAACCACGCCTGGATCGCGGACTTCGGGGTCAGGTACGAGCTGGGCGTCGACGGCATCGGGGTGGCGCTGCTCGCGCTGACCGCCCTGCTGATGCCGTTCATCATCCTCGCCGGCTGGCACGACGCCGACCCGCTGGAGACCGGCAGCCGCCGCTGGCGGCCCACGCAGGGCTTCTTCGCGCTGATCCTGGCGGTCGAGGCGATGGTGATCATCTCCTTCGAGGCCACCGACGTCTTCCTCTTCTACATCTTCTTCGAAGCCATGCTCATCCCGATGTACTTCCTCATCGGCGGCTTCGGGGACCGTGCCCACGAGCACGGCGAGGAGACCGCGGCCACCCAGCGGTCGTACGCCGCGGTGAAGTTCCTCCTCTACAACCTCGCCGGCGGCCTGATCATGCTGGCCGCGGTGATCGGCCTCTACGTGGTCGCCGGGAACTTCAGCCTCCAGCAGATCGCCGAGGCCCGCGCGAACGGCTCCCTGCACATGGCGACCGGCACCGAACGCTGGCTGTTCCTCGGGTTCTTCTTCGCCTTCGCGGTGAAGGCGCCGCTGTGGCCGCTGCACACCTGGCTGCCCAACGCCATGCAGGAGTCCACCGCACCGGTCGCCGTCCTCATCACCGCGGTCGTCGACAAGGTGGGCACGTTCGCGATGCTCCGCTTCTGCCTCCAGCTGTTCCCGGAGGCCAGCAAGTGGGCGACGCCCGTGATCCTCGTCCTGGCGCTCATCAGCATCGTCTACGGCGCGTTGCTCGCCGTCGGCCAGCGGGACATCAAGCGCCTGGTGGCCTACGCGTCGATCTCGCACTTCGGCTTCATCATCATGGGCGTGTTCGCGATGACCAGCCAGGGCCAGTCCGGCGCCACGCTGTACATGGTCAACCACGGCATCTCCACCGCCGCGCTGATGCTGGTCGCCGGCTTCCTCATCTCCCGGCGCGGCTCGCGGCTCATCGCCGACTACGGCGGTGTGCAGAAGGTCGCCCCGGTGCTCGCCGGCACCTTCCTGATCGGCGGCCTCGCCACCCTCTCCCTGCCGGGCCTCGCACCGTTCGTGAGCGAGTTCCTGGTGCTGGTCGGCACCTTCACGCGCTATCCGGTGATCGGCGTCATCGCCACCTTCGGCATCGTCCTCGCCGCGCTCTACACCCTGGTGCTGTACCAGCGGACGATGACGGGCCCGGTGAAGCCCGAGGTGTCGGCGATGCCCGACCTCCGGGTGCGGGAGCTGGTGGTGGTCGCCCCGCTGATCGTGCTGCTGATCTTCCTGGGCGTCTACCCGAAGCCCGTCACGGACATCGTCAACCCGGCGGTCAGGCAGACCATGTCGGACGTACACAAGACGGACCCCAAGCCCGAGGTGGAGGCGGCCAAGTGAGCGCAACAGCCGTCCACAGCCTGTGGACAACCGCGGCCGAACCGATCTCGAAGATCGACGCGCCGAAGATCGAATACGGACAATTGTCGCCGACACTGATCGTGATCGGCGCCGCGCTGGTCGGGGTGCTCATCGAGGCGTTCGTGCCGCGCAGGTCCCGTTACTACGCGCAGGTGTTCGTGTCCCTCGTGGCCCTGTGCGCCGCGTTCGCCGCGGTCGTCGCCCTCGCGGCCGGCGGGTTCGGCACCACGAAGGCGCACATCGCGGCCATGGGCGCGATCGCGGTCGACGGCCCGGCCCTCTTCCTCCAGGGCACGATCCTGCTGGCCGGCCTCGTCGGCCTGTTCACCTTCGCCGAGCGCCGCCTGGACCCGGCCGCGCACGGCAACCGGGTCGACTCCTTCGCCGCGCAGGCCGCCGCCGTACCCGGCGGCGACACCGAGAAGGCGGCGGTCAAGGCCGGTTTCACCACCACCGAGGTCTTCCCGCTCCTGCTCTTCGCGATCGGCGGCATGCTGATCTTCCCGTCGGCCAACGACCTGCTGACGCTGTTCGTGGCCCTGGAGGTCCTCTCCCTCCCGCTCTACCTGCTGTGCGCGCTGGCCCGCCGCAAGCGGCTCATGTCGCAGGAGGCCGCGGTCAAGTACTTCCTGCTGGGCGCGTTCGCCTCCGCGTTCACCCTGTTCGGCATCGCGCTGCTGTACGGCTACGCGGGCTCGGTGTCGTACGCGCGCATCGCCCAGGTCGTCGACGGCACCGTCACCGACGTCGACCCGGCCCTCGCCAACACCATGGGCAACGACGCGCTGCTCCTCGTCGGCGGCGCCCTGCTCGTCATGGGACTGCTGTTCAAGGTAGGCGCGGTGCCGTTCCACATGTGGACACCCGACGTCTACCAGGGCGCGCCCACCCCCGTGACCGGCTTCATGGCGGCGGCGACCAAGGTGGCGGCGTTCGGCGCGCTGCTGCGCCTGCTCTACGTCGTCCTGCCCGGGCTGCGCTGGGACTGGCGGCCGGTCATGTGGGCGGTGGCGATCATCACCATGCTGGGCGGTGCGATCGTCGCCATCACGCAGACCGACATCAAGCGGCTGCTGGCGTACTCGTCCATCGCGCACGCCGGGTTCATCCTCGCCGGTGTCATCGCCACCTCGAAGGACGGCGTGTCCTCCGTCCTCTTCTACCTGCTGGGCTACTCCTTCGTGACGATCGGCGCGTTCGCGGTGGTCACGCTGGTGCGGGACGCGGGCGGCGAGGCGACCCACCTGTCGAAGTGGGCCGGGCTCGGCCGTCGCTCGCCCCTGGTGGCCGCGGTCTTCGCGATCTTCCTGCTGGCCTTCGCCGGCATCCCGCTGACCTCCGGGTTCGCCGGGAAGTTCGCCGTGTTCAAGGCGGCGGCCGACGGCGGCGCCGTCCCGCTGGTCGTGGTCGGTGTGATCTCCTCGGCGATCGCCGCGTTCTTCTACATCCGCGTGATCGTGCTGATGTTCTTCAGCGAGCCGAAGCCGGAAGGCCCGACCGTCGCCGTGCCGTCCCCGCTGACCATGCTGGCGATCGGCATGGGCGTGGCGGTGACGCTCGTCCTCGGTGTGGCACCGCAGTACTTCCTCGACCTGGCGGGCCAGGCGGGAGTCTTCGTGCGCTGACGCCGCTCCCACGACGCCGCTGCCCGGCACCCTGCCGACGAGGGTGCCGGGCAGCGGCGTACGCCCGGAGCCCGCTGACTAGGGTGCCGGGCAGCGGCGTACGCCCGGGACCGCGGCCGGGACGGGCCCCCGCTCGTCACTCCGCGTCACCGGATCGCGGCACCGGACGGAGCCCCGCCGACCGGGTGAACCTGTGGACAACTCCGGGGCTGTCGGTCCGGCCCCCTATCGTGGAGGCAGCGGTCGAGAGACGACACACGGGGGACCGGCGGGGGACAGGACGATGGGCGTGACGGGTGTGACGAGCGGGATCAGCGAGATGCCACAGATGACCGAGGGGCCGGGCGCGGCCGACAGCGAGGCGCTGGCCACGCTGCACCGGGTCTTCGGATACGACGCCTTCCGGGGCGAGCAGCAGTCGATCATCGAGCATGTGGTGGCGGGCGGTGACGCCGTCGTCCTCATGCCGACCGGCGGCGGCAAGTCGCTGTGCTACCAGATCCCCGCCCTGGTCAGACCGGGTACGGGCGTGGTGATCTCCCCGCTGATCGCCCTCATGCAGGACCAGGTGGACGCCCTGCGCGCCCTCGGCGTCCGCGCCGGCTTCGTCAACTCCACGCAGGACTTCGACGAGCGGCGCGTCGTCGAGGCCGAGTTCCTGGCCGGCGAGCTGGACCTGCTCTACCTGGCGCCGGAGCGGCTGCGCCTGGACAACACGCTCGACCTGCTCTCCCGCGGCAAGGTCTCCGTCTTCGCGATCGACGAGGCGCACTGCGTGTCCCAGTGGGGCCACGACTTCCGCCCCGACTACCTCTCGCTGTCCCTGCTCGGCGAGCGCTGGCCGGACGTGCCGCGGATCGCCCTCACCGCCACCGCCACGCACGCCACCCACCAGGAGATCACCCAGCGGCTGAACCTGCCGACGGCCCGCCACTTCGTCGCCAGCTTCGACCGCCCCAACATCCAGTACCGGGTCGTGCCCAAGGCCGACCCCCGCAAGCAACTGCTCGCCTTCCTCCGCGAGGAGCACGCGGGCGACGCCGGCATCGTGTACTGCCTCTCGCGCAACTCGGTGGAGCGTACGGCGGAGTTCCTCACCGCCAACGGCATCGCGGCGGTGCCGTACCACGCGGGCCTCGACGCGGCCACGCGCGCGACGCACCAGTCCCGGTTCCTGCGCGAGGACGGGCTGGTCGTGGTGGCGACCATCGCCTTCGGCATGGGCATCGACAAGCCGGACGTGCGCTTCGTCGCCCACCTCGACCTGCCCAAGTCGATCGAGGGCTACTACCAGGAGACCGGCCGCGCGGGCCGCGACGGCCTGCCGTCCACGGCCTGGATGGCGTACGGACTGAACGACGTCATCCAGCAGCGCAAGCTGATCCAGTCCGGCGAGGGCGACGAGGCGTTCCGCCGCCGGGCCGCCTCCCATCTCGACGCCATGCTCGCGCTGTGCGAGACCGCCCGATGCCGCCGCGGCCAGCTCCTCGCCTACTTCGGGCAGGACGCCGACACCGAGGCGTGCGGCAACTGCGACACCTGCCTGACCCCGCCGGAGACCTGGGACGGCACGGTCGCGGCGCAGAAGGTGCTGTCCACGGTGGTACGGCTGCAACGCGAACGCGGGCAGAAGTTCGGCGCGATGCAGATCGTCGACATCCTGCTCGGCAAGCGCACCGGCAAGGTGATCCAGTTCGACCACGACCAGCTGTCCGTCTTCGGCATCGGCCAGGACCTCACCGACGGCGAGTGGCGGGGCGTCGTCCGGCAGCTGCTGGCCCAGGGACTCCTCGCGGTCGAAGGGGAGTACGGCACGCTGGTGCTCACCGAGGCGAGCGGCTCGGTCCTGCGCAGGGAGCGCGAGGTGCCGCTGCGCAAGGAACCGAGGAAACCGGCCGCCTCCCGGTCGCGGTCCGGCGGCGCCTCGTCCGGCGGCGGCAAGGCCAAGGCCGCCGCGGCCGAGCTGCCCGGCGAGCTGCTCCCCGCCTTCGAGGCGCTGCGGGCGTGGCGTGCCGAGCAGGCCCGGGAGCAGGGCGTCCCGGCGTACGTCATCTTCCACGACGCCACCTTGCGGGAGATCGTGACCCGCGGGCCCGCCTCGGTGCAGGAACTGGGCACGGTGAGCGGCGTCGGCGAGAAGAAGCTGGCGACGTACGGGGAAGGCGTGATCCGGGTGCTGGCCTCCCTGGACGGGGCGGCACCGGCCGCCGCCGACGAGGGGCCGGACGCGGACTGGCCCGAGCCGGCGGACGAGCCGGAACCGGACGACTGGATCTGACCCCACCGTGCGCGGCCCGGCCGGCCCGGGCGCGGTGCGGGGCTCACGACCCCCGCGCCGCGCAGGCCCGGCCGCCGGCGGCCGCGCCGGCCGTGGCGGGCGCTCAGGACAGGGCCGTCAGGCCCGGGGCGAAGGTGATCAGCAGGGGCAGCAGCGGGACCAGCGCGGCCACCGTCGTGGTCAGGGCCCGGTGCCGGCGCAGCAGCCGGGGCGGCGGTGCCAGCAGGCGGTCGACGCGCTCGCCCAGCAGGTGGCGGCTGGAGTCGCAGGACAGGACGCCCCGGTGCTGGTTCAGCTCGATCAGGGCGAGGGCCGTGGTGAGGTGCCCGCAGCGCCGGGACGCCGTGTCGTCGGCGGCCAGCTCGACCAGGCGGTGCGTCTGGTCGCAGAAGTGGGCGAAGAGCGGTACGCGCGGGAAGCCCGTGGCGAGCGCGGTGGACAGGTGCAGCAGCCAGTCGTGGTGGGCGCGGGCGTGTCCGCGCTCATGGGTGAGGACGGCGTCCAGCTGGAGGTCGGTGAGCCGGTGCAGCGCCCCCGTGGTGACGACCAGTTGGGGCGGGTGTCCGGGCATCCACCAGGCGTCCGGGTACTCGTCCTCCAGTACCAGCATCGGCCCGCGTGCCGCCGGCAGTCCGGCCGGCAGCTCGGGGGCGCGTTCGCGCAGCTGCGCCCGGGCCTGGCCACGGCTGCGGCGGGCCTCGACGAGCTCCCGGGCCAGCATCGCCGTCGTCCAGGCCGCCCCGCAGGCCAGCAGCACGGTGAGTGCCGCCGCCCACACCGGCGCGGTGGACAGGTCGTAGGCGGCGGTGACGGCGGGCGGCGCGGGGGCGAACACGTGGTCGCGGACGGTGTGGAACACGGCTGCCGCGCCCAGCACGAGAGCGGTCAGGCAGCACAGCAGGACGGTGGCGACCAGGCACTGCCACACCCACAGCGCGATCACGGGTTCCCGCTCGGTCCAGACGGCCCGGGTCAGCGCGCGCGGTGCCGGAACGGCGGCGGTCAGGGCGACGACGCTCAGCAGGAGCAGGCAAACGGTCATGCCGGGGCTCCGGTTCCTGGTCGGAGACGTGTGCGGGTGTCGGTGGTGCCGAACACGCCGCGCACGACCGCGTTCTCGCGGGGTGCGTGGTGCGTGTCCCCGCCAGTATGACGGGGACGGGCGCCGTGGGTTAAGGAGTCGGCGACGATCCGCGGTCGCCGGCCGGCCGCCGGGCGGGTGGCGGGTCCGCGCCCCTGGGCGGCCGGCCGGGGATGGCCGTGGATCAGCCCGCGACCACCCGGCCGCTGACCTCGCCCAGGCCCACCCGGTGCCCGTCCGCGCCGGGCGCCCAGGCCGTCATGGTCACCACGTCCCCGTCCTCCAGGAACGTCCGCTTGCCGTCCGGGAGGTCGAGGGGGTCACGGCCGTTCCAGGTCAGTTCCAGGAGCGAGCCGCGCTGCCGTTCGGCCGGGCCGCTCACCGTGCCGGAGCCGTACAGGTCGCCGGTGCGCAGCGAGGCGCCGTTCACCGTCATATGGGCGAGTTGCTGGGCGGCGGTCCAGTACATGGTGGAGAACGGCGGCTCGGAGACCACATGGCCGTTGACGGCGACGGAGATACGCAGGTCGTAGCCGCCGGGTTCGCCGCCCGGAGCCGAGTCGTCCAGGTAGGGCAGCAGCGGGTGCGTGCGCTTCGGAGGTGCCACGCGCGCGTGTTCCAGTGCTTCGAGCGGGGTGATCCACGCCGACACCGAGGTCGCGAAGGACTTGCCGAGGAACGGGCCGAGGGGGACGTACTCCCAGGCTTGGATGTCCCGCGCGGACCAGTCGTTCAGCAGGCACAGTCCGAAGACGTGCTCCCGGAAGTCGCCGAGCGCGACCGGGCTGCCCAGTGCGGACGGCACGCCCACGACGAAGCCGACCTCGGCCTCGATGTCCAGCCGGACGGAAGGGCCGAAGACGGGTGCGGGGTCGGCCGGCCCCTTGCGCTGCCCGGACGGCCGTACGACGTCCGTGCCGGAGACGACGACGGTGCCGGAGCGGCCGTGGTAGCCGATGGGCAGGTGCTTCCAGTTGGGGGTGAGGGAGTCCGCGGCGTCCGGGCGGAAGATCCGGCCGACGTTGCGGGCGTGGTTCTCCGAGGCGTAGAAGTCGACGTAGTCCGCGACTTCGAAGGGCAGGTGCGGGGTCACCTCGGACAGCGGGTGGAACAGCGGCTCGACGGTCTCGCGGTGCGCCGGGTCCGTGATCCAGGAGGTGACGGCGTGCCGTACCTCCGACCAGGTGGCCCGGCCGGCGGCCAGCAGCGGGTTGAGGGTGGTCCGGGCGAGCAGCGCCTGGTGGGGCGAGCCGAGCGCGGCGGCCGTGGCGCCCGCGTCGAGGACGTGGTTCCCGAGCCGGACGCCGATCCTCCGCTCCGTGCTGCCGGAGGGCGAGAACACGCCATAGGGGAGGTTGTGCGGGCCGAAGGGATCGCCCTCGGGGACGTCGAAGGGGGGCATGGGGTGCTGCCTCACTCTCATCCGGGCCATGCGTGGCGAAGCGTTCCATGTGGTCGCGCCACACGTTACGGCCGACATGCGTGTCATGGGCAGTGCCTCACGGCGGGCTGGACATGTTGTCCGGACGACGGCGGCGGAGCCCCGCACCGCCGGTGAACAAGCCACCGGGGCCGCGGCGGGCGGGACTTGGGGGCTCACGGCACGCAAGTGCGTGGAAACAGGGGTGAGTCGACGGGGCGTGGGGTCCGTATTCTCTGACCATGGCACCCTCCCTGGCATATGCACTGATCGCCACCGACCTGGACGGGTCGCTGCTGCGTGGTGACGACACCGTCTCCGACCGGTCGCTCGCCGCGCTCGCGCGGGTGGCGCGGGCCGGTGCCCGGCACCTGGTGGTGACGGGCCGACCGGTCCCACGGGTGCGGCCCCTGCTCACGGACCTCGGCTGCACGGGGCTCGCGGTGTGCGGGCAGGGAGCGCAGCTCTACGACGCCGCGACCGGCCGTCTGCTGTGGTCGGAGCGGCTGGACCGGGAACTGGCGGAGACCGCGCTCGGCAAGATCGAGGCGGAGGTGGGGCAGGTGTACGCCGCGGTCGACCAGGACGGGGTGGACGGCCTCACGCTCATCGAGCCCGGCTATCTGATGCCCCATCCGACGCTGCCCGCGGTGCGGGTGGACCGGCGTGCCGACCTGTGGGGCGCGCCCATCAGCAAGGTGCTGCTGCGGCACGCCGAACTGTCCGACGACGAGTTGGCGGCGGTGGCGCGCTCGGCGGTGGGCTCGCTGGCGACGGTCACGATGTCGGGTCCGGGCACCGTGGAACTCCAGCCGAGCGGGGTGACGAAGGCGACCGGGCTGGCGCTCGCCGCCGAGCGGCTCGGGATCGGCGCCGAACGGGCCGTCGCCTTCGGCGACATGCCCAACGACATCCCGATGTTCGAGTGGGCCGGGTGGGGTGTCGCCATGGCCGACGCGCATCCGGAGCTCAAGGCGGTGGCCGACGAGATCACCTTGTCGAACGAGGACGACGGCATCGCCGTCGTCCTCGAGAGACTGTTCCCGGGTGCCGGTCAGTAGGCGCCGAACACGTTGTCGATCGAGCCGTACCGCGCGGCCGCGTAGTTGCAGGCGGCGGTGATGTTCGCGACCGGGTCGTAGATGTCGAAGGACGTTCCGGCGACGTGGTAGGCCTTGAAGGTCGGGTCGATGACCTGGAGCAGGCCCTTGGACGGGATGCCCTTCGCGGCGTTGGAGTCCCAGAGGTTGATGGCCGCCGGGTTGCCCGAGGACTCGCGCATGACGTTGCGGTGAATTCCGTCGTAGGTGCCCGGGATGCCCTTCTGCGCCATGATCGCGAGCGACTCGCGGATCCAGCCGTCGAGGTTGTCCGGGTATCCGGCGGGGGTGGTGGCGGCGGTCGCGGCCGTGGGGGTGGCGGCGGAGGCGGTGGACGCGCCGATGAGCGGCAGGGTGAGGACCGCGGCGCCGGTGCAGGCGGCGGCGAGGGTGCGGACCAGGCGGCTGTTCCGGGTACGGCGGGGCTGAACGGCGGCAGGCATGGGAAGTTCCTCTCCGGCGCCTGCGAGGTGAGCTGTCGGGTTCGGGCGGGGAGGTGCCCGGCCGTGCCCTGGAGGAGGCACGGCTTCACCCCGAGCCGTTCCGAAGCGGCGTGTGCCGTTCGGTCGGGCGGCTTACCTGGGTCCCCCGCTCCTGCCGTACGAATGAGTTCGTCAATGGGTTAACGGGCGGCGGCAGGATTCGGCGTCCGCCCGACGGCCCGGAACGTATGCGAGAGCACATGTCGGGAACAAGTGCCGGATTCACATGACGCGCCATTTGACCTTGATCGACGTCATTTATGATGCTTGATCCTTTGCAATCGCCAATGCTCAACTCGCCGACGGCGCAGGGGTGGTGGGGCGCCCGGCGGGGGTGAGGGGCAAGGCGGGTGAGTGACCCAACTCACGAAATGGCAAAAGGCTGCAAATCGGGCATGAGTTATTAGGTGCATTAATCCCTGAAGTCCGATTAGTG
>NZ_JOCB01000039.1 GCF_000718775.1 Streptomyces sp. NRRL S-31
CACCGGACCGGTGCCGCGGGTCCCCGGCGCCGCCTCGCCGGCCCCTCCGGTCACCGGCACCACCGCCCGCACGGCCGGGCCCGCCGGCGCCGGCGCCGCCCGCATGGTCCTCGGCACCCGGGCCGGGGGCGACCTCCGGGGCACGCCGTGCGCCGAGGACGGCCGGTGCCGCGCGGGGCAGCCCTGCGAGCCGCGGGGAGAGGGGGAACGGCAAGGCCAGGGGCAAGGCCAGGGACAGGGTCAAGGTCAGGGACAGGGCCAGAGTCAGGGGCAAGGTCAGGGCCAGGCGGAGCAGGGTGGGCCGAGCGTGTCGGGCGTGCCGAGTGTGCCCGGCGGGCAGGACGAACCGGGCGGTGCCGGACGGGAGGGCGGCGGCTGGGACGGGAGCGGTCCGGGCGGGGGCGGCTGGGACGGGACCGGGCAGGACGGCTGGGACGGGACCGGGCAGGACGGGGACGTGACGGGCGGAGGTGGCCGGGACGGGACCGGGCAGGACGGCGGCGACCGGGAGTGCGCGGGCTCACGCGGCGCGTCCTGTCCGGACGGCCGCGACTGCGCCGGGGCCGGGGACACCGGCGAGTGCGCGCCGGCCGGTCTCCAGCACGGTGTGGACGCGGGGCGGACGGACGACCTCGACGACTCCGTCCCGGCGCTCGCCGCCGGCTCCGCCCTGCTCGCCGCGGCCTGCGCGGGCGCCGGCTACCGGGTGTACGGCCGCGTCCGGCCGGCGGGCGGCCGGACCCCCGAGGTGTGATCCGGACGACTCGCGCGGCCGCCCATGGACGGCCGCCCGGTGGGTACTCACCCTTCCGGGAGCACCGCCGGACCACCACCGGCAGCGTCCGCCGCACCCGCGCACCACCCCACCGCACTACACCTGAACGGCACGGCCCGGGACACCGTCCCGGCCCGGACACGGCTTCGGCCCCTCTCAGGGGGCGGCAGCCCGCGAGGACGGCGCGGCCCGGCCGGGCCGCGGCACGACGGCACCACGGACCCGCGGAGGCGGACATGCGGCGGACGGACCCCGGGGCGCACCGCGGGGAGGGCCACGAGGACCACGGTCCCGTCCGTTACGGCCCCCCGCTCCCCGGCGACGGCCTGCCCGTGCTCCCCGAACTCTCCGCCGTGCTCGCCGCCGCCGCGGACCGCGCCGGCCCGCAGCCCGTCGGCGGCGCCCCCGCCCTGCTGGAGGCCGCCTGCGGCTACTGGACCCGCCGCGGACTGTCCTGCGTCCCCGACCAGGTGGCCGCGGGCCCCGGCGCCCCCGCCCTGCTGCTCGCCCTGACCGCCGCGCTCGCCGGCGACGGCGCCGACGTCCTCGTGCCCCGCCCCTGCGCCGCCTGGTGGGCGCCGTACGCCCGGCTCCTCGGCCGGCCCGTCTACCACGTGCCGACCCCCGCCGAGAGCGGCGGCGTCCCCGACCCGTACGCCCTGCTGGAGACCGTCCGCCGGGTCCGCGCCGAGGGCGGTGACCCACGGCTGCTGGTGTTGTCCGTCGCCGACGACCCCACCGCCACCGTCACCCCGCCCGAACTGCTGCACGAGACCGTCGAGGCGGCCACCGCCGAGGGCCTGCACCTGGTCAGCGACGAGACCTGGCGCGACACCCTGCACGCCCCGCACGAGACCGTGCTGCTCAGCCCCGCCGAGATGCGGCCCGAGGACGTCACCGTCGTCACCGACCTGGCCGGCGCCCTGCTGCCCGCCGGCTGGCCCGCCGCCGTCGCCCGCTTCCCCGGCACCGACACCGGCCGGCGCCTGCACGCCCGCGTGCTCGACATCCTCACCGCCCTCGACGCCCGCGTCGCCGCACCCGTCGCGGCGGCCGCCGGCTACGCCCTCGACGAACCCGCGCCCGTCACCGAACGCCGCGCGGCCACCGTACGACTGCACGCGCGCGTGGCCGCCGCCGCGCACGCCGCGGTGGTCGCCGCCGGCGCGCTCGCCCGGCCCCCGCAGACCGGCCGCCACCTGTACGCCGACCTCGCGCCGCTGCGCGAACCGCTCGCCGCCCGAGGGGTCGGCGACGCGCAGGACCTGGAGGACCTCCTCACCGCCCGGCTCGGCATGCCCGCGCCCGGCGGGCACCGCTTCGGCGACGACCTCGGGGCGCTGCGCGTACGGCTCGCCACCGGACCCCTGCTCGGCGGCACGGACGAGGAGCGCGCCGAGTCCCTCGGGTCCCCGGCGCCGCTCGAACTGCCGCACCTGCGGGACGCGTTGGCCTCCCTGCGGTCGGCCTTCGACGATCTCCGCGACGACGCCCGGCGATGGGAGACCCCTCGATGACGCAGCGGACGCACGAGCCCGGCCCGGCCACGACGACCCGGGCGGCCGGCGGACCCGGGGCACCGGCCCCCCGCGCCGCCCCTTCCCCCCCGCTGGCCGAGCCCCGCCCGCTGGGCGAACACCGGGTCTGGCCCCGCACCTTCCACGACCGGCTCACCGCGCCGCTGCCCGGCCTGGGGGCCCTCGCCCGCTTCGCCCGCGAAGGCGCCGTGCGCCCCGGCCCCGACGGCCTCGCCGACATCCCCCGACTGCCGTACGAACCGGCCCCGCTGCCCCGCGTCGGCACCCGCACCCTCGCCGTCACCTGGGCCGGACACGCCAGCTGGATCGTCCGCATCGGCGGACTCACCGTGCTCACCGACCCCGTCTGGTCCCGCCGCATCCTCGGCACCCCGGCCCGCGTCACCCCCGTGGGCGTGCCCTGGGAGGACCTGCCCCGCGTCGACGCCGTCGTCGTCAGCCACAACCACTACGACCACCTGGACGCCCCCACCCTGCGCCGGCTCCCGCGCGACACCCCGGTGTTCGCGCCCGCGGGTCTCGGCGCCTGGTTCCGCCGGCGGCGGTTCACCCGCGTCACCGAACTGGACTGGTGGGAGGGGGCGGAACTCGTCGGAACGCGCTTCGACTTCGTCCCCGCCCACCACTGGTCCAAGCGCACCCTCACCGACACCTGCCGCAGCCTCTGGGGCGGCTGGGTGCTGACCGCACCCGACGGACAGCGCCTCTACTTCGCCGGGGACACCGGCTACGGCCACTGGTTCTCCCGCATCGGCCGTCGCTACCCCGGCATCGACCTCGCCCTGATGCCGATCGGCGCCTACGAACCCCGCTGGTGGCTCAGCGACGTCCACTGCGACCCGGAGGAAGCGGTCCGGGCCACCCTGGACCTGGGCGCCCGCCGCATGGCCCCCATGCACTGGGGCACGTTCATCCTCTCCGCCGAGCCGGTCCTGGAGCCGCTCACGCGGGTGCGGGCGGCCTGGGAGAAGGCGGGGCGGGAGCCGGAGGAGCTGTGGGACATGCCGATCGGCGCCTCCCGGGTGCTGGAGTGAGCCGCGCCCGGCGGCGGCCACCGCGCACCCGCGCCCCGCGCCGTACCCCGTGCGGGAACCTCATCCGGCGGCCCGGACCCGCCGTATGAGCCCCGGGACCGCGCTGATCACCACGGTCAGCGCGACCGCCACCACCACGCCCTCCCACGGCTCCTCGAACAGCGAACCGCCCACTATGCCGATCACCTGGTAGGTGGCCGCCCAGGCGAGGCACGCCGGCAGGTTCCCCCGCGCGAACCTGCGCAGCGGCCACTCCGCCATCAGACAGGCCAGCATCACCGGTATGCGCCCGGCCGGGACCAGCCGGGACAGCACCAGCACCGCCACCCCGTGCTCGGCCAGCTTCTCCCGCGCCTGGGCCAGCCGCTCCTCCGGCGCCCGCGCCCGGATCGCCTCCAGCCACCGGGACCCGTTCTTCGACCGCATCCCGCGCCGCCCCAGCAAGTACAGCGCCGCGTCCCCCAGGAACGCGGCCAGGGACGCCGTCGCGAACACCAGCGCCAGCGAGACCGGCGCGGTCCGGTGGAACGCCACCACCGCCGCCGAACTGACCAGCGCACCCGTCGGCACCACCGGTACCAGCGCCCCGATCAGCACCAGCAGGAACAACGACGGGTATCCCACCGCCTGCTGGCCCGACCCGGTCGTCACGACTCTCGACGCGTCGACGAGCCACGTCACCGCGCGACCTCCAGCCGCACGCTCTCCCCGTGCCCCAGCTTGTGCACCGCGACCTCCGGCGCGGCCACCGCCGCCAGCCGCACGAACTCGTCCCCCGGCGAGTGGAACTCGTGCGGGCGCACCGCGTCCATGCCGACCGGCCAGTACGTCCCGTAGTGCACCGGCACCGCGGCCCGCGGTGCCAGCCGGGCCAGCGCCCGCGCGGCCCGCCCCGCGTCCAGGTGTCCCTCCCCGAGGAACGGCCCCCAGCCGCCCACCGGCAGCAGCGCCACGTCCACCGGCCCGACCCGTTCGGCCATCTCCTCGTACAGCCCGGTGTCCCCGGCGAAGTAGGTCCGCGCCTCGCCCTCCACGACGTAGCCCAGCGCGGGCGAGCGGTGCGGCCCCACCGGCAGCCGCCGCCCGTCGTGTAGCGCCGGCACCACGCGGACCAGCGCCTCGCCGATCCGCACCTCGTCCCCGGGCGCCACCTCGGCGATCCGCAGCTGCCGGAGCCGGCGCAGACCGGGCACCGCCCGTGGTGCGCCCCGGGGTACGAGCAGGCGCGTGCCCGGGTCCAGGCGGGCGAGCGAGGGGAGGTGCAGGTGGTCGGCGTGCAGGTGGGAGACGAGCGCCAGGTCCGCGCGGCGGGCCTCGGCGGGCGGCACGGCGCCCCGGCGGCGGCGCAGGTGCGCCAGCCGGCGGGCGAACAGGGGATCGGTCAGCACCCGGATGTTCGCGTCCTCCACCGTGCAGGTGGCGTGACCCCACCAGGTGATCTCCACCGGCACCTTCTCCGCCTCCTTCACGCGACTCCCCGAAGCCTACGGGCAGGAGTAGGGTCTGCGGCGAAACCCGGAGGTGAGAGGGACGCCATGGGACAGCTGCGGAGGGTGTTCGGCGTGTCCACGCCCGTGCGGGTCACCGCCATCGCGAGCCTGGCACCCCTGGAGGAGCTGGAGGCCGACCCCTTCCTCGTGGACTCGCGCAGCCAGCACGCCATGTGCGCCCGCTGGGCCGCCGAGCGCGGTTACGTGGTGGCCCGGGAACTCCTCGTCGGAGGGGTGCGTTTCGATCACGGGGCGCTCTGGGACGGGGTGCGTCCGGGGGTGGACGTGTTCGTGGCACCCAGCCTGCGGGTGCTGCGCCGGGCCCTGTCGTCGGTGGAGGAGTTCACCGCCGAGTGCGCGCGCCGGGGGGTGCGCGTGGAGACGGTGGGGCGGGCCGAGCCGTCGTACGACGCGCAGATGAAGGCGCGGGTGCACCGGCGCCTGTCGATGCCGACCGCCGGCTACGACGGCCGCTGACCCGGCCCGCCCGGGCGGCCGTCGCCCCGGGTGACCCCGTGTGACAGGGTGGAGCCGGGCCGGACCGGCCCGGTGCGACGAGTGGGGGTCCCCCCGGGCCGGAGGGCGGGGGAGGGGCCGGGACGTGAGGTGCGGGGCGTGCGAGGCGTGCGGTGGCGGCGGATCGCCAGTCAGATCGGGCGGAGCGCCGCCGTGTGGGCGGTCTCCACCGTCACCATGCTGGTCCTCGCCGCGCTGCTGCCCGACTTCCGGCTCCAGTCCGCCGACGGTGACAGCGCGACCCGCGTCACCGTCACCGCCGCCTTCGGCGCCGGCGCCTTCGGCGTCCTCTCGGCCGTGGTCTGGCCGCTGCTGGTACGCCTGCTGCTGCTCGTCCCCGCTTTCGTCCTCGGCCTGCTGGTCTTCTTCCTCAACGGCTCCCTGCTGCTGCTCGCCCTGCGCGTCAACCCCTCCGGCCACGGCGAGGTCGCGCCCGAGACCGCCGTCATCGTGGCCGCCGTGATGTCCGCCGTCGCCTCCGCCACCGGCGCGGCCCTCGCCGTGCGCGACGACGAGGCCTACCGCCGCCGGCTGCACCGCCTCGCCACCCGCGGCCGACGGGCCCACCCGCCCTGCCCCACCACCCCCGGCCTGGTCTGCGTCCAGCTCGACGGCGTCGGCCATGACGTCCTCACGGCCGCGGTGCGCAGGGGCCTGATGCCGACGGTCGCCCGCTGGCTCTCCGGGGACGACGGCAGGGGAACGGCCGACGGCGGGGTGCGTCCGCTCACCGGCCCCGCGCGGCCCGGCCCCCGGGCCGCCCGCCGGCCCAGCCACCGGCTCACCCCCTGGCGCACCGACTGGTCCAGCCAGACCGGTGCCAGCCAGCTCGGCATCCTGCACGGCAGCACCTTCGACGTGCCGGCCTTCCGCTGGTACGAGAAGGACCGCGGCGAGGTGATGGTCAGCAACCGGCCGACGAGCGCCGCCGAACTCCAGCGCCGCGCCATCCTGCGCACCGGCGACGACGGACTGCTCGCCGTCGACGGCGCCAGCCGCGGCAACCTCTTCAGCGGCGGCGCCGAGGAGCAGGCGCTCGTGCTGTCGATCGCGACCCGCCGCCGCGGCCGGGAGAACCGTTCCCGCGCCGGGTACTTCGCCTACTTCTCCGACCCCGCCAACGCCGTCCGCACCGCGCTGTCCTTCGTCGCCGAGGTGGCCCGCGAGATCGGCCAGTCCACCCGGGCCCGGCTGCGCCGGCAGCGCCCCCGCGTCGGCCGGGGTGGTCTCTACCCGCTGGTCCGGGCCTTCGCCACCGTCGTCGAACGGGACGTCGTCGTCGCCGCGGTCATGGGCGACATGCTCGCCGGCCGTACCGCCGTCTACGCCGACCTCGTCGCCTACGACGAGGTCGCCCACCACTCCGGTCCGCACAGCCGGGACGCCGAGCAGGTCCTGCGCCGCCTCGACCGGTCCCTCGCCCTCCTCCAGCGCGTCGCCGAACACGCCCCGCGCCCCTACCGGATCGTCGTCCTCTCCGACCACGGCCAGAGCCCCGGCGAGACCTTCCGCGCCCGCTACGGCCTCACCCTCGGCGACCTGGTCCGGGCCGGCTCCGGGCTGCCCGTCCCGCGCCGCGCCGAACGCACCCGCAGCGGCGCCGAGGCCCGCGTCGCCGTCCGCGCCGCGCTGCGCCGGCCGGTGGAGGAGAAGGGCGGCCACCTCCACCGCACCGTCCCCCGTCGCGAGCCCATCGTGCTGGCCTCCGGCAACCTCGGTCTCGTCTCCTTCCCGGACGTCCCGCACCGCATGACCAAGGAGGAGATCGACGCCCGCCACCCCGCCCTGCTCACCACCCTCGCCAACCACCCGGGCATCGGCTTCCTGCTGGTGCGCAGCGCGGAGCACGACGGTGTGGTGCTCGGCGCCGGCGGCGCCGAGATACCGCTGGACCGGCTCGACGACGACTTCGGCCCGCTGGCCCCGTTCGGCCCCGGCGCCGCCGACGCCGTCCGCCGCACCCACGCCTTCCCGCACACCGCGGACATCATGGTCAACTCCGCCCACGACCCGGCCGACGGCGAGGTCCTCGCCTTCGAGGAGCAGATCGGCTCCCACGGCGGACTCGGCGGTGCCCAGTCCCGCCCGTTCCTGCTGTCCCCGCTGGAGCTGTCCGCGCCGGTCGCGGACGGCGCGGAACTGACCGGCGCCGAGCGGATCCACCACGTCCTGCGCCGCTGGCTGAGCGAACTGGACGGACCCCAGGTCCCGCTCCCGGCGGACGTGGCCGGGGAGCGGGCCGCCTGACCGGACGTCACCGTCCGTTCACCCGGCATGGGCCGGTCCGCACCGTGCGCGGGGCCCGGATGTGATCGGATAGGGGACACGGGAACCCCCCACCAGTCCGACACTCGCGAAAGGAAGCACCGTGGCCACCACGCGCACCGCGCACACCCAGTGGGAAGGCAGCCTCCTCGACGGCAGCGGCGTCGTCACCTTCGACTCCTCCGGCATCGGCGAGCAGCCGGTCACCTGGGCCTCGCGCGCCCAGGAGGCGAACGGGAAGACCAGCCCCGAGGAACTGATCGCCGCCGCCCACTCCAGCTGCTTCTCCATGGCGCTCTCGCACGCCCTGGCCGGCGCGGGCACCCCGCCCACCCGGCTGGAGACCAAGGCCGAGGTCGGCTTCCAGCCGGGCGAGGGCATCACCGGCATCCACCTCACCGTGCGCGGCGAGGTGCCCGGTCTGGACGCGGAGGGCTTCGCCTCGGCCGCCGAGGACGCCAAGAAGAACTGCCCGGTCAGCCAGGCCCTGACCGGTACGACGATCACCCTCACGGCCGAGCTGGCCTGACGCCCGGACGCCTCCGGCCGCCGCGTCCGCCCCGGGCCGCGGCGGCCGGTGCCTTCGGGCGCCTCAGCCGCCCGGCCGCTCCCAGCCCCGCCGCTCCGCACGCGGGCCGAGCTGCCGGGGGTCTCGGGTCCGGTAGACCACGTACGGCCTGAAGAGGTACTGCACCGGCGCGCTGAACATGTGCACGAGCCGGCTGTACGGCACGAAGGCGATCAGCACCATGCCGACCACCGCGTGCACCTGGTACAGGACCGGCACGCCGGTCATGAGCCGCGTCCGCGGCCGGAGCGTGAACAGGCCGCGCGCCCACGGCCCGATGGTCGACCGGTAGTCGTACCCCTGGCCGACGGGATGCGCCGGCTTGGCGGCCATGCCGAGCACGAGCGCGCCGAGCAGCGGCACGTACATCGCCTTGTCGTTGGCCGTGGTCGCCCGGAAGACGGGCACGCGGGTGCGCCGGCGGTAGACGAGCAGCGCGATCCCGGCGACGGCCGGCACCCCGGCCGCCGTCCCGCCGTACAGCGAGAACAGGTGGTAGGAGCGCTCGGACACGCCGGCCGCGGCCGTCCACGACGCGGGCACGAACAGCCCGATCGGATGCCCCGCCAGCACGAACAGGATGCCGTAGTGGAAGACGGGGGAGGCGACGTTCAGCAGCCGGGACTCGTACACCTGCGACGAGCGGGTGGTCCAGCCGTACTTGTCGTAGCGGTAGCGCCGGACCAGGCCGGCCACCAGCAGGGCGAAGGCGAGGCAGGGCAGCGCGCCCCACAGCAGGACCGTCATCGGCGCGCCCCGGCCGGCAGGGTGACGCACACCGCGTCCAGCACGCCCGCGTACGGCGTGCCGAAGTCGGTCAGTCGCGTGCGCAGCTGTTCCAGGGCGTCGCGGTGTTCGGTCAGCAGGCCGGTGTCACCGGTCCGCGCGGTGAACTCCAGGACCGCCGGCAGGAAGTCCGGCAGTTCCTCGCCGCTGCACTCCAGGCCATGGCGGCGGTAGACCTCCTTGAAGCGGACCAGGGACTCCCCGCGCCGGCGCGTGTCGCCGTCGTGCCACCAGCTCAGGTAGAGGCTGTGCCGGTTCCTGAAGTCGAAGACCCGCACGTAGTGGGCGGCCAGTTCCCCGGGCGGGGTGACGGCCGCGTGGTCGGTGAACGCCCGCAGCTGCGGGGCGGCCTCGCGCACCAGCGGCAGCCGGGCGATGACGTCGTCGTCCGGGTAGGTCAGGCAGAGGGCCGCCGCCTGGTAGAACACCGCGTCCGAGGGCATCAGGCCTCCTTCGCGTCGTCGGACGTCTGCCGTCCGCGCAGCAGGTGGAAGTTCTCCACGCTCACCAGCGGAAGGCTCCTGCGGTCGGAGTCCCGGCCGAACGGACCGTCGCCGCCCATGCCGGGGCCGCCGGCGTGGTCGAGGCTGCGCTCCTCGGGCAGCGCCGACTCCTCCAGCCGCCGGGCGTCACCGACGGCGGCGATGGGAATGACGTACCGCTCCTCGTACTTGGCGATCGCCGGCAGCCGGTACATCGCCTCGATCTCCTCCGGTGCCATGCCGACCCCGGCGGCGATCGCCGCCGGGGGTTCCCCGCCGAGGTTGAGCGCCCGCATGTGGGCGCGCATCGCGGCCGGCTTCTCCAGCGTCGCCCGCACCGGCCCGGTGTCGCCCGCCGTGAACGCGTCCGCCTGCCGCCCGCCGGTCAGCGTCACGCCGTGCAGGTCGGCCGTGGGCGTCCCGGGCCGGAAGAAGCGGCCGGCGGCCAGCAGGGCCGCGCCGGGCTCCCGCGGCGGCTTCTGCGTGTCGGTCACGTGCGCTCCCTGGGTCCGCCCCGTACTCCGAACCTAGGGGCGGCCCCGGGAACCCACCCGTCCGGGAGGCCCGTACGGGTCACGGCGGGCGCGGGCCGCGGCGACGGGACCCCTCGGAGTCCCGGCGGCCGGGGTCAGAGGCTGTCGCGGTGCTCCCGCAGCAGCCTCAGGGTGCGCTGGGCGGACGCGGCCCGGGCCGTCATGTGGTCCAGCACCTCCAGGTGCGCGCCCACCTCCCGGCGCGAGTCCAGGTACAGCGCGCCGGTCAGGTACTCGGTGAACACCATGTCGGGCAGCTCCGGCTCGGCGAACCGGAAC
The DNA here is from genome assembly GCF_000718775.1 of Streptomyces sp. NRRL S-31. Lineage (GTDB taxonomy): Bacteria > Actinomycetota > Actinomycetes > Streptomycetales > Streptomycetaceae > Streptomyces. The sequence goes on from NZ_JOCB01000039.1 coordinate 10,267, forward strand.
AGCGTGAACGGCGCGTACGTCCCCGGGTGCGGGCCCGCCGCGAACTCGGCGACCTGGAGCGTCACCCGGTCCCGGGCGGCGTACTCCAGCAGCCGGTCCAGCTGGTCCCGCAGCACCCCGGGCCGCATGCTCACCGGGCGCCTGAGCACCGTCTCGTCCATGATCACCCACAGGTGCGGCGGGTCCTCCCGCTCCAGCAGCCGCTGCCGTTCCATGCGCAGCGACACATGCCGGTCCACGGTCTCCGGCGACGTGTGCCCGATGGTCCCCGCCTCCATCACCGCCCGCGCGTAGTCCTCCGTCTGGAGCAGACCGGGCACGAAGTGCGGCTCGTAGGAGCGGATGATCCTGGCGGCGCCCTCCAGGCTGACGTACAGGCTGAACCAGTCCGGCAGCACGTCGTGGAACCGCTGCCACCAGCCCGGCTGGTTGGCCTCCTCGGCCAGCCGGACGAAGGCGTCGGCCTCCTCCTCGGCCACCCCGTAGGTGGTCAGCAGCACCTGCACGTAGGGGATCTTCAGCGCGACCTCGGCCATCTCCATCCGCCGCACGGTCGCCGACGCCACCCTGAGAACCCGGGCGGCCTCGTCGCGGCTGAGCCCCGCGGCCTCCCGCAGCTCCTGCAACCGCTTGCCGAGTACGACCTGTCCCACGGTGGGCGCAGCCCGCCGCTCACTCACAGCCACGCCCTCCCCTACGCGCCGAACAGCGGGCAGCAGTCTGTCACGAGTCGCCGTTTCGCACACGTGCCCGAGGTGACGGGGGTGCCGGCGGGGGTCAGCCGGCCCGGGCGCGCAGGTACTCGGCGGTCGCCGGGTCCGCCGGCAGGAACGTCTCGACGGCCAGTTCCGCGACCGTGACGTCCATCGGCGTGTTGAACGTGGAGATGGAGGACACGAACGACAGGGTGCGCCCGCCGTGCTCGACGACCAGCGGCAGCGCGAAGTACGGCACCGGCCCGGCCGGTTCGGCACCGGGCGGCTCCTCGGGCACCGGGTAGGCCGAGACCTCCTCGTGCAGGGCGCGCAGCCGGTCCGAGCGGTGCAGCGCGATCTCCCGCTCCATCTGGGCCAGCAGGTGCCCCCGCCACTCCCGCAGGTTCCGGATGCGCGGCGCCAGCCCCTCCGGGTGCAGCGTCAGCCGCATCGCGTTCGGCGCCTGAGCCGTCAGCCGCTCCGGCACGCCCTCCAGCAGCAGGACGACGCCCCGGTTCGCGGCGACCACGTCGTAGCCCGCGTCGACCACCAGCGCGGGATAGGGCTCGTAGCCCCGGATCAGCCGCTCCAGCCCGTCCCGCACCGCGTCCAGCGCCGGATCGTCCAGCGGGGTCTCCGGATACCGCGGGGCGTAACCGGCGGCCAGCAGCAGCGCGTTGCGCTCGCGCACCGGCACGTCGAGCCGCTCGGCCAGCCGCAGCACCATCTCCTCGCTCGGCCGCGACCGTCCGGTCTCCACGAAGCTGATGTGCCGCGCGGAGGAGTCCGCGCGCAGCGCCAGCTCCAACTGCGAGATCCGCCGCCGCTCCCGCCAGGCCCGCAACAACGGGCCGACACCGTTACCGGTCACGACGGCGGGAGCGGAGGTGGTGGGGGTCATGCCGTCGATCCTAGAGGTCACCCGGCCGGGGCCGGCCGTCGCGTCCGGAAGGGGCCGGAAGGGCTGAAAGGGGCCGGAAGAGGACGGAAGTTGCCCCGGAGTGCCGGGAGGGGTCGGAAGGGGTCCGCTCACCCCTGCTCGTGCCGTGCGAGCAGTTCCGTGTAGGCGCCCTCCGCTCGCCGGCCGGCGGCCGTGCCGTCGGGGGCGAGAGCCAGGAAGGTGTCCGTGGTCCCCGAGTGCAGTATCCGGCCTCCGGCCAGGACCGTGACGTGATCCGCGTCCTCGGCCAGATCGGCGACGTCGTGCGTGGACATGAGCACGCTCACCTCACCGCTGAGGTCCCGCATGAGGTCCCGGAAGACCCGGCGCTGGCGAGGGTCCATCCCGGCGGTCGGTTCGTCGAGCAGGAGGACCCGGGCACCGTGCACGAGGGCGGCCGCCACGCCGACCCGGCGCAACTGGCCTCCGGACAGGGCGGTCGTCCGGACGTCGTTCTGCTCCGTCAGCTCCACACGGGCCAGCACACGGCGTGCCGCCTTCCAGGCGTCGCCGCGACGCATGCCCTTCAGCCAGCCGACGTAAGCGACGTACTCGCGTGCGGTCAGGCCGGAGAGGGGAACGATGTCCTGCGGCATCCGGGCGACGTTCCGCCGGAACGCCTTCGACGTACTGGGAACGCCGTCGCACACGACCCTGCCGCTGTCGGGACGCACCACGGACGCGGCGACTTTCAGCAGGGTGGACTTTCCGGCGCCGTTGGGGCCCAGCAGGATCGTGAGCCCCGGGGGCATCCGGTAGTCGAATTCGCTGAGCACCGTCCTTCTGCGCCGCGTGATGCCGTGGCTGTAGCCGTAGGTGCAGGAGATCAGCTCAAGGGTCATGGGGAGTTCCTCGCGTATCGGATCTGAACGGTGACTCCGGCACCGAACATCAGGAGGGCCGCGGCCGCGGCGTGCGGCGCACCGAGGGGTTCCGGAAGGACGGTCCAGGGATAGGCGTCGTTGCCGGGCCGGAAGCCGCAGAGGCAGACCGTGAGGATCCAGGCCGTGGGCAGCAGCACACCCGGTCGGCCGAACAGCGCACGCGCGATGAGCATCAGCCCGGCCAGGAACAGGGTGTTCCGCCCGACCGCCCCGGTCACCGCGTCCTCCCACGCCGCGCCGGCCACCGCGCTCGCGGCCGTGGCGACGAGGGCGACGGCGACCACCAGCGCGGCGTCCAGGTACCGGACCGGGCGCACGGCCGTGCTTTCGGCGGCCGGCAGGCGTGTGTCCAGGCACAGTGCCAGGCCGGACACCAGAGGCACCGGAACGAACAGCGCGAGGACCACCTGGGTCGCTCCGCCGGTGAGGGAGGGCAGTGCCACCGAACCACCCTGGAACAGCACCAGGAGCAGTACGAAGAGGGCCAGGGAGGCCGAGAGGACGGTGTGGACGCGGTGCGCCTTCACCCACCACATCACGAGTCCCGCCGGCAGCCGGCGAGGAGACTACGGCGGTACCACTCGCCCTGTTCGCGAGGCTCGGCTGCCAGGACCCGGCGCACGGTCCGGCGGATCTCCTCCTCTCCGGCGAAGGTCCGTCCCCTTCTCTTCATGTGGGCGTTGTACGTGGCCTCTTCGCCCGTCACGCTGGCCGCCCACAGCATGACCTCGTTGCCGTGCACCGGATCGACCCGCCGGCACGGGAATCGCACGGCGGCCTGGGTGATCCGGTAGCGCAGTTCGCCCTGCCGCAAGCCGCTGGTGATGCCCACCCGCCAGGTGTCCGCCGTCGACGCGAGCGGATAGCGGCCTTCGCCCATGCGGTCGACTATCAGTTCCGGTGTTCCCGTGAACCCCGCGGCGCGCAGGTCGGCCAGGACCGACGCCGCCTCCTTCCTGACGGCGGCGACGTGAGCCGGACTGGCGCGCGGCACGCAGACCCGCGGCGCGTCTCCGGCGCACTCCATGGGCGCCCGGCCGCTCAGCAGCGGCGGGTTCGCCTCCCATCCCTGTACCGCTCGGACGGCGAGCACCGGGCAGATGACGGCCACCGCGGCGGCCAGCGCCCCGCGCACCACCCAGGGCCGCAGCGGCAGCCACAGCAGGGCGACACCCAGCGCGATCCCCCCGGTGAGCAGCAGATGCGGCAACAGGGACGTGTAAGCGGCGGCTTCACCGAACATCAGGGTCGTGGGGTACTGACCGGAAACGTGCCGCATCCAGAAGGCGTCGGTCGACCACGAGAAGGCGACGAGCACCCAGACGAGTACGGCCATCAACGGGGCGGCTACGACCGGCGGCGCGACGAGCCCGACACCGAACCCGATCGTCGCGTGCGCCACACACAGCAGCAGCGCCATCACCAGGGGGCCGAGAGCGGCCGGAGTGGGAAGAACGCCCGCGCTCCCCAGCGCGAGAGCCACCGGCAGAAGCAGCATGATCCATGCCGTGGCGAGGACGGGGACGATGCCTTCCCACGCCACTCGGTAGCGGGAGCGGACCGGGCCCATGGTCCAGATCCCGGCCCTTTTCAGGTGCGCGCTTTCCCATACCGCGAGGGCGGAAGCGAAGGCGTACGCGGCCGCGTACATGGTGCCCAGGGCGGACGACACCAACGTCGGCGCGTATCCGAACGCCTCCCGTGACACCCCGCTCCCGTAATAGTAGAAAAGCGACAGCAGTAAGGCGATGGGCGCCGCCCATTTCGCGCTGCTGCCCCACAGCATGGTTCGTATTCGCACAGGATTCTCTCTGGGGATGACGAGGGGTGCGTCGACGATTGAAGCACCCCTCATTTCACGTTTGTGCTACCTGCGATTAATCGGCCTGGGTGGTATCGATCGCGACCACTCTTACGTTCAGAAGGCCACCATCGGTGTCCTGTAGACGGAAGTAGTAGCCGTCGAGAGGAAGCCCCGTCCACTCTCCGGCGCTGACGGCGTCGTCACCGTTGAAGCAGTTCGTGAAGGTCTTGGTGCCGTGATTGGTGTCGGGCGAAAGAGCATTGTCCTCCCATAGGGCGACCTTCACCCATTTACCGGTGGCATTCTGCTGCGTGCAGTCCTTGAAGCGGACCTCGCTGTAGCTCTCGTCCTCCCAGCGGCTCGACTCAAAACCGGCGCCAGCACTCGTGATATAGCTCTGCCAGTTCGCAGAAGCGCTGGGTGCCAGTGCGAGAAGAAGCGCGGAAGCTATGCCGGCCGTGGCGGCTATTCGCTGTACGTTGAACACAGGCTCTCCTCCTGGTGCAGTAAAAATCGCGCGCACCGTGGAAGGGGCGCGCGCGGATGTCGGCAGTGATCGAGCGAACAGTATTTGATCGTTGTTCACCCGTCAATTGCAAGGTGTTTACCGTTTGCCGAAGGCGTGGATATCGGACTTTTGAGGATTCTCGGTGTCTATGTTCGCCTGATTAGTCCTCGTATGGGGCAAGGTTTTGCCGTCGCGCCCGTCGTGTCGATCCCGGATCGCTGACTCGTGAGGCAGTTGCGTACGCCCGCGGTGTCCTGAAAGTCATCTCATTTGGCTGATTAGGCCGCCGGTCAGGCACTGGCGGTGATCGCGTGCCCGGATCCTGGCACGGCTGGGGCTGCCCTGGGACACTGTTCCTGCACTTTGGGGTACCGAAGACGAGCGACCGGCGTAGTGCCGTCTTCCACCGACTGGGCCGCGAGAGGGTGTGCGCCTCACCCCGTGACGGGGACGCCTAGCGAAGGGAGTTTCGGGCATGGCTGTCGAAGCGTTGTCGCCGGAGGAGATCGAGGAGCGGCTGGGCGAGTTGCCCGGCTGGGCGGTGGAGGGGGATCGGCTCACCCGTTCCTACCGGCTCGGCTCGCACTTCGCCGCCGCGGCGCTGGTGATGCACATCGCCGGTATCCAGGACCGGCTGGACCACCACTCCGACCTGACCCTCGGCTACGACACCGTCTCGCTCAGCGTGCACACCCACAGCGCGGGCGGCGTCGTCACCGGGAAGGACTTCGCCCTCGCCCGCGAAGTGGAGGACGTCGCCCCGGGCCACGGGGCACACTGAGGCGCGTGCTCGACTACGAGAGGGAAGCCGACGTCTACGACGCCTCCCGCGGCGGCGAGGCCCGCGCCGAAGCCGCCGCGCGGGCCGTCCTCGATCTGGTCCCCGGGAGTACGGGCCGCCTCCTCGACGTCGCCTGCGGCACCGGGACCGTCACCCGGCGGCTCGCCGCCGCGCGCCCGGGGCTCCGGGTGACCGGTGCCGACCTCACCCCCGCCATGGTCCGCCGCGCGTCGGCGCGGCTGCCCGGCGCGGTCGTACGGGCCGACAGCCGCCGACTGCCCTTCCCCGACGGCACGTTCGACGCGGTCACCGCCATCTGGCTGCTGCACCTGCTGGACGACCCCGACGACCTGGACGCGGTCGTCGCCGAGTGCGCCCGGGTGCTGCGACCCGGCGGGGTGTACGTCACCACGGTCGACAAGGCCGCCGCGCACGACGTCGGCAGCGACATAGACGCCGTCCTCGCCGACCGCCCGCGCCGGCCCGCCGCGGACGCCCCGGACGCGGTGGCCGCCCACGCGGCCCGGCACGGCCTGGAGCCCGCCGGCCATGGCTCGTTCGCCGGTACCGGACAGGGCCGCAGCCCCCGCGCCACCGTCGCCGACCTGCGGCGCGGCTGGTTCACCCTGCTGCCGCCCGGCGAGCGGCGCACCGAGGAGTTCGCCGTGCGCCTGGCCCGGCTGCCCGACCAGGACCGCCCGCGCCCCGACCCGCGTTTCCGTCTCCGCGCGTTCCGCCGCGCGGCGCCCGCCGGGGTCCTCGGCAACCCGGCCCGCGGCTGCGGCGACTGACGGGTGATGTCCTGCGGCCTCCGGCCCCGACGCAGGGCGCCGCGGACGTGACCGGCGTAGGGGGCACGATTCCATCACAGGGTGTTCACATTTCGCTGGGTGTATGGATCACTTGAAGATCAACCAGCGAGATCGGCCGGCACGTCCTTGGGGGGCCACCATGAGCAGCGACATCACACCACCACCCATGCCGGGCTACGGACCGGCGGTCCCCCCGCCCGCACCGGCGCGGGGGCCCCGCACCGTACTCGTCGCCGTGGCCGCGGCCGCCGTCGCGGCCGTGGTCTCGGCCCTGGTCACGGCGGGCGTCACCGGCGACGGCGAAGCCGGGCCGGCGCCCACCGTGACCGTCACCAAGACCGCCGCCGCGGACGACGGCGCCGCCCCGGCGGACGACGAGTCCACGCCGGCCACCGAGGAGACCACGGCCGGCGAGGACGGCGCGGAGAACGAGGACGGGGTCTACGCCCTGGACGACACCGTCGTCTACGAACCGGCCACCGAGGTCGGCCTCTTCGGGCTCAAGCGGGCCGTGACCGGCGAGTACGCCGAGCCCGAGAACACGGCGTACCTCCGCTTCACCGTCAAGATCAAGAACGGCGGCAAGAAGGCCCTGGACGTCACCCAGCTCACCGTCGACTGCTCCTACGGACAGGACGGCAAGAGCAGCGAGTCGGTCTTCGACTCCGAAGCGGGCCTGGACGGCGGTCCCGACACCAAGCTGCTCCCCGGCCGCTCCATCAACGTGCCCTGGGGCTGCGAACTGCCCAAGGGCGAGAAGCTCGTCCAGATCGAGGTCACCCCCGACTTCGACTCGGAGGAGGCCATCTTCACGGGGAACGTCAAGTAGCGGACCGGGCGGGGGTGCGGCTCGTGGACGGCACCCCCGCCCGGTCGGTCCGGGCCGGGCGGGGACTGTCCGCCGCCGTACCCGGAGCCTCAGCGGGGACCGGTCATTCGAGCAGCTCCGCGTACGAGCCCATGGCCATGGCGATGTCCGCCTGGGCCCAGAAGCGGTGGTACGTGAAGACCGGCGCGGCGCCGCCCTTGAGATAGGTCTCGATCTTCGACCAGTTCGGGTCGCTCCGGTAGAAGGACCGCAGCGAGGCGAAGGTGGACGAGGCGTTGATCGCGTCGCCGTTCGGCATGGTGCCGGTCCAGCCGCTCGGCACGTACACCTTGTCACCGAAGCGGCCGTAGTCGGTGCGGGTCTCGGGGACGGCGATGCCGAGGCTGTCCTGGTGGTTGTCCCACATGCCGTCCAGCAGCGCCTTCGCCGTGGACTTGGCGGCCGTGTCACCGGACTTGGCGGCGTAGTACGTCAGGGTCCTGGCGTAGGCGGCGGCCACGCCGACATCGTCGGTGTAGTCGGCGACGGTGACGTGCAGCCCGCTGTTGGAGCCGGGGCTCGCGGCGTTCCACGTGTCGGGCTGGCCCGACCACTGGAGGGTGGAGGGGATGCGGTAGGTGCCGTCCGGGTTGACCGTGGTCTTGGACAGGGCCCACTTGACCCACTTGTCGAGGACCGCCTTCGCGTCGGCGTTCCCGGTCTGCTGGTAGTACTCGGCGACCCGCTCCATCGACCACGCCTGGAACCCGAACCACTGGTTGGAGGGCGGGTCGTGGTAGACGGGCTGCCAGTCGTAGTACATGCCGTAGAAGGTGGCGGCGCCGGCCGGCGGGGCGGCGTACCGGCCCTGCCAGCTGTTGGTCGCGCCGCCCGCGATGGCGCCCTCGGACGACTGGAGCCACCGGTAGAACTCCAGCTGCCGCTGGAGTGACTTGCCCCAGTCGGCCGCGCCCGTGGCCGACTTGGGCCTCAGATCGGCGACGGAGCTGAGCGCGTACGCGGCGAGCGGGTTCTGGTAGCCGCCGTGGACATGGCTGGAGCCGATCCGCCAGGCCCAGCCGGCGGAGGTGTCGGTGGCACCGCCCCAGGCGTAGTACCAGGACAGCAGGTAGTGCGAGGCGTCCTTGCCGGTGCCGGCCGGGCAGGACGGGCTCGCGCAGTTGCCGATCTTCTTGAAGTACTTGTCGTACATGGCGTAGCGCAGGTAGTCGCCCATCTTCGCGGCCTTGGCGACCGTCGCGGAGACGTCGCCGCCCTTGCCCTGCGCCCTGGCCCAGACGTCGGCCCAGTACGCGGCCTGCACGGCGCGCGAGTCCGCGTCCGGGGCGTCCGTGTACTTCCACTGCCTGGAGTAGGAGCTGTCGCCGGTGAACAGGTCCAGATAGCCGTTCCTGCCGCCGTACTTGAAGGCGTCGCAGGTCGGCTGCGGGACCGTCTCCCAGACGGACTCCTGCGCACCGCGCTGGAAGGTGTTGATGTACGACGGCCCGGTGGCCGTCGGGCCGGCCTCGCACTTGCCGGGCTCGTCGCCGTAGCCGTAGACGTTGTCCACGTCCTGGATCCAGTGCATGCCGTAGACGTCGTCCGTGCCATAGGCCGACTTCAGCTCACCGGCGATCGGGTCCGGGCCGACCGCCACGGAGGAGTCCAGCTTCGCCGGGTACTCGTCCGGGGTGTCCAGCTCGGGCGCGTACGTGGCCGGTTTGGCGGCGTTGTAGGAGGAGTTCGTCGGCTGGTCGGCGTGGGTCGGGATCATGTACTTCTCCATGACGTCCCACGCGCCGTTGAACTTCGACCAGTCGCCGGTCACCTTGCCGTACATCGCCTGGAGCCACAGCAGATAGCTGTACGCCTCCGAGGTGGTCTCGTGCCCCTGGTCGGGGGCCTCGACGATCAGCGTCTCCACCGAGTGGTACGGGATGCCCTCGGGGGAGAAGTAGCCGTTGGCCGGATTGGTGATCTTCCCGTACAGGTCCAGGAAGCGGGCGTCGTACGCCTTCGCCGCGGGCAGCTCCGTCACCGTCACCGTCGCCTTGGCATGGCCGGTCGCCGTCGCGGTGAAGGTCGCGCTGCCGGTGCCGGCGGAGTCCGCCGTGACGGTCACGGTCCGCGGGGTGTTCCAGTCCGACGGGGTGAAGGTCAGCGAGGCGCCGCCGGTCACGGAGAGGCCGGTGTTGCCGTCCGTGCGGGCCGTGCTCACCGTCACGTCCGCGCTCGGCCGGGTCGACAGCTTCACCGAGAAGGTGCCCGAGCTGCCCTGCCGGACGCCCAGTTGGGCCGGCGAGGCGACCACGGCCGGCCCGGCGGCGACGGTGATGCCCACGGGGGCGGACGTGGCGGACGCCCCCAGGCTGTCGTACGCCTTCGCCACCAGGGAATGACTGCCCACGGTCAAGCCGGAGGCCGGGAGCGAGTACGGCGCGCTCGTGTCCGTGCCCAGCAGCGTGGTGTCGTCGTAGAACTCCACCTTGGCGATGGTGGCGTCGTCGGCCGCCGCGGCGGTCGCCGCGAGGGGCACCGCGTCCCCCTGCGAGTAGACCGCGCCCGCGCTCGGGCTGGTCAGCACGGTCACCGGCGGCTGGTGGGCACCGGTGCAGGTGGTGCCGTTGACGGCGAACGAGGTGGGGGCGGTGTTGGTGCCGCTGTAGGTGAACTGGGCGCCGGTGGAGACGGCGGCGCCCGCGGCGATGGTGCCGTTGTAGGCGGCGTTCCGCACGGTGACCGTCCGGCCGGACTGGGACCAGGTCCCGTTCCATCCGCTGGTCAGCTTCTGGTCGCCGGTGTAGGCGTACGTCAGCGTCCAGCCGTCGACGGCGTCCGTGCCGCGGTTGGTGATCGTGAGTTCGGCGGTGAAGCCGGAACCCCAGTCGTTGGTCTTGTAGTCCACACCGCACCGCACCGTTGCCGCGCGTGCGGTCTGCGCGCCGGTGGCCAGCAGTGACAGGGGCAGGGCGAGCGCGGCGGCCGCCGCGGTCCACGACCGGCGCGCGCCTCTTCGTCTGCGTCCGGGATCCATGGTGCTGGTTCCTCCTTGCGGGCTCGCGGCTCGGGAGAGATCAAGGCTTGAACCAGTGGGAGCGCTCCCATAGTGGGGATCGGGTCAAGGGCGGTCAAGGTGCTTGAAGACCCGAAAAGATTCGACGGGCCGGACTTTCGAAAAGTCGGGCAACTCCCCTGGGCATCGCGGCGACTTGGCGCTACCTTCACTCGCACCAGTGGGAGCGGTTCCGTTCAGTCGACGCGTCCGTCGCGGCGCCGAGCTGCAAGGACTCGCTCATGCGACACCCCCCGCGTTCCGTACTGCTGTCCGTCACCGGTGCCGTCGCGCTCGTCACGAGCGCGGTCGTCCCGGTGGCCTCGGCCCGGGAAGCCACGCCCGCCCGCACGGTGGAGTACACCGTCACCGGCCAGTGGGCGGCCGGCTTCCAGGGCTCGGTGAGGATCACGAACGACCAGGCCGCGCCGAGCACGTGGAAGCGCACCTTCGGCTCGGCCGGCGGCCGGCACGTCACCCAGGGCCGGGGTGCCCGGTGGTCCCGGTCCGGCACCACCGTGACCGCGGCCGACGAGACCTGGAACGGCACGCTCGGCACGGGTGCGAGCGCCGGCGCCGGGTTCCCGGGCTCCTGGCCGGGCGGCGGCGACACCGTACCGTCCGTGTTCAAGCTCGACGGCACCACCTGCGACGTCGGCTCGGAGCCGGCCACTTCGCCGCCGACGACCCCGCCGCCGTCCGGCGGCACGGCGCCCGCGCCGCACGTCGTGGGCGACAAGCTGGTGGCGGCGGGCGGCGCCGCCCGCCGCCTGCTCGGCGTCGACCGCTCCGGCGGTGAGTTCATGTGCGTGCGGGGCCGTGGCATCCGGGACGGCCCGGTCGACGACGCGGCCGTCGAGGCGATCGCCGACCGGAAGGCGAACGCGGTCGGCATTCCGCTGAACGAGGAGTGCCGGCCGGGACTCGCCGGCATCGCACCACGGTACGGCGGCGCCGCCTGCATCACCGCGGTGCGGGACCCGGTGGGCCGCGCCGAGGCGCACGGCATGACCCCGGTGCTCGAACCGCACTGGTCCTACGGCCGGTACACCGGGATCTCGGCCGGCTGCTCCGACGTGCGCGCCACCTGCCGCAAATCGATGCCCGACATGCGCGACGGCCCCACGTTCCGGGCGTCGGCGGCGAGCGCCTTCGAGGACGACCCGGCGACCGTGTTCGACCCGTTCGACGCGAGAACACCTGCTCGCGCGGGTTCGTCGACCAGGTCATGAAGTGCTTCGACGACCGCGACCCGTCCTGCCCGGGTCGGACCTGGAACAGCTGAGACCGCTCCTCGGGTCCGTCCCTGATCTCCGCCTGCGACGGCACACCCACCGCGTACGGCGCCGGGGTGCGCGATCACCTCCGCGCCGTCCATCCGTAACCACGCCAGAAGATCCCTCGGAACAACGAAGGAACCCGCACTCATGAGTCGTACCAGAATGTCACTGCTCGCCGCCCTGGCGCTGGTCGCCGGGGCCTCGGGGACGGCGCTCGCCACACAGCCGGCCACCGCGGCGGCCGCAGCCGTCCCCTGCACCGTCGACTACAAGGTGCAGAACCAGTGGGACACCGGCTTCACCGCCGCCGTCACCGTCACCAACAACGGCCCCGCCAAGTCGAACTGGTCGCTGAAGTGGTCGTACTCCGGCAACCAGAAGATCACCAGCGGCTGGAACGCCAAGCTCAGCCAGAGCGGCACCGCGGTCACCGTCGCCAACGAGAGCTACAACGGCGCCCTGGCCACCGGCGGTTCGGCCGGCTTCGGCTTCCAGGGCACCTACAGCGGCACCAACGCCGTGCCCGCCACGTTCACCCTCGACGGCGTCACCTGCAACGTCGACGACGGCAGCGGCGGCGGTGGCGGCGACAACGGCGGTGGCGGCGGGGGCGACAACGGCGGCGGCGCCGGCCGCGTCGACAACCCCTACTCCGGCGCCAAGGTGTACGTGAACCCGGACTGGTCGGCGCTGGCCGCCGCCGAACCGGGCGGCAGCCGCGTCGCGAACCAGCCCACCTTCGTGTGGCTGGACCGCGTCGCCGCCATCAGCGGCGTGAACGGCGCCCGGGGACTGCGCGCCCACCTGGACGAGGCCCTCAAGCAGAAGGGCTCCGGCGAACTGGTCGTCCAGCTGGTCATCTACGACCTCCCCGGCCGCGACTGCGCCGCCCTCGCCTCCAACGGCGAATTCGGGCCCACCGACATCGACAAGTACAAGTCGCAGTACATCGACCCGATCGCGTCGATCCTGTCCGACAGCAAGTACGCGGGCCTGCGCGTCGCCACCCTCATCGAACCCGACTCGCTGCCCAACCTGGTCACCAACGCCGGCGGCACCAACACCACCACCGACGCCTGCGTCACCATGAAGTCCAACGGCAACTACGAGAAGGGCGTCAGCTACGCCCTGGACAAGCTGGGCGCCATCCCGAACGTCTACAACTACATCGACGCCGGGCACCACGGCTGGCTCGGCTGGGACTCCAACCTCGGCCCCTCCGCCCAGGAGTTCTACAAGGTCGCCACGACCAACGGCGCCAGCGTGAGCGATGTCGCGGGCTTCATCGTCAACACGGCCAACTACAGCCCGACCAAGGAGCCCTGGTTCAAGGTCACCGACAGCGTGAACGGGCAGACCATCCGTCAGTCGAAGTGGGTGGACTGGAACCAGTACGTGGACGAGCAGTCCTTCGCCCAGGGCCTGCGGGACAAGCTCATCGCGTCCGGCTTCAACTCGTCCCTGGGCATGCTGATCGACACCTCGCGCAACGGCTGGGGCGGCTCGGCCCGGCCCACCAAGGCCGGCCCGCTGACCTCCGTCGACGACTACGTCAACGGAGGCCGCGTCGACCGGCGCGTCCACGTCGGCAACTGGTGCAACCAGAGCGGCGCCGGCATCGGTGAACGGCCGACCGCGGCCCCCGCGGCCGGGATCGACGCCTACGTGTGGGCCAAGCCCCCGGGGGAGTCGGACGGAGCCAGCTCCGCCGTCGACAACGACGAGGGCAAGGGCTTCGACCGGATGTGCGACCCCACCTACGGCGGCAACGCCCGCAACGGCAACAACCCCACGGGCGCGCTGCCGAACTCGCCGCTGGCCGGGCACTGGTTCCCCGCCCTGTTCCAGCAGCTGATGCAGAACGCCTACCCGCCGCTGTCCTGACCCACCGATCCCGCCGGGGCCCGTCCGGCACGCGCCGGGCCCCGGCGGACGGTACGGCATCCCGTTTTGCCGTACCGGCAACGGAAGTGGCCCCCGGCCGGTGTGCCGTCGCACCCTGGCGGCACCCGGACGAGAGGCCGACCACCATGGCGCACGACCACCAGCCGCACCGGCACGACGAGCACCCGCACCAGCACGACCGGCACCACACCGGCCACGGCCACCACCACGGCACGGACGTCGACTGGCACGCGATGGGCCCCCTGCTGGAGTCGCAGGCGGAGCTGCTCGGCCCCGTCTACGAGGCGGCCATGGCGTGGCTCGCGGGGCAGGTGACCGACCCGGCGCTGATCGTGGACGCGGGCAGCGGGCCGGGAGTCGTCTCCTGCCTGTTCGCCGAGGCGTTCCCCGGCGCCCGGGTCGTCGCCGTCGACAGCACCGCGCCGCTGCTGGAGCGCGCCCGTGCCCGGGCCGCCCGGCAGGGGGTGGGCGACCGCTTCGACACCGTCGCAGGTGAGCTGCCCGGCGCGCTGGACGCCGTGTCCGGCCCGGCCGGCCTGCTGTGGGCGAGCCGCAGCCTGCACCACCTCGGTGACCAGCGGGCCGCGCTGGCCGCGTTCGCCGGGCACCTCGCCCCCGGCGGCACGCTGGCCCTGCTCGAAGGCGGCCTGCCCGCCCGGTTCCTGCCCCGGGACATCGGCATCGGCCGCCCCGGACTCCAGGCGCGGCTCGATGCGCTGGAGGAGGAGTGGTTCGCGCGGATGCGGGCCGGTCTGCCGGACTCGGTCGCCGAGACCGAGGACTGGCCCGCCCTGCTGAGCGCGGCCGGCCTCCGGCACACCGGTACCCGCAGCTTCCTGCTCGACCTGCCCGCGCCGGCCGACGACCGCGCCCGCGCCTACGTCGCCGGGCACCTGTCCCGGGTGCGCGACGGGATCGGCGAGGCGCTGGACGCCGACGACCGCGCCACCCTGGACCGGCTGCTCGACCCGTCCGACCCGGCGGGTGTGCTCGTGCGGCCGGACGTCTTCGTGCTCGGCGCGTACACCGTGCACACGGCGGTCCGGCCTGCGTAGCGCCCCGGGCGCCGCACGGCGCCCGCCGGCGGGCGCTCGGCCCTGGTGGGCGCCGCGCGTGCCGGACCGCGGGGCGCTCACCGGCCCCGGGGCTTCAGTTGGCGGCGATGAACTGCTTGGCCAGCTGGTCGCCGAGGGTGACCGCGGCGCTGTGGCTCTCGATGGGGGAGACCTTGGAGTTCTTGAACAGGATGTAGGTGACGCCCGAGTCGGCGCCGCCGGTCTCCGGGTCCGGGTCGATGCCGAGCGCGTTGGCGGTGGCGTACGACGCCTCGCCGATGATCTGCGTGGGCCCGGTGTCGCCGACGACGGCGTACTCGACCTTGTTGTTGTAGACGACGGCGACCACGCCGCCGCCCTGGATGCCGGCGCCCGAGTAGTTCCAGATGCTGCTGGAGCTGGGCACCACCACGTACGGCAGGGTCTCCGCCTTCAGCGGCTTGCCGTCGGACTGGTGGAAGGCGGTGTCGTTCTGGTACCAGGGGTCGCGGTCCTCGTTGCAGTTGGTGGTGCGCTGGCCGTCGCAGTCGATGTCCATGTCGGCCTTCCAGAACACCGCGCCGTTCTTGCCGCAGACCGGGACGGTGGCCGACGTCTCCTCGTCGGTCCTGTACTTGCCGTTGGATATCTGCGAACACGACGTGACCTTGGCGAGCAGGTCGGCGGCGCTGACCGTGCCCTCCTGGGCGGACCTGGGGGAGACGGTGGCCGAGGCGTGCGCGGGCAGCAGCCCGGCGGCGAGCAGGGCGGCGCCGGAGGCCGCGGCCAGGGTGAGGGTGCGAAGGCGCATGTGGGGGCCCCTTCTGTTAGGAAAGTTTCCTTACTGGTGCCGTACACGCTGAAGCATCGCCATGCCCTCGTCAACCCTGGTGTCGCGAACGGCTGAAACGGACGCGTATTGCGGTGATTTCGCCCGCTGGAGAGACTGGTTGGGCCGGACGTGTGACGGATGTCCGGCTCGATCCGCGGTCACGGTCCCCCGGAGGCGAGGCTCATGTTCGTACGCGCGGTGTACGCGACCGGTGATCCGGCCCTGCTGGACACGGCGCTCCGGTCGCTGAACAGCGAGGGACGGGACCTGCTGGAGGAACGCCCGGGGTACCGGGGCGCGAGCGTGTTCGTGGACCGGGAGCTCGGCAAACTCCTCGCGGTGAGCTGGTGGGAGACCGAGGAGGCGCGGCGCAACAGCGACGAGGTGATGCGCGAGCGGCGCACCGGGCTCCTGGAACCGTTCGCGGGCACGGTGGCGGTCGCCAACTACGAGGTCGCGGTGTTCCACCAGATCGCGCACCCGCGGCAGGGCGGCGGACTGCGCGCCACCAGGCTGGAGTTCGACCCGCGGGACGCGGACCTGGTCGTGGACGCCTTCCGGGCCACGGTGGTGCCGAGGGCGGAATCGCTCCCGGGGCTGTCCAGGGCGACCCTGGTGCTCGACCGGGAACGGGGGGTCGCCGTGGCCGGTCTGCTGTTCGCCGACCGCGCCGCGCTGGCCGCCTCGCGCGCGGCCATGGCGGCCGTGCGCCACGAGGCGTCGGCCAAGGCGCACGTGGACGTGGTCGGCCTGGAGGAGTTCGAGGTGATCCACGCCGACGTCCGCTTCGACTGAGCCGGGCACCGGCGGGGGCATCAGACCATGTCGAAGGCGGCGGGGTCGGGACCCAGGCGCCGGTCCTCGTTGAGCGCGCTGATCGCCCCGAGGTCCTCGTCGTCCAGGCTGAAGTCGAACACCTCGATGTTCTCCTTGATCCGGGACGGCGTCACGGACTTCGGGATCACGATGTTGCCCAGCTGGATGTGCCAGCGCAGCACGACCTGGGCCGGAGTGCGGCCGTGCTTCTGCGCGATCGCGACGATCGCCGGCACCTCCAGCAGGCCCTTGCCCTGGCCGAGCGGCGACCATGCCTCGGTGGCGATGCCCTGCTCGGCGTGGTACTCCCGCGTCGCACGCTGCTGGAGGTGCGGGTGCAGCTCGATCTGGTTGACCGCCGGGATCACGGAGGTCTCCTCGATCAGCTGCCGCAACTGCTCGGGCAGGAAGTTCGAGACGCCGATGGCACGCGCCCGGCCCTCGGAGTGGAGCTTCTCAAAGGCCTTGTACGTCTCGGTGGCCTTGCCCCGGGACGGCAGCGGCCAGTGGATCAGGTACAGGTCGACGTAGTCGAGCCCCAGCTTCTCCAGCGACGCGTCGAAGGCGCGCAGCGTGGAGTCGTAGCCCTGCTCGCTGTTCCAGAGCTTGGTGGTGACGAAGACGTCCTCGCGGGGCAGGCCGGAAGCCGCGATGGCCTTGCCGGTGCCCTCTTCGTTGCCGTAGATCGCGGCGGTGTCGATGCTTCGGTAGCCGGCTTCCAGCGCCGTGGCGACGGCCCGCTCGGCCTCGTCGTCCGGCACCTGCCACACGCCGTACCCCAGCTGGGGCATTTCGACGCCGTTGTTGAGGATGATCGGGGGGACCTTGCTGCTCACGAGCCTCTTGATCCTTCGGTTGTCCTACGGGTGGTACTCCCATGGTCAACGATCAGAGGCGCGCGCGCATTCCTTCCGCGGGGGAAACGGGGTGTCAGGTCCGGTAGAGGGCGTCGACCTCGTCGGCGTACGCCTTCTCGATCGCCCTCCGCTTCAGCTTCAGCGACGGGGTCAGCAGGCCGTGCTCCTCGGTGAACGGCTGGGCCAGTATGCGGAAGGTGCGGATCGACTCGGCCTGGGAGACGAGCGTGTTGGCGGCGACCACCGCCCGCCGCACCTCGGTCTCCAGCTCCGGGTCGCGCACCAGCTGGGCCGGGGCAGGCCGGGGCTTGTCGCGCATCTGGAGCCAGTGCTCGACCGCCTCCTGGTCCAGGGTGACCAGGGCGGCGATGTAGGGGCGGTCGTTGCCGACCACGATGCACTGGTTGACCAGCGGGTGCTCACGGACCCGCTCCTCCAGCACGCCCGGGGAGACGCTCTTGCCGCCGGAGGTGACCAGGATCTCCTTCTTGCGGCCGGTGATGGTCAGATAGCCGTCCTCGTCCAGCGAGCCCAGGTCGCCGGTGGCGAGCCAGCCGTCGTGGAGGGTCTCGTCGGTGGCTTTCGGGTTGTTCAGGTAGCCCTGGAAGACGTTGGCGCCGTTGAGCCAGATCTCCCCGTCGTCGGCGATGTGCACGGTGACGCCCGGGATGGCCTGGCCCACCGTGCCGTAGCGGGTGCGCCCGGGCGGGTTGGCGGTCGCCGCCGCCGTCGACTCGGTCAGACCGTAGCCCTCGTAGATCTGCACACCGGCGCCCGCGAAGAACAGGCCCAGCCGGCGGTCCATCCCCGAGCCGCCGGACATCGCGTTCCGGATCCGGCCGCCCATCGCGGCGCGGACTTTCGCGTAGACGAGCTTGTCGAACAGCTGGTGCTGCATCCGCAGCCCCGCCGACGGGCCCGGCCCGAGGCCCCAGGCCCGCGCCTCGACCGCCTCCGCGTACCGCACGGCGACGTCGACGGCCTTCTCGAACGGCCCGGCCTTGCCCTCCTTCTCGGCCTTGCGGCGGGAGGCGTTGAACACCTTCTCGAAGATGTAGGGCACGGCGAGCACGAACGTCGGCCTGAAGGCGGCCAGGTCGGGCAGCAGGGCCGCGGCGTGCAACTGCGGCTGGTGCCCGAAGCGGACCCGGCCGCGGATCGCGGCGATCTCCACCATGCGCCCGAAGACGTGCGCCAGCGGCAGGAAGAGCAGGGTGGACGCCTCGTCGCCCTTCTTCGAGTGGAAGACCGGCTCCCACCGCCGGAGCACGGTGTCCGCCTCGAACATGAAGTTGCCGTGCGAGATCACACAGCCCTTGGGGCGGCCGGTGGTGCCGGAGGTGTAGATGACGGTGGCGACCGAGTCCGGGGTGACCGCCTGCCGGTGCCGGTGCACCACCTCGTCGTCCAGGTGCGCCCCGGCGTCGTACAGTTCCCGCACGCAGCCGGCGTCCAGCTGCCACAGCTCGCGCAGCCGGGGCAGCCGGCCGATGACCGTGGCGATGGTCATCGCGTGGTCCTCGTGCTCCACGATCGCCGCGGATACCTCGGCGTCGTACAGCATCCAGAAGCACTGCTCGGCCGAGGAGGTGGGGTAGACGGGCACCACCTGGGCGCCGATGGCCCACAGGGCGAAGTCGAACAGGGTCCACTCGTAGCGGGTGCGGGACATGATCGCGACCCGGTCGCCGAAACGGACGCCACGGGCGAGCAGGCCCTTGGCGAGGGCGACCACCTCGTCCCGGAACTCGGCGGAGGTGACGTCCCGCCACTGTCCGGAGTCGTCCTTGCGGCCGAGCGCGATGTGCAGCGGGTCGGTCAGGGCGTACTCGAAGACGACGTCCGCCAGGCCGCCCACCGGCGGCGGCGACTCCGGCGCAGGGTTGGTGAACTCGCGCAACCTCGCTCCCCGTCTCTCGCGCCACAGTGACGTTGGTCCACGCACCGCACAGCGCGGTGAAAGCTACCCCACGTGCCCCGCGTGCGGGAGGGGTGCGGAAACCGAGCAAACCTCACGTTTCGCCCGGACGGCGACGGGGCAATGCGCGCACATGGGGAAGGGCCGGACACAATACTGACGGGTCAGTAAGTTTTTGGGTACCGTAATCTCCACCGAATCTGTACGCACCGATTACCGGCCCGCACGCCCCCCCCGGGACCCGTCGGACCCGCCGGGGTCAGCGCTCAGCCGCCGCTGCGGCGCAGCCGCTCGCCGCCCGCCAGGACCGCCGCCGCCAGCGCGTTCGCGGCCTCCTCGGCCGGTCCCCGGCGGTGGCCGTGCGCCAGCACGAAGTCGACCCTGCCCAGCTCGGGCAGGCCGGCCCGCTCGGGCAGCCGGAACAGGCCCGGCGGGATCAGCCGCCGCGAGTGGGCCATCACCCCGAGGCCCGCCCGGGCCGCCGCGACCAGCCCGTTGAGGCTGCCGCTCGTGCACACGATCCGCCACGGACGGCCCTGGCGCTCCAGCACCTCAAGGGCGCGGGCCCGGGTGATGCCGGGCGGCGGGTACACGATCAGCGGAACGGGCCGGTCCGCGTCCAGCCGCAGCCGCTCGGCGCCGATCCACACCAGGTCGTCGCGCCAGACCAGCTCGCCGCGCGGGTCCTCCGGGCGCCGCTTGGCCAGCACCAGGTCGAGCTTCCCGGCGGCCAGCCGCTCGTGCAGGGTGCCGGACAGCTCCACCGTCAGCTCCAGGTCGACCTCCGGATGGTCGTAGCGGAACCCCTCCAGGATCTCGGGCAGCCGGGTCAGCACGAAGTCCTCCGAGGCGCCGAACCGCAGCCGGCCCCGCACCCGGGTGCCGGTGAAGAACGCCGTCGCCTGTTCGTGCACCTCCAGGAGCCGGCGCGCGAACCCGAGCATCGCCTCGCCGTCCTCGGTCAGCTCCACCGAATGGGTGTCCCGGGAGAACAGCTGCCGCCCGGCCGCCTCCTCCAGCCGGCGCACGTGCTGGCTGACCGTGGACTGGCGCAGCCCCAGCCGCCGGGCGGCCTGCGTGAAGCTCAGCGTCTGGGCGACCGCCAGGAAGGTGCGCAGCTGCGTCGGCTCGTACACACCGCCGAGCCTACCGGGCCCATCGCGGAACATGATGACAGTCAGAGCGGTGTACGGGTTTCCCGATCAGCGGCGCCGGGAGGACGATGGAGGGGGCCCGTGCGGCCCGGGACCGGACGACACACACCGATCGGAGCACCGTGAGACGCCTGCGCTGGCCGAGCTGGATGCCGATCGACCCCTACATCGTGCTGCTGCTCGGCACGGTGGGGCTCGCCGCGCTCCTCCCGGCCCGGGGCACCGCGGCCGACGTGACCTCCGGCGCCTCCACGGCCGCGATCGCGTTCCTCTTCTTCCTCTACGGGGCCCGGCTGTCCACCCGGGAGGCGCTGGACGGACTGAAGCACTGGCGGCTCCACCTCACCGTCCTGATCTGCACCTTCGTCGTCTTCCCGGCCTTCGGGCTCGCCGCGCGCGCCCTGGTGCCGGAGCTGCTGACCCAGCCCCTCTACCAGGGCCTGCTGTTCCTGACGCTGGTGCCGTCCACGATCCAGTCGTCCATCGCGTTCACCTCCATCGCCCGCGGCAACGTGCCCGCGGCGATCTGCGCCGGATCCTTCTCCTCTCTCGTCGGCATCGTCCTGACCCCGCTGCTCGCGGCGTGGCTGCTCGGCGGCGGCGCGGTCGGGTTCTCCACGGACTCGCTGGTCAAGATCGTGCTCCAGCTGCTGGTGCCGTTCGTCGCCGGCCAGGTGCTGCGCCGCTGGATCGGCGGGTTCGTCAGCCGGCACAAGAAGGTGCTCGGCCTCGTCGACCGCGGCTCCATCCTGCTGGTCGTCTACACCGCGTTCAGCGAAGGCATGAACCAGGGCATCTGGCACCAGGTCAGCCCCGTGCGGCTGGCCGGGCTGCTCGGCGTCGAGGCCGTCCTGCTGGCCGTGATGCTCGCCCTGACCTGGTACGGCGCCAAGGCGCTCGGCTTCGTCCGGGAGGACCGGATCGCCATCCAGTTCGCCGGGTCGAAGAAGTCCCTCGCCTCCGGACTGCCGATGGCGAGCGTCCTGTTCGCCGGGCACGCCTCCCTGGCCGTCCTGCCGCTGATGCTCTTCCACCAGATGCAGCTGATGGTGTGCGCGGTCATCGCCAAGCGCCGGGCCCGCGATCCGGAGGCGGCCCCGGCCCCGGCCCCGGACGCGTCCGCGGAGACCGCGGAGGCGTCCGGGGGGACGGCGGAGGCGTCCGGCGACGGGTCAGCCGCGCACCCGGTCGAGGGGAAGCCACACGACCGTGTCCTGCGGTGACCGCAGCACGTCCGGGTCCGTCAGCTCCTCGTCGCTGAGCGCCCGGTCCCACACGCGGACCTCGTCCAGCGCCCCGGTGAGGAAGGCACGGCCGTCCATCCGCTGACCGACGTGCACACCGAAGGGCGAGTTACGGCTGACCGAGCCCGGTACGTCAGGCGCGGAGGACTCCGTACCGTCCACGGAGAGCGACAGCCGGCCGGCGCCCCGGCGCAGTACGGCGCGGTGCCACCGCCCGTCGTTGTACGCGCCCGCCGTGCGCACGGACGCGGTCCGCGGCGCGCTCGCACCGTCCCGCACCGTGATCAGCGCCTGCACCCGGTTGTTCGCCGGTTCCCCGCGCAGCCACACCTGCGGCTGGCTGGTGCCGATCCCGCCCATCCACAGCCACGGCTGCTCCCCGGCCGTCGCCGTGTACCGGAACCACAGCGACACCGTGAAGTCCTCGGTGCCGAGGGGGAGGCCGGCGCGGTACGGCAGGCGGACGGCGTCGCCGGTGCCGTCGAACTCCAGCGCGCCCCCGGCCACGCCGTCCGTCTCCCGCGGGTCGCCGAGCACCGCCGCCGGGCGGGCGTGCCGGGCGAGATCGGGGGTGACCGGGTCGGGGCCGCGGCGCGGCGCGAGCCAGTCCTCCGTGAAGCGGGCGAAGCGGATCTCGTCGCGGGCGTCGACCGCACCGCCCTCGTACATCAGCCCGATCGTGCCGGGGTCGACGCGCACCAGGTCGGAGTAGCCGGACCAGTCGGTGGTGACGACCGTGCCGCGGTCCGCGCCGTCCCAGGTCCGCCCGCCGTCGTAGGAGGAGCGGATCATCATCGTGCGGCGCCGGTCGGGGTCGCCGGGGCAGGCCAGCAGGAGGCGGTCGCCGACCCGCAGCATCGATCCCTGCACCTGCGGGGCGTACAGGTACGGCAGGTCGCGGAAGGGCGCGGTGAAGCTGGTGCCGCCGTCGCGGCTGACGGCCTGGGTGCGGTGCCCGAGGTCGGTGCCGTCCTGCTCCCGCCCGCTGACCAGGACCGACCCGTCGCCGCGCTCGGCGAGGGTGAGTTCGGAGGGCTTCTGGCGGAAGGTGCCGTCGGCGGCGACGGGCCAGGTGTCGGTGGCGCCGATCCGCCAGTGGCCGCCGTGGTCGTCGCTGACGACCAGCGCCGCGTGGTTGGCGGTGACCCTGCCGTCCCAGCTCTCGGCGTTCACCCCGAAGACCAGGCGCCCCGCGTACCGGCCACGGGCGAGCTGGACGCCGTGCACCGGCCCGGTGGCGTACCAGGAGTTCCAGCCGGCGGGCAGGATCTCGGGACTCAGGTCGCGCGGCCGGGACCAGGTGCGGCCGTCGTCGTCGCTGTACTGGAGGTGGGGGGTGCGGTCGCAGGGCACCGCGCAGCCGGCGCTGTCGGTACGGCCCGTGTTGTAGGTCTCCG
This sequence comes from Streptomyces sp. NRRL S-31, assembly GCF_000718775.1. Classification (GTDB taxonomy): domain Bacteria; phylum Actinomycetota; class Actinomycetes; order Streptomycetales; family Streptomycetaceae; genus Streptomyces. Next base: position 32,991 of record NZ_JOCB01000039.1, read on the forward strand.
CCAGCCAGATCCGGCCCGTGGTCCGGTCCACGACGGGCGCCGGGTTGCCGTGGGTGTCGCCGGCGCCCTCGTCGACCACCTGGAGCGCTCCCCAGGTGCGCCCGCCGTCGGTGGAGCGCTTGACCACGATGTCGATGTCGGCGGCGTCCCCGCAGTTGAGGACCCGCCCCTCGGCGAACGCCAGCAGCGTGCCGCCGGCCGTCCGCACGATCGCCGGGATCCGGAAGCACGCGTACCCGGGGTCCTGAGCCGCTTTGAACAGCACCTGTTGCGAGAACCGGGGTGAGTCGCCGCCCGGTGCGGCGTGCGCGGGCGGGGCGGGGGCCAACGGCACGAGCAGACCGGCCGCGAGGACGGCGGTGGCGGCGGACAGGGATCTGAGACGGGTACGAAGACCTGACAGCACGGTGCGACCTGCCCTTCGTCGGCCGGACATCTGGACATCCGGACATCCCACGTCCAACGTGCGTCCCCTCGACGGTAGTTGGGGGGTGCGCGGCCCACAAGGAGCGTGCACCCACGGGCCCGGCAGACCTTCCCGGGACCGGCGGGCCGTCTCCCGCGCCGGCGACGGCGCCCGTCCTTTCCTGCGCCGTGGAGGATCGCCCGAGAGACCCGATGACCGGTTGCCCGACGCGCCGTCGGCCGGTTGTCCGACGCGCCGTCGGCCGGTTGCCCCCCTCGCCGTCGGCCGGTTGCCCGCCCCGCCGTCGGCCGTCGAACGTGATCAGTTCACGGGCTTGTTGATCCGGATTTCCGGCACGGACGGCTGACGGGAGCTAACGTTCCGTCATGACCGCACGCCCCACGCTCGATCCCCGGCGCACCGCCCTCGTCCTCGTCGACCTGATGGAACGCGTCGTCGCGCTGCCCCTCGAACCCCGCGGGGGCGCCGAAGTGCTGACGGTCGCCGAGGAGTTGGCGACCGCCTTCCGTCGCGCCGGCGCCCTCGTCGTGCTCGTGCGGGTCGAGCGCCCCGCCGTCACCGAACAGCCGCCCGGCAGCGGACTGGTGCCCGGACTGCTCCGGGACGGCGACCTGGAGGTGGTCAAGCGGACCGTCGGCGCCTTCCAGGGCACCGGTCTGGACGAGCGGCTGCGCGCACGCGGCGTCACCACGCTGGTGTTCGGCGGCATCGCCACCAACCTCGGCGTCGAGTCCACCGCCCGCGCCGCCGCCGACCTCGGCTACGACCTCGTCTTCGTCGAGGACGCGCTGGCCGCGCTCACCGCCGCCGAACACGAGGCGTCCGTACGGCTGGACTTCCCCAGGCTGGGCACGGTGACGCGGTCGACGGACCTGGCCCTCGGCTGAACCCGTCAGCTCCGGGTGGCCGTCTCCGGCAGGGCGATCCGGTCCTCGCCCGCGTACACGTTCATCGAGCTGCCGCGCAGGAAGCCCACCAGGGTCAGGCCGGTCTCCGCGGCCAGGTCCACCGCCAGCGACGACGGCGCCGACACGGCCGCGAGCATCGGTATGCCCGCCATGACCGCCTTCTGCGCCAGTTCGAAGGAGGCCCGGCCGGAGACCATCAGGATCGTCCGGGACAGCGGCAGCGCGTCGCTCTGGAGCGCCCGTCCGACCAGCTTGTCGACCGCGTTGTGCCGGCCCACGTCCTCCCGGCTGTCCAGCAGCTCGCCCTCCTCGTCGAACAGGGCCGCCGCGTGCAGCCCACCGGTCCGGTCGAACACCCGCTGGGCCGAGCGCAGCCGGTCGGGGAGGCCGGCCAGCAGCTCGGGGGTGACCCGCAGCGGGGGAGTGTCGGCGATCGGCCAGCGCGTGGTCGTCCGGACGGCGTCCAGACTCGCCTTGCCGCACAGGCCGCACGAGGAGGAGGTGTAGACGTTGCGTTCCAGGGTGAAGTCCGGCAGGGCGACACCGGGCGCGGTCTGCACGTCGACCACGTTGTAGGTGTTGGAGCCGTCCGCCGTGGCCCCCGCGCAGTAGACGATGTTCCGCAGGTCGGACGCCGTGGCCAGCACGCCCTCGCTCACCAGGAAGCCGGCCGCCAGCGCGAAGTCGTCGCCCGGCGTCCGCATGGTGATCGCGAGCGGCTTGCCGTTCAGCCGGATCTCCAGGGGTTCCTCGGCGACCAGCGTGTCCGGCCGGGCGGAGACCGCCCCGTCCCGGATGCGCAGGACCTTGCGTCGTTCCGTGACTCGTCCCATGTTCTGATCAGTCCCGGTTCTGTACGTGCTGCGGAGAGATGACCTTCAGGATCTCATTGTCCTGCACATGGAACGCGGGCGGTGCACGCCTGCCCGGGCGGGGATGCGATGCCGTGGGCGGGGCGCGGTTCCCGCCGGCGCCCGGAGGGGAGGCCGGGTGGTGAGAAAGCCGAACGGCGAGGGGACCGGCTGGTCGGCGAGGGGAACGGATGGTGAGGCGGGGGCCCCGGTACGTCCGGCGGTCTGACCGGAGCCGACAATCCCGGCGCCCGATTCCTGTGGCCTCACCTGCCGTCGTACCCGCGAGTCACTGACCAGACTGTGGATCCCGCTACCCACGGCAACGAGGGGGATCCCCGCATGAACGGCTCGCGCGTCGTCGCCATCGGCCACTACCAGCCCGCCCGGGTGCTCACCAACGAGGACCTGGCCGGCATGGTCGACACCAGCGACGAGTGGATCCGCAGCCGGGTGGGCATCCGGACCCGGCGCATCGCCGGCCCCGACGAGCCCGTCGACGAGCTGGCCGCGCACGCCGCCGCCAAGGCCCTCGCCGCGGCCGGTCTGAGCCCCGGGGACATCGACCTCGTCCTCGTCGCGACCTCCACCGCCATCGACCGCTCCCCGAACACCGCCGCCCGGGTCGCGGCCCGGCTCGGCATCCCGGGACCCGCCGCGATGGACGTCAACGTGGTCTGCGCCGGGTTCACCCACGCGCTCGCCACCGCCGACCACACCGTCCGGGCCGGAGCCGCCACCCGCGCCCTGGTCATCGGCGCCGACAAGATGTCCGAGGTGACGGACTGGACCGACCGCACCACGTGCGTCCTGGTCGGCGACGGGGCCGGGGCGGCCGTCGTGACGGCCTGCCCGCCGGGGGAGGAGCCCGGTATCGCGCCGGTGCTGTGGGGGTCGGTGCCGGAGATGGGACACGCGGTGCGCATCGAGGGCACGCCGCCCCGGTTCGCCCAGGAGGGACAGAGCGTCTACCGCTGGGCCACCACCCAGCTCCCGGCCATCGCCCGCCGGGCCTGCGAGAAGGCGGGCCTGACCCCCGAGGACCTCGCCGGGGTGGTGCTGCACCAGGCCAATCTGCGGATCATCGAGCCGCTGGCGGAGAAGCTGGGCGCGGTCAACGCGGTGATCGCCCGCGACGTCACGGAGTCCGGCAACACCTCGGCCGCCAGCATCCCGCTCGCCTTCTCCAAGCTGCTCGAACAGGGTGCGCTGCGCTCCGGTGACCCGGTGCTGCTGTTCGGCTTCGGCGGCAACCTGTCGTACGCCGGGCAGGTCGTGCGCTGCCCGTGAGACGTCGTGCCGCCGCCCTGCCGGGGCCGTCGAAATCCGGCCGGTAGGAGCCCGGCGGCCCGCCGGTCCCCGGATCACCGCGGCCGGCGCCTGGGAAGGGACGGATCCCACCGCGACACCTCACGCACCGTGCGAGGGGTCTCGCGGACCGTGAGGGGGCGGACGGGCCGGCCCGCCGGAGCGTCCCGGACCGTCGTCCGGCGACGGATACGCAGGTGAAACGCACTCCGAAACCTTGGTATTGTTGTCCATGTCGCCGCGGGGAACGCGCCCCGCAAGGCGGCAGACACCTGGTCCGGGTGGCGGAATGGCAGACGCGCTAGCTTGAGGTGCTAGTGCCCTTTATCGGGCGTGGGGGTTCAAGTCCCCCCTCGGACACCAGCAACCAGCAGAGCCGACAGCGTGAGGCGACTTACGTACTTACGTGCAGCGGCGAAGGGAAGCAGGGCGCGGCAGCGCCCCCCACGGCAAGTGCGACGGCGAAGAGGTAGATAGGAGTGGCGGCCTCCGGCCGCACATCAGGAAGCCCGCTTCGACAGAGCGGCCCCGAAGGGGGCCGACAGGAGTAAGCTCAGGAAGCTGGCCAGGTGGGGCGCTGCCGCGCCCCCACAATGCGAAGCCCCTTCGACCTGCGCCAAGGCGCATGGGCCGCTTACGCGGCCACAGGGCAAGGCGGCTTTCGTCAAGCCTCGTAAGGCTTCATTCTCGTGCAGGCTCCAGGCGCCGGCCGAGCTAGGCGCAGCGCTCCCACCTGCTACTTATCCGCCGTTGCACCAGTCCCGCGGATTCCTGAACGGCCCTGAAACCGTGGCGGAATCAGAGCTGCTAAGACATGCCGGTCCTCGACTTTCCGCTCTAGGGGTCATACCCCACCCCCTTCGCCGTCGCCTCGTACGTCTCGGCTGTCCGTCTCGCCGTCGCCCTGGCAGGTGTGAGCCCTGCCCTTCCCTCCGCCGTTGGCAGGCTTGCCCGTGCCGTATGGCAGGCGAACGGCCGTGCGCTTCTGTGAGCGGCCGACAGGCCGCACGACTCCCGAGGTGACGAGAGCGAAGCGGCGGGCGCTCAGGCAGGCGCACAGCCTCACGACAGGGCAGGCAGTCAGGGCAGAGAGCAAGCGCGAGCCGGGGCGCGGCAGCGCCCCACTGTCCGGGGTCGCGAGCATGAGCACCAGGACCACAAGCACGAGCACCAGGACCACGGGCAACGCGGAGAGTGATCACGCCAGGGTGTCTCAATAACCTTCGATAGTGAGACGATCCGCAGGGCTTCGCAGCGTGTCCGTTTCGCCCTCACTCCAGCGTCTCGAAACCCGTCTCAAAAGATCGTCTCACGACTCGCTTTCGAGACGCGTTTATGAGACGGTCTGGTCATGACCACGAACACCCCGGCCGATCAGGTCGAGCGTCACCCCTGCCCGAAGTGCGAAGCCCCTGCCGGTAGCCCTTGCCGGACGGGAGCGGGCAAGGTGGCAGCGAACTACCACAAGGGTCGCTTCGCCCTCGTGCCGTCTCTCAAGTCGGAACTCGCCGTGAAGACTCCGGCCGACCGCAACCCCGGCAAGGCATGGACGCAAGGCGCACCCGTCGTGCAGGCACCCGAGGCGACACCAGGCGCAGCAAGACGAATCGCTTACGCAAGGTGCAGCACGGTTGGGCAGGAACTCCAGTCGCAGTTGGACATGCTCGCCCGAGCCAACTGCACCCGGATCTTCTCCGAGAAGATCAGCACCCGCGTGAAGGAGCGGCCGAAACTGGAGAAGGCGTTGGCCCTGGCCCGGGAGATCAAGACAGCCGCACCCGATACTCCCGTCATCCTCACCGTGTGCGAGATGAAGCGCCTTGCCCGCAACGCGGCAGAACTCATGACGTTGTCCTCCACCCTGCAAGCGGACGGCATCCAACTGGAACTCCTCTCCGGCCCCTTGCAGGGTGTGTACGACCCGAACGGGGCAGGTGCCATCGTGTTCGCCGTCCTGGCCGTGGCCGCCGAGGTAGAGCGGGAAGGCATCCGGGAGAAGACGTTGGAGGGGCTGGACACTGCGGCCCGCAAGGGCAACCACGGTGGACGCCCCTCCGTCGTGGACGACGACAAGCTAGCCGTAGCCCGTGCCCGGCACGCCAAGGGAGAGAGCGTCACCGCCATCGCCAAGGCGCTGGGGATCTCCCGTGCGACTTTGTACCGGCACATCGGTGAGAGCGCCTGAGACGGGCGTACAGGGGCGCAGTCAGGCGCTCACCTCGGAGCGCACCGGAACGGGTGGGCGAACACCGGTGAGCGCCTCCACACGGGCAACGAGCCGGGGTGCAAGGTCGGGATACCAGCCACGGGCTACGGCTTGCAGCATCTCCGCCAGCGCTGCGAGTTCCCCGATTCGGCCGGCCGGGGTGTCGAGGGTCGGCGCGAACTCCCTGCGGATGCGAGCGGCTACGTCGGGAACGAGCAGGCTGTTGGCGTGGAGGAGCCCCGCGTCATAGCCGAAGGGCACCAAGCCCCACCGCTCCCAGTCCAACAGGCACAGGGGCGCAACGGTGAGGTTGCCCCAGTGCAGGTCACCGTGACCGGTCACCCGCTCCACCTTGGCGGGGGCCGGGATGCCAAGGAACTGGGGGAAGGCCCGTTCGATCCACCCATCCCGGACGGTCGTCTTCACACCCTCCACTTCAGCGAGCAGGGCAAGGGCTTGGCGAAGGTCCGCCCACCACTCGTCAGGCAACCCCGGGTCACGGTCGATGTCGGCCCGGTCGGGAGACACGATCGGCTGCGTCACGTAGTCGAGGACTTCCGCCTCGAAAGCCCACTCCCCGTCAGTCCAGTCGTGCACCTCGTACAGTCGGGGACGAGGGACGCCGTCAGGCACCACCTCAGAGGCGCCGACGATGCCCTCCCCCCGCTTCCTGCCCGCGTTCCTCCTCGCCGTCCGACTCACCCGCAGCCACCGGTCCCCCGCTCGGCGTCCGAGGGTGACACCAAGGAAGCCCCACGCCAGCGGCCCCGTACAGGTGAGACCCAGTGCCTTGGCCGTCCGGCCGTGGGCGGCCTCCATCAGGGCCTGCACCTCCTCATTCACTGGCGAGTTCATCCGTCACCCTCCTGAGTTCCTGGGCCGTCAGAGGCGCAGCCAGAGCCTTCGCCGTATCGTCCCAGTGTTCACGGGTCCTCGCGGAAGTCAGGACGACATCGAGGCCAGGGCACGAGCCAGCGGCCAGCAGGGCAGCGGCTGCGGCCGACAAGCCAGGGCGGATGAGGTTCACCAGTTCGGGCGTCATGGCATCGAGGAGGGCGCCCCTGTGCAGGGGCGCGGAGCCGAACGTGATCAGCCCCGCGTCCTTCGCCTGCACCAGTGGTCCGCCGCCGTTCAGGGCCTGTGTGATCGGGGCATCCATGATCAGGCTGACGGGCATCTGCAAGCCCGTGAAGTGGTGCTCGGCGGAACCTGCCGCCTGCCGCGCGAGCGCGAGCAACTCGGGCACGCTGAACGCCCCGGAGGTCAGACCCGACCAAGTGGCGACGCCGTACCCGCCGATCCTGCCCGTGCGGGCGAACTCCTCCAGCGCCGTAAAGGCTTCCCGCACCCGCCCGTGCAGAGCCGTACGGTCAAGGCCCTGGCCGTCGTGCTCCGGGTTGTGCACGAACACCAGGTCCACGCGCCCGAGCGCGGCCAACGAGCGCTCCGTCTGCCAGCGGACAAAGCCCCGCTCAAGGCTGTGCCTACCGGCCGCCTCTTCCCTGGTGAGCACGCCGTCAGCCATGGCATTGCGGCCCTGTTCCTCCGTGAAGAACCCCGTCTTCGTGGCTACCCGAACGGTCGGGTACTCCCGGAGAAGCGGGCGCAGCTCCTCGTGCGCCCGACCGTGGGCGTAGTTGGGTGCCGTGTCCACCCAGGGGCTACCGGCGGCCAGGGCGGTGCGTGCTGCCTGACTGACGGCACGCACGCGGTATGTCCCCAGGGAGAGCGCGGCGGTCACAGCGCCGTCCCCACGACTGCGACGGCGTGGCCGTCGATGAGGACGGAGACCACTTCGGCTACGTCCTTGACCTCCAGTCCGGCGGAGTCGGCCATCTCGCCGAGCGTGGTCGGCTGGTTGGTCAGCAGCGTGCCCAGTGCGGGAGCAGCGGACTCGGCGAAGTCCCACGCGGTACCGGCCGCCGAGAAGGTGACCGTGCCCTGTTCGCGGTTCGCCGTCAGGCGGCCCCTCGGAGCGGTGAGCTTGACCGTGATCTCGCCCCGTGCAGGGAGCCCGTCCACGTAGGGCAGGGACGGAATCGCGTGGCCCAGGTCGGTCGTGTCGATCGACTCCGCCCACCGCTCCACGAGGCGCGGGTCCGCCATCATGTCGGCCACCTCACGGCGCAGCGCGTCGGTGAAGTCCGCCTGTTCCGTCAGCGAGCCGAAGCGCGGGATGTCCCTGCGGAGCGCGAGGGACGCCCGGAGCTGATCCACGCCCCAGAACATCAGGTCAGCGCCCGTGTGCGTGACCGTGCCGAAGGTGAGGTGAAGGGATTCCGTCCCCTGGTCAGCGGTGACCGCGTGCCACCAGCCGCGCGGCAGGTAGAGCACGTCACCCGGGGACAGAACGAGGTCCGCCACGGGGTCGCCTTCCGGCTCCTCCGGCGACTCCACGTCCCGGAAGGTGGGCGCCTCGCGGGTCATCCCCCACAGGCGCCACCGCTTCGAGCCATGCAGTTGGACCACCACCACGTCGTGGTCGTCCCAGTGCCGGCCGAAGCCCTCCCGCTCGGTCCACGAGGCGTACACGTTGGCCTGCACGGAAGTCCCGAGGAAGCGAGCCAGCCCCTCCGCAGCCGCCCCCACAGCGGGGTGGATCTTCTCCACCGCGTCGAGGACTAGCGACGCCCCGTCTCTGAGCTGGGCGTGGAAGTCGGACGGTTGGATGCGGGACCAGGTGACCGCTCGGCGGTTCGTGGTGGGGATGGCGTAGCGGTGGATCGGGACCATCTCGCCGTCGACCGAGAGGCGCAGCCGGGGCGGCTCCAGCCGCTGTGTGGCGATGATCCGATTCAGGTCGTCCCAGGAGAACAGGCCCGCCGTGTCGGCGGCTCCGGGGATGTGTGCGTAGGAGCGGTGGTACGTCTGGGCGAGGAACTTGTCCCCGCCCAGACGCCCCGCCCACGAGGCTGCATCAAGCAACGTGGGCGCTCCCGTCAGTCGTTGCCGTCGGAACGGCCACCGCTGACGTCCGACTCCTGCTCGGCACGAGTGCGCGCGGCCACGATCTTCCGCTTCGCGATGAGCAGGCCACCCCCCTCGGGGGCCACGGAACCGGTGTTCTCTTCCACCATCGGACTACCTCTCTCTTCTCGGGGACTCCCGCCCGGGATCAGGCGGGAAGCAAAGGGGGACAACGGCGAGCCCGGCGGTTACCGGATCGCCAGGGCTCCGGCGAGAACCACGGCACAGCCGCCGAGGATCATGGCCAGGTACAGCGACCCCGCGTACCGGCCGAAGTGGCGCAGCACCCAGCGGCCCAGGCCGCGACTCACGCCGTCTTCTGCTCCGCCGCGACAGGGCGGAGATCACTCACAGACGGCGAGCTGCGGCCCGTGCACCGAGGGCACCCGCAGGGCGGGTACTTGGTCGGTGAACCCAAGATCACTGCGTTGCGCGGGTCCACCTGCACCTCACGAACCGGGCCGTACGTCCGGCCGCCGTCGTATGACACCCGCAGGGTCATGCGTCCGCCGTCGTTTCTCGTTTCGTCTCGCTCGGTCGCCGCCATGGGGGAAATCATTGACCTGGAAAGCGGGGGCTGTGTAGTTCTTTCCCGTCATGGACTAAAGATCATGAACGGCAAGCGGCAGACCACTCCGCCAACAACGCTCGCGCTTCCTCCCCGAACAACGCGTACCCCTCCAGCGTGGAGAACAGTTCGAGATGCATTTCGATGTCTCTCGGATCTCTCAGGATCACGACACCGGTCGTGTTCTCCACAGTGGCCAGCGTGTTGTCATAGATGGTGAAGGTGTCCATAGGCGCCATGGGTTTGTATCCCGCGATTGGGATAACGCCGAGCTTCACGTTCGTAAGGTGGGTAAGCGAGGCCAGTCGGTCAATCTGCATTGCCATCGCAGCCGGGGGCAGGAGCGGCCACCTCACAGCCTGCTCGGTCAGGATGAAGGTAAACCGCTTCTTCGTGTCGTAAAGAACCTCCTGCCGCTCCAGCTTCCTCGCGATCGTCTTAGTGACATCGGCCGGGGAATGGGCAAGGCTGGCCCGGATGTACTCAGGGGTGGACAGCAGTCCTGTAATCATCGAGAGCAGGAAGAAGCGGAAGTCCGTAGATGAGGATTCGAGGGCTGCAAGTTCAGTCTGCTTCTTCTCCAGGCCCCTACGGCGCAGCGAGCGCAAGTCTTGCCATTCCGTGTTGGCCAGCCGCGCGAGGGCGACGACCTCCTCGATGACCTCGGGTGGAGCCACGACGGCTCGTAGGATTCTTTCCAGGTCCAGCAGGCTCGGCTGAGCTTTCCCGTTCTCAATCCGGCTGATCTTCGATTGGGACATGTTGCAACGCCGAGCGAGCCGGTCCCCAGTGAGGCCGGCTCGCTTGCGTAGTTCTTTCAGCAGGGCCGCCAGTTCCTGTTTCGGCTGGCCCATCTGCTCAGGGTCGAACGTCACCCGCTCACGTACTCCAGGAATGGAACCGACTCGGCAACGGCAATTCGCTTCCACTGCCGGTACGGTTCGGGATCACCCTCGTAGAGCTCCCGGTTTATCTGCGTCCCGTCCGCCCGGTAGTTCATCAGGACCACCTTGGACTCATCGAACATCCAGAAGTCCTGATCCGGAAGTCCCGGGTTCTCCCGGTCGGTGAGGTCGAGGATGCGGATATCCTCGCCCACCTTCACGTGGTGCCGGTAGTAATACTCGAACTCGAACCGAAGGTAGTCCGAGAGCGGGCGGGTCACGACGTGCACCCTGCCGACGCTCTTTCCTTCCGAGGTCCATTGCCGAACCTCGTCCATCCAGGCCGACGTGTAATCGTCGGGGGATTTCTCCCCGGCGAGAAAGCGCTTCAGCTTCTCCGCTTCCTGGGGCATGGTGTAGACGGGCAGCGTTTCCAGTCGCCACGCCTCACGCTCCATGGAATCGAAGCAGTCATTCCACGCGTCACCATCCAAGTGCACGGAACGCCTCCCTGAGAACTGCCTCCGGGATTTCCACGAGCCCTTCCCCGGAGGGCGGGGTGAAGGCGTCGGACACGTCGCCCTGCACCACGAACGACCCGGTAGCCGTGCGGTACACGTTCGGGCAGTCCTTCTCTCCGCACTCCCCGTCGCCGTTGCCCGTGAGCCGGGTGAGTGCCGAACGTTCGGACATGCCAAACCCCCTTGCCTGGCCCCGTTTGGGCCGCCTGCCCAACGACACTAGAGGGGGCGGTGTCACGCGTCTATGCGCGAACGCGACTATGCGTGTCCTTGCATAAACAGGGCGTCGACCACCCCGGCGCCACCCCGGTACGTGGTCGCGCACGTGCCCGTGCAGACTGGGCGTAGCCCCGTGGCGCCGCCCGGGAAGCCTGACCAGGGACGGACGCCTCGGAGGAGGGTTGGTCACGTGACCAACGCATGACCAACAGGGGCCCGAGAGGGCCTGAAACAGCAGGAAAGAACAGGAGAAACGCCCGCCGAAATCAAGCCTGTCAGTGGGCGTTTCCCCAGGTCAGAGTGGTTGTGGGCTGGTGCCCGAGAGGAGAGTTCAAGTCCCCCCTCGGACACCAGCAGGGACGTTCACGAGATCGTCCCGAAGCGTTCACGAATTACCGGTCGAGTCATGTTACTCGCCGGTATTTCGTCGTTTCCGGGGCCTTGAGCCTCGTGAACGGCCCGATGAGGGGGTGAGGCGGTGGCGGTCGAGGTACTGCGCCTCTCACCTGCGAAAACAGGACATGCCTGTGCGACGGCTGGTGGCCGTGGCGCAGGCATGTGGGGTTTTCAGGGGGCGGAGCGCGGCGGAGGTGTGTCACTCGCGTGGCGGAGGCTCGACCTGCTCGGTCGGAAGCGCCCGCGCGGCAGGCGGAGCTGGGGATTCACCACCAAGCTCCACCTGGCCGTCGAGCAAGGCCTGAAGCCCATGTCGATCGTGGTGACGGCAGGGCAGTGTGGAGACTCGCCGCAGTTCTAGCCCGTGCTGGCAAAGGTTCGCGTGCCCCGCATCGGGCCGGGCCGGCCACGAGTCCGCCCCGATCGAGTGCGTGCTGACAAGGCGTACGCCTCCCGCAAGAACCGCTCCTACCTGCGCCGCCGCGGCATCCGCTGCACCATCCCCGACAAGGCCGACCATGCCCGCAACCGCCAGAAGCGCGGCTCCCGCGGCGGCCGACCACCGCACTTCGGCCCAGACGACTACCGCGAGCGCCACGCGGTCGAGTATGGGATCAACCGCCTCAAGAGACACCGCGCTGTCGCCACGCGCTACGACAAGCGTCGGGGACCGAAAGACCGGTGAACCCGGCCAGTTCGCCAGTCGAGCGGATCTCCACGGCGAAGAGGCCGGAGCCCTGCGTGTCCCACTCGCGCTCCATTGCCTCGATGCCGTGGCGAGTCTGCTGTTCGTCACGGACACCGCCGTCACCGATCCACCGCATCACCTCGGGATCCGCATTGACAGCAGCCATGGGCACAACGTCATCCGCGCGCCAACGACGCAGGACCAATCGGGGAGTCTCAAGCATGACTATCCGAGCATGCTGGCTTACAGCGGCATCCCGCCTTCCTGCCTGGGACTTCCGGTACACGACCTAGCGCGGGCTACGCTCGTCCCACTGCTGCCGGAACCAGGTCAGCGTCTCGTGCAGCAGCCTCTGATTGCCGCTGACGGTGAGGAGCGACAGCCGGAAGCCCGGTCGTAGCTCCAGCTTCCCTTCCGGGATGTCGACGCCGTCCAGGGCGTTCAACCGGGCCAGGAATTCGGCCCGCCGCGCCCGCTCGGTGAACGGTTCCCGTGTGGCCAAGTGCTGGAAGACCACCTCGGCCGTTCCTCCGCGGCCCGTTCCCGGGTAGAGGGTCAGCGGCCAGATGCCCTGCCCCGGCAACCCTGCCTTCCCCAGCATGAGGAAAGCGCTGGTGGTCACCTGGCCGGCGCCGTGGCCGACCCAGCCGCCCTCGTCCTGCCAGTGCGCCAGCAGAGTGCGGACGGCTTCCACCGTCTCCACGCTGTCGTCCGCCGACAGCTGACGGAAGAACCGCTCGGAGCGGGTCTCCTCACCGGATCCACTGTTGAGGAGGAGCGGGGCGGTTGCCGCCTCCTGCTGCCTGCTGCTGGAGTCGGCTTCCGCTTCGGACGGCGGCGTGGACGTGTCTTCGCCGTCGGTACCGGACACCAGCAGGGCGAGGTCGTCGCTGGTCAGGCGCTGCGCCGGATCGGCTGCTCCGGTGGCCGTGAAATGAACGCCGTCGGCGCGCAGCCGGGCGCGGACGTCCGTGCCTTCCTCGTCGGGCGAGACCCAGCGGAAGCCGCCGGAGACCTTGCCTTCCGATGTCAGGACGCGGTGGGCGTTCACGATGCCGGCGGTGCCCGCCAGGTGGTTGCCCACCGCCTGGGCGCCGGATCCGATGAACGCGGCCAGGTCCCCGTACGAGGTCCACGTGCCGTGCGGGAGGGCCGCGAGTACCTGGTGGGCCATGTTCCAGTCCCGGCTGCGTTCCGCCCGCCCGGCGCCCGTCAGCGGGGCGGGCCAGAGGCGTACCGCGAGATCCGCGATCTCGTCCGCCCGGGCGAGGATCTCCCGTGCTCCCCAGCGTTCGGTGGCGGCGATGCGGCGGTTCATCTCCAGGTGGCTGCCGCGCAGCAGGTCCTGCTTCCGCTCGAAGGGATGATTGGACAGCTCGGAGTTGACCGCGGTCAGGGTCAGGTTGCCGAGCGTGTGCTGGAGCCGGGAGTGCAGTTCGTCTCCCGTCTCGCCGGGTTCCGCGTCCTCCTCCAGCATCCGCAGCCACTCCTCCCCGGGCGACTGCGGCATGACGTGCTCGATGGTGAGCTGCGCGGCGGCGAAGTCGACCGGCTCGGGATGGCCGTAGCTCTCCTCCAGGCGCTGGAGCACGAGTTTTCGCTGGTGCCAGCGGCCGTACTGGTAGAAGGGCGCCGAGCGGATCTTCTCGCGCAGTTCCCTGTCGTCGGGCCAGAAGCGGTTCTCGGCGGAGAGGAGCTGGTGAAGTCCCTCGGCGACGGGCACACCCCTCGGGAGCTGGGCGGGCACGGCCTGGAAGATCCTGTTGAGGTTGTTCGTCGGTACGCGGCAGATCATGCGGCGGACCAGGAAGCTCTCGATGTACGCCAGCGCGCGGGCCATGTCCGCGGCGTTCAGTTCACCGCGCTCCCGCCGGTCGAAGAGCAGCATCACGGCAGGGTGGGTGACCGCCGCCTGCCAGGCGTCGAGGCGCCGCAGACAGGCCCGGACCTCGGCGTCGGACTCCAGCTCGGGGTTGAGGATCCGGCGGAAGTGAGCGCAACTGCGGTGGAGTTCCTTGATGTACGCCTCGATGCCGTCCTCGTCGGCGTCGGCCCTCTCGAAGCGGTGCTGCTGTGCCGCGTAGAGGTCCTGGCGGCGTACCCGGTCGTCGCCGTCCAGAACGAGCCGCAGCCACATGAGCTGTTCCAGCTCGTCGTTGGTGAGGCTGTCCTGCAAGGGGAGCCAGTACGTCTCGTAGACGAGCTCGCCTCGGTCGGGAAGCCGCATGAAGAGGTAGTTGCGCAGGAGATCGGCCTGGCTGAGCTTGAGGCCGGTGTTGTTGAGCGACTCGAAGATGCGGTGCACGTTGTCTCCGCGCTCGGCGGTGACGGCGACGAGCGTGAGCCTGGAGGTGATGGCCTGCTCGATGCGGAAGACGTCCTCGGGACTGGCCGGATCATTGGCCTCGACCAGCTTGCGTCTGAAGAAGCGGTAGGCGGCGGCCACTCTGTCCCCGGCGGCCTGGTCCGCAGGGGTGGCCAGGATGTGCGCGGCGTACTGCGGACGGTCGGCCTGCGTCGGCAGCAGGCGGAAGCGGTCGGCACCCTTGCGGCGCTTGTTGATCAGGTATTCCTCGTCGACGCGCTCGGCCTCGTCCGGTTCGGAGTCGGCGACGTGGTCGCGGATCGCGGCCAGCGCCAGGGAGAGCGTCGTGAGGCGCTGCTGCCCGTCCACCACCAGCCAGCGCGGGAACGTCGGCTCGTTCAGCGGCGAGGGCGCGAGGACGACCGAACCGAGGAAGTGGGTGCTCCGCTTGTCCCCGGACTCCACCAGCTCCGCCTGCTCCAGGATGTCATCCCACAACTGCGCGAGTTGTTTCTCCGTCCAGGAGTAGGTCCTTTGGTACAGAGGCACTTGGAACTGCTGTGCCCGCCCCTGTACGAGATCGGCGAACAACGTCTCCTTCGCCTGCAACTTCGCGCCCCCTGTTACCGATGACCTGCGTCGTACGTCGTACGTCCTGCGTCTTGCGTCGGGCGGAAACTCTATGACGTCACGCCCGACGCGGCACGGTGATGCCGACAGTCACCCCGCCGGACTCCTGAGAGGTGCACCGGCCCCCACCCCCGCCTCCACCAGGAACGGACTCGGCTCACCCGACCACGACACGTACAGGCTGTCGCGCGCTCTCGTGCAGGCGACGAACAGCAGGCAGCGTTCCGACATCATGTCCGTCTCGTACTGCTTGGCGTCCAGCTCGGCCGGCGTCACCGCCTTCGCGAACGGCACGGCACCGTCGTTGGCGCCGATCACCGCGACGCAGCGGAATTCGAGTCCCTTGAACGAGTGCATGGTCCCGACCCGTACGGCGTCCGCCGCGCTCGCGGTGTCGGCGGACCGCAACGATACGGCGGGGATGCCTGCGGCCTTGAGGTGGGTCACCGCCTTGGCGCACGTCTTGTTGAACCGGGTGCTCACCCCTATCTCCTCGGCGCCGACTCCCGCATCCAGCCACGCCCGCACCCGGGTGACCAGAGCCGCGAGTTCGGCGTCCTCGTCCGCCGCCGCCTGCACGGCCGGCCCGTCGCCGTGCAGGGCGGAGCGGTAGCCGAGCAGCGTGTCGTCGCGGCCCTCGTCCTCGAGCCGGGCGATGGGGCGGCCGATGAGCAGGGCGGTGGACCAGCGCAGGATCTCCTGGGTGCTGCGGTAGTTCTTGCGCAGCTTCACCGACCGCCCGGTGACCTTGATGCCCAGCGACTTCAGGGACACCTTCGAGTCGTAGATGCGCTGGTGCGGGTCGCCCGCGATGAACAGATCGTCCGGGCGGGCGGGCACGGCCGCGCGCAGCAGACGCCACTGCGCCGGATGCAGGTCCTGTGCCTCGTCCACCACCACGTGCCGGTACTGCGGCCCCTTCTCCGCCAGCAGCCGCGCCGCCTCCGCGCAGGTCTGCAGCCAGGTCCGGGCCCCGTCCGCGGCCAGGTCGGCCGTGAACCGCTCCACCGTCTCCCACACCAGCGGCCGCTCGGCCGCGGTCAGCCGGCTCCCGCGCCCACGCCGGTCCGCCGACTCGTACTCGGCGAGGCTCCGGATGTCCTGGGCGAGTATCACGTGCCGGTACTCCTGGGCGAGGAACTGCGCGCTGCCGGGGAACCCGGTCGCCTTGGCGGCCTTGCCCCAGCGGCTCTCCTCCTCATTGTTCATCAGCGGCCGCAGCGCCACCGCGCCCGGCGCCTCGGCGACGAGCCGGCTGGCGAATCCGTCCACCGTCGAGACGTCCACCTTCTCGCGCAGCTCCGGGTCCTCCACCAGCGATTCGAGGCCGGAGCGGAGCGCGTTGACGAGCGCGTTGGTGTACGTGGTGAGCAGGATGCGGTCACCGTCGCGCAGGTGCCCCAGCAGGTACTTGACGCGGTGCAGGGCTACGACGGTCTTGCCGGTGCCGGGCCCGCCGGTGACCTGGGCGGGCCCCGAGTACGACGCCCGGTAGGCCACCTTGCGCTGCGAGGGGTGCAGGAACACCCGCCAGGCCGCGAACGGCTTCTCCAGGATGTCCCGCAGCTCCTCCGGTGCCGTGACCAGCGCGATGCGTGCCCTGGTGTGCTGGATCGCCGTCTCGTAGTCCTGCGTGTCCACCGGCTGCGTCGACGCCTGGAGGGCGGGCGCGACGATGTCCTGCCACACCTCCTCGATCGGGATCCCTTCGGCGAGGTACTGCAGCACCTCCCGCTGGTCCTGCGGCAGCAGCGGCGCGAACACCTCCAACTGCTCCTTGTCGATGAGCGACCGCGCCTGCCGCAGCGTCTCGTCGTCGATGCCGAGCGCCTTCAGGTCCCCGTCGGAGAACTCCGCGAACAGCCGCTTCTTCGGCGAGCCCTCCGCGACGCGCTCGTATGCCGGCGTGAGCTCGTCCAGGGTCGCCGCGTCCCGGATCTCGACGGCCCGCGTCACCTCGTTGATGCTGGCCTTCTGCTTCTTCGCCCAGGCGATCGCCTTGTCGTGCTGCATGACCCGCAGCAGGATGAACGTGTCCCCGGTCGGCGGAGCGAGGACCACACCGCGCCAGAACTGGTCGATACGGATCGTCCGTATCTGCTTGTCCTTGGCGTTCGTCAGGCTCTCCAGCTTCAGTCCCTGATCCCTGAAGAGCTGATCGAGGGTGAGCTGGTTGAACTTCTCCCACGCCTCCAGCACGCCCTTCCGGACCGGCGGCTGGAGCTTGGGGAGTTCGGCGAAGAAACCGATGTCGAAGGCGAGCTGCGGCATGAGGGGATCCTAAGGGCCGGGCGGGGTGCCGTGCGGGTGGAGTACCAGGTCAGGAGGAGGAGCCGGGGCTGCCACCGTCGAGATCGAGACGGATCACGGCCAGCGTCTCGGCGACCTCGGCGGTGAGTTCGTCGCCCGGGCCGAACACCATGCACAAGTCCGCGTGCAGCGGCTCCAGGACGGCGAAGGCGTCCGCGGCCCGCCCCTGCGCGAGCAGCAGCATGCCGATGTCGCGCCGCAGTTCCACGGCCGTCTCGCTCATGTCGCCGTCCACGGACCGGACGACATCGAGGACGTCGTGCAGCCCCGCCAGCGCCTCGGTCACCCGGCCGAGTTCGCCCCGGCAGCGCGCCGCCTGCGCCCGGCTGTCCAGCGCCTCCTCACTGCCCGGCCCGCTCACCCGCCCGTAGGCGTCGGCGAGCGCTTCGAACTCGGGCAGGGCGGCACGGTGGTCGCCCGCCAACTGGTGGCTGACCGCCCGCCATGTGCGCAGGCGCAGGACCGCCTTGTTTTCCGAACCGAGGGCCCGCGCGGCCGGCTCGATCATCTCGTCGACCACCTCGGCGGCCTGCGCGTACCGCTCCTCCTCCATCAGCGCCACGTAGTGCGCCTGCACCTCGCGGATCCGCTCCCGCAGAGCCTCCCGCTCAGCCGCTGGCACGGCGGGCGGCACACCGGGTCCGGCTGCGGACGCGGCGGGCCGTGCGCCCGCGGTGCCGGCGCGCGAGCGGGGTGCGTACGGGCGGCGGAAGATCCCGGTCGGGTCGGGCGTCCCGGCGGGCCCCGCCTCCTCGGGCGTCGACTCCTCGCCGGGCCCGGGCAGGAAGGGCCGCAGCCGCTCGTACACCTCCTGCACGTCCGCCGGGCGCGCCTCGGGCGCCTTGCGGAGCAGATGCAGGACCAGGGCCTCCAGCTCCGCCGGCACCTCGGCCCGCAGTTGCCGCAGCGGTGTCGGGTTGGCGTTGACGTGCTGCATCATCAGTTGCCACTCGCTGTCCCCGGTGAACAGCCGCTGCCCGCAGAGCAGTTCGTGAAGCACGCACCCCAGCGCGTACAGGTCGGCGCGCGGCGTGACCCGCCCGCCGCGCACCTGTTCCGGCGCCATGTACTGGTGCGTCCCGATGGGGCTGCCGGTCGCGGTCAGCTTGGTGACGTCCGTCCGAAGGATCGCCGCGATCCCGAAGTCGAGCACCTTCACCGTGCCGTCCCGGGCAACGAGGATGTTGCCCGGCTTCAGGTCACGGTGCACGACGGGCACGTCGTGCGCGTACGACAGCACGGTCGCCACCTGCGCCGCCACGGCCACCGCCCAGCTCACCGGGAGCGGCCTCTCCGGGTGCACGTACCCGGTCAGCGGCACGCCGTCGACCAGCTCCATCACCAGGAACAGTTGCTCGTACGACTCGTCGAGCACCGCGTCGTACACCTGTGGCACGCCCGGGTGCTGGATCCGTGCGGTGATCCGCGCCTCGCGCCGGAACCGCTTCTCGAACTCCTCCGCCAGGTGCGGCGACGCCACGGCCTGCGGGCGGATCAGCTTCACGGCGACCGGCCGGTCCAGGACGGTGTCGTAACCCCGCCACACGTCCCCCATGCCGCCGTGGCCGAACTGCTCCAGCAGCTCGTACCGTCCCGCGATCCGCCGTGACTCCGGCACCTGCTCCCCGCCCCCGCCCCCGTCGAGTTACCGAAGTGGTCTTCGATGCGCTGGGAAGCAGTTTCGCGGGTGCGGGTTCCGCGCGTCCAACCGGGTCGCGGGCGACCTACGTGATCAGGTCACGCGGGGTGGCGCAGTCGGCGGCGCACTCCGCCCAGACGGTCTTGCCGGGCCCGCCCGTGGCGCGCGGGGAGCAGCCCCACCGGTCGGCCAGCGCCTCGACGAGCAGTAGGCCGCGGCCGCCGTCGCCGTCCTGTGCCGTGGTGGCGGGAATGCGGGGGAGGCGTTCACCGCGGGTGTCGCTGACCTCGATCCGTACGGTGCCGGTCGTCGGGTCGGCGGTGAGCAGGACGTGGAAGTCCCGGCCGGGGACGTGGCCGTGCCGGACGGCGTTGGCGCACAGTTCCGCCACAACGAGTGTGACGACATCGTGCGCGTCGCTGCCGTACGGGATGCCCCAGGCGTCGAGCCGGGTCCCGCACAGCCGCCTGGCCAGGCGGGCGCCGCGCAGGGTCGAGCTGAAGCACATCGCGAACTTGTGCACCGTGAGGGGTGATTGTGCTGCGGTCATGCACTCACGGTGGCGTCTCGTGGCATAGCGTCACCAGGGGTGACGCGCTGACGTTGGCTCTTCGTACGGGATCGACGGGCGCTCTGTACGCGGTGATACGCGGGGGAGAGGCGGGTGGCAGGACGGTGACTTCGATGAGAGACGTGCGGGACGAGGAGCCGGGGCAGCGGCAGCAGCGGCCGGAGGACGATCCGGGGACGGGCGTGGTGACCGCGTTCGGGCGGCAGTTGAAGCTGCTGCGGGTCCGGGCGGGGCTGGACCGGGTGGAGTTCGGCAGGCGGGTCGGATACTCGGCGGACACGGTGGCATCGATCGAGCAGGGGCGCCGCATTCCGCAGGCCCGTTTCATCGAGCGGGCGGACGAGGTGCTGGGTGCGGGAGGGCTGCTTGTGGCGCTGAAGGAGGAGGTGGCCAAGGCCCAGTACCCGGCCTTCTTTCGCGACATGGCGCGACTTGAAGCCAGGGCCACCGCGCTGAACCTCTACGCGATGTATGCGGTGCCCGGGCTGCTGCAGACCGAGGAGTACGCGCGTGCCGTCTTCCATATGCAACGGCCGCTGCTGACAGACGAAGTGATCGAGCAGCGACTCGAAGCGCGCATGGTGCGTCAGGAGATCTTCTGCCGACGCCCCGCTCCCCTGATGAGCTTCGTCATCGAGGAGGCGGTGCTGCGCAGGCCGATCGGTGGCGCAAAGGTCATGCGCGAGACGCTGGGACAGATCCTCGTCACCAGCCAGTCTAGAAACGTAGAGGTGCAGGTCATGCCGATCCAACGTGAGGACAACGCTGCATTGGGCGGCCCCTTTTCGTTGATCGACACTGACAAGGGGCAGCGCCTCGCGTACGCGGAAGTACAGGATCACAGCCGCATCTACACCGACGCTGCGTACGTGCGCACGCTTGAAGCCCGCTATGGCATCCTCCGATCACAGGCACTGACACCGAGCGAGTCACTTGCCTTTATCGAGCAACTGATGGGAGACACATGAGCGTGCAGCGCAGCAAGGCGGCTGTGCCCGAAGCCGCTTGGATAAAGAGCAGCTACAGCACGGGTAACGGCGGCGAATGCGTCGAGGTCGCCGCGATCCCTGGAACCGTTCTCGTCAGGGACTCGAAGCGACCGGCAGTTGCCAGGCTCGTGATCGGCTCCGAAGCGTGGGACGGCTTTGTTCGGATGGCCGCCGGTCGCTGACCGGTGGACGTACGACGAGCGGGACCCGGTACGCGCGTCGCACCGGGCCCCGCCCGCCTCAGATCTCGTCCAGCCCCTCCTCCCGGCGGATCATCCGCCAGGCCGCGCGGCGGGCGCTGCGGTCGAGGTTGGACTTGAAGTCCCGGTCCGTGCCGAAGTACCGCTTGCCGAGGGTGTCGATGGTGGAGACGTGATCCATCATGTTCTCCTCGAACTTCTTGTCGAAGACGATGCCGAAGTTCTCCTCGTCGTTGACGAGGGCGGCGGCCCGGACCTTCGGGTCCTTCTTGGTGGCGTTGAAGGCCGGGAGGACGTCCTCCTCGGTGAACTCCGTGCCGAACTTGGCGTTGAACTTCTCGATCAGCTCGGACAGCAGTGACTTCTCGGAGTCCTTCGCGCCGCCAGCCCCGTCCCCGAAGCCCTTGAGCTCGGCGGGACCCTCCGGGTTGAGGGACACGTCGTACTCGCCGGTCTTCTCGACGCGCAGGTGGCTGAGGTCCACCTCGCCTATGTCGACTCCGCCGTCCGCGAGGCGGGGGAGCCGGTTGAGCAGGTAGCGTCCGTAGAGGTACAGACGCTCCAACTCGGCGTCCTGGTACGGCACGATCTGGGCGAGGAAGCCGTACTTGCGGACGTAGTCGTTGAGGTTGGCCCGGAAGTCCTCGGCGGCCTCGACGTCGTCCTCCTCCTCGCTCTCCAGGAGGTGGGTGAAGCGGGTGACGGCGGGGGAGAGGAGCCGGTACAGCTCGGCGTGCAGCTTCTCCCACTTGGGCTGGGAGCCGCCCGCCTTCTCCTGCGCCTCGAAGTACGCGGCGACGAACTCGTCCATGTCCTGCTCCGAGATGATCGGCGCGGACATGACGCGGCTCTGGGCCGAGTAGAGGAGGTTCGGGTCGGAGGGCAGGGTCTGCGCCTCCTCGAAGTACGGGCGGAACGCTTCCCTGATGTCCTCGGCGTCGTTGACGAAGTCCAGGACGGCGAGGTCGGCCTGGGACTTGCGTTCGGCGGTGCGGTTGAGGCGCGAGAGCGTCTGCACGGCGGCGATGCCGGTGAGCGTCTTGTTGACGTACATCGTCGTGAGGAGCGGCTGGTCGAAACCGGTCTGGTACTTCTCGGCGACGACGAGGATCCGGTACTCCTGCTGCCCCTTGCCGCCGGCCTTCGCCGCCTTGTCGTCGGCGCGGGTGTAGCCGAACGCCTTCGGCAGCGCGCTTTCCGACAGTCCGCCGTTCTCCTTGCTCTCGGTGGTCTCCTCGCCGTCGATGGTGAGGGATCCGGAGAAGGCGACCAGGACACCCAGGTCGGGGTACTTGGTGTCGTACTCGCGGTCGGCGATGTAACTGCGGATGGCGCGTGCCATCTCCACGGCGGAGAGGCGGGAGGCCGTGACCACCATGGCCTTCGAACGTCCTCCGAGCCGGCCGCGGGTGTGGGCGACGAAGTGCTCGACGATCACCTGGGCGTGCTGGGAGACCGTGTGCTCGTGCATGAGCGCGAACCGGGCGAGCAGGCTGTTGGCCTTGGAGGGGTCGACCTCCTTCTCGTCGCGGTTGAGGTTCGCGAGCTTCCAGTAGGTGTTGTAGGTGACGTAGTTGCGCAGCGGGTCGAGGATGAAGCCTTCCTCGATGGCCTGGCGCATGGAGTAGGTGTGGAAGGGGCGGTAGACGGTCTTGCCGTTCTCCACGTCTTCCGTGCCGAAGAGTTCGAGCGTCTTGGACTTGGGCGTGGCGGTGAAGGCGAAGTAGGAGAGGTTGCCGGCCCGGGAGCGTGCCACCGCCTTCGCCTTGAGCTGGTCGTCCAGGGTGACCGTGGTCGCGCCCTCGTCGTCCGAGTCGGCGTCCAGGCCGAGGTCGCGCAGGGCGGACTTCACGGCGGTGGCGGCGTCACCGGACTGGGAGGAGTGCGCCTCGTCGACGATGATCGCGAAACGGCTGCCCTTGATCTCGGTCGGGTTGCGCTTGATGTAGTCGAGCAGCGCCGGGAACGAGTGCAGGGTGACCGTGACGATCTTCCCGGTGTCCCGGGAGAGCGCGCGGGCGAGCTGCTCGCTCTTCGCCCCGTGCTTCTCGTCGACCTTTACGACCAGGCCGTCCGTCTGCGAGAAGCTGCCGACGGTCGCCGAGAGCTGGGCGTCCAGCGCGCGGCGGTCCGTGATGACGATGACCTTGTCGAAGACCGGCTCGCCGGGCTTGATACGGCCGTCGGCGAGGGCCTCGGGCCTGAGGGAGTGCGGATCTGTGCGGGCGTGCAGGTCGCTGAGGCGGTGGGCCAGCCAGCCGATGGTGTTCGACTTGCCGGAGCCGGCGGAGGCCATGACCAGGTAGTTCTGGCCGGCGCCGTGGACGGACGCGTGCGCGGTGAGCTTCCGGACCACGTCCCACTGGTGGAAGCGGGGGAAGATCGTCGACTTGGTGGTGCCGCCGCCGGGCGTCTTGTGTTTCTGCTGGTGCACGAAACGCTGGAGCAGGTCGAGCCAGTTGTCCCGCTCCCAGACCTGTTCCCAGAGGTAGGACGTGGCGTACGTGCCGTGGGCCGTGGGCGCCGGGTTTCCGGCCCCGCCGGGCTGGCCGGGGCCGTTCGAGCCGGTGTTGAAGGGCAGGAACTGCGTGCCCTTGCCGCGTAGTTGCGTGGCGACGAAGACCAGGTCCGGGTCGACGGCGAAGTTCGCGATGACGCGCCGGGTGAAGATCAGCTCGGTGGGGTCCCGGTCGGTCCGGTACTGCTCCTTGGCCTGCTCGACACCCTGCCCGGTCAGCGGGTTCTTCAACTCGGCCGTAGCAACGGGGATGCCGTTGAGGAAGAGGGTCAGGTCGAGCCGGTGACCCCAGTCGGCCTGCTTGGTGGCGTAGGGGAGTTCCCGGACGACGGTGAGACGGTTGGCCCGGTAGCCGTCGAGGACGGACTCGGCGGAGATGAGGTTGGGCTTGAAGTAGGCGACGCGGAGCCGCACACCGCGGTCCTTGACGCCGTTGCGGAGTACGTGCAGCAGCCCGTCATCGGCGATGGCCCGGTCGAGCCGCTGAGCGAAACCGCGCTGCGCCTCGTTGGGGTTGCCGCCGTAGACGGTGAGCAGTTCGTCCCACTCGTCGGGCTGGGTCGCGCCGATGAAGGTGAACAGCTCGTTGGTGTCCAGCCCGAGGTCGGGTCGGTAATCCTCGGGGTTCGCCTCCCGCCAGCCTCGCTCACAGAGCGCGGCAACGATGGCAGACCCGAAGGAGGACTCGTCGTGCACGGGGCTCATACGGTTACTCCTTCGGTTGCGTTGCGTCCGCTGGCGGTGGTGACGTCGAACTGGCCGGTTACGGCGGCCGTGATCAAAGCTTGGCGGCGTTCAGTGGCCAGAGCTTCAGATTGCCTGACCGCTTCACGAAGCGGGCGCAATTTGGTGATCCATTCGCCGATCTCGCGTTGTTCTGTGTAAGGCACGGCAGGGATGGGGATCCGCCCGAACTGCTCCCAGTTTCGGAAGTCGACTGCCCGCTCACGCGTGCTGGTTGCGAAGTTACCTAGGTATCCCTGGAGAGCCAGCAGGCGGAGGAGCCTGCTGAGGAAGCGGGAGTCGCCGTCACCCACGGGGACACACACGTGATATACGGGGCTGCAATTCCCGACGGCTTCGGAGGTTCCAATGGCTCCTGCGAATCCATCAAGTCCGTGCACCACGACATCGCCCAGTCGGACGCTCTGTCCCTGTGGGTCTGTGGAAGCCGAGAGCGTATACCCCTCGGCCCGCCTCAGGCCTCGCTCGGTCACTTGCCCATCGCGGTAGGCAGTGATCACGCCTGCATTTGCGACGGCCGGGCGGACCACCTTGGTGAGGGCTCGACGGATGGGTAGCGCAGGATTACCCGCAGTGCGGTGTACCAGTTGGCTGAAGCCAACGTGTTGGAGAATGCGGCTGTCAATGCGCTCATCCAGGAGGGAAACGAGTTGGTGTTTCTTGGAAAGTAGGCCATCGATCTTGCTGATCTCAGTGTCCAGGAACTGGGTGATGCGTTGCTGTTCCTTTACTGAGGGAATCGGGATTTTGATCTCGCGCGCCATTTCTAGGTTGATCCGCGCGCGGGTCGAACCGCGAGTTAGCGTCGACACTTGATCGGATACGAACGTCGAGCTCAGCGCCCAAGCGGCGTAACGGTGAGTTAGTCGACTTTCGTTGAGTCGTGCACGGAAACAGTCGGCTTTGACGATGGCTGGCCCCAAGTTGTTCGGTGCCACGCAAGCTCGACCGACAGGATGGTTGCCATCGCCGAGTCCCGCAATGATCAAATCCCCGGGATGTACCTCATGGCGACGAAGGTTCTCGAAATAATGCAGTGGGATATAAGCGGAGTCTGCATCCTTGAACTGTGCAAGTCCGATATTTCCGAGGCGAATAACCCTTGCTCCATCGTCGGAGTAGTGACTGCTGGTGAGGGAGCTGCCGAAGGGGCCGTCAGTGATTTCGTTGATGTAGCGCCTCAGTGCGATTTGAGGGAAAGCGACATTTGCTACCCAGGTCATCCGGTCACCTCAGCCAACAGCGCCTGAATCTCCGCTTCCAGAGTCTTCAGATCTGAGTCGATCGCCGCCAGTGGCCTCGGAGGCTGGTACACGTAGAAGTGGCGTGTGACCGGGAGTTCGTACCCCACCTTCGTCTTGCCATGGTCAACCCACGCATCCGGCACATGTGGGTGGACCTCCTGCTTCAGGTACACCTCGACGTCCTCACCCAACGGCACGTTCTCGTAGTCCCGAAGCTCTGCGTCCGGCTCAGGTTGCCCCTTGACGAGCTGCACCTCGCCCTCCGGATCCCGCACTCCGACGACCTCCCGCAGCGCCTTGTTGAACGGCGCCCCCGTCGGCCACGTCCCGCCGGCCTGCACCACCGCGTCCTTCAGCGCGAGCCAAGCCTCCTGCTTCGTGCCCCAGCTCGACCCCATCAGGGACTTGAAGGCGTCCGCCAGAACCGCGGCCTGCGGAAGCTTCTGGATCGCCTTGGACGCCTCCAGCGCCGCCAGCGTCTCCTCCGTCACCTCGAACCGCAGCTTCAGCGGACGCTCCACCGTGATCCGCTGGTAGCCGAAGTCCTCGTTGGCGAAGACCTTCACCTTGCCGTGCAGCGGGTGCTCCGCGTCCTCCACCACCGCCAGGGCCTCGCCGTACAGCTTGACCACCGTGGCGATGTGCTCCTTGCCCAGCGCCTTGCGCTTGTCGCCCAGCGACTTGCGCATCTTCTGCCACTGGTCGCGCGCGTCCAGCAGCACGACCTTGCCCTTGTGGTCCGGGCTCTTCCGGTTGGTCAGGATCCAGAAGTACGTCGAGATGCCGGTGTTGTAGAAGAGCTGGTCCGGGAGGGCCACGATGCCCTCCAGCCAGTCGTTCTCCAGGATCCAGCGGCGGATCTCCGACTCGCCCGAGCCGGCCGCGCCCGTGAACAGGGGCGAGCCGTTGAAGACGATCGCGAGGCGCGAACCACCCACGCCGTTCACGTCCACCGGCTTCATCTTCGAGATCATGTGCTGAAGGAACAGCAGCGAGCCGTCGTTGATGCGCGGCAGACCCGCACCGAAGCGGCCGACCTCCCCCAGCGCCTTGTGCTCGTGCTCGACCTCGTCCTTGACTTTCTTCCACTCCACGCCGAACGGCGGGTTGGCCAGCATGTAGTCGAAGGTCTTCCGGGCGTGCCCGTCGTCGGAGAAGGAGTTGCCGAAGGCGATGTTCTCCGGGTCCTGGCCCTTGATCATCAGGTCGGACCGGCAGATCGCCCACGACTCGGGGTTGAGCTCCTGCCCGTACACCTCCACCGTGGCGTCCGGGTTCAGTTCCTTGATGAGGTCGTCCATCGCGGAGAGCATGCCGCCCGTGCCGCAGGCCGGGTCGAGGACCGTGCGCACCGCACCCGGCAACTGCAACGCGTCACCGTCCGGCGCGACCAGCAGCCGCACCATGAGCTGGATGACCTCACGCGGCGTGAAGTGCTCACCGGCCGTCTCGTTGGACTGCTCGGCGAAGCGGCGGATCAGCTCCTCGAAGATGTAGCCCATGTTGTGGTTGGGCACGATCTCGGGGCGCAGGTCCAGGTCCGTGAACTTGCCGATGACCTGGTAGAGCAGCCCGGCGCCGTCCAGCCGCTTGATCTGCTGGGCGAACTCGAAGCGGTCCAGCACACCCCGTGCGTTGTCCGAGAAGGCCCCCACGTACACCATGAGGTTCTTCGCCGCGTTCTGCGGGTCGTCCGCGATCTTCTTCAGCGTCAGGCTGGACCGGTTGTAGAAAGAGTGGCCCGAGGCCCGGCGCAGGAAGCGGTCCGGGTCGATGCCGCTGTCCTTGTGCTGCTCCGCGATCTCCGCGACCTTCTCGCGGGTCGGCGTCAGCACGCACTCCAGTCGCCGCAGCACGGTGAACGGCAGGATGACCTTGCCGTAGTCGGACTGCTTGTAGTCCCCCCGTAGGAGGTCGGCGACGGACCATGCGTGGTTCGCCAACTCCGTGTGCTTGCTGCTGTTCAACTGGATCCCCGGATTCCTTCCGAAATGTCCCAACCCCACCGCCCGGGCCGAGCCCAGCCGAGTCGATCGGCCGGGACGGTCCGACAAGTGTGGTCTATGTGTGAGAGGCCATGTGCCTAATGGGGCGAAACGCCACCCCGTCCGCCCGCCTCCGCCGCCCCCGACGCCTCCCGCGCCGGCAGCAACTGCCCGCCCGTGAGCCCGCCCGCCAGCAGCCGTGCCGTCTCCTCGGCCAGCCGTGTCGCCCGCTGGACCTCCGCTCGCAGTTCGTGCACGTGCCGGAACGCCTCCCCGTACCGCCGCTGCTCCTCCAGCGGCAGCAGCGGCACACGCAGCCGGCCCGGGCTGACCGTCAGAACCGTGCTGCCGGTCGACGCGCCCGCGATGTTCTCCTCCGCGCCCAGGAACCCGGCGAGGAACCAGGCGTCCAGGCGTGCCGGGTCCGGCCGGAAGAGGTGGACGTGGGGGCCGAGCAGCGCGCCGGCGTCCGCCTCGTCCGCCACCCGGGCCATCGGACCGTCCGTGCTCGCGACCGCCCGTACGAGGACGTCACCGACGGCGATCACGGGTGCCGTCTCGTCGCACAGCCCCATCGGGTCCCCGGTGGGACCTGACCCGGTCGCGATGTCGGAGCCGGTGAGCACCGGCCGTGTCTCGGGCCTCCCGCCCCCGCCGGTCCCGCCGCTCGCGGCCTGCGCGCGGGTGCGCACGCTGTCCGGCAGGTTCCGCAGCAGGGTGAGCGCTCCGCCGCGCGTGAGGTCGGACGCGGTCGCCGTCCGCCACTGGCGGGCCGTGGCGCCCGCGGTGCTCCACGCCTCCTGACCGGCCGTCCTCCCCAGGGACCTCGCGGCCTCGACGAGACTCCGGCGGGTGGCGTCGACCTCGGCCGACAGTTCCGCCGGGTCGATCTCGGCCCGTGACGCCCGTACGAGTCGCGCCGGCGTAAGGTCCACCACGTCGTCGAGCAGGTCCACGACCCCGACGGCGTGCGCGACGCCGGGCTCGCCCTCGAATGTGTCAGGGCTCTCCGTGAACGCCCGCCAGGCGTCCAGTGCGCGCGCTGTGATCCCGTCCCAGTCCGGGGCGGCGGGTCTGCTTCCACCCCGCATTCGCCCGCTCACGGTCGCCGTCCTGCCGTGTCCGGCCGCCGTCGCCGCGTCCGCCGCCGTGTCGACGAAGAGGACCGACTTGCGTTCCGGGCCGCCCGGTTCGGGCCGTTGCAGCACCCAGATCTGGAGGCCGACGTGCAGCGGCACCGACGCGCCGGCCGGCAGGGCGATCACCGCGCGCAAGGCGCCGCTGCGGACGAGTTCTGCCCGTACGCGGCGGCCCGACGAGCGGCCTGCGGTGGCCGGCGGGAGGAGCAGGGCGGCATGGCCGCCGGGAGTGAGGTGGGAGAGGGCGTGCTGTACCCAGGCCAGTTCCGATTCGGCGCGGGGCGGTACACCGTACGCCCAGCGGGGGTCGTAGGCGAGTTCGTCGTGGCCCCAGTCGCGGTCGCCGAAGGGCGGGTTGCACAGGACGGCGTCGGCGAGCAGGCCGGGGAAGGCGTCGGCGCGGAGACTGTCGGCGGCGCGGACGGTGACCGTGGCCTCGGGGGCCGTCAGCATCAGGCTCACGGCGCTGCGGCGGGCCTGCACGGGAAGTGTGTCCTGGCCGTACAGCTCGCTCGCGCCCCTGAGGGCGGCGGCTGCCAGGAGGGTGCCGCTGCCGCAGGCCGGGTCGAGGACGCGGGCGGGGGAGCCGGGGATCAGGCGGGCGAGCAGGTCGGCGAGCGGGGCGGGGGTCTGGTAGGCGCCGGATGCGGCGCTGTCCTCCAGTTCCCGTTCCGCGAGCACGGCCAGCGCGGCCTGGCCGCCCTCGTCGCGTACACACGCGTACAGCGCGCGCAGCACCGGCGCGTCGCCCGGCTCGTAACGGACGGCCTCCGCGGCCGGTACGGCGTCGGCTGCCGCGGCCGCGTCCCGCTGCGCGCGGGTCGCGAGGTCCGCGTCCGGCAGTCGTACGGCGGCCGTCAGCTCCTCCGGCGAGCGGCCGGCCGCGGCGAGGACGAGCAGCAGCAGGTCCTCCGGTGTGCCGCCGCCGTCCTGTGCGTGCAGGCGCAGCGTCGTGCGCAGTTCCTCCGACGGGCTCGCGGCCGAGGTGTGCCCACGGGAGGCGAGCCAGGCGCGCACGGCCTCCAGGTCGTACAGCGGGCTGCTGTCCGTGCCACCGGACGGCGCCGGGAAGTCGTCGTGCCGACGGCGCCAGTTGCTGACCGTGGCGCGTGTGACGCCCGCGATGCGGGAGATGTCGGCGGCGGTCACCTGGGCGGGTGACGCGGATGACTGGGGCATAGGTGCGGTCCTGGGCCTCTCGGAAGCGGACGTAAACAACTTACAGCACCCGTCAAATCTGTCAACGCGTTTGACAGCGCTTTCAATGTGCTGATTATGTGAGGGTGCTTGCGGCGGAAGCGGCCGCCCAGCAGGTTTTCGTGCTGCGGGCTGCCCTGCCGCCCCGTCGGCCTGCCGCGCCGACCCCATGAAACGGAGAACGCCATGACCTTCCAGCAGCCCGCCCCTCAGCGGCCCGGCTACGACCCGCACGGCTTCACCGGCCTCGCCGCGCCGCACGGAGGGGGCCAGGGCGAGCGCCGCAAGAGACGGCTGAAGTACGGCGCTGTCGCCCTGGTCTCCCTGTTCATCGGCGTCGGGATCGGCTCGAGCGACGGTTCTGCCGACACCGGCAAGGCGACGGCCGGAGTGAAGGCCGCCCCCCGCCCCACGGTCACTATCACCCGGACCGCCGCGACCACCGACCCCAAGCCCGCGCCCACGGTGACCAAAACGGTCACCGCCAAGCCGAAGAAGACGCACAAGTCCGGTCCGGCGGCCGGCTTCCCCGGTGAGGGGGAGTACCTCGTCGGCGAGGACATCAAGGCCGGCACCTACAAGACCGCCGGGCCCGACGGCGAGTGGGGCTGCTACTGGGAGCGCGCAAAGGACGCCAGCGGCGAGTTCCGCTCCATCATCGCCAACAACAACCTCGACGGCCCGGGGCGCGTGACGCTCAACAGCGGCGAGTACTTCAAGACCAACCGGTGTCAGGAGTGGAAGCTGGTCGGCTGAAGCACGAAGGTCCCGCCCCGGTCACCCCTCTCGGTCCGGAAGGCCCATTCGTGACGATCATCGAGCACACAGAGCTGACCCGTCGCTTCGCCGACGGCTTCACCGCCCTGCAGGAGGCCGTCCTGGCGCGAATCAGCGGGATCTGCGCTCCTGAGGTTGACGTGGCCTTGGAACATCCTTCGCTCGCCGGTCCCATCGCCATCGCTCTCGCCCACGTCGATGTCCTCGCTCGCGGGGCTGTCCGGCGTGCGGAGCTCTCGACACAGTCCCCGGAGCGGCTGCGACGGCTGCGGATCCACGCGCGCAAGGTGCGACGGGCCCTGTCGCAGGCGGAGGCCCCATGCAGGGAGCAGCCTGCCGCCGTCTCGCCGGCCGCTCCTGGCCGATGGACGTGCTGGAGGTGAGGGTGGCGCGCAGGGCGTTCCCGGCGGCCTTCGCCGAAGCCCCGCGGCAGGAACTCCGCGACAGGGGACTGCCGACGGCACACCGCAGGCACCGGAAAGCGACCTCGCCCGCTGGGTCTGGGACCAGCGGACGGCAGGTGACGAACTGCTGCCGACGCCGGTGCGTGAACTGCTGGACTGTGACGACGACGCCTTCGTCCAAGAACCCCTGCGCGATGTCCGGGAGGACGAGAACCTCCACCTCACGCATGACGCGGTGGTCGAACGATGGAGTCGCCACGCCCGTGCCGCGCTGGCCTGGGGCCGCTACGCGATCGGCCGGGCCGCACGGGACGCCCTCACCTGCTCCCTCTCCGCACGGCGCACCGGACTCGACGGTTTGGACGACGCCTACCAGGACACCGCGGTTCTCGCCGCCCGGTCCCGCGAAGCCCGGCTCCGGGTCACGGAACTCCACGACCGGATGCAGGCCTGCATGACGACGGGGCCGTTCGCGGACCTCATCGCGCGGTGTCGCGCCGCGGCGTCGGCGCGCTTCGCGGACGCCGAAGCCGAGTTGTGGCACAGCGTGCGTGAACTGACCGAGAGGCGCCGGACGAACTGCCCCGAACGCACCGATGGCTGCCCGCACTGTCACCACGCTCTTGCCGCCCTCCTCGCCGACACGGGCGGAATCGGCGACGGCGAACATCCGACGGCAACGAATCCGGCCGATGGGGACCGCTATGCCGTGCTCGCCGACCTTCCCGACACCGCAGTCGTGGCCGTCGCCGGCGCGGCCGTCGCTGACGAGTCCGCACTGTGCGGCTACGGCTGGGCTGCCGAAGACGGGACCGCCGGTTACGGCGACTCCTTGGCCTCGAGCAGCGGTGAAGCCGAAGCCATCGGTATCTGCGAGGCCGCCTTCAGCCTCCTCGAGCACCCCGAGGATGAGCCCGTCATCCTCCTGTGCGACAGCGCCCAGGCAGTCGGCGTCGTCGATGCGGACCTGCGCTCGGCCAGGCCACCCGGTTGCGCGGCCGCACCCAGGGCCGGGGCACCTTCACCAGCAGGCCCGCCGGCTACGCGCCGGCACCGGTCCGGTAGGGGTACGGCCCCGCCGCCGGCCCGCACCATCAGCCGCCGTGGCTCGTGGTGCGGGCCGCTCCGCTCCGCGACGGACCGCAGCCCCGTATTGCAACGGCCGATCCACGGGGTCGCGTCGGCCGCCGCCGGCCTGCCTGACCGTCCTGCCCGAACCGCGCCGCGCCGACGGGCCGGCGGGCCGGCGG